>CALADF010000034.1 GCA_937890835.1 uncultured bacterium
ATGAGCGCCGCTTGAGAACTTTATTTGACCGTCCAACTTTTGGGGTCTAGTTCATTTTCCGGGGCGCGCTTTTTTATTGACCCGATTGCCACCATACGACCCATCGGCGGAAAACCATCGGAAAACGTCCCGCGCAAAACCGCAACCGAGTTCGCCCGGAGGACGCCCCGCAAAGGTTCCGTCAACGAAAAACGAGCAGGAGAACGAACATGACCGTCTTCTACACATCGGACACTCATTTCGGCCACAAGAACATCATAGGCTTTTGCGATCGGCCCTTCGACGATATCGAGGAGATGAACCGCGCTCTCATCGAGCGTTGGAACGCGAAGGTCTCCGACGCCGACGACGTCTACGTCCTCGGCGATTTCGCGTATCGCTGCGGGGATTCGGTGCGCGGCATCGCGCAGAAGCTGAAGGGGCGCAAGCATCTCGTCATCGGCAACCACGACTTCACGTGGATGAAGGACGAAGGCGCCGTCGCGGAGTTCGACGAGGTCGCGCCCCTCCTGGAAATCGTCGACGGAAAACGATGCGTCACGCTGTGCCATTACCCCATGATGTCCTGGAGAAACAGCCGACGTAGCTTCAGCTGGCACATCCATGGACACATTCACAACAGCACCGGGGACATGAGCTGGCCGCTGATCAGCAACATGGACCGCATGTTGAACGCAGGCGTCGACGTCAACGGTTTCGAACCCGTCAGCTTCGAGGAAATGCTCGAGAACAACATCGCGTGGAAGGCGGCGCATGCACGTTCCTAAGGCGGTCGAATCGCCGCCTTTGAAAAACCCGCAAGCCGTCGCAAACAATACAATAGGCGAAAAGTCGAAAGGAAACCCATGAGCGAAAACATCGTCCGCACCTTCCGCTACGCCAGTCGCGAGGACACCGCCCTCATCCTCGAGTTCATCCGCGGCCTTGCCGAGCACGAGCACATGCTCGACGACGTCGTCGCAACCGAGGAACTGCTCGAAGAGTGGATCTTCGACAAGGGCAAGGCAGAGGTGATCTTCGTCATGGAAGACGATGCCGAAGTCGGGTTCGCGCTGTTCTTCCATAATTTCTCGACCTTCCTCGGTCGCGCAGGCGTCTACCTGGAAGACCTGTTCGTCAAACCCGAGTTCCGCGGACGCGGGCACGGGAAGGCGCTGCTGCGAAAACTGGCGTCCATCACGGTGGAACGCGGTTGCGGCAGACTTGAGTGGAGCTGCTTGGACTGGAACCAGCCGAGCATCGATTTTTACCTGTCGCTTGGAGCCGAGCCGATGTCCGACTGGACGGTCTACCGCCTTGCAGGCGACACCCTCGCCGACCTCGCAAGGTAAAACGTCTCCAGTTCGACGAGCACGCGAAGGTCGACCACCCGCATCTCCCTTCAGGCCGGCAAGGCACCGCACTTCGACGGTTGGCATCCGTCGAAGTGCGTTATACGTGATGCCTGCCGACGTATCAGAATTTGGGAGTATGCTGTAACGGTTGCACGGCAACCAAGTCATCGAAGCGAGGACGATCGGAGATAATGCGCCCTCGATCAACCGAGTAGCTGGAGAACGTACATGGAATCGACGTTGAGACGCGCGTGGGCTGAAATCAGCCTGGACAATCTCACTTACAACTACAACCGCATAAGGCAGCACATCGGCCCCAAGGTCAAGTTCCTCGGCGTCGTGAAGGCCGACGCCTACGGGCACGGCTCGGTTCAAGTGGCCGAGAAACTCCAGTCGCTCGGCGCCGACTACCTCGCGGTCAGCAGCATCGACGAGGCGATGGAGCTGCGCATCAACGGCATCACCATGCCCATCCTCATCCTCGGCCACACGCCGGTCGAGCAGGTGGACAGGCTCATCTGCTTCAACATCACGCAAACCGTCTCATGCGAGGCGAAGGCCGAGGAGTACAGCTCCGCCGCTCAACGATGCAGCGGCACCCTCAAGATCCACATCAAGGTGGATACCGGCATGTCGCGCCTGGGATACATCTGCGAAGGCGGCTATTTCGAGCACGGCGTCGACGGAATCGTGCACGCCTGCAGTCTGCCGGGGCTTGACGCCGAGGGCATCTTCACGCACTTCTCCATGGCAGACGAAGATGACGAGGAAAGCATCGCCTACACCGATCACCAATTCAAGCTCTTCAACCGCGTCATCGAGGAAGCTGAGGCGAAGCTCGGTCGCACATTTCCCATCAGGCATTGCGCCAACACCGGGGCCACCGCCACAAGCCCGGAGAAGCACCTCGACATGGTGCGCCCCGGCCTTTTGTTGTACGGCTACGGTGAGCACGCCAAGCTGCTCGGGTTGAAGCCGGTCATGTCGATGAAGACCACTGTCAGCACCATAAAGATCTACCCCGCAGGAACCAAGGTCAGCTACGGCGGCACCTTCACCACCCACGGCACCACGCGCATCGGCGTCGTGCCTTACGGTTACGCCGACGGGTTCATGCGCTGCCTCTCGAACAACTACAGCCTGATGACCGCAGACGGGCCCGCGCCTGTTCGCGGACGGATCTGCATGGACATGGCCATGATCGACCTCACCGGCAAACCCCGCGTAGACGTCGGCAGCGAGATTGAGATCTTCGGGGAGAAAAACCCCATCGAAAACATGGCGGAGGCTGCGGGAACCATCCCCTACGAGCTGGTGTGCTCGGTGAGCAAGCGCGTTCCCCGCACTTACATCGAAGACGGACGAGTCGTCTCCAGAGAGCTCATGCTGCGCATGTAGACGTATCGCGCGCAACAAACTCCTTTCGCTACCCGTGTTGACACTGTCCGCGGGTAGCTTTATCGTTGTCCCGACAACTGTTGTCTTGACTACAGAGCGCATACCTAAAAGACGCGCTTCGAAGAAAGGACGGGTCCCGTGGATCTCATGGGAGGCATTTCGCTCATCGCGCGTCAAATGCGACTCTACGCGGAACGACGCATCGGAGAAGACCTCGATTTGGGCTTTCCGGAAATGCAGGTCCTTATGGCGCTATCGGGCAACGACGAGGTGAACCAGGATTTCATCGCGCAGTTCATCGGGGTTGACAAAGGCGCCGTCGCCAAAACGCTCGTAAAGCTCGAAAACCGCGGTCTGATCAGCCGAAGGCAGAACCCGGCGAACAAACGCGAAAACCTCGTGAGCATGACAGATGCCGCCGATCCTGTGCTGTCGCGTATGAGCGAGATCTACCGCACGTGGTCCTCGCGCGCTTTCGAAAACGTCGGACACGACGATCTCGAAGCGTTCGAACGGGTTATCGAGACGCTCTGCCGCAACTCAACGGCATTGATAGAGGACAAATCCAAGAGAGGGCTCTAGAAAAATGCGAGGGAAATCGAAGGGCTACGTCATGGTGGCCGCAGTGTATCTGCTCGGCCTGTTCATCGGCGCGCTCGATATGGGCATCGTCACGCCCGCTCGAACGGTCATCCAAAACTCGATGGGGGTGGAGGACTCCCTCGGCGTCTGGATGCTCACCATATACACGCTCGCCTATGCGGCGAGCATCCCCATCATGGGAAAGCTCGCCGATAAATACGGACGCAAGTACATCTACCTGCTTTGCGTAACGCTGTTCGGACTCGGCTCCCTGATGTGCGGTCTCAGCCGCGAGTTCAACAGCTTCGAGATGCTGCTGTTCGCACGAGCCGTGCAGGCGATCGGAGGCGGCGGTATCATGCCGGTAGCCACGGCCGAGTTCGGCACGGCGTTTCCCGAGGAGAAACGCGGCATGGCGCTCGGCCTCGTCGGCGGCGTGTACGGTATCGCCAACGTGTTCGGGGCCTCGGCAGGCAGCGCCATCCTCGATTTGTTCGGGCAGGCGAACTGGCAGTTCATCTTCTACATCAACGTCCCCATCTGCCTGTTCATCCTCATCGCGGGGTTCGCGAAGCTCGAGAACGCCAAAGAAGCCGACGTTCGCCCGTTCGATCTCGTCGGCGTCGTCGTGATGACCGTCATGGTGCTCAGTCTCATGTACGGCCTCAAGGGGCTCGACTTCTTCAACATCCCGACATCCATATCAAGCCTCGACGTCGCACCCTTCCTGATCATCTTCATCGCGCTTTTACCTCTGTTCGTCTACATAGAGCACCGAGCCGCCGACCCCGTCATGAACCTCGGCTACTTCAAGAACCGCGACATCGTCATCACGCTCATCTGCTCCATCGCGACGGGCATCATCATGATGTCGAACATCTTCCTGCCGCAGTTCTGCGAGAACTCGATGATGATGCGCTCGGGTTCGGGCGGATACTTCGTCATCATCCTCGGCATCTTCGCCGGCGTCGGATCACCGATGTCGGGCAAGCTTATCGACAAGTTCGGGGTCAAACCCGTGCTCGGATTCGGTTTCGCCACGGCGGTCGTCGGATCGCTGTTCGCGACGTTCGTCGCCTGCCCGAACCCCAACATCCTCACCGTCATCGTGAGCTTGGTGCTCATCGGCTTGGGCATGGGCTTCACCATGGGAACGCCGCTCAACTACATGATGCTGCAGAAAACCGACGACGCGGAATCGAACTCCGCGCTCGCCACGCTCTCGCTTGTGCGCTCCATCGGAACGGCGATCGCCCCCGCCATCATGGTCGCGTTCGTCGCGAACGCCGGCGTCGGCATGCAGACGGCCATCACCGACGCGCTGCCGAAAGACGTCACCGTATCACCCCTGCCCTACGCGCAGCAGATCGACGACGAGTTCGAAACGATGAAAGACGACGCGAGCTTCGCGAAAATACTCGACGACGTAAGCGCCCCCAAGCTCACTGATTACGAGCATATCGAAATCGACATGAATCAAAGCGTCGCCGCCGATGCGTCAAGCGCCGTAGAACCAAGCCTGGAAGCGCTTGACGCGCTCGAACATTCCGACGTCATAACCGTCGTCGACGCGACCAAGGCCTTAGCCGGCGTTATGTTCGATCAAGTCGCCCCCGACCTGCAGAAGCAAGCAGAAGAGGGCATAGACGAGGGAATCGGGCCCATGGAAGGCGCGCTTGACGACATGAACGCGACCCTCGCAACGATGACGGAGGATCCCCGCACGACGGATGCAGCATCCGAGATGACGAAAGCGCGCGATTCGCTTGCGACCATGATCGACCGGCTTACCGCCGCACGCGAGGGAATCCCCGCGCTGTTCGATGAAGCGAAGAAGAACTACCTCGCGAGCATCGACGAGCACGCACCCGATATCCAGCTTGCCTACCAGAAACAGCTGAACGGTGGATTCGCCGGCATGTTCGAGTTCGTCGCCGTATGCAGCGCGGTCGGCTTCGTCCTGACAATGCTCTACCGAGACTCTTCCGCTGCCGCGAGGGGCAGGGGCGCCATACGCGACAGCGGCGCGTCGCAGCGGCAATAAGCCCCCGATGAGACGCGCCGCTGCGGACGCTCTCGCAGTTGACTTGCCGAACACGCAGGCGCCGATGGCGCTCATATCCGACATGCAAACCTGAGGAAGATGCAGAAAAGCCCCGCACATGCGGGGCTTTTCGCACATTTTGCATGTAGTGCAGACTTACGCGAAGAACAGCTTGGAAAGCGTCATCGGGTCGATGTACTCGCCATTCTTGTAAACGCGCATGTTGCCGGAGGCGATCTCGTCGATGAGGATGACGTTGCCCTCGGCGTCGTAGCCGAACTCGAACTTGATGTCGTAGAGGACAAGGCCCTTCTCGGCCAGATCATCGGCGACGATACGGGTGATCTTCTGAGTCATGTCCTTAAGCTCGTCGTACTGCTGCTCGGTCATGACGCCCAGCACCACCAGGCCGTCCTTGGTGACCAGCGGATCGCCCAGCTCGTCGTTCTTGAACGTGGTCTCCACGTAAGCGGGCAGATCGGCGCCCTCCTCGATGTACTGCTTGTAGCGACGGTAGAACGAACCGACCGCCTTGTGACGGCAGATGACCTCGAGACCCTTGCCGAACACCTTCGCAGGAAGCACCTCCATGGTGGTGTTGTCGAGATCGGCGCTGACGTAATGGGTCTTAATGCCCGCCGCGTTGATCTTCTCGAAGAAGTAGATGGACATGCGCAGGTTGACATCGCCGACGCCCTCGATGGTGAGTCCCACGGAGTTCTCGCCGGGATCGAACACGCCGTCTTTACCCGTGCAGTCATCCTTGAACTTCAGCAAATAGTTACCGTTCTCAAGGGCGAACACGTCCTTGGTTTTACCGGAGTAAACGAGTTCCTGCGTCATGAAGAAATCCTCTCTTGATGAATTAACGCAACCACAACGGATCAGTTTACAACATGAAATCGATGCGAAATATTCTTTTAACCTGACATGCGTTTTCTGCTATACGATTTCCATACGAAACAATACGCGACGACATCCGGGCAAGCAGGCGAGATCCCGGCTTCCTCAGGCACGCGGGCACCGCTCCTTCATGCGCGCGATATCCTCGACAAGGGCATCGACGTCTGAGTCGCGCGTGCTCCACGACGTGCAGAACCTGATGACCTGCCTTCCGTCGGAAAGGCGAAGCTCAGGCTCGTACACGTAGCTCGCAGCCAGATAACGCGCCTCGTCATCGGTGACGACGACGAACTGCTGATTGGTGGGGCTGTCTATGTAGGCGGGAACACCCGCCTCGGCGAACGCGCGGCGAATGCGCATGGCCTGCTGCACGGCCGTGCGCGCGATATCGAAATACAGGCCGTCCTCCAAAAGCGCGCTGAACTGCACACCAAGAAGCCAGCCTTTGGCCAGCATGCCTCCCGCACGTTTGATGTAGCTGCGGAAATGAGAAGCGATCCTCTCGTTGGTGACGACCACCGCCTCACCGAACAACGCGCCGCACTTCGTACCGCCGAGGTAAAACGCATCGGCAAGGCGCGCGAAATCGGAAAGAGCCACATCGTTGCATTCGGCGGCAAGACCGTAGCTCATGCGCGCACCATCGATGAAAAGCATCAAGCCGTACTCATCGCAAGCCGAACGCAGGTCCTCGAGCTCATCGAGCGTGTACAGCGTTCCGTATTCCGTCGGAAACGACACGTACACCATAGCGGGCTCGGTAACGTGCTCGGGAACGCAGCTCGTGCGAAACTCCTCCCCCGCCTCGCGCACCTGATCAGCGGAGATCTTGCCGTCGACGCTCGGAAGAGCCTGAATCTTATGCCCCGTCGCCTCGACGGCGCCGGTTTCGTGAACGTTGATGTGGCCCGAATCGGCGCACAACACGCTCTCGTACGGACGAAGCGCGGCCGCGATGACCGTGGCGTTCGCCTGCGTTCCTCCGACGAGAAAATGCACCGCGGCATGAGGAGCGTCGCATAAACGGCGAATCAGATCCGCCGCATGGTCGCAGCATTCATCGAGACCATAGCCCGCATGGGTCGCATCGTCTGCGGCGATGGCCTCGATGACGCGGGGGTGCGCCGATCGGTTGTAATCGTTGTTGAACCTCTTCATGTTCGCGCCTTCCATACGCTTGTCATTTCAAGCTCTATTATCGCGCATCGATGACGCTACATGACCTTGGTGCTCTCAACCTTCTCGACGAACTTCGACACGATCTTGATGAGCGGATTGCGCAGCACGAGGCCCAAAAGAACGAACGGGATGCAGAACAGCAGCAGCACGCCTATCTCGATCCAGAAATCGCCCTGATACACGCCGAACATCGCGGCGCGCATGGCGTTGACCGCGTGCGTGATCGGCAGGTACGGGCTAAGGTTCTGGACGAAGTCGGGAAGAAGCTGCAAAGGATAGCTGCCGCCGCCGCCCGAAACCTGAATGATCAGCAAAAACACCGAAAGAGCTTTGCCCAAGTTGGCGAAGGAAACCACCAACGTGTAGATGATGAAGGCGAAAACGAGCCCCGCCACCCAGAAGCAAACGAGATACAAAAGAGGATCCGCGACCTGAACCCGCAAGAACAGCATGTTTCCCAATGCCAAAATCGTGCTCTGAAGCAAGGAGAGCAACGCGACCGACCCGAATCTGCCGAGAAACAGCTGAGGAGCCGTCGGGTTGTCGAGCTGCTCGAGCGTGCGTGCCCCGGGCACCACTTTAAGCGTGACCATCATCAGAAGCGCGCCGATCCAAAGCGCGAGCGTCGTGTACAAAGGCGACATAGCCGAACCGAAATCATCCACGGGATAGATCGCGTGGCGGTCGAGCTGCACCGGGGCAGACAAAGCCGACGCGAGCGCCGTGGGATCAGATCCGATGATCTCGCGAAGAGCGTCGATATCCCCTGCCGCCAACGCCTCGTTCATACGTTGGCTCAGCTGCGCGAGGCTCTCGGAAGTCTGCGACAACTCGCTCGACGCCTCGTCGAGCTTCTGCTTGGCGTTGCCGAGCACGCTTGACATAGAGTTCGCCGTGCCGGACAGATCGCCTCCCACCGAGGTGAGCAGAGCCGTCGTCGACGAGAGGGACGATCCCGCGTCAGTGACCGTGGAGGCCAACTCGTCAAGGCTCGGCTTGATGTTCTGGTCGTATTCGACCTTGGCGTCACCAAGGCTTTGAGACGCCTGATCGGCGAGCTGCTTGATCTCGGCGTGTTTCGCCTGCGCATCGGCATTGCCCGCCTCGACCCCGTCCGCGCCCGAGCGCAACGCGTCACGCAACTGCTCCTGTAGCTCGATGGAGGCGTTGAGCCGTGTTATCAACGTGTCGATGAGCGGCTGATCGTCTGCGGGAAGCGATGGTTTCACCTGCTCGAGGGAGGCGACGAGGCTGCGATAGCCCTCGATTTGTCGATCGATTGAATCGGACTGCGAGCGCATCTGCGAAGCCGCGTTCGCGGACAGAGCGTCCGTTGACGCGAACGCCGCGTCAACCGCCTCGCCGACCGCACCGTAGCTCTCCGAGCTTTGGGACAACGCCGTGGAAAGAGCCGTCATCGAGGACTCCATCGCGCCGGCGATGTCGCCGGCCGCCTGCTTGGCATCTCCGATGGAAGACACCACGTCGCTTGATGCATCCTTCACCTGGGCGATGAGCTTCGCCGAGTCTTCGATGATCGCCTGAGACGAGACGAGCACCGACGAGTACGTGGTCAAAAGCGACGACGCCTTCGCCATTTGGGATCCGAGGGAGGCGACGTGCTTGCTCAAATCGCCGAGACGTCCCTGGAGGTCGGCGTCGTCGGCGTACTCGAACACAGCGGACGAAATGCCCAACGCAGCCTCGGAGAGCGTCTTGGCGAACACCTGGTTCACCTCGGCGGAAACCTTATCGGCTCCCTGGTCGGTCAGTTTGGGCGCGATGGCGTTCTTCTTCTCGTTCGAGTAGTAGATTATCTCCGCATGCTCGACGTCATCGGAGAAAAACGTCATCATGTCACGGCTGAACGACTCGGGGATGACGACGGCGGCGTAATAGCGCCCCGACTTCGCGCCGTCAATCGCATCGTCGACACTCGTGAACGTCCATTCGAGCTGATCGTTCGCTCGAAGCTCGGAGACGACCTTCTCGCCGATGTTCACCTCGATGGGCATGAGATCGCTCGAATACCCCTCATCGGCGTTGGCAACGGCCACCTTAAGGTTCCCCGTGTTGTCGAAGACGTTCCAGCAGGCTATGAGGTTGTACCAAGAGAACAGCGACGGCAGAAACACCAGCCCCAACACGATGATGACGGTGACCACGTTGCTCGTCAGTCGCTTGAGATCGCCGCAGAACAAGGTCCAGATGTTTCTCATCGAGCGCCTCCTTCCGCTTCGTCATCATCGGGCACGTCAGTCGTTGCAGGGGCGTCGGTTTTGAATGCGACGCGACGAGACGTCACGACCTCACCGTTCGCCACGACGTTGCGCGTCGCGTACAGCGCGCGGACTTCCTCGTCGCTCATCGACTCGAGGCACACCTGCCTGCCGAGGCTGTCGCGCACCGCTTCCACGATGACCAAGAAGGTGATGATGATCACAAGCCAGACCAGCCAACCGGTCAGCATGACCACCTTCTCCGTCTCGGTGATGGCGAACACGGCGGTCGCTATCACGGGAACGACGATGCCGAGCACCAACGCACCCCATTTGAAACGCGGGTAAAGCCCCATGAAGCGCTCAACGCGCGCGTCGATGGCCTCGCGGTACTCATCCCTATCGGACAGAACGCGTATGAGCTGCGCGACACGGAAGCGACGCGCGGGAAGTTGGACGGGTTCCCCGTTGATGATGTCGCTCTCCTCGATCTGGCGCGCGAAAAGCCTGTTGAGATTCGTCACGTAAGGTCGCAACAGGACGCCGATGGCCGTGAACACGACGAAGAACGCGACGAGCACGCCCACATAGCTCAGCCATGCGCCATCATAGAACCCGGCGATGGTCTCGCGGATGGCGTTGATGCCGTAGGTGAACGGGAACAACGGGTAGACGAACTGGTAAAAGCTCGGCGTCATCTCGATCGGGTACAAACCCGTCGCCCCCGGGATCTGGACGAAAACGAGAATGACGCATATGGCCTTGCCGATATGCTGGAACGTCGAGGACAACGTGTACTGGATAGCCAGATAAACGAGCGAGCACAGCATGGCGGTCACGAAAAACGCCGGCGCGTTCACCGTCTGCACGCCGATGACCAAGCACCCCGCGCAGCACACGATCGCCTGCAAAACCACGATGATGGCGAGCAAAAGACCGCGACCGAAGAACCTCTGCGCGATGGTGAGGTTGCCCACGCCCTCGTCATCAACCTCGATGCGCAAGATGACCATGAGCATGAACACGCCGATCCACAGCGTCAAATTGATGAACAATGGCGCCATGGCCGACCCGAACGCGTTGAGGGGGTACAGCTCCTCGGTCTCCACCTGCGTCGGGGACATCATGAAATCGGCGATTTTGGCAGGGTCGATCTTTCCATCCGAGCCGAACAGCGACGACACCGCCGTCGAAGACCCGACGGCGGCCAGATCAGTCTTCACGATATCGAGATCGCCGCCGATATCGCCGAGAAGCGTCTCGGTTTGGGAAAGGGCTCCTGCGGAAGTGGAAAGCGTCGGCCCGAGCTGGTCGAGCACCATAACCGCCTGATCGATGAGCAGAACCTGATTGGAGACCGCGGCGCCAAGACCGCTCGCCGAGCTACCGAGCCTGCCGAGTCCGTCGCTCACGGCGGGAATGGTGGTGCCTGAAAGCGTTGAGCGATACTCATCAACGTTGCCGAGCGTCGATTGGACCGCCGTGTTCGTAGCCGAGGCTGCGCCTGCGATGGCTTGCGCGGTTGCGGCGGTATCACCCGAAAGCACGCCGAGCCCCTCAAGCGTGGCCTTCGCATCTTCGTTGCTTTGCCGAAGCTGCCCGATGACAGCTCCGAGCTCCTCTTTACCAGGTTGACCGTCGGGCATCGCCTCTTGAGCCTTCTGGAGCAGGGCGAGCACCTGCTCGTTCTCCTGAACGACCGCCTGACCGCGCGCGATAGCAGCGTCAACCTCGCCCTGGGCGGCCGTGACCGACGAGGCCGCCTTCCCCACCGCATCGTTGACCTGAGTGGATGTGCGCGAAATGAGAGAGGAACCCTGATCGAGCACGGTGCCCATGGAGGTAGAGAATTTGACGATTTGCGTGTTGGCGCTCGCCGTGATACCCGCCGCGTTAGATAAAGCAAGCGACAAGGTGGCGACGTCCTCCTTCGCCTGGGCGAGGGCGGTCTTCGCCGTCTCGGTCTTGCCGACCGCATCCGAGGAGGCTTGCGACAGAGCCGTCAGGGCCTCACGCGCCTCGGCGATGCCGGCCTGAGCTTCGTCGATGCGGGCGAGCGCGCCGCCCTTAGACGCTGCGGCGTTCGCATTCGCCTTGTCGAGCTCCTGGTTGAGCACCGACGCGACCGTTGAACTGACTGTCGACACGAACGTATCGTTGATGGTGGTGTCAAGCGTGCTCGCGCCCGTATCGGTGATCTTCGGGGAAACCGGCCCGAGTTTCTCATTCACGTAGTACTCGAGCTGCGGTTGTTTGAAATCGCCGGACAAAAGCGTCGTGACATCGGAGCTGAAGTCCTCGGGAATGATGAACAGGGCGTAAGTCTTGCCCGATTCAAGCTCCTTCATGCCCTCTTCGCGCGTCACGAACGCCCATCCGAGCTGATCGTTCTCCTCCAACTGCGCAACCACGTCGTCGCCGAGCTGAAGATCCCCCAACGTATCGTCATGCGCACCCGCGTCTTCGTTGACGACGCACACGCGAAGGTTGCCCGTGTTCTCGTAGGGATCCCAGAAACCCAAGACGTTGAACCACGTGTAAAGGGAGGGAAGCACGATCAAGAACAAGATGACGAGCCACGCTTGCGGCACTTTGGCTATGCGCTTCACATCGCGCCAGAACACACGAAAGACGTTTCGCACGATGCCTCCTCGTAATAGTTCGATCAATCCAAGCCTATAGATTAACACGCCACACTTGTCCATTATCTCATGCGGATCGTCCTTCATATCATTTCCGCGAGCTTTGTTTGCCGCCCCCGTCATCTCGCATGAGACGCGCCCTTCCCCGCCCGCAAAACTGCGGAAACGCGTTTACAATGCGAAGCGCCGACGAATGTCCCACGAGCAGCATAAACCCGCCCTTCAAGGCGAAAAGCATTATCGAACAATGTTCATTTAATGAACGTCGCTCAGAAACAATTCGGCTGCGGATGTTCCCCTCTATTATGAGCTCGTAATCATCAACCGCTACAGAAGGATCGACATGAAACCGTCCACCCTTGTTAAAACCGCGCTTGTCTACGCCGTCGCAGCATTGGCCTCCGGCGTCTTCTACCGCGAGTTCACCAAGATCAACGACTTCAATGGAATCACCGCGCTCGGCGTCACGCATGTTCACCTGTTCGCACTCGGCACGTTGCTTTTCCTCGTCCTCGCTGCGTTCGCGCTTTCAACCGATATCTTGTCCGATAAACGCTTCAAGCCGTTCTTCATCCTGCACAACATCGCCCTTCCTTTCTGCGTCGTCATGTTCTACGTGCGCGGCATCGTCGAAGTGCTCGGCGTAGCAGCGCCCGACGCGGCAATCGCCGGCATGGCGGGTCTTTCGCATATCGCACTCGCCGTATCCATCGTCTTAGGCTGCCTGTGCGTCATCAAGGCCGTGAAAGCCAAGGAGATCCGCGCGAAAGCTTAAACGACGTCCACGGCGAAAGCATCTGAGAGCCTTCAAGGGGAGCCTGAGCCTGTCGAACGCATCGGCAGGCTCAGGCTCCCCTATCTCTATATATATGCAACAAAGCCCGGGTTATAATCTGGCGCAACCCTCCGATTTCGCAACAGAACCCCCGCGCGCACGCCGTGGCAAACGTCTTGCCGTGCGCTGAACCCAAGGAGAACCGCATGGAAGCGTCGAAGGCTCAACTTCCCCGTCTCACCGAAGAGGCCATCCGCGCATATTACAAGCTCGACTTCCAACCCATGCTCGACGCGATCTCCCCCGACTGTCTCTTCATCGGCGCGGCGTCGGACATCTACCGAGGCCTCGCCGAGATGCTCGACGACATGGACAACATCAAAAACGTCCCGACCTTTTCCATGTGCAATCAGAAATTCGAGCTTGTTGACACCCAATGCCCCGATCAGGCAATTGTTTTCGGCGAATACGATATGGAATCCGATTTCGGGTTCGACATGATCATCGCGGTTCACCAACGCATCACCGTCTCGCTTCGAAGAAACGGTTCTTCCTGGGAGATGTACTGCGTGCACAGCTCCAACGAATGGAACGAGCCCGACGCAGGGGAGATATTCCCCACCTTCGTCAGCAAGCAGACGTTCCGGTATTTGAAGAAGATCATGCGCGCCAGCGCCGAAAGCCTTGAGAGCCGCAAGCGCGTCTCCTTCAGCGTCGACGGCGCGACCATGCCCATCAACCCCGACGTCATCTTGTACGCAGAGTCCGCTGGCAAGCAATCGGTGCTGCACCTCGCCGACCGGAAGATCACCGTCAACGCGATGCTGAACAACGTCGCGAACGCGCTGCCACCTGGCTTCATCCGCACGCATCGTTACTATCTCGTCAACACGGCACACGTCGAGCGCATCGAGCACCACCGCATCACCCTTTCCAACGACGACGAGTTGCCCATACCCGAGCGTCGTGCGAAGGAGGTTCGAGAAGCGCTGATTGCCGCCATGAAAAACGAAGGGAATGCCGATTCTCTGCTCATACACCGAGATAAGCCGAATTCTCCTTGACCCCACCCTGACAGCAAGGTATGGTAGCCGCCATGCTTCTCATCAAACGTGCATATCGACGCGCCCGGATAGCGTCCAACTTCTCCCGCAGCGAGGCCCCTCGCCTTGCGCCTGCATGCACGAAGCTCACCTCGATGCTCATCTAAGCGTCACCCGAATCAATCTACGTCAAAACTTCGCGCGCGAACCATAAGCCTTCGCTTCGTGCGCCCGCGTTGCAGCCTCGCAGCTGCACGCCCGTTTTCACGCGCCGTATTCGAAAGGTGACCTCCTTGACCAACGAAACCGTAACCGCACAAAACCACAAGGCCTCGAAACACGAGATCCTCATCATCGCCGTCGTCATCGCCGGCGCCTTCCTCGCCATTTTGAACCAGACCGTCCTCGCCCCCGCCCTGCCCAAGCTCATGGAATCGTTCCAGATCAACGCGGGCACGGCGCAATGGGTGACGAGCATCTACATGCTCGTCAACGGCATCATGGTCCCCATTTCGGGATACCTCATCGACCGCTTCCCTACCCGCAAGCTCTTCTTCGCGTCCATGACGACGTTCATCGCGGGCACCGTCCTGTGCGCCGTAGCGCCCGGTTTCGAAATGCTCATCGTCGGACGCATTCTGCAAGCGGCGGGAGCCGGCGTGCAGCTGCCGCTCGTCGCGGTCGTGCCCATGCTCATCTTCCCTCCCGAAAAGCGCGGAACCGCCATGGGCATGGCGGGCATCGTCATGTCGGTCGCTCCTGCCGCAGGTCCTGTGGTGGCGGGAATAATCATCGACGCCATGGGCTGGCGCGCCATGTTCTGGTCCATCGCGCCCCTCGGGCTGATCGTTCTCGTTGCGAGCTTCTTCCTGCTCGGCAACGTCGGCGAGTTGAAAAAGCCCAAGCTCGACATCCTCTCCGTGCTTTTGTCCACCATCGCGTTCGGCGGCATGCTCTACGGCTTCTCGAGCGCATCGACCTTGGGTTGGACCAGCCCTATCGTCATCATCGGAATCGTCGCGGGTGTTGCCTGCCTCGTGCTCTTCGTCAAACGCCAGCGCAATCTCGATGAGCCCCTGCTGCAAATAAACGCGCTCAAATCGCGCGATTTCGCATGCTCGGCCATCATCGTCACGCTCATCAACTGCGCCGCCGCCGTCACCAACGTGACCCTGCCCATCTTCCTGCAAAACGTTTTAGGTGCTTCGGCCGCCGCAACGGGCCTCGTCATGATGCCCGCCGCCGCCGTCGGCATCATCATCAGCCCGCTGTCGGGCATCGTGTTCGACAAGTTCGGTCCGCGCGGCATCACCGTCGGAGGGCTCGTCATCATGACGCTCGCCCTCGCGGGGTTCACCCTGCTCTCCCCCGATTCCACCCTCATCGTCGCAGCCGTGCTTGTCACGCTGATGGCCACAGGGCAAACACTTGCCAACATGCCCGCGAACACCTGGGGCATCAACGCGCTCTCCAACGACATGATCGCCCACGGCAACGCCATCAGCAACACGGGTCGCCAAGTCGGCGGGGCTATCTCCACCGCGCTCATCGTCACCGTCATGACCATGGTGAGCTCGGCAAACGCGGCAGCGGGACCGGTTGTATCCACCGCATGCGGCATTCAAGCCGCTTACGGCGCCTGCGCGCTCGTCTCCGCCGTCGCACTCGTGTTCGCCATCGTCAAAGTACGGTCCGCCAAGAAGGAGGCGTAAGCTATGACAAAGGAAACCGTCGGTCACATCATGGAGCGCAACGCTTACCGATGCCTGGATACCGCAACGCTCGACGAGGTAACTGCGCAGCTGATCGAGCTTGGCGTGAGCAGCCTTCCCGTCGTCGATGGGCGCGAGCGCGTCGTCGGGTTCATCAGCGACGGCGACATCATGCGCGCCATCGCCGAGCATAAAACGCGCTCCATATTCTCGGGCGGCGCACCCACCCTGCTCTATTACGATGACGAATCCGTCGAGGACAAGGTGCGCTCCCTTAAAACGCGCAACGTCATGGAGCTTGCCGCGCGCAAAGTGCTCTGCGTCACCGAGACGCAGAGCATCGGCCGAGTCGCCGACATACTATCCAAGAAAAAATTCAAGAAGCTCCCCGTCATCGATGACGACGGAAGGCTCGTCGGCATCATCCGCCGCTCGAGCATCATGAAGTACGTGTTCGACCTACTCTTCAGCGACCAGGAGGCGTAAAGCCGCTTAAAACCCCGCCTATCCCTTCGATTCCTTACATGTCAAGGTAAGTTCGTAAAAACAACAAAATCTTCTCGTGCTAGTATCCTCTCATCAGGTCACGAGACTGGAGGTGCACGATGTTTTTCTACGAACCGCTCTCGGCAACGGCCATCGTCAGCGTTCTGCTCTATCTGGTGTTCCTCATAGGCATGAACGAGCTGTCGCGCCTGAACAAATGGGTTGGCGGGGTGCTTTTCATCGCTCTCCCGCTCGTGCTCACCATCTTCGTCTGGCCCCACACCGCCGTCGAGGGAACCGGCGCCGGCACATGGTTTCAATGGGTGAAGACGTACTCCTGCCTCGCAGGAGCCATTCTCGGTTGGCTGATCGTTTACTTCCCCGCCTTTCAGAGGAAATACATCGTCTGCATCCCGCCGATCATCTTCGCCATCAACATCCTCGAGGCGTGCATACGCGATTTCCAGCTGACGGGCGTCAACGGCATCGTCGACGGCTATTTGGTCGTCGGAGGCCCGTGGAACGTGATGAACGGCATCGCGGGCATATTGAACGCCGTCTGCATTTGCGGGTTCTTCGGCATCATCGTCGGCCGAGGCAAGCGCAAAGACTACGTCTGGCCCGATCAGCTTTGGTTCTGGATCATCGGCTACGACCTTTGGAACTTCGCCTACACCTACAACAGCGTATCAGACCGCTCCATGTACTGCGGCCTCATCCTGCTGGCAGCCTGCACCATCCCTGCGTTCTTCATCAAGCGCGGCGCATACGCCCAACACCGCGTGCGCACGCTGGCGTTCAACATGATCATCACCATGACCATCCCCTGGTTCTATCTGCACCCTGCGTTCGTCGTGCACTCGACCAACAGCCCTGCAGCGCATATGACCATATCCGCCATCGCGCTTCTCTTCAACATCGGCGTGTTCGTCTACCAGGCCTACACCATCTTCGGCAAGAAGCGCAACCCCTTCAAAACCGAGCTTTACTTCGACAACCCGAAATTCCAGCGAGTCTACCTCGAGAGCATCGACGTGCCCGCAGGTCAGGAGCAGGCCTCGCTTGACCGCCTCATCGCGCAAGGCTACGCCGCCGCATGGGACGAAAAGGGACGCCGCCGCGTGTTCGAACCTGAGCCCGACGTCACACCCGAACCCGGCGCATCCGCAGGCGATGCGGGCCGATCGCGCAGCTAGCGGCGCGATCACCGTCATCATCATAGCGAACGACCCCTCCACAAGGCGGGCTCCTGGAATAAGGATGCCCGCCTTAGCTGCTGCAGCATGGTCAATTCTCGGCAAAATATCCTCAGTGCACTTCGATGAGCGATTCGAACCGCCTACAATGACCCGAAAGAGAGAACGCGCGAACCACGGGAGGATCGATGATCAAGCTTATCGCCTGCGACATGGACGGAACTCTGCTCGACGAGGACGGAAATCTTCCCGAAGGAACATACGATCTCATCCTCGAACTCGCGCATGCGGGCATCCGGTTCACAGCGGCATCGGGTCGGCGCTACGACACGCTGCGCTCCATGTTCAGCCCCGTCGCAGACGGCATGGACTTCGTTGCATCAAACGGCGCGCAGGTGTACGCACGGAGCACGCTCGTCGATCGCGAGGTGTTCTCCCATGCTGCGGCGAAACGGCTGAAATGCGTCGTCGACATGTTCGACACGCTCCATCTCGCATTGTTCGATGAAACGCTCTCGTTTCTCCTCGACGACGAAGAACGATTCGAACGCGAAATCGATAAGAACCTTCCGAACCCCTGCCGCGTCTACGACGTCCCGTCACCCGACACGAGCATTGTCAAAGCCTCGATCTACTGCGACGAGGCGCTCATGGATATGGCGTACGTGCTCGAGCGCGAGCTGGGAGACGACTTCGTGTTCGCTCCGTCAGGATCGCGCTGGATCGACGCCATGCAGCGAGGGGTCAGCAAAGCGACGGGCATCGCGCAGATCATGCAAGCCTACGGCATACCGGCCGACGAGGTCATGGCGTTCGGCGATTCGATGAACGATTACGAGATCATGCGCATGGTGGGAACAAGCTGCGCGATGGGAAACGGACGCTCGGCCATCAAGCAGATCGCAACGCGCGTCATCGGGCCGAACACCGAGCAAAGCGTCCAACGAGAGCTGCGTGCACTGCTCGATCGCCAAGCCGATATGCGCTAGGAACCGAAAGCCGCGTGCGGGTCGCACGTCCTCAGGCCCGCGCGGAAATCGTCAGCAACCTGCGTTCCACGACCTGACCAGCTCGCAAGCTGCCTCGTAGGGACTCTCGGCAGCGCAAACCGCCGACACGACGAAGAACCCCGCGACGCCCGTCTTCTTCAAGTCGGGAAGATCGCACGCCTTCACGCCGCCGCCCACCACGATGGGAAGCGGACTCACGCGCTCAAGCTCCGCTATCTCGGCAAGCGTCCGCACGATGATGTTGCCTTCCGCATCCATACCGCAGTCGCGCTTGGTTTCAGTCTCATGCAGCGGTCCCACGCCGAAATAATCGACACAGCTCACATCCGCCGTCCTCACGTACTCGATCATCTCGGACGCACGAGCCGAGAGCCCGACGATCGCATCGGGGCCGAGGAGCTTTCGACACACCTCGACGGGGATGTCAGATTGCCCGACGTGCACGCCGTCGACCTTCACGCCCGCCTCGCGCGCAGCGAGCACGACATCGAGCCTGTCATCCACCAAAAGCGCGACCGAGTCGCTTTTGCCCTCCTGCGCGATAACGCGCGCGACACCCGCGGCGCAGTCGATCAGCTCACGCGCCGAGCACGCCTTCGAGCGAATCTGCACGCAGGTGAAACCCGCGCGAACCGCGTCGCGCACCACGTCCGAGACATCACGACCAAGCGTGTTCTCGGGACCCACCACCAGGTAGGCCGATATGTCGAGCTTTTCGCGCATGGCTCGTCTCCTTTCCGCGACCTCGAAGCGTCCGCCCGAGCGCTTCGGCCGTTAATACGTATCTGCCGGCATGCTTACGAGAGCAACGCGTCGACCTTCGCCACCTTCGTCTCCATCGTGCCTTCGAAACCGGGACGGATGTCAGCCTTCAAAACAACCTCGGTGCGAATGCCCTTCTCCGCGAGCACGAGCGTGGCCTCCTTGACGACCTTCATGACCTCGTCCCATTCGCCTTCGATCTCGGTGAACATCGAATAGGTCTTGTTGGGAAGCCCCGATGCGCGAATCACGCGCACGACCTCGGCGACTTCCTCGGCAAGCTCGTCCCCGACCCCGAAAGGAGCGATGGCGACGGCGACCAACGTGTTCATGCTAAGCCTCCTCAACTCTCAGCTCGCAACCCGCAACGTCGTCAGCTGCAGCGAGGTAAAGCTCGTCGATGAACGCCGCCTTGAAGCTCGCAGGCGCGTTCGCAGACGCCGCGGCACGGATTCCGGCGACGTTGTAATGCGAGACGCCGGCAACGGCTGCGACGAACGGATCGGCAACGGCAGCGTAGACGGCCATGACGCCGCCGAGGGAACAACCGAAACCCGTGACCTTCTCCATGAACGAGCTACCGCCTTGCGAAAAGACCACCGTGTCGCCGTCGGTCACGAGATCCTCCTCGCCGGAGACCGCGACGGCCCCGCCGGTCCAACGGGCGAGCGCCACGGCGGCGCAGCGCGCCGCTTCAACCGGATCGGTCGAGTCGACGCCGCGCACCCGACCCATCTGCGCCGCGTCGCCTTCGAGACCCCACAGGCCCGCCAAGGCGATGATCTCCGAAGCATTGCCACGCACGATGGAAGGCGCGCGGTCTTTGAGCTTAAGCAGGATATCCGTGCGCAACGAGCCGATCCCGATGCCGACGGGATCGAGCACCCAGGGCTTGCCCGCCTCATGAGCACGGCGGGCGACAGCGGGCACCGTCTGCTCGTAAACGGGCAGAAGCGTTCCCATGTTGACGTAGACGGCTCCGCCCGCGTCAACAAGGAACTCGCCCTCATCCGGCAAATACACCATGGCAGCCGAGCCGCCGACCGCAAGCTGCGCGTTCGCGACGAAATCCATGGTCACGCCGTTGGTGACCGAACCCGCCAACGGCTTCTCGCGCCGCGCCGCGCCAACGGCCTGCGCAACGTCACACCTTATGCTCTCAAGCGTCGTCATCGACGTAGCCCCTTTCATCGCGAAGCGCCCCGAAGCGCTCCCGAATGTTGATTTATCTTCGCAGCGAGTATACCGGAGCGACCGATCGCCGCAGTCGCCCCGTTCGTCAGCGGCGGTCATCGAGCGCTATCGCGGCAAGACGACGAAAAGATCCGCCGATATCGCTAACCGCGCAGATCTTCGAAGAAGCCGACGCGAACCCGCTTCAAGACGACCTCGCCCTCCTCTTGGGACGCGTCAAGATCGACGTCGGCGAGTAAGCAGAAATCATGATCCGCCTCAGGGTCGCTGAAGATCTGGCGAACATGCCATACGCGATCCGACCTCTCGTCTTTCTCGTCGATCTCGAGATACTTCGCTGAGCGCGCATCGGCGTCGATGAGAATCTCCTCATGGGCTTCGAAATAACCCTCGAGCGCCTCCGTCCAGCGTCGCTCGCCAAACCCGGCGGCACCATCGAGATCGCCGAGCCGGCGATAGCGTTGCGCCGCCGCCAGCCTCACGCGGAAGAAAAGAGCGTTGCGAACGAGAACGGTGAGACCGTGACGATCCTCGACCACCTCATCGGCAATCCGGGGCATATCGACCGCAGGTTGAGACCCCGCGTTCGCCCACTCGTCCACCAAGCTCGAATCGACGGAGCGAACGACGAACCCGAGCCACGCGATGACGTCGCGCAGCTGATCGTCGAGCTTATCCGTCGGAACCGTGCGCGCGAGCACGCGATAAGCGTCGGAAAGATAGCGCAAAAGCGTGCCCTCCGAGCGCGCGATGCCGTAGCGGCCGATGTACTCCTTGAAATCCGAAACCGTTTCGAGCATGTCGCGCAACACCGATTTAGGAGCAAGCTCGAAATCCCGCGCCCACGGCACGTCCTGGCAGTAACGATCGAACGCGGCGTCAAGCAAATCCTCGAGCGGCTTGGGATACGTGACCTCGGCGATACGCTCCATGCGCTCATCGTACTCGACGCCATCGGCCTTCATAGCGGCCATGGCGGCGTCGCGCTCCTTGCGCTCCTGGGCGCGCAGAACCTGACGCGGGTTCTCAAGCGTGGCCTCCACCATGGAGATCACGTCAAGCGCGTACGTATCGCTTTCAGGATCGAGCAATTCGAGCGCTGCCAGCAAAAACGGCGAAAGCGGCTGATCAAGCGCGAAATCATCGGGAAGATCGATCGTCGTCACGTACTCGACCGCGCCATCGACCTCGTGACGCTCCACGACATCGGCCGCGATGAGCGTCGCGAAGATCTCGTCCGCGCGAACGACGAGAGCGGCTTTCTCCTCGTCGGGCTGCGCGGAGTCGTCGATAAGCTTTAGCACGCGCGCATACGCGTCCCCGCCCTGATCGACCTCGGACAATACCATCGAATGCGTGATGCGCATGTGAGGCTTGAGCGTCTCGGGGGGAGCTTCCACCAACCGCTCGAACGTCGTCTTGTTCCACGACACGAAACCCTCGGGCGGTTGCTTCTTCTTAATCTTGCGAATCTTCTTCGGATCGCCGCCCGCCTTGGCGACAAGCTTCGCGTTCTCGATCTCGTGCTCGGGAGCCTCGGCGATGACCACGCCCTCGGTATCGAACCCGGCGCGCCCCGCCCTGCCCGCGATCTGATGAAACTCGCGAGAACGAAGACGGCGCATGCGACGTCCGTCGTATTTGGTGAGCGTCGTCAGAAGCACGGTGCGGATGGGCACGTTGATGCCCACGCCGAGCGTGTCGGTGCCGCAGATGACGGGCAGAAGCCCTTGCTGGGCAAGCTTTTCGACGAGAAGGCGGTAGCGCGGCAGCATGCCCGCATGATGCACGCCAACGCCGACGCCGAGCAAGCGCTTGAGCGTCTTGCCGAACGCCGTGGTGAAGCGGGTTCCTCGCAGCGCATCCTTGATCTGCTCGCGCTGCTCTTTCGTGGTGACGCCGAAGCTAGCGAGCGACTGGGCGCACGCAAGCGCGGCGTCCTGCGAGAAATGGACGATGTAGAGCGGCGCCTCCCCGCGGCGCAACGCCAACTCAACCGTGCCTTCGATGGAGGTTTCCACGTACTCGTAACTCAAGGGCACGGGTCGCGGCGCGTCGAGCACGAGATCGACCTCGCGGCCCGTATGGTCCTCGAGCATCTTCGCGATACCCGTCACGTCTCCGAGCGTGGCGCTCATGAGAAGAAACTGCGTGTGGGGAAGCGTGAGCAACGGAACCTGCCACGCCCACCCGCGATCAACATCTCCGAAGTAATGGAACTCATCCATCGCGACGCAACCGACGTCGGCGTCTTCACCCTCGCGCAGCGCTTGGTTCGCGAGAATTTCCGCCGTGCAGCAGATAACCGGAGCATCGGCGTTGATGTGGGAGTCGCCCGTGATCATGCCGACGTTATCCCGCCCGAGCACTTCGACTAAATCGAAGAACTTCTCGTTGACGAGCGCCTTGATGGGAGCAGTGTAATAAGAGCGCTTGCCCGACGCGAGCGCCATGAAATGAAGACCGAGAGCCACCAGAGACTTACCCGAGCCGGTCGGCGTGCCCAAGATGACGTGATTGCCCACCATGAGACTCATGAGCGCCTCTTCCTGATGAGGCCAAAACTCGATCCCCCGGTCGGAGACCCAATCCGAGAAACGATCAAACGCCTCGTCAGGCTCAAGCCACGGCTCGGCTTCGCCGCCCTCGGCGGGCTCCCACCAACTCGGAGCGAGGGCGCCGAGAGAGCCGAATGCGGAAGCCTCGCCGACGTCCTCGGCATCGGCGGCGCACATCGATGCGCCGCCGGTTATCTGCTGATCCTGCACGTTCGCAACCGCTCTTTACGCGATGCCGCAAGCGGCCTTGAGCGCATCCACCTTGTCGGTGTGCTCCCAGGTGAACTCGGGAAGCTCACGTCCGAAGTGACCGTACGCGGCGGTCTTGCGGTAGATGGGACGACGAAGGTCAAGTTCGTCGATGATCGCGCCGGGACGCAGGTCGAACGCCTCGTTCACCGCGCGCTCGATGGTCTCCACGGCGACATGCTCGGTGCCGAACGTCTCCACCATAACCGAGACGGGGCGCGCCACGCCGATGGCGTAGGCGATCTGAACCTCGCAGCGATCGGCGAGCCCGGCTGCAACGACGTTTTTCGCAACCCAACGCGCAGCATAGGCGGCAGAGCGGTCAACCTTCGTGCAATCCTTGCCCGAGAACGCACCGCCACCGTGGCGGCCCATGCCACCGTAGGTGTCGACGATGATCTTGCGCCCGGTGAGTCCGGCGTCGCCCATGGGACCGCCGATGACGAAGCGGCCCGTGGGGTTCACGTAGATCTCCGCGTCCTCAGCGAGCTCGACGCCCTCGGCCTCGAAAACAGGCTTGACGACGTTGTCGACGATAGCCTCGCGCAGCGTGTCCGCGTCGACGTCGTCGGCGTGCTGCGTGGACACGACCACCTTCTCCACCGACACGGGGGCGCCGTCCACGTAACGAACCGAAACCTGCGTCTTGCCATCGGGGCGCAGGAAGGAAAGCGTGCCGTCCTTGCGAACCGCGGTCAGGCGCTCGGCGAGACGATGCGCCAGATAAATCGGCATGGGCATGAGCGTCGAAGTCTCGTTGCACGCGTACCCGAACATCATGCCCTGGTCGCCGGCGCCGACCGTCTCGTAGGGGTCCGCCGCATCGGCGCCATGCTGAACCTCCCAGGACTCATCGACGCCCTGGGCGATATCGGGAGACTGCTCGTGGATGGAGTTCAGAACACCGCAGGTTGTTCCGTCGAAGCCGTACTTCGCGCGGTCGTAGCCGATCTCGCACACCACATCGCGCACGATGGAGGGCACGTCGACGTATGCCTGCGTGCGAATCTCGCCAGCGACCATGACGGTGCCGGTGGTCACGAGCGTCTCGCAAGCGCAGCGGACCTTCGTCACATCGGCGGGCTGACCGTTAGGCGCGACATACCCCTCGCGCTCAAGCTCGATCTCCTTAGCGAGGATGGCGTCGAGGATGGCGTCGGAGATCTGGTCGCAGATCTTGTCGGGATGCCCCTCCGTCACGGACTCGGACGTGAAAAGATAGGTGTTTTGCTGTTCTGTCATGAAGTCTTCCTCCTTCATCGTTGTCGGCGGGACCACCTTGACCCAAGGCCAGGTTGGTGCCGGGATCAGCGAGCCAACTCTCTCCCCCGACTCTAGATAAACGGATATGTCGATAGCGAGCATGCAACTCGCAAGCCTTCAAATAATACTATGCTCTTAGTCAAGCAGGCAAGGAAAACGACCAGAAGCACAAAAGAGACGAACACGCTTCAGCCGTTCGCCCCGCGCAAACGGCTAAGCACGCCGCTCGATAACCGAGCGGGGATCGCGATCGTCGTCAAAAGCCCCGTGCATCTGCCTACCTTGGCGATCGAACTTCTCGATATCGGTGTCGGCCATTCCGCAATACGTACGAGCGCGATACGGCGAGCGCGGGTCCTCGCGATCCGTCCAGATGCGCTCGGCTACAGGGGCCCACGCCCGAGCCGCTTCATCGCACTTCGCGCAAAGCTCGTCAGCGCTTTCGGTCTTCTTCAAATCGGTCGAACGGGCGCCCGACTCCTCCACCATCGCACGCAGGCAGTCAGGATTCTCAAGCATCGGGCACGGTCGCAGAAGGTTGTCGTTGAACGGCTGATTCTCGTAGTACGACATGAAAATCGGCGACTTCAAGGCCTCGAGCAGCGAAACGTCATGGATGTTCGCGTTCGAATAATGAATGAACACGCACGGCTCCACATCGCCCGCTGCGTTGATGTGCAGGTAGCGTCGGCCGCCCGCGATGCATCCGCCGACGTATTCGCCGTCATGTTGGAAATCAAGCGTGAACAGCGGCTTCTCGTCGCGCATGCGGCGAACGAACCGGTACAGGTGCTCGCGCTGCTCGGGCGTGGGCATGAGCGAGGCAGGCGCACCCACGCCGACGGGCATGTAGGTGAATATCCACGCGAACAGGGCGCCCTTGTTCACCAGCCAGTCGAAGTATTCCTCGCTCGCAATGGATGCGGCGTTCTCATTCGTGTAGCAGCATGACACGCCGAAGGGAAGACCGTGAGACCTGAGCAGATCCATGGCCGCATCGATGCGCTGATACGTTCCCTGACCGCGACGTGAGTCGGTCGCCGCCTCGTCGCCCTCGGCTGAGATCGCGGGCACGAAGTTCTTCACGCGGATAAGGTCTTGGCAGAACTCCTCATCGATGAGGGTCGCGTTCGTGAAACACAAAAACGCGCAATCGGGATGCTTCTCGCATAGCTTGATCAAATCGCGCTTGCGGACGAGAGGCTCCCCGCCGGTGTAAATGTAGACGTGAACGCCAAGCTCTTTGCCCTGGCAGATGATCGAATCGATGTCGTCGAAGGACAAATTGAGGTTATGCCCGTACTCCGCCGCCCAGCAACCGGTGCAATGAAGGTTGCAGGCGCTGGTGGGATCGAGCAGGATGGCCCAGGGGATGTTGCAACGGTGCTTCTCGCGCATCTTCTCCTGCTTGTCCCATACGAGAAGATTCGACTCAACGAGAAACGCCTTGATGAGCGGACCTGCCACCTCGGGGTTAAGCTTCGCCACGCGCATGAGCAACTGGTACCAGTTGCTTTGATCCTCGATGGCGTGCGTGAACGCCTCGCGCTGAGAGGAGAACAAGGCCTCGGGCAAAAGGGCGTTGAGCTTATCCATGATCTTGCCCATGTTCTCCTCGGGGTTTTCGAGGAGGTAGTCGACCAGTTTATCGGCAGCGGCACGTTTCGCAAACTCCATTGGCTTCATAATTTCGCCTCGACTTTCCTCATGCGGACATGTCGAGCACGCCCGCCAATTCGTCGTTCGCATCGTAATTGCATCATACTCCTTAGTAGCTTTTTCTACAAGTGTTGTTTTTTTGGCTTTTGGGGAATATGATGCTTTATGGTGCGTTTCACCAGCTGGAAGGCCCGTCGATCATGGCTGAGACTTATCACCGGACTGCGAGGATCGTGGAATTGTCACCAGCATGTGGTTTAATGCTCACCGATACCTAAACGAGGGGGAGCAGATGAGCGAAAACAAGGGCGAGAAGAAAAAGATCGATCGCAGGATCATCAAAACGCAACGCGCCATCAGGGAAGCGTTCCAACATCTCCTTATCGAAAAAGGCATCGACAAGATCACCGTCAGCGCGCTTGCCCGCGAGGCCGACATCGATCGTAAGACGTTCTACTTGCACTTCCGCTCGATCGATGAGCTCATCCAACAGGAAGCCAACGCCCTCGTCGAACGCGTCGCCGGCGCGCTCACCACCACGGTTCACGACGACGACCCCGTGTTTCTCAACATGCGCCGCGTGCTCGTCGAGCTCGCCAACGTCGTCAGCGAAAACGAAACGCTCTACCAGCACGTCATCTCATCGCTTTCCATGGATCAGATGGTCAACACGCTTTTCACCCCGGTTCGCCGGGCGGTTCTCGAAAGCGACAAGGGAGCGCGTCTCGCGGGCGATCCCGGGCTCGACTACATCCTGCGTTTCTACATCGCGGGAACCTTGTCCGTCTTCATCGAATGGTTCATGAACGACCGCGAGAAGCCGATTGCGTCCATCGTCGATATCGTCGAGCAGGCGACGCGCGCGAACGAGGCCATCCTGAACCCGGGAAAGACCCTGCCTCCGGAAACGGAACGGGCGCGATAGCGCACCTGCGGGCACATCGAATGCGGGCGGTCTTCGGCACGAGGGCCGCCCGCATCAACGAGGACGAACCCATCGTCACGCACGTTTTCCGCACTCCGGCGCACCGCGCCGTGCGCCTCTTGCGACGTCGGCGCGGCGAAGCGACGTCTTGCTTCTCGATCGTGATAAACTCTTGCGCGCGAACCATCGCGAGCGAATTCGCGAAACAACCGAGAAAGCGAGCGTCTATGACCTCTAACTCAGAATACACCGAAGCGTACCTGCGTATCATCGCCGACCTCAACGGAGACGTTGACGGACGCAGGTCCGCTCATGCCTACATGAAATCATCGACCGCGATCGTGCATCATCGCGTCGTCGACTGCTCCTACCTGCCCCGCTTGTTCAACCAGGCAACGTACGACGTCATGAAGGAAACGGCCGAGACCGCTCACCGCATCCTGTGCAAGGTTATCGAGCGCTACCTCGACGACCCCGGCTACCGTCGCGTTTTCGATTTCGACCCGCGACTCGCCGAGCTCATCCTGCTGCCGCGCGACTACGACGCGCTGCTGCCCTTCGCACGCGTCGACACGTTCATAAACGAAGATGATTACCAAGTGAAGTTCTGCGAGTTCAACGGGGACGGCTCTTCGGGCATGAACGAGAACCGCGAGATCACCAACTCGGTGAAAAACTCCCCCGCCTTCCTCGAGTTCGCCAAAGCGCACCGCCTGGCCGGCTGCGACCTGTTCGAGCCCTGGGTCGAGAAGTTCCTTGCGATCTACGACACTTATCGCTTCAAGGTCGGACATCCCCGCATTGCCATCTGCGATTATCTCGAAAACGGCGTGGTCGACGAGTTCCACATCTTCGCCGAGCTCTTCCGCAAACGCGGCGTCGACTGCACCGTGTGCGACGTGCGCGATCTCGCTTTCGACGGCGAGACGCTGCGCGACGAAAACGGCGAGCAGATCAACGCCATCTGGCGACGCTGCGTGACCAACGACGTCATCGAGCACTGGGACGATTCCCAAGACCTCATCGAAGCGGTTCGCGCCCGCAAGGTTGCGCTCATCGGCAGCTTCGCAGGCCATATCGTGCATGACAAGCAGATCTTCGAAGTCCTGTTCAAGCCCGAGACGAAAGCGCTTCTCAGCACCGAGGAAAACGACTTCATCGAGCGAACCGTCCCCCGCACGACGTTTCTCGACAGCACGCAGATCGACCTCGATCACGTCAGATCAGAGAAAGATACGTGGATCATCAAGCCCTCCGACCACTACGGCGCCGATCAGGTTTACGCAGGCTGCGAGGTCGATCAAGCGACCTGGGAGACGCTCGTCGACCGGTTCGCCGACGGCGCGGCGGGCTACCCGTTCATCGTTCAGCAATACATCAAGCCGTTCAAAACAGAGACGCTGCCGCCCGATACGAACATTGCCGAACTGTCCGACGATGAGGTGCGCGTCGAGCCCATGTTCTACAACAACCTCAACGGCCTCTACTTGTACGACGGCGTCTTCCAAGGCGTGTTCAGCCGACTCGGGCCCCTGCCTACCATTTCGAAGGAGAACCAGGGGATGACCGCCGCGACCATCTGGGTCGACGCCGACGTGCACGACGGAATCGAGCTCGCATGAGCAAGAACGCCCAAGCGAACGTGATGACGGCGCTCACCGCCCTCGCTCTAGCCCTCGCGTTCATCGCAAGCGGGTTCGCCGTTTGCGCAGGCATCCCCGCGACCACCGAGGTGCTTTCGCGCGCGACGAGCACCGAGGAGCTTTCGCCGTTCACGCGCGATCAGCTCGTCGAAGCGGCCCTCGCCACCCGCGCCTACACCGTCGAGGGAACCGAACGCGATGAGCTCGCCGATGTCGTGGCGCGGATCAATCGCGACGCCGCCACACCGTACGCCGACGCGACACGAGCCGAGCTCGATGCCGCACCCGACGCCTACGCGCTCACCCCCGACGCGCTTGATCACCTCGACGACGTGCACGCCGTCATCGAGCGGGTCATGCCCGCTCTTTTCGGTTGCGCGGTGCTCGCGGCGTTTTGCCTGATGGTCACGATGCGCCAATTCCCCATCCGAGCCGTGGGACGCGCGCTCTTTTTCGCAGGCTGCGGGGTGATCGTCGTCTTCGCCCTCCTCGGCGCATGGGTGATGATCGACTTCAGCAGCTTCTTCGCCGTGTTCCATTCGCTGTTCTTCGCGGCGGGAACATGGACGTTCCCCTACGATTCGCTGCTCATCTGCATGTATCCGCAAGCATTTTGGATGGGAATGGGGGCGGTCTGGCTTGCCACCGCAGTAGCCTTGTCTATACTTTCGGTGGTGTTCGGCATTCTGCTGACCAAAAAGGGAAAGCGCGCCGATCGACAACGCAACGCATAGCAATTTGCACCTGCATAAGCCCGAGGCATGAAAGGGCGTATGCAGGTTGAGCAGAACCCAGCTCGTCAACCTCTCGGAAGACAACGGAGAAGAAGGAAGGCCATGACTGACACCGCAAAACCCGTCCGAGTACGATTCGCCCCTTCGCCCACGGGCAAACTTCACATCGGCGGCGCGCGTACCGCGATATATAACTGGGCTTTCGCCCGCGCCATGGGCGGCACGTTCGTTCTGCGCATCGAGGACACCGACCCCGAGCGCTCAACCGAGGAGAACACCCAGATCATCCTGCGCGCCCTACGCTGGATGGGCCTCGACTGGGACGAGGGCCCCGAGGTCGGCGGCGAGTTCGGCCCCTATTTCCAGACGCAGCGCACGCAAACGTACGCGGACGCCCTTGAGCGTCTGCGCGAGCGCGACGCCGTCTACGCTTGCTTCTGCACGAAAGAGGAGCTTGACGAGAAGCGCGCTATCGCCGAGAAGACGGAGGGCGGCTACGCCGGCTACGACCGCACGTGCCGCGACCTTCCGCGCGATGAGGTCGAAGCTCGTATCAGCGCAGGCGAGCCTCACGTTTGGCGCCTGAAGGTGCCGCTCGACCACGGACCTATCGAATTCGACGATGCGGTGTACGGGCACATGTCCTTCCCCGCCGAGGTCATGGACGACATGATCCTCGTGCGCACCGGCGGCAGCCCCACGTACAACTTCGCCGTGGTCTGCGACGACGCCAACATGGGCATCACGCATGTCATCCGCGGCGACGATCATCTCTCGAACACGCCGCGCCAGATCCTCATCTACGAGGCGCTCGGGTTCGAGGTTCCCACCTTCGCGCATCTCTCCATGATCCTCGGAGCCGACGGCAAGAAGCTCTCCAAGCGCCATGGCGCCACCAACGTGGAGGAGTATCGCGATCGCGGTTATCTCTCCGATTCGCTCGTCAACTTCCTCGCGCTTCTGGGCTGGTCGCTTGACGGCGAAACCACCATCATCGATCGCGAGACGCTGTGCCGCGAGTTCTCGCTCGATCGCGTCACCAAAAAGGATGCCGTGTTCGACGAGACGAAGCTCGACTGGATGAACGGCGTTTACATTCGCGAGATGGGCGCGCACGCGTGGGCGGACGCCGCCCTGCCCTGGCTTGTCGATGCGGCGGCGTTCGCGAGCAAAGCAGGCGATGAAGCCGCGCGCATCGTCGCGACGCCGAACCCGTCCGATCCCAACGCGCCCCAGCCCGATCCCATCGTCATCACCGACGTCGACCGTGCCGCCGTACGTGACGCAATCGACGACCTTGCCCACGACGGCGAGCCGTCCACAATCGAGCGCATGTACCCGCTGGTGGCCGAACGCCTTGCTCGCCTTGACGAGATCCCGGCTAAGCTCGAGTTCCTCTTCTGGGGGCCGCAGGTGCGTCTTGACGAGAAGAGCGTGAAGAAGGTGCTCCAAAAGGAAAGCGCCCGACCCGCCGAAGCGCTCGACGCCTGCCGCAGCGTGCTCGCCGATGAAAGCATCGCATGGGAGGCAGCTGCGCTTGAAACCGCATGTCGCGCGGCGGGCGATAAGCTCGAGATGAAGGTCAAGAACCTCCTGCAGCCGCTGCGCGTGGCCGTGTGCGGCAACATGGTTTCGCCGCCTTTGTTCGAGAGCGTCGAGCTGATGAAGCGCGAGGACGTGCTCGCGCGCATTGACGCAACGCGCGCGCTCGTATACGGAGCGTAAATTCCCGGAAGGCCCGCTAATGCGGGCCTTCTCGTTCTAAAGGAGCTGATTATGAACGGAAACGAACCAACCCTCGAGGAAGCTCGCGAGATCTTCAACAAGGACCAGTTCGCAACGAAAGCTGCGGGGTGCCGCATCTTGGAAGCACGCCGCGGCCATGCTGTTTGCGAGATGCCGATTCATGATATCCACCGCAACGCCATGGGAGGCGTCATGGGCGGCGCCATCTTCACCCTTGCCGACTTCGCCTTAGCCATCGCCAGCAACATCGGGGAGGAGCCTTCGGTGGCGGTCAGCAACACCATCAACTTCATGAGCGCAACCAAGGGAAGCGTGTTGAAAGCGACCTGCGACGTCGACAAATCCGGCCGTCGGTTAGGATTCTACACGGTGAATGTCGAAGATGACACAGGTCGTCTTGTGGCGAAGATGTGCGCGACCTGCGCACGTTAGCGAGCACGGACCGGCGAGATACGCTATCATTGTCCGACCGCAATTGTATCTCGCGCATGGTGCGCGATAAGGGAAACGAGTTGAACACATGTCATTATCCGGAAAGCAAATCCGCCAGCTGCGCAGCATGGCGAACACGCTGAAGCCCCTGCTCATCATCGGCAAAGGAGGCGTGACCGATGGCGTCGCGGTTCAGGCGGGCGAAGCGCTCGAGGCGCACGAGCTGGTTAAGTGCTCGGTGCTCGAAGGCTGCGACGTTCCCGCGCAGTCTGTCGCGTTCGAGCTGGCAGAGCGCCTCGAGGCTGAAGTCGTCCAGGTGATCGGCCGCAAGTTCACCCTCTACCGTGAATCGAGCCGGGAAGACATCGAAAAGATCGTCTTGGCGTAAAGCTTTTTCGAGCCCGCAGATGCGGGCTCTTTTTCTTGTCGCCAAGAGCACCCGCTTCGACAAGCGAAAGCGCACCCGGTTTCGTGCCTGCGGATGCGGGCACGATCCTCCCCTCTCCTAGCAAAGTACCAGCATTAACCCAACAGGAACGATCGTGCGTTTTCGAACATGATAAGCTCGGCCACTTCTTCCCCGAACTCACGAGTTATCAGCGCCCGCAGATCACGCAGGCGATCGCAAGGGTCGAGCCACGAGGGCACGTCGCAGCCGTCGTAATCGCTTCCGAGAGCCAAGACACGCTCCCCCGCCACTTCAAGAACATGGTCGATATGGCGCAATACGTCGCTTTCGGACGGATCCGCGCGCAGGTCGGTGAGAAAGTCCCTGCAGAAATTCAAGCCCACGACGCCACCGCGATCGGCGATCTCGCGCAACTGCCAATCCGCGAGATTGCGCGGATGAGCGCATATCGATCGCGCATTCGAATGGGAAGCGACGAACGGCTTTTCCGCAACCTTGCAAACGTCTTTGAATCCTTCGTCGTTAAGATGGGACACGTCGACGATAATCTCACGTGCCTCAAGCTCGCGAACCATCGACCGACCGAAACCCGTGAGACCTTCGCTCGTGAGGTTGCCGCTTCCCAACGCGTTAGCGCCGTTCCAGGTCAGCGTGCACATGCGCACGCCATCTTGCGCAATTTGATCGAGCATCGTCTCACACGTTCCGTCATCGGAGAGAAACGCCGCCCCCTCGATGGTCAAAACGCCGGCGGTCTTCCCCGTTTCAAACGCGAGATAGAGGTCAACCGCACTGCGCACCTGCGACAAGCTGCCCGACTCTCGCTGCAATTCGGCCTTCCACCAATTGCGCACGCGTTCGTAAAAGCGCCATGCATCCATTCCACGCAGCTCGTCGGGGATGAACACGGCGAAACACTGGCACCAGTCGAATTCCGCGGTTCGCTCAAGCGATATATGCGCATCGTTATCGCGAAGAGATGACATGCGCTCGCGGGGAACGTTCGCATCGCGTTCGTAAAACCCGCCCGGCGCCACCGGATCGCCCGATAGAGCCAATCGATCGAGCGTATCGCAGTGCAGGTCGAACACGCGCGGAAGCAGGCCGCCCCGCGCTCCCAGACGGGTATCGGCGCCTACGGCGCCCCTACGCACGGTAAGATCATGTGCAACTGCAGCGCGATCATCGGCATGCGCCGCGTTATGCTCCAAGGCATCCTCTATCGTGATGAACCTTCCCATTATCTGCCTCGCCTTCCCCTCTCACCAGCCAACTTGCACGCAAGCGATTCATGTTTTTCGCGATTGCCAAAGATTCCAAGCGAAACTCAATGCCTCTGCGCACGCTCATCGTCGTCGGGGCGATTGAACGGAACGAAGCGCGATACGCCAAACGACGGCGCTGGCAGCAAGGGCAAAGGCCGCAGCCCCGAACGTAAGTCGAAATGACGCATCGGATGTCGCGGGCAAAGGATCACGCGTAGACCCGGCGGCAACCTCCGTGTCTCCTCCGACATCGACCGTCGAACCGTCGTCAGCGCTTTCACCCGATCCATCATCGGAGCCACTGCCGGCAGAGCCGCCGCTTTCACCAGCGCCGCCCCCTTCACCGGAGCCGTCACCATCGCCACCCGTCTCGTCAGGCGCCCCGTAAGCGCGCAAGACGAATTTGACCGGCATGTTCGGGTTGTCGCTCGTGGGGACGGTGTCACCGTCGACCAAGTAGAAACTCCGATCCCCGTTCACCCGGCTCGTCGAGTAGTCCAACCCCATGGAAGTCACGCTCGCATCAGCGCCGAGCGAGGGTTCGACGACATCCGACGCAAGCTCGATGACCAAAGCACCCGACCCCGAAGGCAAAACCACTCCATCGCCAAGCTCGACCGTCGTATAGCCCGCATGCTCCACCACGCCGCAAGCAAGCTCGATCATGCGGCTCTCATCGAGCACGGGTGCGCCAGCTTCATCAGCAGGAAGATAGAACAACCGATAAGCAGCCCCTTTCGCCATGCTCATGAACATGACCTCGGCGATGCGTTCGCCTTCCGCGAAATCGTATACGTTCGCGCACGTGAGAGTTCCGCCCCCATCAGACAACGCGCCTGCCGTCGCGCGCGCGGCCTTCTCCGCGTCTTTCGACGATACCAGCGTGGAAGCGCCGAGGTCGTCGATGCGATAGACGCTGCGATCCGTTGTCGTCCGTGCGCCGGCGACTGCATAGGTCGGATTGAACCAGTCGGATGCAAGCACGGCACCGTCTTCGTAGGAAACCCAAAGATACGCCGCGACGCCATCTGAACGCTCCGAGTTTTTCACCAGCCAAGCACCGTCGCTTGCCGGCAAATTTCCCTCTTGATCTTGAAACGACGTGCGGGGAAACGAGTCATCCCACCCGACGATGCACACCGCGTGGTTCACATAAGGATCAGCTTCGGGGGCGGGATACCAAAGCGCCGCCGTATCCTCGCGATAACAATCGAGCGAAAGGTTGCACCCCGTCGCAACGCCGCCGAAGGAGAGCACCGCCTCCTTCACCTCGTCGCGCGTCGGGTTTTCGAAGTAGACGATATCGGTCACCTGAAACGGCTTGGACGCGCCGTCGAGCGCGGCAGGGCGCTCCTCGAGTGGGTATATTCCCATGGGGTCCTCGTCGGAACCTCGGTAGTACGGGATGTCGCGCTCAAGGTTCGGGCCGAGCCATGACATGAAGTATCCCGTCACCATGGCCGCATATCCCGAGTCATCGCGCGTGCCGCGACCCACCGTCCAGCCGAACGCCTGCTCGACGCCCATTTGCTCACGGCAGACGGCCAGGACATGCCAGGGAACGGCCTCCTCCGAAAGATCGATGCCCGCATCCGCCAAACCGTTCGTTACCAGATAGCTTTCAAGCGCCATCATACCCGCGAAGTCCCAGCACATGCCCCAAGGAGCCTGATCGCGCTCCCCTGAAACAAGACCCGCTTCCCGCGGGTCGTACAAGGAGGGAACAGAGGCATGGGCTGGCATAACGACAAAGCACGTCAGTCCTAAAAAAATAGCAAATTCAACAATCATCAAACCGAAACCATGGCGGCGACGACCGATCGGCAGACTCATACCGGAACCTTTCTCCTGGATGAGCCGATTATAACGAAAATGCAAGCTCGTCAAACGATGCGGCGCTTTGCTTGATACGCGCTCAAAACCGAACAATCAAGGACATCGGTAGCACCTAACACTATGGGGGCGCAAGCGGCGACGCTCACCGCAGCAGCGATCAACTGCATCTCTCTCGGTTCCGCTAGAAGCTCTTTGTCGACTCTCAGCCTCCACAACTCTTCGAGTCCCACCCGACGACAGGAAATACCCTACCCGCGTTCCAAGCTCAACAAGAAGCCCGATGCCCGCAGCGAGCCGGGCACCATACCGTACGAAACCGCACAGAAACCTACGCTTCCCCCGACCCCGAATCAAACCCCCGGACTCTCTCTAGTTCGATTGCGTCTCTTTTCTGAAGCTTCCTGCCGAGCCTGCGCCATGAACGTTCTTTAGCAAAACGGGAAACTCCGTCCACATTAACGCCCAACACTACTTTGACTAACCACAAAAAGCCCATCAACACCAACAAGGGAATAATGCATGAGGTAACGAACATGACGGCAAACTGCTCCATCAACAGGTTGAATTGATCAGCGGCTGCGGTCGCAGCATCCATAGCTCCGTCGGCAATGTTGGAAGGGACACTCGTAATGAAGTCTAGAAGACCTCCCCCTGCCTGCTCTTCCTCTGGCGCGGTACCTTCCACCAGCTGCTCGACAGCGACGGATTGTTGGTAGATCTGATCGATCTGATTCATGAGAAACGTGCTCGTCGGAACAACGCAAACCAACGCAAGACCAAGCAAAGCAAGTTTCTTATAAACCTGAGCCATCGCAAAACCGTAGCGTGGCACCCATAAACCGAATATGTACGCCGCGCACGCTAACGGTATAAGTATCCGAAACGCCGCTAATCCGAACAAAGTCAGCAAGTACTTCTCCAAAAGCAGCACCGCTACGATCATGAAGAAATCGGAGCTCAGATCAGCAAGATTTGATGCAATCTCATTGGCGACCTCGGGTAACACAGAAACAGCTATCGAGGCTCCAGCGGCAATCGTAGCCATCGCAGTCACATTGGCTTTCTTTTCGTCCAACGTAGCTATAGTGCCTTGATAGGGGTCGGGGGAAGATGCCACAGAAGCAACCGGGAACATCGACACGAACGCGATCGCCAATGCGATAACCGTACGTATGACCTTCTGGCGAACGGAAAGTTCCCCAGAATCGCCGTTCTCTCCACCCGATACGCACAAAGCGCAGACTGCGCTCTCTGTTTGATTTTCCATGGATGACTCCTATACTTCAACAACACGAAACTGACACTCGCATGCAAGCAAAAGCAAAGCTGCAACGATCGCACATGAATTGGATCGTGCTCGGCTTACCCTTCTTTCTTCCCCAGCGAACCGAAAAAGTCCTTTGCCGCATGTGCCGCCCGAGCAGCAACGTCAGCAGTAGCCGCCCCCGCCTGAGAGGCTGCATCTACCACCACTGTGCCGGCAACCTGGGCGCCTTTGACCACAGTGCCGGCAGCATCCGACATCGCATCCGTCGTCGCCGACGCAGCTCGACCCGCATCATCAGACGCTTTCAAGAGAAACTCCGATACACCGTCTCGACCCGCATCGGGAACATCGGAGGAAATGCCGGACATGGGAAGCAGGCGCAAGTGCCTACGCAAACGCTCTGCGCCAGGCTTAAACGACGCATACGTCATACCACCTGATATAACTCCACCGATAACGGGTACGACCTTGGAGGCAGTTTTCGCGAAAGCTCCTTTTGTAACATGAATCCCAATCGCACCGAGTACCTTTTTCATTACCGGGTACCAGGCGGTCTTGGTCAGCGCTTGACGAGCGATGCGCTTCTCTATGCTCGGCATCGCAACCTCGAACGCAAATTTCGTGAGGCTTGCAGCAGCTCCCCCCACACCCAACATCACCCCCATAAGGAGAACCAGCTCGAACACCGTATCATCGGCGATCTCGTCGTCTTCGTTCAGAAAAGTCTGCCAGCCGTACAGATACGCAAGCTTCTGCTCTACACGTAAAACATGGGCGAAGTACTGAACGAGATCAGCGGGAACTGTTCCCGCAAGCGCTAATCCACCCGGAATGCCGGCGGCAAAAGAGATGGCGGCGCATTTCTTGGTTTCGAAATCGATAACATCACGTGCGGCCTTATCAATCTGCTCGGAAGTCATTCCAGCACCCATCGGACTGCTCTCAATGGCTAAATGGACATCGATATCTGCGTTGTATTTAGGCAGCTCGATCCTAAAGAAAGAGGAGCGATCAATTCTCACGCCCGCCAACGAAACGGACCGCCTCACAAGCTCCCTCGCAAATCTCTCTGCATCGGAAAGCTCTTGATCGGTCACACCTGCATCTACGATCGCATCATCAACCGCCCCCAACGCAACTCCGCGATCACCGCTGCCCCGATCTCCCATAAAGCACTTCCCTTCATCAAAATCAAACACCTCGGCTGTTCGCCGAGAGCAAGCAAACGTATTCGATTTCTCATACGAATAACGGCTCTCTATAGAGAGCCGTTGTATACATTAGCACACCTAAACTTTTCGAAATGGACAACGTACGCGAAAAGAAAGCCCTCGGGGCTAAAATCAAAGCCTCGCGGGAGATGCAGGGCATCTCCCAACGTCGGTTCGCCCTGATGACAGGCACCAGCCGCTCATATCTCTGGAAGATCGAAAGCGGTGCTGCCGACATTGGCATCGACGTGCTGATCCGCATTGCACGCGCCCTCGGCACCACCGTGAAAGAACTCGTGGACTTCTGATCGCAAAACGACAGCGCTTCAGACTACCCACCAACAACCTCATCCAAGAAGCTTATCGATATCCTCTTGGAATTTAGCCGCCTCCTTCTGAGCCTTGTCTATATCGCCGCTGAAAAGATCACCGCGCAAATCTGACCAGAAGTCATAAATATCCGAACCGAAATCTGACCATATGTCATAAACTTCGGAACGCGAATCGCTCCACCGATCGTACTCAGCCGAATGAACTTCCGACCATTCGCCATAACCAACGGAATCGTACGCATCCTTCAAAATCCCATCGTAATATGCATCATACAGGTTACCGAAGAGATCTTCGTAGATGCCATCGTAGATATCGTCGCGAGCGTCTTCGTACACAGAATCATAGATAACTTCGAGATCGTCGTACATTCGACCGCTTGTCTCGCCGCTTGTCATAATCGAGTTAGCACAATCAACGCTGTACTGCCTCAGCCTGACGCAAAGAGCGTTCAACTCCTCCTCTATATGAGCATAGTAGGACTCCACTCGTGAAGGATCGCCGGCATAGCTTTCGTACGAACCAACTTCGGCGACCAGCGCCTCATACTCCTGATTCAAACCGGAGATAACCGCCTGCACATCATCGCTCGCAACGGATTCAACATTGTCCACGTTAACCGAACCCGACGATACGACCCTATCCGCAGCCTGAGCCTGCAATGAAGACTGCGTAGCCGTCGATGTTACAGCAGATCCGCTGGAAGCAGGATTGGAAGCGCATCCGGCTATAGCCACCGTACACGCTAGCGCGACGACTATGGCGGCTCTATTGATTCCTCTCGTAACCAACTCTCTCCTCCTTTTCGAATGATGCTCAGAATTAAGCACGGTTCGTTCATTTTGAATTG
>CALADF010000035.1 GCA_937890835.1 uncultured bacterium
GCGTTCCGAGGCGCCGACGTGCCGGGCTGGTTTTTTCGAAAAAGGAAAAACTTTTTCGAAAAAACCGTTGACGCAAATGCCCGTTATGCTAATATATTCCTCGCACTTTTACGGGGCATTAGCTCAGCTGGGAGAGCGCATGGCTGGCAGCCATGAGGTCAGGGGTTCGATCCCCCTATGCTCCACCAAACTCTCAAAGGCGGATCCATTCGGATCCGCCTTTTTCTTTCTCGATTTCGTTAGACGTGGGAGCGTTTTTTTAATGCGTAAGACGCAGATTTCGCCGCCTTGCTGCGCAGTCGCCCCGCCGGCGCCTTACAGCTCGATGGGCACCCAGCTGCCGTCGATGTCGCACACCCACGCTTCGGCATCGGTGAAAGAGAAGAACGTGAGCGTCGGATCGTCGGGCCCGTCGTAGCATTCGCCGAGTCCGACGAGATGCTCGTAACCTGCGCGACGGATGTCGTCGTCGACCCGATCGTCCAAGTCGGCGCGCCCGCGCAGGATGATCCAGCCCGAGCCCGGTTTCCATGCCGTCAGCTCGAACTTGGGGTTTCGCTCGAGCTCCCGGTAAACGTCTTTGGTGGTCGCGGTGCAGAACCAGATGCGCTCATCTTGCGCAGCGGCGAAGCTGAAGGGCCGCACATGGGGCTGGTCGTCCTCGACGGTGGCGAGGTACCACGCCGGGATGGAGGTGAGGTAGTCGAGGATTTTCTCGATGGCCTGCTGTTTCATGGTTGCTTCCTTTCTTCGTTGGTCGCTTTAAACGCAGCGGCGGACGTTTTGTCGAATGCGGCGGCGGTGCTTTCATGCTGCTGCCGCGAGTTCCTTCAGCCGGAGATGAGGGGCGGGGCGGCCTCGGGGCCGCCGGGTCGTGTTCGGCTTAACCGAGCGCGATGTTGAGCGTGAACGTGCAGGCGATGACGCATGCCAGCAAGGCGGCTGCCGCGGCATCGCGCCTTCCGAACGAGAGCGGCTCGAGCCTCGTGCGTCCCGCACCGCCGTGGTAGCAGCGTGCGTCCATGGCCAGGGCGAGGGTCTCTGCATGACGAAACGCGCTGGTGAAAAGGGGGACGAGCAGCGCGCCGATGGCTCCGATGCCGCCCGAGAGCGCGCCCGACCCAAACGACGCCCCGCGTGAGATTTGCGCGCGATGGATGATGCGCGCCTCGCTCGCGAACTGTGGGAGGAAGCGCAGGGCGATGCCCATCATCATGCCGAGCTCGTGGGCGGGCAGGCCGATCTTGGAGAGGGGGGACAGCAGCCGTTCGAACGCCTCGGTTATGTCGAGGATCGCCGTGGTGAGCGTGAGCAGCGTCGCTCCGGTCAGAAGCACGGTGAGCCTGCAAGCGGCGAGCAGCGCCGCGTTCACGCCGCGCTCGCTGATGGCGATGAACCCCCACGACACGTAAACCTCCCCGCCTTGGGTGAAGAACACGTTCAAGATGACGGCGATGGCGGCGATGATCATCAAGGGCGCCGTCGCCTTCGCGATGGTCTTCGGGGAGATGCGTGACGCGGCGCAGGCGGCGAGAACCAAAAGCGCGCTGAGGGCGATTCCCGCGTAGGTTTGGGAGCCGAACACCGCGACCACCAGCCCGATGACGGCGAGCAGCTTGGTGCGGGGATCGAGCTTGTGCATGAAGCTTCGGCCTGGTTGAAAGCGGCCGAACACCGCAGATTCGAGGTCGGCCACGATCAACGCACCTCCTCGTGCGCCATCGTCACGCGGTAGCAGCGTGCGATGTCCTGAGCGAGCGTATCCGCCGTGTAAAGGCCGCGGGGCAGGATCGCGCCGCGGGCGCGCAGGCGCGATGCGAGCTTTTGGGCCGGCGGCACGTCGAGGCCGATGTCGCGCAGCTCGTCCTCGTGGGAGAACACCTCGGCGGGCGAGCCTTGCATGAAGACGGAGCCCTCGGACATCACGACGATGCGGTCGCATCGTTTCGCCAGGTCGCTCATCGAGTGGGAGACCATCACGACCGTGAGACCCTCGTCGTGAAGCGACGATATGAGATCGAGCAGCTCTTCGCGTCCTTGCGGATCGAGCCCCGCCGCAGGCTCGTCCATGACGATGACCTCGGGATTCATGGCGAGCACGCCCGCGAAGGCGACGCGGCGCTGCTGTCCGCCCGAAAGCTCGAAGGGGCTTGCGTCTCGAACGCTCGCGGGGTCGAGTCCCGCGCAGGCGAGCGCTCGGTCGACGCGCGCGTCGATCTCGTCGGCACCGACTCCGAGGTTTCGCGGCCCGAAGGCGACGTCTTCGGCGACGGTGGCGGCGAACAGCTGGTGCTCGGGGTACTGGAACACCACGCCGATGCGCCCGCGCACCTTGGCCTGCGCCTTCCTGTCGGCAAGGTTGACGCCACAGGCGACGATGCGGCCGGCGGTGGGATGCAGGATGCCGTTCATGTGCTGGACGAGCGTGCTCTTCCCGCTGCCGGTGTGTCCCGCGATGCCGAGGAACTCCCCGTCATGCACGGTGAGGTTCACGTCGTCGAGGACGAGCCTTCCGCCTGCGCCCTCGTAGGAGAAGCTTACGCCCTCGAAAGCAATCGACATAGTTCCTCCTCAAGCTCATCTGCGGAAACGGTTGCGGAGACGGGGACGCCGAGCTGTCGGAGCCTGCAAGCCAGCTCGCTTGCGAACGGCATCTCGAGGCTGAGCTTCATGAGCTCGTCGGCCCGGGTGAGGATATCCTCCGGCGTCCCGTCGAGGGCGATCTCGCCCCGGTCGATGACGACGACCCGGTCGGCGCGCGCCGCCTCGTCCATGAAGTGCGTGATCATGACCACGGTCATCCCGCGCACGCGAAGCTTCTCGCATATGCTCATCACGGCTTCTCTGCCGGCGGGGTCGAGCATCGCGGTCGCCTCGTCCAGGATGAGGATATCCGGATCCATGGCCAGCACGCCCGCGATGGCGACGCGCTGCTTCTGGCCCCCCGACAACGTTGCGGTCTCGCGCTTCTCGCAACCAGCCAGCCCAACGGCGGCCAGCGACCTCGTCACCACCTCGCGCAGATTCTCCTGCTCCACGCCGAGATTCTCGGGGCCGAACGCGACGTCGTTCTCGATGACGCTCGATACGATCTGATCGTCGGGGTTCTGGAACACCAGCCCGGCGCTGCTGCGCACGAGGTAGGTGACGGCGGGGTCGGAGGTGTCCTCGCCCATCACGCGAACGCGTCCCTCATCGGGGGTGAGCAGGGCGTCTGCAAGCTTGGCGATGGTCGATTTTCCCGAGCCGTTGCCGCCGAGGATGCAGACGAACTCTCCTCGTCTGATGCGCAGGTTCACCCCGTCGATGACGAAGGTCTCGCCGTCGTAGGTGAACCTGACGTTTTCGAATTCGATCATGGAATGCTCCGTTAAGGTCGGCCTCTGTGCGCGAAGGATGCGTTAGCGCCCGCGAACCTGCTTCTTCTTGGGGGTGATCAGGTTGGAGATGCTCTTGTAGACGATGAGCGTGAGGGCGCTGTTGATGAGCGCCTTCACGATGTTGAAGGGCACGAGGATGGGCACGATCATGCCGATGACCGCTTCGACGGGCGTGCTCAGGTAGATGGGCGTGATCGCGATGTTGCCCGCGATCGCCATCGCGATGGAGCACACGATGCCGGCGGCAAGGCCGAGGACGGCGCCTTTCATCGTGTGCATCTTGCGGTAGACGAGCGCTGCGGGCAGCACGTATCCTGCGACGACGAGGATGTTCATGAGCGCACCCCAGTAGTCGGCCATGATGATGCCGTGGATGATGGCTCCCAGGATGCCGCAGGCCAGGCCCGCTGCCGGCCCGTAGGCGAATCCGCACACCATGGCGGGCATGATGGAGGCGTCGAACTTGAGGAAGGGCGCGGCGGGCAGAAGCGGGAACTCGATGAACGATAGCAGCACGCCGATGGCGCAGAGAAGCGACATCGCGGTGAGCTGGCGGGTGTCCCAACGGTTGGTGTTTTGGATGCTACGTGCTTGCGCGGACATGGCAAACCCCTTTCTTCGGCCTTGTTCATCGGGGTTTGCCTCCGGCCGGAAAAGAAAACAAGCCCGCATGAATTCCTTCACTGCAGGCTCGTGTAGGTTCGACGTCACGGCACCGCGCAACGCGATGCTGCAAAGCACGAATCTCTGCCTCTTCCATCCGGACTGTGACCGTTGGTTTCGGATTCTCACCGAATCGGCCCCGCCTGCCCGCTTGCGTTCGCGCGCGGACCTGCAGGGCTCGCGGACTTGCGCCGTCGCGTTTGGCGAACGCGCTTACCGCCAGTGGGGATTTCCACCCCGCCCTGAAACAGAATTCACGGCTCGCATTGTAGGCGTAACGCATGCATCGCGCAAGGAGGGGACATCGCAAGAACATGGTGAACTTGCCTTTCGGCCGTCGTCTCCCAGGTGCGGCGTCTCTTCCCGACGTGGTTTTCGCCTGTGGGCGCGTGCGCGCGTGCCCACAGGCACGCGACGACGGCGCGGCGTTTCTCGATGATTTCGCCTCGATCGCACATGCGTGCCCGAAGGTGCTCCTGCGTGTCGTATTGATGTGCCGATTCGGTGTTTCACTTAAGCGCATCGGGCGCAATGGTAAACTATCGACTGTTTATCAATTTGGCACAGGGCTAGCGCAATTCCGCTCTCGCGGGATCGCGTGAGGCCCGTTTACGACGAAAAGGTGTGTATCGTGCACGAAGACGTCTCTCGAATTTTGTTCTCTGAGCAGGACCTCTCCAACCGTGTTGCCGAGATGGGCGCCGCCATCACGCGCGATTACGCCGATGCGACGCGCGAGGAAGGTCTGATTCTCATCTCCGTGCTGCGCGGTGCGGCCATCTTCATGGCCGATCTCGCCCGCGAGATCAAGCTTCCTCTTGAGATGGACTACATGGCCATCTCCTCGTACGGCAGCGGCGTGAAGAGCTCCGGCGTGGTGAACATCTTGAAGGACCTCTCCTCCTCGATCGAGGGACGCCATGTCCTCATTGCCGAGGACATCCTCGACTCGGGGCTCACGCTCACGTATCTGATGAAGAACCTGCAATCGCGCAATCCCGCCTCGTTGGAGGTGGCGACGCTTCTTCGCAAGAAAACGCCTGACCAAGCCGACGTCAAGTGCCGCTACGTCGGTTTCGAATGCCCCGATGAGTTCATCGTGGGCTATGGGCTCGACTACGCCGAGCGGTACCGCAACCTTCCCTACATCGGCGTGCTCAAGCCCGAGCTGTATCAGTAAAGGTAAGAATTCATGGCAGATAAAGACAAGAAACCCCAATCGCCTCAGTCCAACTCGCGCACGACGATCATAGCCGTGGTTCTGGCCTGCCTCGTGATGTTTTTCGTGGGCAGCCAGTTTCTCAACATGGGCTCGGCCGATGGTAAGCCCACCGACAGCCTGCTCACGTCCGAGTTCACGCAGGCGGTCGAGCAGGAGCGCGTGACCAAGGTGGTTTACGCGGCGGGCGACTATTCCGTGTCGGGCACGTACTATCCGGCGGCCACCGCGGGCGCCGATGCGGCCGACGCCTTCAACAGCGCGTTCGACGCGATGAACGCCCGCATGGCGACGCTCAAGGACGCGCGCACCGGCGACAAGCTCACCGGCGTCTCCACGTCCGATCTCGAGCCCGCCACGCTCGGCTCCGAGCATAACTTCACCTCGACCTACGTGGGCTCCGACGCGCTCGGCGAGCTGATGGCCGCGCATCCGAGCATCCAGTACCAGGTGAAGCTGCCCAGCCCGTTCATGAGCATCCTCACGTCGCTGCTTCCCATCCTGATCATCGGCGCTTTGCTGTTCTTCTTTTTCTCGCAGATGCAAAAGGCCAACAACCAGCAGATGGGCTTTGGCAAGAACAAGGCCAAGGTGGCGCTCGAGGAGCGCCCGGACGTGACATTCGCCGACGTTGCCGGCGTCGACGAGGCCGTCGAGGAGATGCAGGAGATCAAGGACTTCCTCGCGAACCCCGCCAAGTACCAGGCGATGGGCGCGAAGATCCCGCGTGGCTGCCTTCTGGTGGGCCCTCCGGGCACGGGCAAGACGCTTTTGGCGAAGGCAGTCGCGGGCGAGGCCGGCGTTCCGTTCTTCAGCATTTCCGGTTCCGACTTCGTCGAGATGTTCGTCGGCGTGGGCGCCTCGCGCGTTCGCGACCTGTTCAAGGACGCGAAGGAGGCGGCTCCCTCGATCATCTTCATCGACGAGATCGATGCGGTCGGCCGTCAGCGTGGCGCGGGCCTCGGCGGCGGTCATGACGAACGCGAGCAGACGCTCAACCAGCTGCTCGTCGAGATGGACGGTTTCGAGGGGAGCGACTCGGTCGTGCTCATCGCGGCGACCAACCGCGCCGACGTTCTCGATCCCGCGCTGTTGCGCCCTGGTCGTTTCGACCGCCAGATCGTGGTGGACACCCCCGATGTGAAGGGCCGCAAGCGCATTTTGGAGGTGCATTCGAAGGGCAAGCCCATCGGCAGCGACGTCGATCTCGACAGCATCGCCAAGATCACGCCCGGCTTCACCGGCGCCGACCTTGCCAACCTCATGAACGAGTCGGCGCTCCTCACCGCGCGCCGCGGCAAGAAGATCATCACCATGCGCGAGGTGAGCGAGTCCATGGAGCGCGTCATCGCCGGCCCGGAGCGCAAGGGTCGCGTGATGAACGACAAGGTCAAGCGCACTATCGCCTACCACGAGAGCGGCCACGCCCTGGTGGGCCACCTTCTCGAGCATGCCGATCCGGTGCATAAGATCTCGATTATCTCGCGCGGGCGCGCGCTCGGCTACACGTTGTCCATCCCCGACGAGGACAAGGTGCTGAACTCGCTTTCCGAGATGAAGGCCGAGCTGGCGGTGTTCATGGGCGGTCGCGTCGCCGAGGAGATCTTCTGCGAGGACATCACCACGGGCGCGTCGAACGATCTCGAGCGTGCTTCGAAGATGGCTCGCGCCATCGTCACCCAGTACGGCATGAGCCCGCTGGGCACCCAGGTGTTCGGCCAGCCCAACCACGAGGTGTTCCTCGGTCGCGATTACGGCAACACGCAGGATTACTCCGAGGAGACGGCTCGTCGCATCGACGAGGAAGTCGCGCGCATCATGAAGGAGGCGCATGACCTGGCCCATGAGATCCTCGGAGCTCACAAGGAGCAGATGGATCTCATGGCGAAGGTGCTGCTCGAGCGCGAGACGGTCGAGGGCGAGGCATGTCAGGCGTTGCTCGACGGGAAGTGGGACGAGTACCTGCTGCGGGAGGGCGACATCATCGCCGCCAAGGAACGCGAGGAGGCCGAGGCTCGCGCCGCCGACGAGCGCAAGCTCGCTGCGGAAGCTGCCGCGCAGCCGGCGGGTGCGCTCGGAGATGCGAATGCCGACAACCCCTATGCGAATCCCTACGGCGTGTCGGGCTACGCGCAGACGTACGGTTCGGGCGCCCAGCCCGCCAAGCCGGTCGAGCCGACCCCCGCTTCCGGCGATGCGGCATCCGCCGACCAGACCGATACGTCCCATGAGGATAACTCCGCCGACGGCAAGTAAGCTTGATCTGCTCGCTTTGGTATGCTGATCGCATCCGAAGCTCGTGCGCCCGGATCTCGTTGATCCGGGCGCGTTTTATTTCGCGAGAGCACGCGCGTTGCCTGCAGGCGGCGTGAACAACTGATGAGGAGCGACAATCATGACATGGCAGTGCGCATCGTTTGAATTCGATCTGAAAACCCCGGTCATCATGGGCATATTGAACATGACGCCCGACTCGTTCTCGGACGGTGGTGACAACGCCACGTTCGACGCCGCCATCGCCCATGCGGAGCTCATGCTCGAGCAGGGCGCTGCCATCATCGACGTCGGCGGCGAATCAACCCGCCCGGGTTCGGCGCCGGTGACCGCGGACGAGGAGTGGGGGCGCATCGCCGCCGTCGTCGCCGAGCTGACGAGCCGAGGCGTGTGCGTGTCGGTCGACACTCGCCATGCCGACGTCGCCAAGCGTGCCGTGGAAGCAGGCGCCGCCATCATCAACGATGTCTCGGGTTTCCGCGATCCTGCCATGGTGGAGGTGGCGCGCGCGTGCGACGCCGGATTGGTGGTCATGCACATGTTGGGCGAGCCCGCCACCATGCAAAACGATCCCGTCTACGATGACGTCGTCGCCGAGGTGCGCGATTACCTGCGCGATCGTTGCGCCGAGCTTGAGGCGGCGGGCATCGTCCGCGAGCGCCTCTGCATCGATCCCGGCCCCGGGTTCGGCAAGACGCCCAAGCAGACCATCGAGCTGATGCGCAACATTCACGAGCTGGTTCACCTGGGCTATCCCGTTATGGCCGCTCCCTCGCGCAAAAGCTACGTGGGGTATGCGTACCACATCGACGAACCGAAGGAGCGCGACGTCGCGTCCGCTGCCGAAGCGCTTCTGGCTTGCGAGCTGGGGGCTGCGGTGGTGCGCACCCATAACGTGGAGAAGACCGCCGAGGGCCTTGCCGACCTGCGACCCTACGTGCTGTTGGGGATGGGTTCGAACGTCGCGTTGGTGGCGGAGCCCGGCGAGGAGACCGAGGCCAAGATGGCGCAGATCAACCTCGCGATCGGCGAGCTGTGCGCGCTTCCCGACTCCCAGATCGTCGACGTGGCGAGCTTCTACGGTAGCGAACCTGCGTATTACGAAGATCAAGACGACTTCGTCAACACTGTGCTCTTGCTGCGCACGGGCATCCCGCCGCGTGAGCTGCTCGATTACCTGCACGCCATCGAGAACTCGCTCGGACGCGTGCGCGAGATAGAGAACGGCCCGCGTACGATCGACATCGACATCCTCGATTACCAGATGTACGACTTCTCCACCGATGATCTGACGTTGCCGCACCCGCGTGCGTGCGAGCGTGATTTCGTCGTGAAGCCGATCCTCGAGATCCTCCCCGGCCATGTCCTGGCCAATGGCGTTCCGGTTGACTCCGTTCCCGAGGAGGAGCGTATCGGCCGTGCGTGGCTGATCGGCAAATAGGCGCCGCTCACGTAAAGCGGTTGTTGCAGGACGGGTTAAGAGGGGCCGTGTCGCGTCGGCGTGCCGATATCGCGACGCGGCCCCTCTTCGCGAAAGAGAGGGGGAAGCCGTGGGTGGATTGTTTCGCTTGCAGGCGTACGGAGAGGTGCTGTCGACCAACGAGATCGTGAAGCACGCGATCGAAGAGGGGGAGCCCGAGGGTCTTGCGGTCGGCGCGCGCGTGCAGACCGCAGGGTACGGGCGGCAGGGAAGGGCGTGGTCGAGCCCTGATGGCGGCATGTACCTTTCGCTTCTGCTGCGCCCCCGATGCGCTTTGTCTCAGCTTCCCACGCTCAGCCTGGTCGCGGGCGTTGCGGTGAGGAGGGCGATTGCGTCGGTGTCCCGGGAGGGCGCGGCTGATCGGGTGAGGCTGAAGTGGCCTAACGACGTCGTGTGCTCGCCCGCGTCACGCTGCGACGGCGCGGGCGGCGGGGAGCTTTCTGCTGCGCTCCCGGGGCGGGGCTCCGAAGGCGCGCCCGCGCCCTTCGGCAAGCTGGCAGGCATCTCCCTGGAGTCGCATGCGGGCGGCATCTGCGTCGGCGTCGGCGTGAACGTGAGCGCTGCATCGCGGCCCCGAATCTCTTCGGGCAAATACGCGCCCGCCTACGTGAGCGAGCTTTCTTCCGATGATGTCACGGTCGAAGGGGTTCGCGATGCGGTTCTCGCTCAATTCGAGACGTGCTACGGTCGCTGGCTCGAGCAAGGCTTCGCGGCGTTCGCGGACGAGTACCGCTCGCACTCCGCGCTTGGCGGCCGTATCGTCACGGTTGAGAACGTCGATGGATCGTTCGTCGCGCAGGGCAGGGTGGAAGGCGTCGACGCATCCGGGTGCTTGCTCGTGCGAGGTGATGGCGCGGACGAGCCCATGCATCTGTCATCCGGCGAGGTGCATCTTTCGCGTATCGGCGGATGACTTGCCCCGCTTGCCCGGGTCTTGCCCCGTTACGAGCGACGTCGTTGGTGGGGGCGCTACAATAAATCGTTCGCGATAACGGGGGGATGACTTGGATGGATCAGTTGGAAGATTCGCAGAAGGATAGCCGCGCGACCATGGATGCGTCGTCGAAGGGCGATGCGAGGGTCATGCGCATGGGCACGGCGTCGGTGCCGCGCCTGGTCGTCGAGTTCGCCGTACCTTCGGTGGTCGGCATGGTGGTCAACGGATCCTACGCCATCGTCAACTCCGTCTTTCTCGGCAACGCCATGGGCGAGGTCGGCTTGTCCGCCATCACGGTGGCCAACCCCATGCTCATCGTGTTCATGGCGTTCGCAATGCTCGTCGGCAACGGTGGAAACGCACTCGCCGCGCTGCGTTTGGGAGAGGGAAGGCGCAACGAGGCCGAGCGCGCGTTGGGAAACGTCGTGCTTTTGAGCATCGTTTTGGCGGTGCTCGTCGCCCTAGCGGCGTCCAATCCTTTCATTCTCGACTGGGTTCTCACCGTGTCGAGCTCGACCGAGGACGTACGTCCCTACGCGAGCATCTACATTCAGATTCTCAGCTTCGGCTTCATCTTCCAGATGATCGGCATGGGCGTGAACAACTTCATCCGCACGGCGGGCGCCCCTGTCCGCGCTTTGGTGACGATGGTCATCGGTCTGGTGAGCGCGGCGGTTTTCAACTACTTCTTCGTCATCTTGTTCGGGTGGGGCATCGTCGGCAGCGCGTTGGCGTCGTTGGCCGGCCAGGCGCTTTCCTGCATTGCGGTGCTGTGGTACTTCATCGGCGTGAAGGACGCCCCCATGCATCTGCGCTTGCGTTGCATGAAGCCCGATTCGCGGCTCATGAGCTCCATCTTCGCGCTGGGATTTCCGAGCTTCGCCATGCAGACGGGCATGGCCGTCATCAATTTCATACTGAACTATCAGCTGGTGAAGTACGGGGCTATGACCGTCATCGGGGCGGAGAACGCGCTCGCTTCGATCGGCGTCGTGCAGCGCGTCGCGCAGTTCTCCGTGTTCCCCATCATCGGCGTGGCGACGGCCATCCAGCCGCTTCTGGGTTACAACTACGGCGCGCGCCTGGTTCCGCGCGTGCGCAGCACGTACAAGTGCGGCGTCATCGGGGCCACCGCCATCTGCGTTTTGGTGTGGTCGATCATCTACCTGTTCACGACCGCCATCGTGAGCGCGTTCGGCATCGTCAACGACGACCTCAACGAGTTCACCGCGTTCGCGATGCGCGTGCAGTTCATCACGCTGCCTATCATCGGCTTCCAGATCGTGTCCTCGAACTACTTCCAGGCGACCGGCCAACCCGCGAAGTCGATCTTCCTCTCGCTTACGCGCCAGATCCTCTTCCTCATCCCGCTCATCTTGTTCCTGCCCGATCTGATCCCCCATATCGCCCCGTCCTTGCACGGGCTTGATGCTTTGTACTTCGCGCAGCCGTGCGCGGACTTGCTCTCGACGGTGACGACGGTCGTGTTCGTGATCTGGGAGGTTCGCCGCCTGCGTCGCATGGAGGATGAGCAGCGCGGGTGCGCGGGCGACGTTGTGTAACATGCACGAACTGTCAGGCGATTGCGCTAACCTAGAGACCTGGTGCTGAGTGGTCCTGTGTTCGAAATTCTTTTGCGCATTGCCGACGGCGCCATACGTAATGGTTGGACTGGTTGCTTCATCGGGTTTGCTCTTGCTCCGCTTCGACTTTAGCCCAGGAACGGCCAAAAAGCTCGTGTCCCTCCGACAGCCTCAGCACCGTATGCTTTTCAAGGATTCGATTAGCTTCTTCGCCGTAGCTGTCGGCTTTATCAAAAGCCAAAAAGATCTGCTTGGGTTCGTTTTGATATATCTCGAGGATCTTGCACATTCTCTCATCGCTAATATGTTTGCTGGAAACGGTATCAAGTGCTATGGCGGGAAGGGGCGTAAGCTCCAAAAGGGCGATATCGAGAAGGGCCATTGCCCTAGCAAGCGAACCCGTTCCTGAGTCGTTCGGTATGGAAAAACTGTAAGAATCTGGCTTGGGGAGTGATAGCTTTGGAACGCTAATTCCTTCGCCGCACACGTAGTTGTTCAAAGCGGCGAGTCTGTCGTTAACTTTAACTTGAATCAATGAGAGAGCGGCTTCTGTGAGGGCGTTTTGATGCATCTTTAGCGATTTGACGCGTTCTTTCAATTTGTTTTTTGTGGCATAACTCGCATTGGCATCCTCGAGTTGTTTGACCTCTATGGACAATTCTGAATATCTTCTCAGTACGGCTATTGTTAAGTTTGAGCTCGTTCCTAAATCGGCAATATCCTCTTGCAAGGAAGTGATTGCTTCGTCAAGAGCTGTAATGGATTGACGTAAAGACGCACGTTGCTCGAATCTTTCCTTCTTTAATGCATCATTCAGCTTCGAGTGGAACTCTTCGATCTCCCTAAGCTTTTTGATGTTTGCATCGGGGAAGAACTCGGTCAACTTCCTAAAATCCTTGGATGTCTTCAGTTTTTCAAAATCCTCGCTTGCGTCGAGGGCTTTTATTTGCGAGATAAGCAGGGTCCTTCTTCTTCTGAGAAGCGAAAGGCTTTGCTTCATCTCGGATAGCTGCTCAGCTGTCAGCGGATCTAGATCGCTTGCATTATCATGCTCCATCTGTTCGATCTCCGCGATTTGCGAATATAGTTCGAGAATCTTGGCTTCGTTTGATTTGAACTCGGTTTTGCCCTTTGCCGCAGCTATGAAGTTTCTTTCAAGGGAACTTTCGTATACGCGCTTCGCTTCGACAGCATCATCAAGCAACTTTTGGGCGTCGTAGATTGCTCCGTATGCGTCAAACAGACGAAGGAGCCTGACCACCCCTTCTTTTAGGGTTTCGCGTGGATGACTGGAAAGCGGTCTCTTGGGATCATGATTGTCCTTGCCGTATACGCGAAAGAAGGGACTCGTGAGGCTTCGGAAGGTTCCACCCAGACCATCCATTCCGTATTTTACGGAGAGCCATCCACGAAAATCGTCGATGGAGACGCTTTCGCTCTTTACATAGCTGGCATCACATTTCCATACGAGGGATGGATCCATGGGTGATCTTGAGAACCGGTAGTCAATGTTGTCGAAAACGAAGCGAAAGTCAATTGTGTGAATTCCGACGTTCTCGATTACGTCTTTGCACTTTGAGTATTCGTTGCCGCCGAAAGCAAAGTCGACTATCAGCAAAAACGTGCTCTTGCCGATAGAGTTCGATCCAGAAGAGGAGCCTAAAACAACATTCAACGACTCGTCGAAGGACACGGATGGTCTTCCCGCTCCTTTGTCAAGAAATTTCGCGCATCTAATTTCTGCCAACATAACGGAGATCCCTTCCATCTTCAGAAAAATCAACCATGCCTAGTGCAAAGGGACAATCCAGACAATCGATAAAAACTGATAATGTCATCTGTTTTTCGACTTCAGAATACAGATCGCTCGGAGAAAGGCTCTTCTTGCGTAGGGGCTTCAGCGCCAACGGAAATAGCGAAAGGATACTTTCCTTGTAGTTGGTGACTTTATTCGGTAATAACATCGAACACCTCGCAGTTTTGAACAAAGAAGGCAACGAGTACTTCGCATTCTATCTGTCTTTCCCAACCTGTCTTGCCAGTCATCCAGCATTTGACTCTCTCAAATATCTCATCCTGATCCAACCCGCTGTTTCTGAGCTTTAAATAACAGCAGCGAATCTGTTGAGCCATCAGTTCAAAACAGAGGTCTCCTTGAAGTTCTAGAATCTGACATTGCTCGCGGATGAAGTTGTAATAAATGGATACCAAAGACTCGATCTTTGAAATAAGAAGCTGGTTTTGCGGTTTGATCTTCTCGCGAACTCTCATGGCGGTTAAGCTAAGAGATTCGAGTTCGGTGAAATCTCTAATATGTCCGAGTTTTGAGAGGAGGAGCGGGAGGTCTTCCTCTAAGTTAAGCGATGCCAATTCGAAGAGTAGATCTTCATTCTTTCTCAATTTGGTTTTCAGGTTGAGAATCTCTTGGAACTTGGAAACGGACTGGTCTTCCCTGTATCGGGCCGCGCAGTCAGTGCATAATACGATCTTGTCTTGAAGGGATCCAGGGACGGGCATCTGCGGAACGGCGTCCGAATACTTCGCCCAGATACGATAATCTGCTTTTGCCGCTGGCGGAATGATGCCTACCGCATCATAGCGTTTGGCCCTTCCTGTCTTTGCAATAGGCAGGCCGCATTGTGGGCAGTGCCCCCTTGTTTCCGCAATCAATTCTTGTTCAATCTGCGGCTCGCGGCAGGATCTTGGCTGGCTTCTGTGAGTTTCGCCTGATGCAGCGGCTCCGAGTATTTTTTCGAACTCCTCGGCTAGTTTGTTGCCAATATTTAGCGCATTTGCCGCCGGAATAGAGTCTTGATACTCCCTTAATAGCGCCTCGGCTGCATCACTGGAAAGGCCGTATACGACATCGGCAAACTTCTCTTTATCGATATGCGCGACAGCGCTTCTCGCGGCTTTGGTAATGCCGTGTCCAGCTTGGAGATAGCCCCTAAACGTCGATTCGGGAGGCTTAAGGAAGGGGTTTGAGTCTACGTCGCTAAAATCTGTGATATCTAGAAACATCTGCTTGACCGCAAGTCCCCTGTTTAGATGGGCATATACGGTGTTAACAAGCGGCTCGGCGAATTGTTTGAAGTCCATATCCCCCCAACTCATCAAAACTCATCAACTCTACGCAATGGTCATCAAGTTTGGTGCCGAATGAAGAGGATGATACCTCGCATAGCTTGGCCAAGCTCCTTTTGCTCGTTGCTAGTAGACAGGAGAAAGCTATGTCTTTCACCAATCCAGGCGGAGGCGGACTCTGTTCTCGCCCAGGCAAGCGCCTTGATGTTGCGAAGCTTGAGAATCTGCCAGCTTCATCTTGTATGCATGTCCATTATACGGCTCCACTCGAAAACGAATCTCGGTTCTATCTGGCATGTGATAGCGGGGTGGACAATTATGCGTAAGCTCAACCGCCATCGTAAGTGCTGTAAGGACGTTTGGAATGCGTTCCTCGTTTCGGTTGCCACGTATGCGGGTCTATTTGAGTTTCCGATAGTTAGCCGCAGCGACTCGATTCCGAACAGGCTAATTGCCTTTTCGAAGGCGGTAAATTGTGATGACTTCGATCAATGGGTTCACTTTTTTGAGGACGATTACTTCTTTGAACGAATTTGGCGAAATCCGAGGAAGTTCTTGGATGTGCTCAAGCGATATAACGGGGTGATCCTCCCGGATTTTAGCGTGTACCGCGATATGCCTTTCGTGATGCAGCTGTGGAACATTTATCGCAGCCGAGCAATCGGGTGTTGGCTGCAGCGCAACGGCGTGGATGTTATTGCAAATGTTCGTTGGGGAGATCGTCGTACCCAGCGTGTTTGCTGCGACGGAGCGCCGTGCGGTTGCACGATTGCGGTTGGTTCTCATGGAACCATAAAAAACAAGGAAGATAGGGCTTGCTTTATCGAAGGTCTTGAAGTGGTTGTGGACCGTCTTCGTCCCACAGCAATTGTTGTTTACGGTGCTGCGCCTGAAGAGATTTTTGGAAAATATTCCGCGCAAGGGATCTCGATTGTTCAATTTGATAGCAGCTTCGCTATCTCTCGCAAGGGGCGTGGATAATGGGCGGCGGCATGTATGGTGGATTTGGTAACACCAAAGGATCGTCTAGCTCTGGAAAAGGGAAGGTCTTTACCCGGGTGCAGTTTAAGGGTTCTGTTACGGTGGGCGGCGTTGAACGCGATGTCAGTCGGAGGGTTTACCAACGCAACGACATCGACTTCGACTACAGAGATGCTACAGGCAGAACAAACCTTCAGCGCATGAAGAACGGCGATGCGCCTATCGGAAGCGATGGTCGTCCCATCCAGCTTCATCATGTTTTGCAAAAGGAGAGCGGGCCTATGGCAGAGGTTCGTGAGCTAACTCATGCCGAATATCATCGCATCTTACACGGCTTTGTCAGCCCTGGAGGAAGTTTTCGTAACGATAAAGGCTTGGCGCGGCAGTATTCTAATTTCAAGAAGAAATACTGGCGTTGGCGTGCGCAGCAATACATGGAAGGGAAGAGCTAATGAACGAGAAGATTCTTGAGATCGCAACTCGGTATGAAGAGAGCAGTTTCTTCACGCGAGCTGGGTTTAGCGACGAAGCTCGCGCGTCGGCTGAGAGCGAACTCAATTTGACGCTGCCTGAACAATACGTTGAGTATCTCAACGTATTCGGCCATGGTGGCGTTGGCGGGGTGGAGATTCTGGGCGTGGGATGCGACGGAACCTTGATCTTTGTCGAGGATACTGTGTTCTATCGAAAATACGGCCTGCCTTTAAACCTTGTGGTTGTTGAAAATCACGACGAATGGCTAACTTGCATCGATTGCAGTACTGGAAAAATCGTTTCCTGGAGCCAGGACGAGGAGACGCTCCCCGAATGTGATTGCTTTGACGACTACATAGTCGAAGAGTTTCAGGAGGCGGTTGACAACCTCTAGAAGCTAAACCACGAGCTGCGGAATAGGGTCTAGCTCGGAAGTCTCCCGCTTTTCATGCGCTTGCAGCTACCCCTACTGATCGCTATTGTGCGCGAATGCGCCAAGGGCGACGTGTCTTGTGCCGAATTATACGAGTACGCGTTTACGTGAGGTCAATTCAGAATCATGTGCTACATTCATTGCTGATTTCTTTTGCTTTGCCAGCGAGTGCGCGCCTGCCGAAAGACGCTATGAGCCATCGGCGGGCGCAGCTTTTCGGGCTCCGACTATTGCTGGTGGTGGAATGAGATCGGCTTCCAGGTCTACTTAGATCAGACGAGTGGAGAGCGTTGCCGTTGCTGCAGGCGAGAACCTCTTTTGAAAGGGGCTCTTTTTTGCGAGAGGATCGCGAGAAGCCTGTCAGGCGATCATTGTGCTGGCAGACGTATTAGTGGCTTATGAGGTGTTGGCACGGGCGGTTTGATTCCTCCGACCGTCATGCGAATAGATTGTCGACTCTTTAGCTGCATTACGTATCGGGGGCGATCGTGGGGTTGATGCTCTCGTTTGCGCTGCGGCATTCGTATTCGCTCCCCGTTTGGGAATTGCGTTATCTAGGGAAGCGCTGCATTGTGGGCAGCAGAGCGAATTGCAATGGTTGGGTTGCAGTTTGAATTGCAGGCCTTAACTCATGCACCCCCAACGTAGCATTATGCGCTCGGACGCGTTTACGATATAGTGATTTTCCTTAACTAGATTGGTATCGCATTGGAAAGGCGGCGAGCATATGGGAGAGATTACGATGCGCGTGGCAGATTCTTCTCGTACGCGCTCCATCGCGTTCGTCGGATTGACCATCGCCGTCATGGCGGTGTCGGCTTGGGTGGCCATCCCCTTAGGCCCCGTGCCGTTCACGTTGCAGATGTTCGCGATGGCGTTCGCCGTCGTCGTGCTGACGCCGCGCGAGGCTATCGCCGCCATTGCGGGGTATCTTGCCCTCGGGGCCGTCGGCGTGCCGGTGTTTTCGGGGATGCGCGGCGGCATCGGCGTTCTTGCCGGCCCTACGGGTGGGTTCATCTGGGGTTTTCTGTTCGGAATCGCGGCGGCGGCGCTGCTGCTCCATGTGGTGCGCAGCCGCACGACATGGGGTGACAAGCGCGCGTGGGATGCGGATGTCGCGAAGAACAGCGGTCTTCCCGCGGCGAAGCGGCTCGCCGCGTTCGTGCGGGTGTCCATCGTCGAGATCATCGCGTGCGCGCTGTTCACCGGCGTCTCGTATTTGTGCGGTTGGGCTCAGTTCATGGCTGTCACGGGCGCGACTCCCGAGGCGGCTTTCCTCACCTGCATCGCCCCGTTCATCATGGTGGACGGGGCGAAGATTCTCGCTGCGGTCGCTTGCGCGCGTGTCGTGAGGGCGGCGGTTCGTTAGCCCGAGAGGAGCTCGCTCGAGCTACGCCTTGAACCGGTATCCGTAGCCGCGCACCGTTTCCACGACGCCGGGATCGTAGCCTGCCTGGGATATCTTGTCGCGAAGACGCTTGACGTGGGTGTCGACCGTTTTGGTTTCGGTGAGGTACTCCCAGCCCCAAGCGTCATGGAGCAGCTCGTCGCGTGACACCACCTTGCCGGCGTTTTTCATGAGGGCTGCGAGCAGCTCGAACTCGCGCGGGGTCAGCTCCATCTCGCCCGCGTCCCCCTTCGCCACGTGGGCGTCTTCGTCGAGCGTGATGCCCGATACCGTGATGGTGTTCGAGGGCGCGAGGACGTCGCCGTGTCCTCGGCGTAAAAGCGCGCGCACGCGGGCGATCAGCTCGCGGACGCCGAACGGCTTGGCGAGGTAGTCATCTCCGCCTATCTCGAGCCCGACCACCTTGTCAAGCTCGGTGTCACGCGCCGAAAGGAACAAAACGGGTGCGGAGGTTTCGCCCCTCAGGCGGCGGCACAGCTCGTAGCCGTCCATCCCCGGGAGCATGATGTCGAGGATGAAGAGGTCGTAGGAACGATTCTCGGAAAGCTCGAGCGCCTCTTCTCCGTTGTCGACGATGTCGGCGGTGTAGCCTTCCTTCGAGAGGGCGTAGCCGACGAATTCCGTGATCGACGAGTCGTCGTCGACGACGAGAATTCGATTGTGCGCTTCGAGCATATCGCTGCCTTTCCTCTGCAACTGGGCGTTTGGCTTCGCGTTAACCCGCCGTGGCGCGGTTGTTATAATGACTCCCATCACTATACTCAACAGCCCCGAGCGACAAGGACGTTTGTCACGATTATGTTACTTGCGATTGATGTAGGAAACACTCAGACCGTTCTCGGCGCCTACCGTCGAGAAGACCGCGTGAGGCCGCAGCGGATGTGGCGCATCGCCACCGACAAGCACGATACCGCCGATGACCTGCACATCAAGCTCGTCTCGCTGCTGACGGCGGAGGGTATTGAGCCGAAGGACGTCGATGCGGCGGCGCTCTCCTCGGTGGTGCCGCTTCTCGCCAAGGCGTGGGAGCAGGCGCTGCGCGAGCACGCCGGCGTCGAGGCGCGCGTTTGCACCGCGTCCATCGCGAAAGAGGCGGGGCTTTTCGAGGCGGATTATCCCAATCCGCGTGAGATCGGCGCCGACCGCGTCGCCGACGCCATTGCCGCCCGACGGCTCTACGGGGCGCCGGTTATCGTGGTCGACTTCGGCACGGCGACCAACATCGAGGTCATCGACGCGCGCGGTTGCTTCATCGGCGGCATCATCGCGCCCGGCGTGGAGACGAGTGCGAGCGCCCTGTTCTCCCATGCCACGCGTCTTGCCGCCACCGAGCTCGAGGCACCGCCCGCGCCCGTGGGCACCTCGACCGAGGAGGCCATTCAGTCGGGCATCGTGTTCGGCGAGGCGGGCAGGGTGGACGGCTTGATCGAGCGCGTGTTCGAGCAGATCGGGTGTCGCTGCCCCGTCGTGGCCACAGGGGGCCTTGCCTCGCTGGTCGGTGCTCATGCGCGCACGGTCACCGACGTGCTTCCCGAGCTGACGCTGGAGGGGCTGCGCCTTCTGGCCGCCGTCGAAGGGGACTTCAGCGCGTAGGATCTCGATTGCCTGCGGCGCGGCGCGATCCGCGTGGCTCACGGTGCGCGGCGACGCTCGCGGCTGACGTGTTTTGCCTGACCGTTCCGTCGCGCGCGTCGATCGGCTCACGGCGTGCACTCGGGCTTCGGGGTCGAGCGGACGCAGCTTCCCGGATCGCGACCATCAGTCCGCCATCTCTCGCCGTCGGAAGAGGCCGCGTGGAATATCTTTTCCGCAGCCGATAGAATGAACGGGTCTTGAACGTAGGGGCGCCGTACGGAATCACGTGCGGCGCCGTTTCATCGATCACAGAAAGCGGGCCCGACATGTTGACTGACATTGAAATTGCCCAGGCGGCTGAGCCGAAGCGCATCACCGAGATCGCGGAGCGCGCAGGCGTCGACGAGAAGTACCTTGAGTGCTACGGCAAGTATAAGGCGAAGGTCGATTACAACCTTCTGCGCGAAGAGGATCATACGCCCGGCAAGCTCGTCTTGGTGACGGCCATCAATCCCACGACTGCGGGCGAGGGCAAGACCACCACCACGGTCGGCCTGGCTGACGCGCTGTCGCGTCGCGGCGAGAACGTCATGGTGGCGTTGCGCGAGCCTTCCCTCGGGCCCGTGTTCGGCATCAAGGGCGGCGCCGCCGGCGGCGGATACGCCCAGGTCGTCCCGATGGAGGACATCAACCTTCACTTCACCGGCGACTTTCACGCCATCGGCGCGGCGAACAACCTGCTCGCGGCGCTCCTCGACGCGCATATCCACAACGGCAACGAACTTGGCATAGACGTGCGCAAGATCACCTGGAAGCGTGTCGTCGACATGAACGATCGCCAGCTGCGCAACATCGTCGACGGTCTGGGCGGCAAGGCGCACGGCGTGCCGCGCGAGGACGGCTTCGACATCACGGTGGCGTCCGAGGTCATGGCCATCTTCTGCCTGGCAACCTCCATCACCGACCTCAAGGAGCGCTTGGGGCGTATTGTTGTCGGATACACCTACGACGACAAACCCGTCACCGCGCACGATTTGCATGCCGAGGGCGCGATGTGCGCGCTGCTGAAGGACGCGCTCAAGCCCAACCTGGTGCAGACGCTCGAGGGCACGCCGGCGTTCGTGCACGGCGGCCCGTTCGCCAACATCGCGCATGGCTGCAACTCCATCATGGCCACGCGCATGGCCATGGCGCTCGGCGACTACTGCGTGACCGAGGCGGGCTTCGGCGCCGATCTAGGCGCGGAGAAGTTCCTCGACATCAAATGCCGTCTCGCGGGGCTGAAGCCCGATGCGGTGGTGGTCGTCGCCACGGTGCGCGCGCTCAAAAATCACGGCGGCGTGGCTAAAGCCGATCTCAACGAGGAGAACCTCGAAGCTTTGGAAGCGGGTCTTCCCAACCTGCTGCAGCATGTGGAGAACATCACGCAGGTGTACAAGCTGCCCTGCGTCGTGGCCATCAACGCGTTCCCGACCGATACCAAGGCCGAGCTCGACCTGGTGGAGGCGAAATGCCGTGAGCTGGGTGTGAACGTCGCGCTGTCCGAGGTGTGGGCCAAGGGCGGCGAGGGCGGTCTGGCGCTTGCCGACGAGGTGGTGCGTCTGTGCGCCGAGGGTGACGCGGAAGGACGCAGCGCCGAGACGTTCGAGTTCGCTTACGAAGACGATTTGTCCATCGCCGAGAAGATCGAGGCTATCGCACGTCGCGTTTACCATGCCGATGGCGTCACCTTCGAGCCTGCTGCGAAAAAGGAGATTGCTCAGCTGGAGAAACTCGGGTTCGGCGGCATGCCCGTGTGCATGGCGAAGACGCAGTACTCTTTCAGCGACGATCAGACCAAGCTCGGTGCGCCGCGCGGCTTCAACGTGACGGTGCGTCAGGTGAAGGTTTCCGCAGGCGCGGGCTTCGTCGTCGCGCTCACGGGGTCGATCATGACCATGCCCGGTTTGGGTAAAAGCCCTGCGGCGTTCAGGATCGACGTCGACGAGACCGGCGTTATCTCTGGCTTGTTCTAGCGGCTTTCGCGAGCTTGACGCGATTCTGGCGCGAACCCGATACGTGCCTGGCGCGATTCTGGCGCAAGTGTGGTCTGAATCCGGCGCAAACCTGACGCGGGTCAAGCATGGGCCTGACATGAATCTGGTTTGTGCCTGACGTAAACTCAGCATGAACTCAACGTGGCGGCACGTCTTCAGACGCGTCGCCACGTTTCTTCTAACGAAAGGTTGAACATTGGTCGATACTCGTTTCATCGATGAGCTCGCAAGTGCCGCCCCGACGCCGGGCGGCGGCGGGGCGGCGGCGTATTGCGGCGCGCTCGCCGCGGCGCTGGCCTCCATGGTTGGCAACCTCACCGTGGGCAAGAAGCGCTACGCCGAGGTGGAAGATGATGTGCGCGCGGCGCTCGAAAGGCTCGATGCGATGCGCGCTCAACTCGTAGCGCTGGTGGATGAGGACGCGCGCGCCTTCGAGCCGCTCGCATCCGCGTATCGGATGCCGAAATCGACGCCGGAAGAGGCCGCTGCGAAAGATCGCGCGATGCAGGAGGCTCTTATCGGGGCGTGCGAGGCGCCTCTCGCCATCATGCGGTTGTGCTCTACGGTGATTGACGAGTGCGAGTTTCTCGCACGTGAGGGAAGCCGCATGGCGGTATCGGACGCGGGCGTGGCCGTGGCGTTCGCGCGCGCGGCTCTGCTCGGCGCCAGCTTGAACGTCTACATCAACGTGGGTTCGATATCGGACGAGGGTCGTTCGCGGGCGTATCGCGAAGAGGCCGACGGGCTCATCGCCGATGGCGTCGCCCGGGCGGATGCGGTTTACGCTTACGTGGCAGGGACGTTGGGCGCGCCGACGGCGTAAAGATCGCGCGGGGTTGCGCTCACGTTGGAGTGGCGCGCTAGGTAAACAGCCCGTCGTCGCCCTCGCATCGGAACGGCGCAGGCGAGCATCTCGCTGCTTCGCCCCTCGTGCTCTCATCGCTTCGTTGACGCGGCGCAATCGTTTTGTTGATGGGTTGCCACCCCCGTCTTCTTGGCATGGTTGAAGACGTGCATCCCTTCGCGATGAGGCATCCCCCTTGTCGGCGTTTCGTGGGTTTCCCCTCGGCAGGCCTCGGCCTTGTTGTTTTCCCCTAACATGTGACGCGGTTTGTAGTGAACACGAAGGGGGAGCTGTGGCGAAGTTGCTGCTCGGCAAAGAAGTCGTCGATGCTATGGGCGAGGCGGCTGTCTCGCGCGTCGAGGCGTTGAGGAACCGGGGCGTTGTCCCGACGCTCGCGATCGTGCGGATGGGCGAGCGGCCCGACGATCTGTCTTACGAGCGCACGGCGGTCAAGCGCGCCGAGAAGCTCGGCGTGAGCGTGCGAACGTTCGTCTTGGACGCGGACGCTTCCGAAGAGGAGCTTCTCGACGTCATCGGGGAGGTCAACGAAGATGACGGGATCCACGGTTGCTTGATGTTCAGGCCGCTGCCGGCTCATATCGACGAGACGCGCGTGTGCAACGAGCTGTCGGTTCGCAAGGACATCGACGGCATTACGCGCGCATCGCTGGCAAGCGTGTTCACGGGCGAGGGCGAGGGCTTTCCTCCCGCGACGGCGCAAGCGTGTTTTTCGATGCTCGATCATCACGGAATCCCGGTGGCGGGTAAGCGCGTGGTCGTCGTCGGTCGAAGCCTGGTCATCGGCAGGCCGGCTGCCGCTATGTTTCTCAATCGCGATGCGACGGTGACCGTCTGTCATTCGCGCACCGTCGGCTTGGCGGATGCTATGCGCGAGGTCGATATCGTCGTGTGCGCCACCGGGCGTGCGCGCGCGTACGGCGCGGAGTGTTTCCGTCAGGGGCAGACGGTGCTCGACGTCGGCATCAACTTCGACGAAGCGGGGAACATGTGCGGCGACGTCGACTACGCTGCGGTCGAGCCTGTGGTCGACGCCATCACGCCCGTGCCGCGCGGGCTCGGGTCGGTGACGACGAGCGTCACCATGGATCACGTGATCCGCGCCGCCGAGACCGTCGTTTCAAAGGGTTAGGCGACCCTCGCCTTTCCCTTTGGTTCGCATCCGGCGCCCGATCGTCGCAGACGCCGGTTTCCTCGGTTCTTCTCGTGCGGGTTCGCTCTCAACCTGCCGGGCTTCCCGGCTCGCTTTGCACCGGCGTTCTGCTCGTTTATTGTTCCCTGTGGCTTCGATTGCGTCACGTCGGTGGATATGTCGTATCATGAGCGCATGGCTAACGGATTGACATACACGCGCAAGACGTCCTCGACGGAGGGGACCAAGCAACTCGCCTCGACGCTGGCCCCGTATCTGCATCCGGGCGACGTCGTCGTTCTTTCGGGCGACCTCGGCGCGGGTAAGACCCAGTTCGTGCAGGGCGTCGCTGCGGCTCTTGGCGTGCGCGCCCCGGTCACCAGCCCCACCTTCAACATCTTGCTTTCCTACGTAGACGGCAGGATCCCGCTGTACCACCTCGATTTGTATCGGCTCGAGGACGCTGACGAGCTCGAGGACATCGACTACTATGCGCTTATCGACGGCGACGGCGACGGCGCAGCGTTCATCGAGTGGGGGGAGAAGTTCCCCGAGGAGCTGCCTTGCGACTACCTCGAGATCGTTATCACCGCTGACGAGCAGGGGCATCGCACCGTTCGCGTCCATTCGTTCGGGTCGCGTTCGCGGCAGCTGCTCTTCGTTTGGGCGAGCGATTCGAAGTCGCGCCTTTCCAAGACATCAGGAAGCTGACGTTCATGACTGAAAAAGAATACGTTTTGGCCTTCGATACGGCCAACGAGGTCATCGCCATCGGCATTGGCCTGATCGATAGCGCTGCGAAGCGTATCTCGTGCGTCGCCTCGGTCGAGGTGGAGGCGCGTCGCGCGTCGAACACGCGGCTCCTCGCCTGCGTCGATGAGCTGCTCGCGAACGCGGGCGTTGCGCGCGAGAGCATCGCGTGCGTGGCGGTCGGACGCGGACCCGGCTCTTTCACCGGCGTGCGCATCGCCATGGCCACGGCTAAGGGCGTCGCCTCGGCGCTCGAGGTGGGTCTTGTGGGGGTTTCGACCCTCGACGCCGTCGCATGGAACGCGCAGGCGTCGGGTGTTCGGGGTCGCGTCCTGGTGGTGGCCGATGCCATGCGCAAAGAGGTGTACCCTGTCGAATTCGATCTGAATGACGCGGGCGTGACGCGTCTCGGGCGCGATCGCGTCGTCAAGGCGGACGTTTGCGCCGCCGGGTACGCCGCCTCCGTCGAGCCGTGCGGTGTGAGCGGCTCGGATGCATCGGGGGATCTTCTCATCACGGGTGACGCGCTGAGGAAATACGCGGATTTGTTCTCCGCAGCCGGCATGACCCTCGATTCTTCCCTGTGGATCCCGACGGGCGTAGGCTTGCTCCTGGCCGTCGAAGACGCCTGGCGGGCTGGCAGCGCCGACCCTCTCGACTCGAAGCGACACGACCCGGCGTACGTCCTTCCCGTGTACACGCGCTTGTCGGATGCCGAGGAGAACGAGCGCGTCCGTTTGGCGAGGGAAGACCAAGCGCTTGCCGGCGCACGTGGCAGCAAGCACGTGACCATGAACGACACGTCCGTTTCCAACACGCGGGCGAACGGCGCGGGCATCGCCTATCTTCCGCTTGACGCTCCTCATGCTTCAGCCGTCGCCGCCATGGAGGGCGACGTCATGGGAAGCGATGCGTGGAGCTCGTCGCTTGTCGCCGACGAGCTCGGGCGCGCTGACCGCATCTGGTGGGCGGCGTACGCCTCCGATCCTTCGCTGCCCGTCTCCGAGGATGCGCCCCTCATCGGATATGCCGGCGGCTGGGTTGTCGACGGGGACGTGCAGATACTCAAGGTGGGCGTCGACCCCGCGTTTCGCCGTCGCGGTATCGCCCGCGAGCTTATCGGTCGCATCGCGTCCGACGCGCGCAGCCTCGGGGCGCAGACGTGCTCGCTCGAGGTGCGCGCAGGCAACGAGGGCGCGCAGGCGCTTTACGCCTCGCTCGGGTTCGAGAGCCTTGGCGTGCGGCCTCGGTACTACTCGGATGGCGAGGATGCGCTCATCATGAAAAGCCCCACGCTTCCTGAGTCGCGGCATGATGTTGCGGGCATGAGCATCGAGCATCATCCCGGCTCGCCTTCGGGCGCTTCCGCCGCATCGGGCGATTCCGGCGCTGTTGATCACCCGCTTGTTTTCGCCATCGAGTCGTCGTGTGATGAGACGGCGGCGGCTATCGTCGACGGTTCGGGCCATCTGCTCGCCGACGTGGTCGCCTCGCAGATCGACTTTCACGCGCGTTTCGGCGGCGTCGTCCCCGAGATCGCGAGCCGTAAACACGTCGAGGCCATCTGCGGCGTGTGCGACGAGTGCCTCGAGACCGCGGCGCGCAAGCTCGGGCTCGACCGCCTTCGTTGGCGCGATCTCGACGCCATCTCGGTTACGTATGCCCCCGGATTGCTCGGGGCGCTTGTGGTGGGTGTGGCGTTTGCGAAGGGCGTGGCGTGGGCATGCGATGTCCCGTTCATCGGCGTGAATCATCTCGAAGGGCATCTGTACGCGAACAAGATCGGCGACGAGACATTCGCGCCCCCCGCAGTGGTTTCGCTGGTTTCCGGCGGCAACACCATGCTCGTCCATATGCGCGATTGGGGCGATTACGAGATCCTCGGCGCGACGATCGATGACGCGGTGGGCGAGGCTTTCGACAAAGTGGCGAAGGCCCTTGGCTTGGGTTATCCCGGCGGCCCCGTCATCTCGAAGCTGGGGGCCGAGGGCGATCCCGACGCTATTGCGTTCCCCCGCGCGATGATGCACTCGGGAGATTTGCGCTTTTCGCTCTCGGGGTTGAAGACGGCGGTGGTCACGTATGTGAATCAGGAGCGCGCCGCCGGTCGCGAGCTCAACGTGCCCGATATTTGCGCGAGCTTTCAGCAGGCGGTGGTGGACGTTCAGGTGTCCAAGGCTCGTCGCGCTCTCGAGCAGACGGGTGCGAAGACGTTCTGCCTTGGCGGCGGTGTGGCGGCGAACCCCGTGCTGCGCGGCGCGTATGAGAAGCTTTGCGCGAAGATGCACGTGAAGCTGGTGATGCCGCCTTTGCATTCATGCGGCGACAACGCAGGCATGATCGCATTGGTTGCGTTCGACCGCTTCCGCGCGGGCAAGTTCTTCGAACTCGATGCCGACGCGCTCGCGCATGCCGATCTGGAGCAGCCTTACTGAGCTCGCTTTCCCCCGCGATTCGGTTCGCCCGAACGCCGTCTTCCGCCTTACCGGCTGTCGGCGTCTCGTCCCGCATTCCAGGGATTACATGAAAAACGCCCGCTGCTCGTTGATCGCAGCGGGCGTTTCGTGTTGAACGGACGTTGTCCCGACGGGCGGTTTTACGCTTGCGCGGATTCCGCCTCGGCGGCGATGTCCTTGGTGCGCACGCCGACGGTCTTCTTGAGCACCAGCAGCGTGCCGATCACCAGCACGATGCCGATTGCCAGACAGATCAGCGGGTTGCGGACGAAGCCCGCGATCACGAAGCATACGAACGAGATGGCCATCACCGTCAGGACGTAGGGGATCTGCGTCGACACATGCTGCAGGTGGTTGCAGCTCGCGCCGGCGGACGCCATGATGGTCGTGTCCGAGATGGGCGACATGTGATCGCCCGCCACGGCTCCCGCCAAGCAGGCGGAGATGCCGATGGTCAAAAGCTCGGGCTCGTTGGCGAAGATGGGCAGCACGATGGGGATGAGGATGCCGAAGGTCCCCCAGCTCGTACCCGTCGCGAAGGCCAAGCCGCCGCCGACGAGGAAGATGATGGCGGGCAGCATGCTGTACAGACCCGCAGCCGCTCCTTCCATGCAGCCGGAGACGAACTCGGCGGCGCCGAGCGCGCTGGTCATGCTCTTGAGCGTGAGCGCGAAGGTGAGGATGATGATGGCGGGGACCATGGCCTCGAAACCGGGAACGATGGACTTCATAGCGTCTTTGAACGAGATCACGCGGCGCAGGATCAGGTACACGAACGCGAACAGCAGCGCGATGAGCGAACCCCACGGCAGGGCGGTGAACGCATCGGTGTTACCGAACGCGAGGATGACGTTCATGTAGCCTTCAGCCTCGGGATCCCAGAAGCCGCCGACGTAGAGCATGCCGATGATGCAGAACACGATGAGGACGAGAATGGGAATGATCATGTCGAACAGCTTCGCCCGCACGTTCTCGGTGGATTCGTCGTTGCCGAGCGATCCCAGCTCGCCATCGCGCAGCGCAGCGAGCTCGGCCTTCGCCATCGGGCCGTAATCGAAGCCCATGACGATGATGGCGATCACGAACACGAGCGTGAGCAGCGAGTAGAAGTTGAACGGAATGGCGCTGACGAACAGTTGGATTCCGTCGACGTTCAGGTCGGCTGCAACGCCGGAGACCGCCGCCGCCCACGAGGACACCGGGGCGATCATGCAGATAGGAGCCGCCGTGGCGTCGATGAGGTACGAAAGCTTCGCGCGCGAGACCACTTGCGCGTCGGTGACGGGGCGCATGACCGAGCCGACCGTCAGGCAGTTGAAGTAGTCGTCGACGAAGATGAGCACGCCGAGCACGAAGGTGGCCAGCTGGGCGCCGATGCGGCTCTTGACGTTTTTCGCCGCCCACTTGCCGAACGCGGCGGAAGCGCCCGTGGCGTTGATGAGCGCGACGAAGATGCCGAGGATCACCAGGAAGATGAAGATGCCCGCGCTATCGGCCAGCGACGGCACGAGGCCCGTGATCATGGCGTCCTCCTCGGTTCCTCCCTCGGGGATGAACGAGCCGCTGATGATGGCGTCGACCGTGCCGATGGGGTCGAACCCGGTGAGCAGGAGCGCACCGACCAATATGCCGATGAAAAGCGAGCTGTAGGTTTCCTTCGTGATGAGCGCGAGCACGATAGCCACGATGGCCGGCACGAGCGCCCAGAAGGTGTTGACGAATTCCATCTATCCTCCCTCTGATAAGGGGCTTTCATGTCATGGCTTGCAGGAAAGATGGCGTTCGAGCAAAAAACCATGACAGCCCTCCGCTATTGCGACAGTGCCAAGGATGTTCTCCTTGACCCCAGGGCGCGCAAGGTCGGGAAACCCGGCGCTCCTTCGGCGACTTGCCCTTTCGCCCCGCGCTTCCCGGCGCTTCATGGGGTTACTGATGCGTGCCGCACCTCTGTCATGATGGTGTGATCATTATAGTTATGTTGTGGAGCAATGACGCCCCGAGTTTGAAAATGGGGCCATTTCGTCCGAATCGCCGTGCGGACGGCTAACGGGGTGCTGCCAAGGATGCGGATCCGTTCGATCTTCGGTCCAGCGCGTTCCCGCTCGTTCCGGGCCTCCGGCGCGTTCTCCGCCCGCTCTGGGGGCTTGAGCGCCGTCCCCCCGTATTTCCCGCCCATTCTCCGTCGGTGATTATTGCGCGTGCATGAATTCGGAAGCTGCGGTGCCCCTTTTTGGACGATTTGTATCATCTGGGTTTCAAGGAGAGCTGGATAAGTTCGATCTGGTTAACGCTCATCTGGGATTTTCACTTTCCCTTGTGGCATCTCACTCGCTTTTATAGGAGAGGTCGTCAGTTCTTCGTGTTGCTTGATGCATTTCGTCGAAAAACGGGAATCTCTTCAATGTAAAATGCGCACACTATATCTGGGATAGAAAACGATACGAAGATATCCCTAATGATTTGGTGAATAGGGTGTTTTTTCACTCGCTATCTTACGTGAGCGGGCTTGTCGTGTAACATTGGCGGCATCGAGCCAGTGCGGCGCCGCCCTGCAACGGGGCGGTAGAGTGAAGTGGTGTCCCTCTTCCGACCTAAGACCGCAAGATCCTCTTCTCAGGGACGCGGAGGGAACGTTATGGCTCGTTCGATTTTATTCAGCCACTATACCGCGTTGGAGATATGCAGCGGGCTCGCTGATCGGGCGATGCATGACGTGACGAAAGCCTGTTCGTTTCGCGAGGCTCTCGACATGGGCGCGGTTCGTGGTCAGGTGCGCGGAGTTGGTCTTGCGCGAATTCGGCATGCTCCCGCAGATTCGGTCAGCCTGTCGTGTGTCCGCGAGCTTGCTGTTGAGGTTTCGTCCGTTATGTCGTCACGTCGCTTGAGCTACCCAGTCCACATAACAACATCGTCAAGTGCTCAATGCCGAAGGAAGAACGATGTCGCGGTAATTCACCAGCATATGCTTGCCTTGCCGCGACGGTCGGTTTTCAGGGTGTCGGATACTTCCCTCGTTTGCACTCCGGAGTTTGCATTCGTGGAAATAGCCGGACAGGGAGGCTCTATGATCGAGCTTCTTGAGCTGGGCTATGAAATGTGCGGAACGTATCGAGCGAGGTTGTCGTGTGAGCCGAAGGGACGAACGCCGGTGTTGCCGGAGCGCGTGGCGACAGCCGTCATTCCCGACGGAGGAGGGCGGAGTCCTGCTCATGCGGTTGATGTCGTTTCGACAGGTAGGTTGAGGGCTGAGGTTGCGAACCCCCGCTTCTCCGCCGTCGTCAAATATGATGCGATGCCTCTTGCCACGGTTTCATCTATTCGCGATTTCGTAACGAAGAATCCGTCTCTGCGTGGAAGTTATCGCGTCAGGCGAATTCTTCCCTATCTGACGGGTGGGTCCGCATCGGCACGTGAAACCAAGCTCGCTTTGCTATTGGGCTTGCCTCGTCGTTTCGGGGGGTACGGCCTCGGCATGCCCGAGCTTAACTATGAGGTGATGCTAAGCGACGGGGCTCGCGCAGCGGCTCGCAGGTCGTTCGTTCGCTGCGATCTCTGTTGGCCGGATTCGAAGATCGACGTTGAATATCAAAGCAGATTCGCCCATGAAGGCGAGAAGGCTCGGATAAGAGATTCTCGAAGGGCTAACGCGCTGGCGTCTATGGGGTGGACGACGATTGCGGTAACTAACGAGGAGCTTTCTGGCGTTCGGTCGCGTGACGCCGTGGCGAAGGCGGTACGCCTCGCGCTTGGCGTGAAATCTTGCCGCATGACCGATGATTTCATTGGAGCTGCGTTACGAGCTCGGTTTACCCTGCTGATGATCGATGTTGTGGCGCGAGGTGTTTTTTCGGATGACTCCTCGCGGCGACGAGCGCCGAGCTCGCGTAGGCGGCGATGCTTCTGGAGGGCACCGCGCCGAGCCTATGCGCTCGGATTGGGAAGGTTGGATTCCGTTTTATCCGCGACTTGTATCATTACGAAGCTTGCTCGCGTGATGAGGAGGTGTCGGGCGCCATTCCCACCTGGGTTTTTGCATCTGGGTGATACGGGTTGCGCTGTGTTCGGCGCACCCGCATACCCGTTTTTGCTCTTCCTTGACACATTTCGTTGAAAAACAGGAATCAGGGGAGCCGAAAGCGTGCGCGACTTTAGGCGCATGTGCGCAGTTGGCGAAGGTGCGGACTCTACGGGGGTGCTGCAGTGGGACCAGGGGGTCGGGTGTCGCGAGGGGCGAGAAAGGCCTTGGAGCCCTTGCCCCCTCGCCGGGAAGGCCTCGCCTACGCTTTGTCTCGCGGGTAGCAAACGCGTGCGGCGATGAGCGATGCCGCTATGCAGGCCATCACGCAGCAGATGGTGGTCGTGAATCCGAACGTGTCGTTGATCACGCCCCAGATCACCGAGGCGGTGCCGATGCCGATGTCGGTCGCGAGCAGGTACAGCGCGTTGGCGGCACCCCAGCGCTCGTCGGGCGTGTTGCGCACGGCGACGGTCTGGTTCACGGGCATGGCCAGTCCCAAGCACAGGCCGTAGAAGATACCTGCGAAATAGAACACGATGTCGAGTGCTCCGAAGTTGCTCCAGATGCCGCAGGCGAGCAGCATGCCATAGCAGATCAGGCCCGATGCCGCCGATACGCCCATGATCTTGATGGGGGCGACGGTGTCCATGAACGATTTCGACTTCAAGCGCACGGCGATCATGGCGATTGCGGAAATGGTGTAGAAGACGCCGGCGTTGCCCACGCCGAGTGTGGTACCGTACAGCCCGACGAAGAAGATGCCGAACCCGAAGGCGGGCGACATGATCATCATGGGAATGGTCCCCGGCAGAGCTCGGGGTTCGAGCACGCCGTCGACAAGCGAACGCAGGCGACCTCCGTGATGATCGGGGTTCTCGAGGCTCGCGGCGTCGGCGGAGCTTGCGGCCTTCCCAGTTTGGGTGTTGCACGCGGCATCGGCGACCATCCCGGTGTCTGTTCGCGTCGATGCCGGAGCGCCTTTCTCCGAGAAGGCTCCGTCTGCAGCGTTTGCGGCGTTCGATTCGGAGGAGGCTTGCTCCCGCTCCCATCGACGTCGGTAGGCCGAGGTCTTGGGAAGAGAGCGCGGGTTTTTCTCGTAGCGGCAGGTCAGGGCGAACGCGACTGCTGCGGCAGCCGCCGCGGAGAATCCCAAATAGAGGTTTTCCGCGGGATCGGTCGACACCAAAAACAGCGCGAGTGCCGGCCCGATGGACATGGCGATAGCCTGCCCCAGCCCGTAATATCCGATGCCCTCTCCGAGGCGGGACAGTGGTAGCACGTCGGCGGCCGCCGTGGCGGAGGCGGTCGTCGCGATGGCGAAGCCCATGCCTTGAAGGAAGCGCCAGACAACGAAGAGCTCGCTTGTGTTGGCGAATACCGGCCCCGCGGTGCCGGCGAGCATGATGGCGGCGCCTGTCGCCATCACGATGGCGCGCCCCTTTCGATCGATGATCGGGCCGCAAAGAAGGCGTGACGCGGCAGCTGCGGCAGAGAACACGGCGGCGCCGATGCCCGCGAGCGTGGCGGTTTCCCCCATGCGGTCGAGATACACCGAAGTGCCCGCATTGGTGCCTTGACCGACGAGGAAGCAGCACAGCGTCAGCGCGACGATGGTGATGAACGTTCGCGACCAGAGGCGCTCGGGCGCTCTGCTTTGCGATGTGAGGTTGCTTGTCGTGCAATCTTCGACGGATTGCTCGGTAGTGCGCGGTTTGGTGCTCATGGGCGTGCAGCGTATTCTCTTGGTGATTCGACGGATTTCTTTTCATGCGTCGCGCGGAGCGAAAGACGCGGCTACAAGTGTAGCCCTTTTGCCATCTTAATGCCGTCTTAATATCCTGCGCCCAACCTTAACGTCGCGTTAAGGCGGCTCTCCTTAACCTGTTAATACCCGATCGGGGCGGCGCTGTGCGCAGGCGCAGCCAGATCTGGCGCGATAGGTTGGAGCCTTCCTGCGCGGAGGGCGGAGTTTGAAAGGACGATAATGGCAACGGTATCCGGCATCGTGGGCGCGCTCGGCGTCTCCATGGTGCTCTATCTGTTTTACGTGCTGCTCGACGGCGGTGATGAAAAGTGACCGACGAGCTTTTCGAGTACGCGATCTACGTGGCCCTTCTGGTCGCGCTTGCCATCCCGCTGTCGGGATATCTCAACAAGATCATGGCGGGTGAGCACGGGAAGATCTCCCGTATCCTGGTTCCCGTCGAGAACCTGGTGTATCGCATCTGCCGCATCGACGTCGCCGATCAGATGAACTGGAAGCGCTATCTCTCAAGCGCGCTCATCTTCTCCCTGATCTCTTTGGTCGTCCTCATGGCGATTCTCATGCTGCAGGGCTTTTTGCCTTTCAATCCCGAAGGGTTCGACGGTTTGAGCTGGGATCTGGCCTTCAACACCGCCGCGAGTTTCGTGACCAACACGAACTGGCAGTCCTACAGCGGCGAGGCTGCGCTGAGCTATTTCTCCCAGGCCATCGGCCTTACGGTGCAGAATTTCGTGACGCCTGCCGTCGGCATGGCTGTTCTCTTCGCGCTGTTCCGCGGTCTGGTGGGCGAAGGCGTGCAGAATCTCGGCAACTTCTTCGCCGATGTGACGCGCGCGATTCTCTTCGTTCTCCTGCCGCTGTCTTTCGTGCTCGCGATCGTCGATGTGGCGCAGGGATCCCCGCAAAACCTCGCGCCCTATGAGACGGTGCAGCTCGTCGAGCCTGTCGGCATCGATGCGGAAGGCAACGTCGTGGATGCGCAAGACCCTGCTGCGGTCGACGTCGTCGACGAGGGCGTCGTGCCCGTAGGGCCTCAGGCGAGCCAAGTCGCCATCAAGCAGCTCGGCACCAACGGCGGCGGCTTCAACGGCGTGAACTCCGCAAGTCCGCTGGAGAACCCCACGCCGCTGTCGAACCTGCTGCAGTGCATATCGCTTCTGCTCATCCCGTTCGCCTTGGTGTTCAGCTTCGGCCGTTACGTCTCTGACAGGCGACAGGGACGCGCGATCTTCGTTGCTATCATGGCGTTTTTCTTGGTCGGCTTGGCCGTCATCGGCTTCGCCGAGATGGCCGCGACTCCGCAGCTTGCGCAGGACGGTGCGGTCTACATGGGCCAGGAGGGCCAGTCGGGCGGCAATATGGAAGGCAAGGAAACGCGCTTCGGCGTGACCGACTCCGCGATTTGGGCCGCTTTCACCACGTCAGCCTCCAACGGCTCGGTCAACTCCATGCATGACAGCTACACGCCTATCGGCGGCATGGTGCCCATGATCCTCATGGCGCTTGGCGAGATCATCGGCGGCGGCATCGGATGCGGCCTGTACTCCATGATCGGATTCGTCATCCTGACGGTGTTCATCGCGGGACTTATGGTGGGACGCACGCCGGAGTACCTCGGTAAGAAGATCGGTCCACGCGAGATGCGCATGGCGACCATCCTGTGCATCACCACGCCGGTTGTCATCTTGGTCGGCGCGGGCGTCATGTGCTTCGATCCCGCGACGGTCGACAGCCTCAACAACGGCGGCGCCCACGGCTTCTCCGAAGTTCTCTACGCGGCTATCTCCGCAGGCGGAAACAACGGCTCTGCGTTCGCGGGTCTTGCCGCCGACACGCCCATGATCAACACGGTCCTCGGCCTCGAGATGCTCGCGAACCGCTTCGTCCCCGTCGCCGCGGCGCTGTGCCTTGCAGGCTCGCTTGCGGCGCGCAAGAAGGTCGCGACCAGCGCGGGTACGCTTTCGACCAGCAACGCCATGTTCGTGTTTCTGCTCATCGTGGTCATCCTTCTCATCGGCGCTCTGTCCCTGTTCCCCGCTCTCGCGCTGGGTCCTTTGGCCGAGCAGCTCACGATGATCCTGTAGGTCGGGTGACGTGCGATGACAACCACTGCAATGAAAGACGCATCAATGAACACTTTTGCAAAACGCGCGGTCCGCGACGCGTTCGCCAAGCTCGCGCCTCGCGAGCAGATGAAGAACCCCGTCATGTTGACGGTTTACATCTCCGCGATCCTCACGCTCATCTTGTTCGTCTTGTCGCTGTTCGGCATCTCGGATTCCAACCCCGGCTTCACCTTGGCCATCTCGGCCATCCTCTGGCTCACGGTTCTGTTCGCCAACTTCGCCGAGGCCATCGCCGAAGGGCGCGGCAAGGCTCAGGCCGACTCCCTGCGCGCGGCCAAGCGTGATGTGGACGCGCATAAGCTTACCGAGGCGCTGTTGGCGAAGGCGTATCACGCGGAAGACCCCGCGGAGCTTGTTCGCGCGCGTGCCGAGGAGGTCTCGTCCGCCTCGCTTAAAAAGAAGGACCTCTTCTTCGTGAGTGAAGGCGAGCAGATTCCCGCCGACGGCGAAATCGTGATGGGCGCCGCTTCGGTTGACGAAAGCGCCATCACCGGCGAATCTGCGCCCGTCATCAGGGAATCGGGCGGCGACCGCTCGGCGGTGACGGGCGGCACCACGGTGCTTTCCGACTGGCTGATCGTGCGCGTGAGCGCTGATGCGGGTCACAGCTTCCTCGATCAGATGATTTCCATGGTCGAGTCCGCTTCGCGCAAGAAGACCCCTAACGAGTTGGCGCTCGAGATTCTGCTGGTTGCGCTGACCCTCGTGTTCTTACTGGTGGCCATGTCGCTGTTCGCGTTCAGCGACTTCTCCGCGGGGCTTGCGGGCGCGGTAAACCCCACCTCGCTTACGTCTTTGGTCGCGTTGTTCGTGTGCTTAGCGCCTACCACCATCGGCGCGCTTCTGTCCGCCATCGGCATCGCGGGCATGTCCCGCTTGAACCAGGCGAACGTGCTTGCCATGAGCGGGCGCGCGGTCGAGGCGGCAGGCGACGTCGATGTGCTGCTGCTCGACAAGACGGGCACCATCACGCTCGGCAACCGTCAGGCTTGCGAGTTCATCCCCGTCGACGGCGCGACCGAGCGCGAAGTGGCGGATGCCGCTCAGCTGGCAAGCCTCACCGACGAGACGCCCGAGGGTCGCTCGATCGTGGTGCTCGCGAAGGAGCGCTTCGACATCAGGGGCCGCGAGCTTTCCGGCGCGGGCATGGTGAGCGTTCCCTTCACGGCGCAGACGCGTATGAGCGGCGTGGACTTCGACGGCCACGAGATCAGGAAGGGCGCGGCCGACGCCGTTCGCAGCTATGTCGAGTCGGCGGGCGGTGCCTACAGCTCCGAGTGCGCGGAGGCGGTCGAGCGTATCTCCCGTGCGGGCGGCACGCCTCTTCTGGTGGCACGTGACCGCAGGATCTTGGGCGTGGTGTATCTCAAGGACATCGTGAAGCAGGGAATCAAGGAGAATTTCGCCGACCTGCGCACCATGGGCATCAAGACGGTTATGATCACGGGCGACAATCCGCTTACCGCAGCGGCCATCGCGGCCGAGGCGGGCGTGGACGACTTCATCGCCGAGGCGACGCCCGAAACCAAGCTCGAGGCGATTCGCCAGTATCAGGCCGAGGGCCACATGGTTGCCATGACCGGCGACGGCACCAACGACGCCCCCGCGCTCGCTCAGGCCGACGTGGCCGTCGCGATGAACAGCGGCACTCAGGCGGCGAAGGAAGCGGGCAACATGGTCGATCTCGACTCGAGCCCCACGAAGCTCATCGACATCGTGCGCATCGGCAAGCAGCTTCTCATGACGCGTGGCAGCTTGACCACCTTCTCCATCGCCAACGACGTCGCGAAGTACTTTGCCATCATCCCCGCGCTGTTCGTGCCGCTCTACCCGCAGCTTGAGGCGCTCAACATCATGCACCTCGCATCTCCCGCGTCGGCGGTCATGGCGGCCATCATCTACAACGCGCTCATCATCGTCGCGTTGATCCCGCTTGCGCTTCGCGGCGTGAAGTATCGCGAGGCGTCTTCGCAAAGCCTTCTGACCAGAAACCTTCTGGTCTACGGCCTTGGCGGCATCGTGTTGCCGTTCGCGGCCATCAAGTTGCTCGACATGCTGATGGTTCTCATCGGCGTCGCCTAGCAAGGTTCTGCTCTTGCGCGGGAGCGGCTTTCGCGAAAGGCCTGCGCGGGGCGTTCTCGGCGGGCCCGACTTTAAGCGTCGGGCTCGCGGTAAGGAAGCGATAGCGTGCGATTTCATGCACGAGAGAAAGGAGCGTGGCGAAATGAGGCACGCGAATATCGGCGATGCGGCGCGTTCTTGGGGCGCGACGGCGAAGACCTGGGGCGCGTCCTGCGCGCTGCTTCTGGCGGCTACGGTGATCTGCGGCGTGGTGTACACGGGCGCGTGCACGGGCGTAGCGCAGCTGGTTTTTCCCCATCAAGCCAACGGCTCGATCATCGAGGTCGATGGGGTGAAGTATGGAAGCGAGCTCGTCGCTCAGGAGTTCCACGACGAAGATCACATGTGGGGGCGCATCATGAACGCCAACCCCGGCACCTTCGTCAATGACGCAGGCGAACCCGTGATGTGGTATGGCCCGTCGAACCTCAGCCCCGCGAGCGCTGAGTTCGAGGCGGTCGTGTGCGATCGCCTGGCTAAGATCGAGGAGGCCCATCCCGAGATGCGGGGCGTGCCCGTGCCGAGCGATCTTGTGACGTGCTCGGGTTCGGGTTTTGATCCGCACATCTCACCGGCGGCTGCGGAATATCAGGTCAAGCGCCTTGCCAAGAACACGGGGATGAGCGAGTCGGAAATCCGCTCCATCATCGATCAGTGCACCGATCGGCCGATGTTGGGCATCTTGGGCGATGCGGGTGTAAACGTCCTTGAGGTCAACCTCATGATCGACGGCGTGCTTGCCCATAAGTAGGAGCACGCGCAAAGCGCAGCGCGGCGGCGGGGCCTTCTGCCTGTCGTCGCGCGGTGCGCGTGAGGCGGATGCGCGCGAAGCTCATACGGCCCGTTTTCGCGCGCATCTGCTGTTCTTGCAGGTACGGGGCGGGGCGCGGGAGCGGCGGGCAAAGCCATGTGGCCGTGATAATTGGACGTTGCTCGAAAGGGCGCCTCGGCGGCTTCTTCCGTGCTATGATGCGCACGCGTCCGCGCCCGATGGGCGGCGTGCGCTTGGAGTATGAAAGCGAGGAGCAGAGCATGACGGTAGAAGATTTCGCGACGCGACGAGATCCCGATGCCATTCTCAGGCAGATCACCGAGGCGGAGCAGGCTGCGGGGGATACGCGCGGCAAGCTTAAGATTTTCTTCGGCTACGCCGCCGGCGTCGGCAAGACCTACGCGATGCTCCAGGAAGCGCACGGCATATTGGAGAAGGGTTTCGACGTGGCGGTGGGCTATCTGGAGCCCCATACCCGCTCTGATACCATGGCCCTTGCCGAAGGTCTCGAGCGCGTTCCCGTCAAAAAGATCGCGCATCGCGGCATCACGCTCGAGGAGTTCGATCTCGACGCCGCGCTGGCCCGCCGGCCGCAGATCATGCTCGTCGACGAGCTTGCGCACACCAACGCTCCCGGATGCAGGCACCGCAAGCGCTATCAGGACATCGAGGAGCTCCTGCGTGCGGGGATCAGCGTGTTCACCACCGTGAACGTGCAGCATCTCGAGGCGCTCAACGACAAGATAGCGGCGATCACCTACGTCAACGTGGCCGAGCGTATCCCCGATCGCATCTTCGATGATGCCGACTTCGTCGAATTGGTCGACATCGAGCCGGGAGACCTCATCGAACGGCTGCGCGCGGGCAAGATCTATGTGCCCGATCGCGTCAACACGGCCCTCTCCCACTTCTTCTCTCAGAAGAACCTGGCGTCGCTGCGCGAGGTGGCGCTGCGTCGCATGGCCGATCGGCTGACGCGTCGCGCCGAGCAGAAAGGCGCGGATGCCGGCGGGGACGCGGGCGAAGATGTCGCGGCCGTCATCACGCCCGACGCGAGCAACGTGAAGGTGATCAGGGCCGCAGCCAATCTCGCCGAGTCGCTTCACGGAACGCTGACCGCGCTGGTGGTTTCGTCTTCGGAGGGCAAAAAGCTCGATGCGCAGGAAGCCGAGCGCTTGCGTCGGAACATCGATCTGGCCGAGGAGCTCGGCGCGCATGTGGTCACGCTTCACGGCGAAGACGCCGCGAGCCTCATCTCCCAGTACGCGGTGACCGCCGGCGTGACGCAGCTTGTGGTGGGCGCCTGCTCTGGATCTCGCTGGACTGCGTGGCTGCGCGGCGATCTGTCTGCGCGCCTGATCAGGCTTTCCTACAGCGCGACGGTTAACGTGGTGCCGGTTAAAGACATTCCCTCGGAGCTTGGCAGCGCCGGCGCGCGCACGGCGTTTCGCCTGACGCCCGGCGATGTGGCTAAGGCGTTTTCCTCGGTGGCGGCGTCTTCCTTTTTGGGCTATGTGCTCTACAGCATCGGATTCGGCTTGGCCATCGTGCCGATGATATACATGCTCGTGGCGCTTCTGTTCGCCACGCGCGCCGACGGTTTCTTCTACGCGGCCCTCGTGGCGTTCGGGTCGGTGGCATCCTACAACTTCTTCTTCACGGTTCCGCGCTTCTCCTTCCACGCTTACGGAGCCTCGGCTTCCATGATGTTCGCATTCATGCTGGCGGGAACGCTTGTGGCCTCCTCGCTTACCATTCGCATGAGGCGCCAGGTGCGCGCGAGCGCCTTGCGCGCGTATCGTACGGAGGTGCTGCTCGAGAGCAGCCGCGAGCTGCAGGCGGCAGCGACGGTTGGCCAGTGCTTGGAGACCGCTGCTGCCGAGATCATGAAGATCCTCAATCGACCCGTGGTCATGTATCGCAAGCGCGAAGACGGCACGCTTTCCGCTCCGCGCGTCTTCGATGTGCCCGGCTCAGGTGGGGGAGACGCGCAAGACGACGAGCTCACCGCGCAAAGCGAAGTCGCGGTGGCGGTGTGGGTTGCCGCTAACAACGAACGCGCGGGCGCGACGACCGACACCTTGCTCGAGGCATCGTGCCTGTACGTGCCCATCCGTTCGAAGGACGCGGTGGTGGGCGTGGCGGGCCTGGTCATGGAGGAGAGCAGCGAGGATTTCGGCGCCTTCGAGAAGAACCTGCTCATCGCCATCTTGGACGAATGCGGGCAGGCGATCGGGCAGATCGTGTCGATGCGCGAGCGTCACGATATGCTCATCAAGGTGGAGAAAGAAGCTCTGCGCTCGAACCTTTTGCGCGCCATCTCGCACGACCTGCGCACCCCGCTCACCAGCATCTCCGGCGACGCCGACATGCTTTTGCGAGAAGGGGCCCGCTTGACTCCCGACCAGCGCCGTCAGATGTACAGCGACATTTACGAGGATTCGACTTGGCTCATCGATCTGGTTGAAAACCTCCTGTCCGTCACGCGCATCGACGACGGCACGGTGCAGATAGCTCGCCAGCCCGAGCTCGTCGCCGACGTTTTCGCCGATGCGCTGCATCATGTGAATCGCCGTGCTCGCGAGCATGCCATCGTGGTGGAGGTATCCGACGAGCTTTTGATGGCGTACATGGATGCGCGGCTCATCATGCAGGTCATCATCAACTTGGTGAACAACGCGCTGGTCTACACGCCTGCGGGCTCGCGTATCGTGGTGGCGGCCAAGCCGTGGGTCGACGATGGGCGCAAGCTCGTGCGCATCTCGGTGGCCGATGACGGCCCGGGCGTGCCCGATGCCGACAAGGCGAGCATCTTCGACATGTTCTATCATGCCTCTTCCACCGACCCGAAGGCGGCCCGGGGGGATTCGCGTCGCGGCATGGGTTTGGGTCTTCCGCTGTGTCGCTCGATCGTGCGCGTTCATGGAAGTGAGATGACGGTGCGCGATGCGTATCCGCACGGTTGCGTCTTCTCCTTCGACCTAGAGCAGGCGTCGGTGGAGGGCCTGCTGCTGGATGGCGGCTCGTTTTCGGAGGACGGGTTGCGCGGCTGACGTCTGTAGGTGGTTGTCTGACGTGGGTTTTCGCCCCGCGCGAGGCGCGAGGGGCGCGAGTTGAAAGGAGCGAGCGCGTGGACAAGCGGCGCGAGATCTTGGTTGTGGAAGACGATGCGGCCGTTCGCAACCTCATAGTGACGACGCTCGATGTGCACGGATATCGGCATCGTGAGGCGACGACGGGAGCTCAAGCGCTGCTCGAGCTTACGTCGTCGAGCGGCATCGATCTGGCTATTCTCGATTTGGGTCTGCCCGACATGGACGGCGTCGACGTCATCCGCTCGCTGCGCGGGTGGTCGCATATGCCCGTTATCGTGGTGTCGGCGCGTTTGGAAGATGCGGATAAGGTGGAAGCGCTCGATGCCGGGGCCGACGATTACCTGGTCAAGCCGTTTTCCGTGGAGGAGCTTCTGGCGCGGCTTCGCGTGGCCTTGCGTCGACTGTCCTATATCGCCGGCGAAGACGAGGACGAGCGCGCGTATCGCAACGGGGGGCTGGTCGTTGATTACGTCGCCGGTTGCGTTACCTGCGATGGGCGGGAAGTTCACCTCACGCCCATCGAATACAAGCTGTTGTGCCTGCTTGCCCGCAACACGGGCAAGGTGCTCACTCACAACTACATTCTGAAGGAGGTATGGGGACAGGCGCTCGCGTCCGATCTCCCATCGCTTCGCGTGTTCATGGCCACTCTGCGCAAGAAGATCGAGCCTGATCCTTCGAATCCCGTGTACTTGCAGACGCATGTGGGCATCGGGTATCGCATGATGCGCGTGGAACGCTAGGTTGACTTTGCGATTCCCGTCTTTGGGCGCCTCCGTCGCGCAAAGACGGGAATCGTCACGCTCGTCTTCGCGCCGGGCCAAGCGCGCCTTGCGGACGTCGCGTCGTCGAGGCTGAGAAGATCCCGCCTAAGTCGGACGGGATCTTCTCGCGCTTACGGCGTTATTCGCGCGGCGCTTGTCCCGGTTTTACGGCTACGTGCACCGCGGCGATGCCGCCGGTGTAGTTTTCCCAGGTTACGTCGGTGAATCCGGCGTCTTGCATGAGTTTGGCCAATCCTTCTTGGTCGGGGAAGGCCTTGATGGAGCGCGCCAAGTACACGAAGCCCTCTTTGTCGCCCGTGATGAGCCCGCCCCAAAACGGGATGAGGTGCTTCAGATAGAAGTTGTACAGCGCGCGCCATATGCGGTTCGGAGGCGTGGAGAACTCCAGGCACACGAGCGCGCCGCCCGGGCGCAGCACGCGAAACATCTCCGCAAGCGCCAGCGGGCGGTCGGGCATGTTGCGGATTCCGTAGGCCATGGTGATGGCATCGTAGCTGGCATCGGCGTAGGGGATGGCCTGCGCGTCGACCACTTCGAAGTCGACCGGTACGCCGTCGGCGGCGCCGTCTTCCAAGTGCATGCGCGCCACGTCGAGCATCTCGGGCACCAGATCGGTGCATTGGATGTGCGCGGGATGCTTGGCGCGCGCCACGGTGAAGGTGACGTCGCCGGTGCCGCCCGCGATATCGAGCACGTCGTCGGTCTTCTTGATGGGCGCTTGTTTCATCATGCCCTTGAGCCACAGCTTGTAGGCGCCGAAGCTCGAGATGGCGTTGAAGCGCTCGTACTTCTTCGCGATTTGCGAGAAGATGCTCTTCACGCGTTCCGATGAGATTTCTGCAGGTGCTTCCTGGCCGGTTGCGGTGTCGATGCTCATGATGCTCCGTGGTTCTTGAAGAAGGTTTCAGGGCGCTTTCGGCACGCGTGCGATCGAGTCGTGAGCGCGTGCGGAAAGCATCGCCCATCATAGCGCATAACGATGCCGCGCTGCTGTATGCCCGCTCTGTTCCCGATTAACGACATGAAGGCGCCGGGGCGTTCGAGCGCGGGCGGGAAGCGAAATCATCGGGAACGCGTTGGAATCCTGCCTGACGAGCTACGTGCGTTCGCAGATGGGGCGGAGGACGGTCGGCGGCAACTGACGCTCTACGACGCGGCGAACCCCTCCCTCAGCATGAACGCGAAGGCGAAGAGCGTGCCGAGCACCACGAGGAACAGCACCTCGACCGAATTCATGGGCGCTGTCCAATAGGGGAGCACCTCGTCGCTCAAATGCCCGTTGGTGATGAGAGCCACCGTCCCGAGCGCGATGGCGGCTGCGGCTTTGACGGCCGCCGTCGTGTAGTCCCCGGCGCTCAGGTCGAGCGCGCACCATGACAAGACGACCACTGCGAGCAGTGCGACGCAGGCGACTCCCACGCGCTCGGTTGTCGGGCGGTACGGGTTCGGATCGATGCCGACGCGTTCAGCGCGTCTCCAGCGCAGCGCCCAGATCGTCGCGCCTGCAGCGAGAGCCAGCACGTCGATCGCGGCAAGAAAAAACGCTATCGTGATTGATCGCCCGCCTTCCCGTATCCGCGGATTCCTGTCAATCTTCCAGAAGCCAGTCTATAAGATTCTCGCTTCTGATGCCGTTGCGCTCACGCGGGAATTTGTTGCGAATAAGCGTAGCCGGCTCTGATTTGCCGCGTCGTCGTGTCTCGGCGCTGCATGTTCATGGCAAAGTGAGTAGCGGGGCGGGCGGGGCGAGCAGTTGCGAGGGGCTGTCGTTTCGACTGTAGTCGAAAGAGGGACTCGACTCCGCAACAGTTTCGACCGTAATCGAAACTGTTGGCGAAATAGGGAAAAGTTTCGACTGCAGTCGATACTGTTTCGAAATCGGATCGCCGGTGGGATGCGCGTTCTCAATCTTTTCGAATGATTTCAATCGAGGGATTTCTCTTCAAGAGCTCTTCGTGGAACACCTCTTTTTCATCGAGTGAAGCAGCTCCGTCGAACGTTTTCGTGCGAATGCGGATTGCGTCAGGTCCGGTGGGCCTTCAATGTCTCCGCAACGAAAAACCGCCCGCAGCTTGCCGTAGCTGCGGGCGGTGTCGGCCTGCTTACTTCTTCCCGTCGCGCAGGCGGTCGAGCTTGCGGGCGTCGCGCGCACCTGCTGCGCCGCCGGCTCCCTTGAAGCCCGCTGCGCTCGAGACGGCACCTGATGCGATCGCCTCGCCGCGCGCCTTCGCCTCCTCGCGCTCGCGCTCTTCGGCCATCATCTGCTCGAGCAGCGGATCGCGCTCGACGGTTTGCAGCGCGCAGGCCAGAATGGCAGGTGCTGCCCCGACCTCCGACGAGGTGCCGGCGCGCCCTGCTTCCAAGTCGGCGTTGCCCGCGGCGAACGCCTCGTTGGTGTTCGCCACCGAAAAGCCGGGTGCCACCACGCTGCCCGCCGCTGCCACCTGCAAACCGTCGTCGTCGGCGAGCGCGCGCCCGTCGCCCATGCCGTCGGTCACCTCGCCTTTGAACGTGCAGTTCGCGGTGCCGTCGGGGTTCCATGCGGGCGCTTTCACGCCCGTTTCCTGGTCGGGGTAGTCGAAGTCCGAGCAGGCGGGGCGGGTCTTGCCCGCCAGGCGTGCGGCGAAGTTCGCGGGCTCGTTTGAGAGCCACAGCTTCGCCAGATGTCCCACGTGCGTGGGCTTCACGTCGAACGCCCAGTTCAGCTCGCTCTTCTCCGCAACGGTGTTTTCGGAGAGGCGCTCGAACTCCTCTTTAAGCGACGCCAAGCGCGCGTCGATGCGTCCCGTTCCGTTGTAGAGCACGTCGTCCAGCCTGCGCATCTGCTCGCGTGCCTGGCGAATGCGCGCGTCCACGCCTGCGGCCATCTTCGGGTCCAGAATGCCGTGCTCGCCTTTGATGCGGTTCAAATCGAGCGCGGCGTCGTAGGTGGCCTCGACCATCTCGTCGTTGGACATGTAGGTGCTCTCGTAGTTCATGATGTGCTTCCACGAGGGCAGGATCATGCGCTCGCGGTGCTCTTCGAACGTGCGGGCGCGCAGCTTGTAGCCGTAATGCTCGGGATTGTCGAAGGCGATGGATCCCACGTCCAAAAACGGCGCCATGGGGCTGGTCAGCACCACCAGGCGCGGGTCGTAGTTCACGCGCTCATATAAATGCTGCACGTACTCGCTGGTTTCGCGCACGCTTTTCGCCGTCTGCTTGGGGATGCCCGTCATGAAGTACAAATCGAAGCGTTCGCAGTTGGGATGCGACAGCGCGTCGACGATGGTGTCCTCGAGCTCGCGCATGGTGTAGTGGCCTTTGCCGAACGCCTTGCGCACGTCGTCGTCGTGGCTTTCCGCGGATATCTCCACCGACCAGCTCTTCAGGTTCTCGTCGAGCATGTGGTAGAAGTCGTCGCCCCCGGGCGGCGGTCCGAAGAACTCGAATCCGATGGGGTTTTTAACCTTGCCCTTTAGGCCGCATACGAACTCGCGCGTGTATTCGGGGCCCGCCTGCAGGAAGTCGTTTAGCACGAAGATGGGTCCCCACACATGGTTTTGCACGTGCTCGATGTCGCGGATGAGCAGCTTCGGATCGCGCCACGCCACGCGGCGACGTCCGAAGTGGTTCTTGAACGCGTAGGCGCTGCCGCCGCAGGTGGCGCAGTTGCGCGCGCAGCCGCGGCAGGTGAGGCTTGCCGTCACGGGGTAGCGCAGCCAGCCTTTCATAGGCAGGTAGCTGGTCATGTCGTGGTGGCGCAGGACGCCTTTCATGGGGTAGTCGTAGTCCAGCGATATAGCGTTCATGTCGTCCGGAACCCAGGAGAGCGGGTTGATGTGGATGGTGCCCTCGGCGTCTTTCCACGTAAGGTTGGGGATGTCGGACAAATCGCCGATCGGCGTATGCGTGCGTTCTGCGCGCGCGACGCGCTCGACTAGCATGCGCATGGGCTCTTCGGTGGAATCGCCGCGGAAAACGTAGTCGATGCAGTCGTATTTGATGAGATCCTCATGGAAGATCGACGAAGACAGCCCGCCGAAGCTCACGGGTACGTTCGGGTGGAGGCGCTTCAGGATCTTCGCCACCTCGATGGAGCCGTGGCAATGGGGCATCCAGTGAAGGTCGATGCCGAACATGCGCGAGTCGAGCGCGGCGAGGTTTTTCTCCACGTCGAAGTTCTTCTTGTGCAGCATCATCGAGGCCAGGTTGTAAATGCGCGCGCGCAGCCCGTGGCGTTCGAGGTATTCGCACAGCGTGGTCAGGCCGAGCGGGTACATCTCGAATATAGGAGTAGAGGGGACCATGTCCGACACCGGGCCGTACATGATCGAGCGCTCGCGGAAATCGTAGGTCGCGGGCGCGTGGATGTAGGTCATGTCCATGGTTTGCAAGGTGATTCACGAACCTTATAAATCGGGGGGTCATTCAGCATACGAAAGTATAGCGTTTTCTTTGCCTTCGGCCGCAAGCGACGCCGGTCTACACAGATGCCGCCAAGCTCAGTGTTATCATTGGAATCTGATTCTATCGAGCGGACATGAAGAGGGCGCCTATGCTTATCTGCGCACAGTACATATTTCCCGTAACGTCCGACCCTATCACCAACGGAGCCGTGCTCGTGCGCGGCGGCAAGATCTGCGACGTCGGCCGTGTCGACATGCTGAAGCTGCGCTACCCCGACGAAGAGATCGTCGATTACGGCCTTTCCGCGGTCATGCCCGGCTTGGTCGATTTGCACACGCGTCTCGAGAAGTCGGTTCTGCGCGGCGTTGTTCACGACGTGCCGTATTCCTCCTGGATACTCTCGGTCATCGAGCGCAGCAGCCGCCTGGAGGCGTCCGACTGGTACGACTCCGCTGTTCTCGGCGGGCTCGACGCCCTTTCGAGCGGCATTACCACCGTCGCCGACATCACCTCCACGGGCGCCGCTTGCACCGCCACGCAGAAGCTCGGTCTTCGCGGCGTGATCTACCGCGAGGTGGGTGCGATGGACAAGATGCGCGTCGCTCACGCCATGCGTTCGGCCGAAAACGACATCATGCATTGGCGCGAGGAGGTCGATTCCAGCCGCATCACCATCGGCATCGCTCCCGCGGCCGTCTACGCCAACCATCCGTCGGTGTTCGCGCGCGTCTCCGAATGCGCGTGCAAGAACGACCTGCCCGTGGCCATGCGCCTCGCCGGCAGTCGCGAGGAGTACAACTTCGTCATGTACGGCTCCTCGATGTTCGCCGTTCACACCATGGATGATTCCAAGCGCGGTTACGTCGAGATCCCGCCGTGGATGCCCACGGGCGTCACGCCCGTTCGCTATGCGCTGAACTGGGGCGCGTTCGAATCGCCGAACGTTCTGCTCATCCACGCGGTTCACGTCGACGACGAGGACATCAAGAAGCTTCGCGAGTACGACGTGTCCATCTGCACGTGCGCTCGCGCCAACGCCCAGCTCGGCATGGGCGTCGCCCCCCTCGGGGATTTCCTGCGCGCCGGGCTCAACGTGGGTCTTGGCACCGACTCCCCGGCGGCCACCGAGTCGACCGACTTGCTCACCGAGATGCGCGTCGGCATGCTCATCCACCGAGCGGTCGACACGCGCCGCTTCCTCGATTCGACCACCATGCTGGAGCTCGCCACCATCGGCGGCGCCCGCGCTCTGGGTCTCGAGGACAAGATCGGCTCGATCGAGATCGGAAAATGCGCCGACCTCATCGCCGTCGATTTGTCTGCCTCGCGCCAAGCACCCGGCTCCGATCCGGTCTCGGCGGTGGTGAACACCTGCTCGGCGTCCGACGTTCTCATGACCATGGTGGACGGAAAGACGCTCTACGAGAAGAATCGCTGGCATGTTGATGTTGAAGTCGCGAAGAATATTGCGCGCGTCATAGAGATTCGTGCCAAGTTGCGCGTTTAGCGTCATAATGGCACATGCGAAATCGGGGGTTCGCTTTGCGGGCCCCCTTTCTGGGAAATGACGGGAAACAAGATGGCACAGTCCAAAATGCAGCAGAGCAAGTCGAGGAACAAGCTGACGCGTGAGCAGAAGGCTGCCCGCGTGAAGGCCGCCGAGGAGCGTGAGCGCCGCGCGGACGAGCAACGCAAGCGCGCGGAGCGAACCAAGAAGATCTTCACGGTGGTTGTCTGCGTGATCCTCGTTTTAGCTTTGGGCATACCCACTATGGCGCTTACGGTGCTGTCTCTCTAGGAAGGAAAACACGTTGTTTGGAATCGGAGGATTCGAGCTTTTCCTCATCCTTCTGTTCGGGTTCCTCATCTTCGGACCCGAGAAGCTTCCCGCGATCGCCAAGACCGTCGGTCAGGCCATCGGGAAGTTCAGGAAGGCCCAGGAGGAGATGAGCGGTACGTTGAAGGCCGAGGTGTTCGACAAAGATGCCGCCGAGCCGTTCAAGAACCCGCTCGATGTCATCGACAATGCCGCAGCCAAGGCGCAGAAGGGCGCCGATACCGCGAAGAAGGCGGCGGTGGAGGTGTCCGAGAAGGCCGAGAGCTTCGCGGAGCGCAAGGCGCGTTACGACCGTGAGCGCGCGGAGCGCAAGGCCGCGGAGAAAAAGGCTGCTGAAGAGGCGGCAGCGGCTGCTACGGCCGCCGCGGCAGCGGACCCGGTCGCCGAGGTCGTCGAGAAGACGGTCGCCGAGGCGAGCGACGCCGCCGCCTGCGCCTCTGCCGACGCAAAAGAAGATTCGCCGAACGAGAAGGGGGAGTAGGTCATGCCCATCGGTCCGGCTCGTATGCCCCTTTTCGATCATCTCGGCGAGCTGCGCATGCGCCTTGTTCGCATCGTCGCGTGCCTCGCCATCGCCGTTGTGGTGTTCTACATGGCGACGCCCATCATGGGTCAGTTCCTGCTGATGCCCATCGCGGAGTTTCTGCCCGAAGACCCCGCCTCCGGCATGGCCTCGCTTCAGGCCATCGATCCGTTCGAGGCGTTCTCGGTGCGTTTCGAGATATCGCTTTTCGCGGGGCTTATCGCCACGTCGCCTGTCATCTTGTGGCAGGTTCTCGCGTTCTTCCTTCCGGCTCTCAAGCCGAAGGAACGCAAGTGGTTCATCCCCTCGTTTGTGGTCGGCGTCATCCTGTTCATTCTCGGCGTGGTGTTCTGCTATGCCGTCATCTTGAACGCGGCGTTCCAGTGGCTGACGGATCAGGCCGCCGGACTCGGTTACGTGTCGCCTCGTATGTCGAGTTACATCGATATCATCATCAAGTTCGAGATCGCGTTCGGTTTGGCTTTCGAGCTGCCGATGGTTATCTTCTACCTGGTGATCTTCGACATCGTGCCGTACAAGAAGCTGCGCGGTAGCTGGCGCACCGTGTACGTGGGTCTCATGGTGCTGTGCGCCGTGGTCACCCCCGATGCGTCGCCGGTCACCATGCTGCTCATGTTCGCGGCATTGATAGCTCTGTACGAGATAAGCTTGTTGCTCGCCCGCGTCGTGTTGGCGCGACGTATCAAACGGCAGAACGAGGAGCTTGCCGCTGAGGAAGACTAGCTTGGCGACTCGCTGGTTGCGCGTGCATGCGGCGCCTCGCGGTTCCGACGGGAACTCGCGAGGCGCCGCTTTTCAGTTTCGGCCGACGCTTTGCGTACGCGGGACGGGGAATTGGGGTATGGTGTCGATGCGCTTATACGGGCGTCGTCGATAGGAAGGAGCGCTTGTGCACGAGCTGGGAATCATGACGGGCGTTTTAGACGCGGCCCGCACGGCGTCTCGCGATGCGGGTGCGACGAAGCTGCTCAAGGTGAGCATCTCCGTCGGCGAGATGACCGAGGCCATCGAGGACGCGCTCGTCTTCGCGTTCGAGGCGCTCACGGAGGGCGACTCGTTCACCGAGGGAGCCGAGCTCGAGATCAACATGATCCGCCCGCGCAGTCGGTGTTTGGAATGCGGCGAGGAGTTCGATCACGATCGCTTCCACATGTTCTGCCCGAAATGCGACAGTTTCGCCACCGAGCTGTTGGCGGGGCGCGAGATGCAGATCGACTCCATCGAAGTCGACCTGCCCGACGCCTGACGGCGTCCGATCGGCTTGATGCCGCGAACGTCCCGCGTGACGGTTCGCGTTGGTTTGACGTGCTCGATACGAGAGGTGAATGATATGCAGATCGATATGAAGCAGCCTATTTTGCAGAAGAACGACGCGCTTGCAAGCGAGCTTCGCCAGCGCTTCGCCGACAACCATGTGTTCGTGCTCGATCTTCTGGCGAGCCCCGGCTCGGGCAAGACCTCGACCATCCTCGCCACCATCGACGCGTTGCGCGATGAGTTCAACATCGCCGTCATCGAGGGCGACATCGCCAGCAGCGTCGATGCCGAGAAGATCAAAGCCCAAGGCATCGCGGCGGTTCAGATCAACACCGGCGGCGCATGTCACCTCGAAAGCGCCATGATCAAGCGCGCCGTCGACGTGCTCGACCTCGAGCGCCTCGACCTCATCATCATCGAGAACGTCGGGAATCTCGTGTGCCCGACCGACTTCGACCTTGGGGAGAACGCCAAGGTCATGATTTTGTCGGTGCCCGAGGGCCACGACAAACCCTTGAAGTACCCGGGTGTCTTCCAGGTTGCGGAGGCCGTCGTGCTCAACAAGGTCGACACCATGCCGGTGTTCGACTTCGATCGCGAGGCGTTCGATGATTCCGTTCGCCAGCTCAACCCCCGGGCCCCCATCTTCCCCATCGCCGCGACGAAAGGCGACGGCGTCGAAGAGTGGGCGTCGTGGCTCGCCGATCGCATTCGCGCGGTGTAGCGACGCTGCTTTAACCTGCGAATGAAAGGGGGCCTTGGCTCCCTTTGCTGCGTTTGGGGTGTTTTATCGGCGTTTCCCGGGCGCAGTCGCCGTCGCGAGATGTATACGTCATCGCAATGCGCCGGAAACATCGGGGCAAGACAATGAGATGGCTAACTCGAGGAGGAGGACCGAGGTCATGCAACCGAGCGAGATGTACCGAATCTGCACAGGCGCGCTGCGCGATTACGTGACGGGTGCGGGTTTTACCGATGTGGTGATCGGCTTGTCGGGCGGCATCGACTCGAGCGTGGTCGCCGTTATGGCGGCGGACGCGTTGGGGGCCGATCATGTTCACGGCGTCTTGCTGCCCGGTCCCTACTCCAGCGAGCATTCCATCTTCGATGCCGAGGAGCTCGCGCGAAACCTGCATATCGAGACGAGGACGATTTCGATATGCGAGCCGTTCGAGGCGTTCGAGCGCGTTCTCGGCGCTGCCTGCGGCGGCGAGCTTTCAGGGCTGGCGGCTGAGAACACGCAGGCGCGTTGCCGCATGACGTGCCTTATGGCCTTGTCGAACGCGCATGATTGGATGATGCTCAACACGGGGAACAAATCGGAGTCGATGACGGGTTACTCCACGCTTTACGGTGATACGGCGGGGGCGTTCGCCCCCATGGGCGGCATCTACAAGACGGATGTGTACGCCGTCGCGCGCTGGCGCAACGATTGCGCTCTCGAGCTTGGCGAGATTGCCCCCATTCCCGAGAACGTGCTGGCCAAGCCGCCGAGCGCCGAGTTGTCGGCGGACCAGAGCGACGAAGAGTCGCTCGGCGTCGACTACGCGACGCTCGACCGGATCTTGGTCGAGCATATCGAGCGCGGTCGCGATGTCGACGACATCGCCGGCATGGGGTTCGACCGCGCCCAGGTTGCGGAGGTCGTCTCCCGCGCTGCGTCCTACGCGTTCAAGCGCGCCATGGAGCCGCCGTATCCGACGGCGGATTTCTACGCTTAGACGATACGCAAAAATCGCCGATCTTGCGGTCTCTTCATACGCGCCGCAGCGCTTTTGCGCTCTATACATCGCGTGGAGTATGGCGCCTCGCTGTTTCGTCGGGGTAGTATGACCGCATGGTTAACTTCGGCAGTATATTCGAGCATGGCGGCAAGATGACCGCGACCGACTGGGCGGTCGACGTCGTTGTCGCCGCAGGCGCGTTCGGCTTCGGCTGCCTGCAGCTCGTCTTGGCCGTCAACCTCCTGATCCCCGAAGAGACGCTGCGTCGCATGCTCGGCATCGAGGCTGTGGTTCCGACGGCGTTCGCGCTCATCGCCCTCGCCGCCACCGTCGCGCCCGTCGTCGTCAGGCGCACGGCGCCTTGGGCCTCGTTCTCCCTCTCCACGCTGTTTTGGTGCGTGCTCCAGTCTCAGATGGGGGCGGTGTCGCTGCCGCTCATGGGGCCGCTCGTCGCCCTCTTCACGCTGGCCTTCGAACGTGAGCGAAACGAAACGCTCGTCGCGGGAGGGTTGGCGCTGATCGCCTTGGCGTTCACGCCCGCTGTAAGCTCGTCGTGGACGCTGGCGTCGCTGACGTTCATGCAGAACGCCGCTTTTTTGGCCGTCGCGGCTTTCGCGGGCTATGCGCTCAGGGTGCGGCAGGAGTATGTGAAGGCGGCCGAGGCGCGCGCCGTCGAGGCGGAGCGCACGCGCGAGAGCGAGGCTCAGCGTCGGGTGGAGGAGGAGCGCGTGCGCATCGCGCGCGAGGTGCACGACATCACCGCCCACTCCCTGTCGGCGGTGAGCATTCAAGCCGCCGTCGCAGAGCGCCTGGTGGAATCGGACCCTCCGGCGGCGAAGGAGGCCATATCGACGGTGCGTTCCACGGCGAAATCGGCGCTCGAGGAGATGCGCGCGATGATCGGCGTCCTCCGCTCCGGTGAAGCCGCCGAGACTGAGCCGACTCGAGGCACCGGATTCCTCGGGGAGCTTGCGCGCTACCTCGAAGACGCGGGCGTCACGTGCGAGGTGCAGGATTCCTTCTACAATCGTGCGCATGTGCCCGCGTTTGTCGACGTGGCGCTTTACGGCATCGCGCGCGAGGCGACGACGAACATCGTGAGGCATGCGCAGGCGTCGAACGCTCGGATCATGTTGTGGACCGACATCGAGGGGGCGGCCGGGTCGGCGAACCTCGTGGTTCGCGATGACGGCCGGGGAGGCGCGCAGTCGCGTGCGGCCCGCCTTGAGGGGCGGGAGGGGGATGAAGACGCTCGGGAAGGGCACGGAGTCGAGGGCATGGCGGAGCGTGCTCATGTTCTGCGCGGGTTCTTCGAGACGGCCGATCTCGTTGACGGCGGCTTCGAGGTGAGCGTTTCCATTCCGTTCGAGGTGAAGGAGGCTCGCTCGTGAAAGAGAGCGCGATTCGCGTCGTCGTGGCGGACGATCAAGATCTGGTCCGAAGCGGGTACCGCGCGATTTTGGGGACGTATCCCGATATCGTCGTGGTCGGCGAGGCTCGAGATGGGGAGGAAGCGGTTTTGGTCGCGCAGCGGCTCAAGCCCGACGTGGTGCTCATGGATGTGCGCATGCCGCGCCGCAACGGCATCGAGGCGACGCGTGATATCACCGCGAACCCGACGCTTGCGCGTACGCACGTGCTGGTGCTGACGACGTTCGATATCGACGAGTACGTTTACGACGCGCTGGCCGTCGGCGCAAGCGGTTTCCTTCTCAAGGACGCCGACCCCGACGACATCGCCGCCGCCGTCCGCGTGGTCGCGGCAGGCGACGCGCTCATCCAGCCTTCGGTGATGAAGCGTCTTGTCGAGAGGTTCGTGGCGACTCGCCCCAGGGCCGGCGCCCCGGGGCTCGACGCCGGCCGCCCCCTCGCGCAGACGCTCTCGGGCCTCACCGACCGAGAACGTGAGATCCTCGGGCTCGTCGCGCGCGGACTGTCCAACGATGAGATCGGCGCCGAGCTGTTCATCTCGCCCGCCACGGTGAAGACCCACCTGGCGCGCGTGATGGCGAAGACGGGTGCACATGATCGAGCGGGGCTCGTCGTGTTCGCCTATGAAAGCGGCTTGGTGGCTCCGGGCGCTTAGGGTGCTCCTCCTTCGCCATCCGCCCCTCGCCTTCGTCACTTGCTCCTGTCGTTCGTGTTCGTCGCCCGCTTCCCGCCGTCGGCCTTCATCACTCGCCCCGCCGCTCTTTCCCGCTGCCTCGCCTTCGTTCTTTCGCGGTCGCTTTCGCTTCGGGCTCGCTCCCCTAATGTGACGAACGCATGAAAATCTAAGTCAGCTCGGCTGAGGTTATTTGAAATCGCTTGCATTGGACGGCGATGCTGGTAAGATACCAACTTGTTTAGCACTCGTAGTTCAAGAGTGCTAGCACTCTCGCATGAGGGTGGTTAAATTGGTAATCAGCGGAAACGCTTGCAATCAAATCGAAAGGAAGGCAGCGCTATGAATTTGAAGCCCCTGGGCGATCGCGTCATTCTCCGTCAGGACGAGGCCGAGACCACGACGGCATCCGGCCTGTATCTTGCTCACGAGTCCAAGGAGAAGCCGCAGACCGGCGTTGTTCTGGCAGTTGGCGAAGGCAAGCTCGACAAGGACGGCAACCTCGTGCCCGTGCCCGTCAAGGTCGGCGACAAGGTCATCTACGGCAAGTACGGCGGAACCGAGATCACCGTCGACGGCGAGGACGTGCTCATCCTTCGCGCCGACGATATCTACGCTGTCTTCGCGTAAGTCCGCCCGAACGGCATCTTCCCGTCGGCTGGCATCGGCGGGGCGCGAAACGGTTCGCGCTGACCGAAGATTCGGAATTCTAGATAAATCAGTTTCTGAAAGGAATCGCTAACATGGCTAAGGAAATCAAGTTCGAAGCCGACGCTCGCAGCGGTCTTGCCGCCGGCGTCAGCAAGCTCGCCGACGCGGTCAAGGTGACGCTTGGGCCTAAGGGCCGCTACGTCGCCCTCGAGAAGTCCTATGGCGCGCCGCTGATCACCAACGACGGCGTCACGGTCGCCAAGGAAGTCGAACTCGAGGATCCTATCGAGAACATGGGCGCTCAGCTCGTTCGCGAGGTCGCCGTCAAGACCAACGACGTCGCGGGTGACGGCACCACCACCGCCACGCTGCTCGCCGACGTCATCGTCTCCGAGGGTCTGAAGAACGTCACCGCCGGCGCTGACGCGCTCGGCATCCGCCGCGGCATCGAGAAGGCCACCGACGCCGTCGTCGCCGCCATCAAGGAGGTCGCGACGCCCGTCTCTACCAAGGAGCAGATCGCCAACGTCGGGACCATCTCCGCCGGCGATGCCGAAATCGGCGAGAAGATCGCCGAGGCCATGGACAAGGTCGGCCATGACGGCGCCATCTCGGTCGAGGAGTCTCAGACCTTCGGCATGGAGATGGACATCGTCGAGGGCATGCAGTACGACCGCGGTTACATCTCCCCGTACATGGCCACCGACATGGAGAAGATGGAGGCGGTCCTCAAGGATCCGTTCATCATGCTGACCGATCAGAAGGTCTCCAACGTGCAGGACTTCATCCCGCTGCTCGAGGAGATCATGCGCTCCGGTCGTCCGCTGTTCCTCGTCGCCGAGGACGTTGAGGGCGAGGCTCTCGCAACCCTGCTGCTCAACAAGCTGCGTGGCACCATCAACGTGGTCGCCATCAAGGCTCCCGGCTTCGGCGATCGCCGCAAGCGCATCCTCGAGGACATCGCCGTGGTCACCGGCGCCCAGGTCATCGACAAGGACTTCGGCATGACGCTCGCCGACGCCACCGTCGACATGCTCGGCACCGCCAAGACCGTCAAGGTCACCAAGGACAACGCGCTCATCGTCGACGGCGCGGGCGACAAGGCCGCCATCGATGCTCGCGTGGCTCAGATCAAGGCCGAGATCGAGCGCGTCGACTCCGACTTCGACCGCGAGAAGCTCCAGGAGCGTCTCTCGAAGCTCTCCGGCGGCGTAGCCGTGCTCAAGGTGGGCGCTGCGACCGAGTCCGAGCTGAAGGAGAAGAAGTCCCGCATCGAGGACGCGCTGCAGGCAACGCGCGCGGCCGTTGAGGAGGGCATCGTCGCCGGCGGCGGCGTGGCTCTGGTCAACGCCATTCCCGCGCTTGACGGCATCGAGGGCGACGCCGAGGAGATGGTCGGCGTGTCCATCATCCGCAAGGCGCTCGAGGCCCCGATGCGCGCTATCGCCGAGAACGCCGGCTTCGAGGGCAGCGTCGAGGTCGCCGAGGTCAAGAAGGCGGCAGCCGGCTGGGGCCGCAACTACAAGACCGGCGAGCAGGGCGATATGATCTCCATGGGCGTCAACGACCCGGTGAAGGTCACGCGCACGGCTCTGCAGTCTGCGGCATCTGTCGCAAGCCTCATCCTCATCACCGAGGCCACCATCAACGAGATCCCCAAGGAGGGTCCGGATCTGTCCGCGCTGGCAGGCGCCATGCAGGGCGGCGGCGGAATGTACTAAGCCGTAAACCTGGCAGTTCGTAGTTTTTCTTGGAGCCCGCAGTGCCGATTTCGAGCGCTGCGGGCTCTTTCGCTTTCTCATCGGCTTCGTTTCCGCCGCGGGGCGCATGGCTGAACTGGACATAACGGCTGCATGTGTTCTGGATTGCTGCATTCGATCGCGGGATGATCGTTTCACGGAAGAAGGGCGTTTCGCTTCATCGGTGTCCTTCCGGCCATGATGAGGCGCCTTTTGCATCTCCGTGATTTGCGCCTACGGTTCGAGAAAGGTGAAGTGCATGCAGCCGATGTTTCCAAAGCGCGAGCAGACCATGGTGAAGAAGACGCTCGACGGGCAGACCTACGATCAGATTTACATGCAGATGCTCAAGCCCGTTCCCTTTGAGGAATGGCAGCAGATGAGCGAGGAGGAGAAAGCGCAGGCGAAGCCATATCCGTTCAACCCGCGGGTTTACGAGACGGCGCCGGGTATTATCTGCGAGCAGGACGTCGCGGTTGAGATGCGCGACGGGGCGAAGCTGTATTGCGATATCTTCCGCCCCGCCGACAGCGGCGAGAGCTCTCGCGTTCCTGCGATCCTCGCGTGGTCGAACTACGGAAAGCGGCCTAACGAATACCGCACGGGCAAGGACGTGGGGTGCACGCCGGGCGTTCCCGAGGGCGCCGTATCGGACGAAGTCGACGAGGGCGTGCCGAATGACAGGTTCAGGCCGTACTTCGAGGAAATGCTCGGAAGCTCTTATGTGGGGTTCGCGCTCTACGCGGTTCGCCAACCTGAGGGCGATCGGCTGGATTCTCTCAGCTTGGCGAAAATAGCCAACCACACGCGCGTCGCGTTTTTCCGCGAGCATCGCGCCTCGCCCCGCCTTTCCGACGAGGCGTTGTTCGGCGAGACGGGCGAGATCTTTTAGCCTTCCCGCGCTTTAATCTCGAAAGGTCTGCGGCAACGTCGCTGCGGGCCTTCTTGTCTTCCGGCGCCGTGCGCCGATGCGGTGCGACGCTTTTGTATTCCTTCGTGTATTCGGCGCGCGACACGATTTCGTTGCATTACAATGCGCGCTTATGGAAGAAATCACACATATCGTCATGCACACCCTCGAGCACTCGATCGAGGACACGCTGTATCTCATACCGTTTCTCTTCGTCACCTATCTTGCGATGGAATGGCTCGAGCATAAGACGGGTGGCCGCACCCAGGAGGCCGTTCAGCGCGCGGGCGCCGCAGGCCCCGTTCTCGGCTCGCTGCTCGGCGTGATTCCCCAGTGCGGGTTCTCCGCCGCTGCGGCTACCCTGTACGCGGGGCGTGTCATCACGCTCGGCACGGTGTTCGCCGTGTTCTTGTCCACGTCTGACGAGATGCTGCCCATTTTCCTGGCGGAGCAGGTGCCGATCGGCACCGTCGTGAAGGTCATGGGCGCGAAGGTGATCATCGGCATGGTGATGGGCTTCATCGTCGACGCGGCGCTTCGTTTGATTCGCCGCGACAGGCAGAACCTGCGCATTCACGAGCTGTGCGCGCGCGACAAATGTCATTGCGGCGGCGACTGCGCGACGTGCGAGGAGAACCCGGCGCTCGTCTACGAGCATCACGACGACTGCGGCAGCTGCTGCACCCACGAGCACCACGAGCATGATCACGGTCACGATCACGACCATGGCTGGAAGGGCATCGCGAAAAGCGCGCTCGTCCACACGGCGCAGGTCACGCTGTTCATCTTCGTCATCACGCTTGTCCTCAACGGCGTGCTCGAAACGGTGGGGGAGGACGCTCTCGCCGCGTTCGTCGGCTCCAACTCGGTGCTCGCGGTGTTCGCCTCCGCGCTTGTGGGCCTCGTTCCCAACTGCGCGGCGAGCGTGGTCATAGCGCAGCTCTACGTCGAGGGCGTTCTCGGCGCGGGGGCGATGCTGTCCGGCTTGCTCGTCTCGGCGGGCATCGGCCTTTTGGTTCTCGTCCGCACGAACCGTCATGCGAAGGAGAACCTTGCGATAGTCGCTATACTCTACGTTACCGGCGTTGCATGGGGCCTGGCCGTCAACGCTTTGGGCATCGTGTTTTAATCGCGCCTGATGAGGGGCGGGATCCTGCCTCGTGGCGCGCGGTGGAAGGGAGATCTCGTGGCGAAACTTGAAGCTGGTATGACGCGCGACGCCGCGTTCGCGTTGCTGCAGGAGCACAACAAGGAAGAGTTCCATATCGAGCATGCGGAGACGGTGGAGCAGACCATGCGTTACTTCGCCCGCGAGTACGATCCCGAAAACGAGGAGTTCTGGGGGATCGTCGGGTTGCTCCACGACCTCGATTGGGAAGAGCACGCCGATGAGCCCGAGAAGCACACGCTTTACGCTGCGCCTCTGATCGAGGCGGCGGGAGGCGCGCCCGAGTTGGTGCGCGCCATTCAAAGTCACACCTCCGATTTCAACGCCGATCTGCCCAGGCCCGAGCTTCAGATGGAGAAGATCCTGTTCGCCACCGAGGAACTCACCGGCCTTATCGGCGCCGCTATCGTGATGCGCCCGAGCAAAAGCGTTATGGACTTCGAGGTGAAGTCTCTCAAGAAGAAGTTCAAGGATAAGCGGTTCGCGGCGGGTGTGAATCGCGACATCATTCGATCGGGTGCCGAGATGCTCGGCTGGGAGCTCGACGAGCTGTTCGCGCGCACCATCGAGGCGATGCAGTCGTTCGCCCCCGATCGCGATACCTTCAAGCCTGCTGAGTGAACGGCGGGTATTGCGAAGAGCCGCCTTTTGCACCACCTTGGCCGAAAATCGGCGTTGTGAGCTCTGCCGTGGTCTATGAGAGCATGTTGTGTGCGGTTTTGATTAATTTCGTCTGTTATGGTGAACTGATAATCGCTCATATCGCTGAATCTCGACCGTATTCCGTCTTTGGTGAGGGGAAAAGGCTCACATCGCCTGTTTTCGACCATGCCGGCTTTGCGATAGATGCTGAAAAGCCGATTGAACGCCTGTTGCGAACTGTTCCTACGTTCGCGGATTGCGTGGTGCTCGGCGATGAGGCATGTTTTCCGAGCGGCGCATGACCTCTCGGTTCGAATCCCCATCCGCAAGCGCGATGGGGCGTATTTGCTGTTGGGAGAATAATGAAAATGGCTGGGGTACCAGGATTCGAACCTAGATAGCTGGTACCAAAAACCAGAGTCCTGCCGTTGGACGATACCCCAGCGTCAAGGTGCGATCGAAAACCCGAACGGGAAAGAAAGTGGTGGGCCGTGAGGGAATCGAACCCGCGACCTTGGGATTAAAAGTCCCCTGCTCTGCCAGCTGAGCTAACGGCCCACATATCGATACGCAAAGTTGTATTCTACTCGTCCTGTCGTGTTTGGTCAATGCCGTCGGGCGAGTGGTTTTCCCGTTCTGTCCTGAACGTGCGCTTTGGGCGTTTCGGCAAGAAGCGCGCGCGGGGGGCGACATCGATTGCGGTACCATATCGGGGGCGTATTCCCAACGGGCGAACTGTCGAAAGGGGAGCTTCTCATGGATGTGGATGTCGTCATCATCGGGGCGGGCGTCGCGGGCTCGTGCGTCGCACGAGAGCTTGCCCGCTACGATCTCGACGTTGTCGTGTTCGAAGCGGGCGGTGATGTCGCGAGCGGCGCTACCCGCGCAAACTCGGGCATCGTTCATGCGGGCTTCGATCCCCGCCCCGGCACGCTTAAGGCCCGCTACAACGTGGCGGGATCTCGTCTCATGCCGATCTGGGCGCATGACCTCGGTTTTCATTACGAACGAAACGGCGCCTACGTGCTCGCTTTCTCCGAAGAAGAGGCGGCGGTGCTTGAAGAGCTGCTCGAGCGCGGGCGCGAGAACGGTGTCGAGGGATGTCGTGTCATCTCGGGTGAACAGGCGCGCGCCGCAGAGCCCAAGCTGTCCGCCGAGGTGACCGCAGCGCTCGATGTGCCCGCAAGCGCCATTTGCGATCCATATGGGCTTGCTTTCTCTGCCGCCGAGAACGCCGCCGAGAACGGAGTTCATTTCGTTTTCCGCAAGCGCGTGACGACCGTCGAGCGCGTCGAGGGCGGAGCGGATTGTTCTTATCGGGTCGTGACCGAGGACGGTAAGACGCATACGGCTCGTTGCGTCGTCAATGCCGCGGGTGTTTTCTCCGACGAGATCAACAACATGGTCAGCGAGCGCAAGATTTCGATAATCCCCAAGCGCGGCAACTACTGCCTGTATGATTCCGAATTGGGGAGTACGTTCGAGCGGACCATGTTCCAGGTTCCCACCGCTCGCGGAAAAGGCGTTTTGGTGTCCCCGACTGTTCACGGTAACTTGTTTATCGGCCCCGACTCCGAACCTCAGGAATCGAAGATCGACGTGTCGACGTCAGCGGATGGCCTCGAGCGTATCTTGCTCGCCGCGCGGCGTACGTGGCCCGAGGTTTCGTCGCGGGGCGTTATCAGCAATTTTGCCGGCCTGCGCGCTTCGGGCGACACGGGGGATTTCGTCATCGGGGAGGCCGATGACGCCCCCGGCTTCTTCAACATCGCGTGCTTCGAGTCGCCCGGCCTGACCTCGGCGCCTGCCGTGGGCGAGCGAATCGCGCAAGAGGTGGCTTCTCGCCTTGGGGCTTCCCGCAATGCTGCCTTCGATCCGCGCAGGGCTTGGACGCGCCGCTTTTCCCTTATGAGCGATGAGGAACGCGCTCGGGCGATCGCGCGCGACCCGCGCTACGGACGCATTGTGTGCCGATGCTGCCAGGTGACCGAGGGGGAGATCGTCGATGCGCTCCACGGGCCGCTTCCCGCCGCCGACGTTGATGCCGTCAAATGGCGAACCGGCGCGATGATGGGCCGCTGCCACGGAGGGTTTTGCCTGCCCGAGATCCTGCGCATCTTCTCGCGTGAGCGCGGTGTGACGCCGGAATCTGTGGAGAAGCGTTTTCCCGGATCGCGCCTGGTGGTCGATTCTCGTGACGATTACCGCGAGCTCGCTGCTGCTGAAGATAGCGACGCGCGCGCGTGCGAGCACGAAGTCTACGACGTCGTGGTGGTAGGTGGCGGCGCTGCCGGCATGGCTGCAGCCGCTCGCGCTCGTATCGCGGGGGCGGCTCGCGTGCTTCTCGTCGATCGGGAGCGTCATCTCGGCGGCGTCATGAAGCAGTGCATCCACGATGGGTTCGGCTTGCAGCGGTTCGGGCAGGAGCTTACCGGTCCCGAGTTCGCCGCTAAAGAGCTGGTCGATGTACGTGCTCAAGGTGTCGAGATTCTGGGGGAGACCACCGTTTTGCGCGTTGATTCGACGGGCGCATCCGGGGGGCTGCATACGGTCGTTGCGGTTAACGCGGCGGGCGAGCATTTCATCGACTCGCGCGCCGTCGTCTTGGCGACGGGTTCGCGAGAGCGCGGCGCGGGCGCGTTGAACCTGGCGGGAACACGTCCTTCGGGCGTGTATTCCGCTGGCTCCGCGCAAGATCTCATGAACCTGCAGGGGTGTCTTCCCGGCAAGCGCGCGGTTGTGCTCGGCTCGGGCGACATCGGCCTTATCATGGCGCGCCGCATGACGCTTTCGGGTATGGAGGTCGAGGGCGTGTACGAGCTGATGGATTACCCTTCGGGGTTGAAGCGCAACATCGTCCAATGTCTGGAGGATTTCTCCATCCCGTTGCATCTGTCGTCGACGGTGACGCGCTTGGAGGGGGAGGCTCGCCTCGAGGCCGTTTGGGTCTCGCAGGTCGATCCGGCAACGAGGCGTCCCGTTCCCGGCACCGAGAAACGTGTGGCGTGCGACACGCTGCTGCTCTCGGTCGGGTTGCTTCCCGAAAACGAGGTGGCGCGTGGTGCGGGCGTGGCGCTTGATCCCGTGACGGGCGGTCCTGTGGTGGACGATCGTCTCGCCACGTCGGTCCCGGGCGTGTTCTCCTGCGGCAACGCCTTGCATGTTCACGATCTTGCCGATTACGCGGCGCAGGAAGGCGAGGTTGCCGGCGCGAGCGCCGCCGCATTCGCTCGTGCGCTTTTCGAGCCGTGCGGTTCGCCCTCGGGCGAGGGCGACGCTCGTGATTCCGGAAGCTTCATCTCCATCACGGCGGGCGAGGGGGTGCGCTACGTCGTGCCGCAGCGCACGGTTCTCGCCGAGCCTTCGGAGCGTTCTATCGCGCTCTCGTTCCGCGTGAGCCGCACCATCTCGCGCCCGAGGTTCATCGTTGAGGCCGTCGACGCCGACGGCGGGGTTCGCGAGGTATCGAGCAGGTCTGCCATGGTCGCGGTCCCCGCCGAAATGCGCCAGATGCGCATTGATCGCACCGACATCGCCGATTGCCGCGCCTTGCGCGTCCGCGTCGAGGAGAGGGGGTAGGTCATGCCGATCGAGACGAAAGACATTACCTGCATCAGGTGTCCGCTCGGTTGCTCGCTGCGCGTCTCCGTTGCAATATCGGCCGCTGATGCCGAGGTGGTCGGCGTCGAGGGCAATCAGTGCGCGCGCGGGTCGCGCTATGGCGCCGAGGAGGCCGTGCATCCCATGCGCACGGTGACGGCGTGCGTCTGCGTTCCCGGTGCGCTCGAGCCCGTCTCGGCGAAGACGGTCGCTCTGGTTGAGAAGAGCCGCGTGAGAGACGTTGCTCGCGCCATTTCCTCGCTCACGGTGAGCTTGCCCGTTCACGCGGGCGACGTGCTTTCCGAGGACGTCGCGGAAACGGGCGTCGCCGTGGTGGCGACCAAGGACGTGGGCTGCTAGACCGCTTCCCCGCTTCGCTCTTGCGCTGTCTTCGTCGAGTGAGGGCCGAAGGTCGTGTCGCCGCTGCACGACCTTCTTCCGTTCGGGCTTGAGACTTTGTCGTTCGGGCTTCGGGGAGGGGCTTTGCTGCCAGGGTGCAGGGAAATCCTTTCTCGCGGGATTGACGGCACGCTATTCAATCGCGCCTGTGCACCGACTGAGCAGAAGATACTGGCCGTCGGAGACTTGAACGTAGTTCTGTCCCTCGAAGTTGTCGTTTTGCACGATGCGCGCTTCGGGATCCGAGCTGTTGTATATCGCGTAGTATCCCGTGCGCGAGCCCGAGGTGGTGAGTTTGTACGAGCCTGCAGGGATGTCGAAGCCCACCTTGTACGTGCCGGGTCCCTTGTCGATGGCTGCGTTTGGCTGAGCATCTTCGGCTGAGATGAAGGAGGCTCGCGATATCTCGAGGAGCTGACCCTCGGAGACGGTGACGTATGCCCTGCCAGTGAAGTTGTCGTTGTTGAGGATGTCGGATTTCGAGGCGTCGGGATAGACGCAATAGTAGGCGCTTGTCGTCGAGCTGGTCGAGGTTATGCAATATTCGCCTGCTGGGATGTCCTTTCCGACTTTGTAGGTGCCGGCGCTGTACGTCTTGGGCTTTTCCTTCCAAGTGGCGTTGACGGTGAGATCGCTCTTCACGCTGCCGAACTCGGCATCCCACCCTGCGAAGTTGTAGCCCGACCTTGTGGGATCGTTCGGCGCTTTTGCCTCTTCGCCATCTTTCACTTTGACGGTTGTGAGGGTCTTCCCGTTTCCGTCGGTGAAGGTGACCGTCCACGCTTTGCCGGTCTCTGCTATCAGGGTGGTGTCATGCTCGATGCCCGTTGCGAGATACCTTCCTTCGGAGATCTTGGATATTTTGACGTTCTTGTCGTTGCAGCTCCACGAGAAGATGTCTTCGCCGTTTTCGGCTTTGGTTTCGTCGATCGAAACTTCGGCCCCCTCTCCGAAATCGTAGGCGGTGATGGTTGCCAGCTCGCTTCCCCCCGAGGTCTTCAGCTTCACCGTTTTAGCGGCGGCTGTGATTGAAAGGCTGTCGGCGACCGCCTCCATGGTTGAGATGTCTTTTCCGCTCGATCCCTCGGGCACTAAAGCCATGACCGCGACTATGTTGCGATCACCAACGATGGCCGACTTCATGAAGCCGGTGTAATCGCGCCCGCTGATTTTGATAGTTGCTCGTACCTTGAGCGCTTTGAATCCGTCTAGATCCAAATGCTCCTCGTTTCTGACCACGGCGCCGGTCTCTTCGAAGAAGCTTTCGAGCTTCGCTTCGGCATTCTCCGGTTTGACCGCCTGACTCAGCTTATATGTCGAAAGGTAGACCAGTCCTCCCGCGTCGGGGTAGATGTAGGTTCCCCCGAGAGTCGATCCGTCGGAGGGCCCGTCTTTCACCTCCCACCCCTCGACGTAATCTATGCGCCCTCCGTACGCCTCGTTGCTCGCCGTCAGCCTTTCGGGTTGAGTGCTGAGCCATGAGAACAAGGCGATCATGAAGATAACGAAAGCCGCGAAGACGACGGCGCCTATCTCGATAGCCTTCTTATGCTGCGCGGTTACGTCGCGCATCTTGCGTGCGAACCCGGGTTTGGCCGGCTCGTCCGAGGAGGGTTCTTGCGACGGGGTTTCGCTTCCTGCGGGATCGCCGGACCCGGGCCGAGGAGATGCCGGTTGCACGACGTCGTCGGGAGTTGCGTCGTGGAAATCCGACGTCACGGGTTGCGCCGCTTTCTCGTCGATGGCGTCGCCGGAATTCGCGATACCGAGGTTGGACGGCGATGCGTCGATGCTTTCCCGTTCGGAATGCGCGATGTGCGCCGCATCTGCCAAGCTGCCTCCGCACTCCACGCAAAAGCGGTTCCGTGCGGCGTTGTCCGCGCCGCAAACAGGGCAGAGGAGATGCTCCCCGCCGCCGCCTAGATGGTTGTCTCCCATATATCCCCCTTCGATCGTGTTGGACTGAATTGCTCGTCTTCGGGGGGATTCTACAAAGCGCCAGCATCCGAACGTGTACATCAACAGGGACATGGAGAGTATTCTGGTGATGAAAGCCCTTGCGCTCATCGTGCAAGTTCTGCTATCATCCACACTCGCACCGACAAGGCGGTGGCGCTCTCCGTGCAGCGCAAGTACCTGGCGACCCCGCGTCGATATGTTCGCGAGGGTTGCGCGGATTCAGTACCGCAGGCCTGACAAGCAGGTCATTTTGAAGCCAAAGCATCTGGTTCATTATTTTTGTGCGCAAATTTTCAAAAAACTCTTCCAAAACTGAATAATCTCTGATAGCATTTACCGTCGCTGTTTACTGACAACTCGCAAGAGGAGAGCACCCTTGGCTAAACAAGATGTTATCGAGCTCGAAGGCACCGTTCTCGAGGCGCTGCCTAACGCTATGTTCAAGGTCGAGCTTGAGAATGGGCACAGCATCCTGGCCCACATTTCCGGCAAGATGCGCATGCATTACATCAAGATCCTGCCTGGAGACAAGGTGACCGTCGAGCTGTCCGTTTACGACTTGAACCGCGGTCGCATCACCTATCGTTTCAAGTAGGTTCCTTCGATTCGCGCGTTGCTCGCACGCGCGCTGAGAACACCGAGCAAGCCGCGAAAGCGGTTGCATCGCTCTTTTGCCTCGATGCAGGTTCGAGCCGAGGGATCTGAGGCAGAGGAGGGAGGACGCATGTCCTCCGAGGCAATGTAGGAAAACACTCGTCTGCGGCTGGGCGTGAAGAATAGATAAGTTCCGCATAAACCGAAAGGAAATGATTATGAAGGTACGTCCTTCGGTCAAGAAAATGTGCGACAAGTGCAAGATCATCCGACGCCATGGCAAGGTGCTCGTCATTTGCGAGAATCCGCGCCATAAGCAGCGTCAGGGCTAGGAAGAAAGGAAACGTTAAACATGGCACGTCTTGTTGGTGTCGATCTTCCTCGCAATAAGCGCATTGAGATCGCCTTGACCTACATCTACGGCATCGGCCTGACCACTTCTAAGAAGGTTCTCGCCGAGACCGGCATCGACCCGGATAAGCGCACCGACGACCTCACCGAGGAGGATCTCGTCAAGCTGCGCGACTACATCCAGAACAACCTCAAGGTCGAGGGCGACTTGCACCGCGAGGTTTCCCAGAACGTTAAGCGCCTCATGGAAATCGGTTGCTACCGTGGTCTGCGTCATCGTCGCGGCCTGCCCGTTCGCGGCCAGCGCACGCACACGAACGCTCGTACCCGCAAGGGTCCGCGCAAGCAAATCGGCGGCAAGAAGAAGTAGTGAGGAAGCGTAATGGCTAAGAAAAACGTGCGTCAAACGCGCATCAAGCGTTCTGAGCGTAAGAACATCGCCGTGGGCGCTGCTCACATCAAGTCTACGTTCAACAACACCATCGTCAGCATCACCGATCCCCAGGGTAATGTGATCTCCTGGCAGTCCGCGGGCACCGTGGGCTTCAAGGGCTCCCGCAAGTCCACGCCGTTCGCGGCTCAGATGGCTGCGGAAGCTGCCGCCAAGACGGCAATGGAGCACGGCCTGCGCAAGGTCTCCGTGTTCGTCAAGGGCCCGGGTTCCGGCCGCGAGACGGCTATCCGCTCTCTGCAGGCTGCCGGTCTCGAGATTGCCAGCATTCAGGATTGCACCCCCATTCCGCACAACGGTTGCCGTCCGCGCAAGCGTCGTCGCGTGTAACTGAAAGGATCGAAACTATGGCTCGTTATACTGGAGCGGATTGCCGTCTGTGCCGCCGCGAGGGAGCGAAGCTCTTCCTGAAGGGCGATCGCTGCTACAGCGAGAAGTGCGCACTCGAGCGCCGCAACTACGCGCCGGGCGAGGCCGGCAAGAAGCGCATTAAGGAAAGCGAATACCGCATTCAGCTGCGTGAGAAGCAGAAGACCAAGCGTATCTACGGCATCCTTGAGAAGCAGTTCCGTCATTACTACGATCTCGCCAACCGCCAGCAGGGCATCACCGGCGAGAACCTCCTGCGCATTCTCGAGAGCCGTCTCGACAACGTCGTGTACCGTCTTGGTTTCGCGAAGTCTCGCGCCGAGGCTCGTCAGCAGGTCCGTCACGGTCACATCCAGGTCAACGGCCGCCGCGTGGACATCCCGTCTTTCCGCGTGCGTCCCGGCGACCTTGTCTCCGTGGCTCCGAAGGCCAAGGACATGCTCGTGATCAAGAGCGCCCTCATCTCCAACGAGCGCGTTCAGGTTCCCGCATGGCTCGAGGTCGACATCGAGAAGTTGCAGGGCAGCGTGCTCGCTCTTCCGCAGCGTGATCAGATCGATTCCGATATTCGCGAACAGCTCATCGTCGAACTTTACTCGAAATAATCGCGGCATAGTAAGGAGGCTTTCAAAACATGACAGAGTTCATGAGGCCGACTGTTACAACGGAAGAAGTCAACGACACGGTAGCTCGTTACATCGTGGAGCCGCTCGAGAGAGGCTACGGCAACACGTTGGGCAACTCCATGCGCCGCGTGCTGCTGTCCTCCTTGGATGGTGCGAAGGCTACGGCCATCCAGATCGAGGGCGTGCAGCATGAGTTCACGACGGCCGAGGGTGTCATCGAGGACATCACCGACATCGTGCTTAACGTCAAGGGATTGGTTTTCAGCGCCCTCAGCGAGGACGTCGAGGAGGCGACCGCTCACGTGTCCGCCGAGGGTCCTTGCACCGTCACCGGTGCGGATCTCGAGGTTCCGACCGAGTTCACCCTCATCAACCCCGAGCATGTCATCGCAACGGTTGCCGACGGCGGCCAGCTTGACATGACCATTCGCATCGGAATCGGTCGCGGATACGTCTCGGCCGAGCGCAACAAACGCACCGAGGACCCGATCGGCGTCATCCACGTCGACTCGCTGTTCTCCCCCGTGCGCCGTTGCACGATGAATGTGACCGACACCCGTGTCGGTCAGCGCACTGATTACGACAAGCTGGTTCTCGAGGTTGAGACCGACGGCTCCGTCGCCCCTACCGAGGCGGTGTGCCGTGCGGCCAACATCATCAACCAGTACATGGGGGCGTTCTTGAGCCTTTCCGAGGTGTCTGAGGAGGAAGGGGAGGAGATCCCTTCGATTTTCGCACCTGAGGGTCAGGAGACCAACGCCGAGCTCGATAAGCAGATCGAGGATCTGGACCTTTCGGTTCGCTCCTACAACTGCCTGAAGCGCGCGGGCATCCACTCGGTGCGTCAGCTCGTCGAGTTCTCCGAGAACGACCTCTTAAACATCAGAAACTTTGGTGCGAAGTCCATTGAGGAAGTGAAGGACAAGCTCATTTCCATGGACCTCAACTTGAAGCTTTAGGAGACACGATAATGAGACACTACAAGAAGGGGCGCAAGCTTGGCACCGACTGGAGCCACACCAAGGCTATGAAGCGCAGCCTGGTCGCCTCCCTTTTCCTGAACGACCGCATTAAGACGGTCGAGTCGCGCGCCAAGGAGATCCGCGGCGATGTCGACAAGATCATCACGTGGGCGAAGCGCGGCGACCTGCACTCCCGTCGTCTCGCCATCGCTTACCTGAACGATAAAGAGCTTGTTCGCGAGATCTTCGAGAAGGTCGAGCAGGGCATGTTCAAGGATCGTCCGGGCGGCTACACCCGCATCATGAAGCTCGGCTTCCGCAAGGGCGACAACGCTCCCATGGTCATCATGGAGCTTGTCACCGAGCCGGTTGTCTTCAAGAAGAAGGGCGAGGCTGCCGAGGAGGCCCCTGCGAAGGCCAAGAAGGCTGCTCCGAAGAAGGTCGAGGCCGTTGAGACCGAGGAAGCCAAGGAGGAGGCTGTCGAGGTCATCGAGGCCGACGCCAAGGAAGCCGTCGAGGCTGAGGCTGAGGCTGCGGAGACCGCCGAGGAGAAGAAGGCCGAGTAGACTTCGCTTCGGTTGCTCGCGTCTCGAGAGCCGAGCCGCGAAAGATCGATACCCGGTTAGCGGATGTGCGCACTGTTCAGCCGTTTCAGACGGTGCGTGCGTTGCTTATCTGTTCATAAGGGCGCTGCGAGCATACGGGCTCGCAGCGCCCTTCCTCGTTATGGCATACTTTATTTCATGCAGATTCCCCTTTCCTCATATGTTGCGCTTGACTCGCCCGTTCATCGCCTCGATGCGCGTGTGAAGATCGCCTTGCTGGGCGTGTATTCCGCAGCGCTGTTCTTCATAGACACCTGGCCGGGTATGGGCGTCGCGACGTTGCTGTTCGCACTCGCCTTTGCATGCTCGCATGTTCCCGCACGACGCGTGCTCGGGCTTGCGACGCCCGTCTACGTCTTGGTTGGATTCGCCGTGATTTTCAACGCGTTCGTGTTCGCTACGCCCGATATGATCGAAAGCGCGCGCGAGGGCGTTGCGGCGGGGGATCTGTCCTGTGCGATTTATCCGCTGCTCGGGGGGTTCTCCCTCACGTTGCCCGGGCTGACGCGTGGGGCGTTCTACGGCGCGCGTATTCTGCTGCTCGTCTTCGCCACGCTGGTCGTTTCCTTCTCCACGACCTCGACGGAGATGACCCGTGCGCTGAACAGCTTTCTTTCCCCGCTGTCCAAGTTTCACGTGCCCACCGATGACATCGCGATGGTCTTTTCCATTGCGCTGCGCTTCATTCCCGTTACGGCTGAAGAGTTCTTCAGGGTTCGGGATGCGCAATGGTCGCGGGGGTCGAGATTCGGGGAGGGTACGCTGGCCGAACGTCTGTCGGCGTGGCGCACCGTGTTCATCCCCCTGTTCGTCGGGTTGTTCCGACGCGCCGATGCGTTGGCGAGCGCGATGGACGCTCGATGCTACGGTGCGGGCGTACCTCGCACGTCTCATCATGACGCCAGGTTGACTCCGGCGTCGGTGGCGGTTCTCATCGGCGGCGTCGCGGCGTGCTGCTCGCTTGCCTTTTTCCTTTAGGAGAGGGGTTGCGAAGGCGTGATGCTCGCCCGCTGGGTGACGTAAAACGCGCGTTCGGAGCCACTTTGCAATAACTTTACAATGCATCGGCTCTTTTCGTTCGCTTTTACCTTATTTTGATCGTAGTATTACAAACGTTGCTTTTTTTACAAGGCTGAAACTTCGATTAATCTGCGGGCAGGAATGAGGAGAGCCTAATGCAAGTCGATTTCATGACGTTCGCTGCGGCGATGGTCAACGATCCCGTGCTGGCGCTGATCGTCGTGCTGACGTTGGGGGCGACCATCGTCAACGGCGCGACGGATGCCCCCAACGCCATCGCCACGGTGGTGGGAACGCGCGCGATGAAGCCGAACCATGCGATTGCCATGGCGGCTGTCTGCAACTTCATCGGCTTGGTCGGCATCACGACGGTGTCGTCGGCTGTCGCTCAAACCATCTTCAAGATGGTCGATTTCGGAGGTGACGAGCACGCCGCCCTTGTGGCGTTGGCGGCTGCGATGGTCGCCATCATCGTGTGGGGCGTGGCGGCGTGGTGGTTCGGCATACCTACATCGCAAAGCCATTCGCTCATCGCGGGCATCACCGGAGCCGCCATCGCGCTTCAGGGCGGCCTGGGAGGTGTGAACCCCGATGAGTGGATCAAGGTCATCTACGGTCTGGTCATCTCGACGGTTCTCGGATTCGGCTCGGGGTATTTGTTCACCCGGTTGATACGACTCTCGTGTCAAGGGTTGTCGCGCGTTAAATCCGACCGGTATTTCCGCGACGCTCAAATCGTCGCGGGTGCGGGCGTCGCCATCCTCCATGGTGCGCAGGACGGTCAGAAGTTCCTTTCACTTTGCATGCTCGCCATCATGCTCGGCATCCACGGCAACGCCGACAACGCCACGTTCCCGTTATGGGCGATCATTATGGTCTCGGGTGTCATGGCGCTCGGCACCGCGGTCGGCGGCAAGAAGATCATCAAGTCCGTCGGCATGGAGATGGTGAAGATGGAGCAGTTCCAAGGCTTCTCCGCGTGCCTGTCCGCGTGCTTTTGCATCGGGTTGGCAACCTTCACGGGATTGCCGGTCTCTACGACTCACACCAAGACCACGGCCATCATGGGCGTCGGAGCGGAAAAACGCTTGCGTAACGTGAAATGGAACCTTGCCGGCACCATGGTGCTCACGTGGATTCTCACGTTCCCCGGCTGCGGATTGCTCGCCTACGTCTTCACGCATCTGTTCCTTTTGATCATGTAGCGTTCCCTGCGTGACGTGGGCGGATCTGCGGGCGGTATCGCGCCGGCGACGGCTTTGCGTCGCGCAGCGGCTCGGTGGACGGCGGTGCGTCGGTGGATTGACGCTCGGCGTGGTGCGGTGCGGCCGGACGTGCGGGTGCGCGACGCGCGTCTAAGTGCCGGATGCTGCGGTGGTTCGCCGCCGCGCTGCCGCTTGGCATGGCGTTGGCGGGCATCGGCGATGGAAGGGCGGAGCGTGATTGCCGTCGTGCTAAGATATCTCCTGCGTTGAGCATTCATTCAGTCTGTAGGAGGCATACATGAGCGTCATCATCGATGTGTTCGGTCGCGAGATCCTCGACTCGCGCGGCAACCCCACCGTCGAGGTGGAGGTCGCCCTCAGCGACGGGGCCTTCGGGCGCGCCGCAGTTCCCTCGGGTGCTTCCACGGGAGCGTTCGAGGCCGTGGAGTTGCGTGACTGCGACAAGAACCGCTACCTGGGCAAGGGCACGCAGGATGCGGTCGGGCATGTCAACGAGGAGATCGCCGAGGCACTCATCGGCGTCCAGGCCGAGGATCAGCGTCTCATCGACGACATCATGATCGAGGTCGACGGCACCGAGAACAAAGGCGCGCTGGGCGCTAACGCCATCCTCGGCGTTTCCCTGGCGGTGGCGAAGGCGGCTGCCGAGTCAACCGGACTTCCTCTTTACCGTTACGTCGGCGGCGCGAACGCGCACATTCTGCCGACGCCTATGATGAACATCCTGAACGGCGGTGTTCACGCCGACAACAACGTGGACTTCCAGGAGTACATGATCATGCCGGTGGGCGCTCCTACGTTCGCCGAGGCGCTTCGTTGGTGCGCGGAGATCTACCATACGCTCAAGAAGGTTCTCCACGATGCGGGTCTCGGCGGCGGCGTGGGCGATGAGGGAGGTTTCGCTCCGAACCTCAAGACCAACGAGGAGCCGCTGAAGTACATCGTCGAGGCGTGCGAGAAGGCGGGCTACAAGCCGGGTGACGACATCATGTTCGCCATGGATCCCGCTTCCACCGAGTTCTACAACGCCGAGACCGGCAAGTACGTGCTCGCGGGCGAGGGTCGCGAGCTCACCAGCGAGGAAATGGTGGATTACTGGGAGGCGCTCGTCGAGAAGTACCCGATCATCTCCATTGAAGACGGCATGGCCGAGGAAGACTGGGAGGGTTGGAAGGCGCTGACCGACCGCATCGGCGACCGCGTGCAGCTGGTGGGCGATGACCTGTTCGTCACCAACTCCAAACGCCTCGCCAAGGGCATCGAGATGGGCTGCGCGAACGCCGTCCTCATCAAGGTGAACCAGATCGGCTCGCTCACCGAGACGCTCGATGCCATCGAGATGGCCAAGCAGGCGGGCTATGCGTGCGTCATGAGCCATCGTTCCGGCGAGACCGAGGACACCACCATCGCCGATCTTTCCGTGGCGTGCAACACCGGCCAGATCAAAACCGGCGCGCCGTGTCGCTCCGACCGTGTGGCCAAGTACAACCAGCTGCTGCGCATCGAGGAGGAGCTCGACGACGCTGCGGTGTACGCGGGCATGAGCGCGTTCTACAATATCGCTCGATAACGTGCGCTGCGGTCGGGGCGTCAAGGCCCCGACCACGTGTTGCCGGCGTCGGAGTGCGGCCGGGGCGAGGACGAGCGGGCGGGACGGCGGGTCTCGGCCGCACGGCGTCCGGTCGGGTCGCCTGCGAAACGTATTCTTCCTATCGAAACCGGGTTCGCTCTCAGCGGACCCGGTTTTCTATTCTGGCGCCGGCCTGTTTGCGCCGGCTGCTTGCATCGACGCGAAGCGAATCCGCTGCTCGCCGGCGGGTGCCGAGGGCGTTCGCGGAGCGAGAGCCCCGCCCGGCGCGATGCGAGATGCGAGGGCCTTATCTACGGCGCCCTTGGCTTTAGCTGCGTTCGTCGTTTGTTTCCCCGCGCCCTCTATTACGAAATGTTTCGTAAACAAGGGCGAAACATTGGCAATACGAACGGGAAACATGCGCGCGGTAACCTCTTTCACGTTGAATTCGAAAGAGGTTGAACATGCGAAATCTACCATACGGCGCGATGTGCGCGAGCGCGGCTTCCGGTCGCGCAGGCGCCGGCGAATCCGACGGGGGCGCCGCTTTCGCCGGGGCTTGCCGCGCGGCATGCTCGGGACCGGCCTCCGGCGTCGATTCATGCTTCGACCCTTACGCGGCGCCTGTCGACCCGCAGTTGCGCGAAGGTGCGGTCAGAATTCCCTCGGGATGCGCCATCGCCGCCATCATGGATCGCAGCGGCGGCAGGCACGACGGGTCGGACATCGTGAAGTCGATCGAGCTCATGCACGATCGAAGCAACGGGCTCGGCGGCGGGTTCGCCGCGTACGGGATCTACCCCGCCTACCGGGACCTCTACGCGTTTCACGTCATGTACGAGAGCCGTGACGCCCGCGCCGAGGTGGAGGCCTATCTGGACACCTACTTCATGTGCGAGAAGCAGGAGCGCGTTCCCACAGAGCCCGTCGCATCCATCAAGAATCCCCCCGACATCTGGCGTTATTTCGTCGCCCCTCACACCATGCGTTTGAACTTGAGCGGGATCGACGAGGCGGAATACGTCATGCGGCATGTTTTCCGCATCAACAAGAACATAGACGGCGCCTTCGTCGCCAGCTCGGGCAAGGACATGGGGGCGTTCAAGGGAGTCGGCTACCCCGAGGACATCGGCGCTTTCTACCGACTTGACGAGTATCGCGCCTGGGCGTGGACGGCGCACGGGCGTTTTCCCACCAACACGCCCGGCTGGTGGGGAGGTGCGCACCCCTTCACGCTTTTGAACTGGTCGGTCGTTCATAACGGCGAAGTATCGAGCTATGACGCCAACCGCCGTTACGTGGAGCAGTTCGGTTACTCGTGCGGGCTTAAAACCGACACCGAGGTCATCACCTACCTGTTCGACCTGCTGTGTCGACGGCACGGGCTTTCCCAGGAGATGGCGGCGCATATCATGACGGCTCCGAGCTGGGACGCCATCGACCGCATGTCGCCGGCGCAGGCCGCGTTCGAGACGGCGCTGCGCACGGTGTACGCAAGCGCCCTGGTCAACGGACCGTTCTCGGTGATCCTCGGTTCCGACGAGGGCATCCTCGCCATCAACGACCGCCTGAAGCTGCGAGCTCTCATGGCGGGCGAGAAAGGCTCGATGGTGTATCTGGCCAGCGAGCAGGCGGCCATCGAGGCGGTGTGCCCCGACGCCGAGAACATCCGGCCGATCGAGGGAGGCGTGCCCTTCGTCGTCCAGCTCGACGAGGTGGCGCGCCGCAAGAGCGCTCGCTCCGCTTGGAGCAACCCCACCCACGCGCCGCTGGCTCATGAGACGGGCGTGTTGCCGCGCAGAGAGGAGGCGCGCGAGCTATGATCGATTACGTATTGCCGCGTTACCAGGTGCGGCGCGATGCCGAAGCGTGCGTCGGCTGCGACATCTGCGTGCGCGAATGCGCCAACGGCGTGCACATCGCCCGGGCGAAGGGCGAGGCGCCCAAAGCCGATCACGTGAAGTGCGTGAACTGCCTTCGCTGCGTGCTGACGTGCCCCGCGCGCGCCCTGTCGATCGCGCGGTGGCCGCAGGTGGACGGCGGCTCGGCGGTGTGGACGCTCGAGTACATGCAGGACATCGCCAAGCAGGCGTCTTCAGGCGGCGTGCTGCTCTCGTCCATGGGGAACCCCGAACCGTATCCGGTGTACTGGGATCATCTGCTGCTCAACGCGAGCCAGGTGACCAACCCTTCCATCGATCCTCTGCGCGAGCCGATGGAAACGCGCGTGTTTTTGGGAGGCCGTCCCGCCGCGCTCGAGATCGACGAGCGCCGTCGCGCGCTGCGATCGCCCTTGCCGCCTCAGGTGAAGCTCGACGTGCCGATCATGTTCTCGGCCATGAGCTTCGGGTCGGTTTCGCTGAACACCCAACGAGCGCTGGCCATGGCGGCCTGCGAGCTCGGCACGCTGTTCAACGTGGGCGAAGGCGGGCTTCATCGCGACTTGGAACGCTACGCCGATCATGCGGTGGTGCAGGTGGCCTCGGGCCGTTTCGGGGTGGACCCCCGTTATCTGAACGCCGGCGCCATGGTGGAGATAAAGATCGGCCAGGGGGCCAAGCCCGGCATCGGCGGGCATCTTCCCGGTGAGAAGATCACCTCCGAGGTGTCGAGCACGCGCATGATCCCCGAGGGCGCCGACGCCATCTCGCCCGCGCCCCATCACGACATCTACTCGATCGAGGATCTTCGCCAGCTCATCTTCTCTCTGAAGGAGGCGACGCGTTACCAAAAGCCCGTCGCGGTGAAGATAGCGGCGGTCCACAACGCCGCCGCCATCGCGAGCGGCATGGCGCGTGCGGGCGCGGAGGTCATCGTGGTCGACGGGTTCCGCGGCGGGACGGGCGCCGCTCCGAAGCGCATCCGCGACAACGTGGGCGTGCCCGTCGAGCTCGCGCTCGCCTCCATCGATCAGCGCCTGCGCGACGAGGGGATCCGCTCGACGGTCAGCGTGGTGGCGAGCGGCACGATCCGCACGTCGGCCGACGTGGTGCGCGCCATCGCGCTCGGCGCCGACGCGGTCTCGTGCGGCAGCGCACCGCTTATCGCGCTGGGCTGCCACCAATGCGGCGATTGCTCGCGTGGAAAGTGCAACTGGGGCATCGCGACGCAGCGCCCCGAGCTGGTCGAGCGCCTCGACCCTGAGGAGGGAGCCGAGCGCGTGGTGAACCTGGTGCGCGCGTGGACGCATGAGATTCAGGAGATGATGGGCGGTATGGGCATCAACGCGGTCGACAGCCTGCGCGGCAACCGCCTCATGCTGCGCGGCATCGGCCTCACCGATCGGGAGCTCGAGATACTGGGGGTGAAGCATGCAGGCGAATGATTCGAAGACGCGCCGGGACGCGGGCCCGGCAACCGATGCGGGCTGCGATGCGCGCAAGGCGGACGTCGCGCGTTCGTCCGCGTCGGGCCCTGCTCCTGCGGCCACGCGACGCCTGACGCTCGGCTCCCTTCACTTCAAGGAGGCCAACGAGCAGGTCAGGCGGGTGCTCGAGCAGGCCGACGACGTCGAGCTCGACGATGTGCGCGCCCAGCGTTATCTGGGCTGCGCGCTGTCCGAGGGCAAGCGACTGCGCGTTCACGGAACTCCCGGCAACGATCTGGCGTGCTACATGGACGGCGGCGTCGTCGAGGTGCTCGGCAACGCCCAGGACCAGGTGGGCAACACGATGAACGCCGGCGAGGTGATCATCCGCGGGCGATGCGGCGATGCGGCGGGCTATGCCATGCGCGGCGGGCGCATCTTCGTCCGCGACGGCTGCGGTTGGCGCGCGGGCATCCACATGAAGGAGTACGGCGAGAAGCGTCCCGTCGTGGTGATCGGGCGGGATGCGGGCAGCTTCCTCGGCGAGTACATGGCGGGCGGTGTGGTGGTCGTGCTCGGCGAGACGGGCGATTATCTCGCCCGCGGCATGCACGGCGGCGTCATCTACCTGAGAAAGCCCCCGCGTGCGGGAGCGTTGTCGGACGAGGTCGTGCTCTCGCGCGTCGACGACGCCGATTTGGCCGTTTTGGAGCCGCTGCTCGAGGAGTACGACCGCCTGTTCGCAGATGAGCTGGGGTATGCGGTGCACGCCGAGGCGTCCGCGTTCCTACGCGTCTCGCCCGCTTCGTCTCGGCCGTACGCGAGCATGTACGTCCGTTGATTCGGAATCGATTAATCGAAGGGAAAGGAAGTGTCGACATGAACGTTCCAGAGGAATTCGGAAGCTTGGTGTTCGACGACCGTGCCATGAAGGCGACGCTTCCCGCGAAGGTCTACCGGTCGCTGAGGAAGACCATCGACGAGGGGACCCGTCTCGATCTGGGCGTGGCGAACGCGGTGGCCGCCGCCATGAAGGACTGGGCGGTCGCGCGCGGGGCGACCCACTACACGCATTGGTTCCAGCCTCTCACGGGCATCACGGCCGAGAAGCATGACAGCTTCATCACGCCTTCCCCCGACGGCGGCGTGATCATGGAGTTCTCGGGCAAGGAGCTGGTGAAAGGCGAGCCGGACGCATCGTCGTTTCCCTCGGGCGGTCTGCGCGCCACCTTCGAGGCCCGCGGCTACACCGCGTGGGATCCCACGAGCTACGCGTTCATCAAGGGCTCGACGCTGTGCGTTCCGACGGCGTTTTGCTCCTACACCGGCGACGCCCTCGACAAGAAGACGCCGCTTTTGCGCTCGATGGAGGCGCTCAACCGCCAGGCGCTGCGCATCCTGCGCCTGTTCGGCAACGACGAGGTCAAGCGCGTGATCACCTCGGTGGGACCCGAGCAAGAGTACTTCCTGGTCACCGAGGAGATGTACGAGCGCCGAACCGACCTGCGCTTCACCGGCCGCACGCTGTTCGGGGCCAAGCCCCCGAAGGGTCAGCAGCTCGACGACCATTACTTCGGCGTCATCAAGCCGCGCGTGGCGGCTTTCATGGCCGATTTGAACGAGGAGCTGTGGAAGCTCGGCGTGCTGGCGAAGACCGAGCACAACGAGGTCGCGCCCGCGCAGCACGAGCTCGCCCCCATATACACTACCACCAACATCGCCACCGACCACAACCAGCTCACGATGGAGATCATGCAGAAGGTGGCGTCGCGCCACGGTCTGGTCTGCCTGCTTCATGAGAAGCCGTTCGCGGGCGTGAACGGAAGCGGCAAGCACAACAACTGGTCCATCGGCACCGACACGGGCCAAAACCTCCTCGCGCCGGGTGACACTCCCTACGAGAACGCCCAGTTCCTCCTGTTCCTCTGCGCCGTCATCAAGGCGGTCGACGACTACCAGGACCTTTTGCGCTTGTCGGTGGCAACGGCGGGCAACGACCATCGCCTCGGCGCGAACGAGGCGCCCCCTGCGGTCATCTCGATGTTCCTCGGGGATGAGCTGAGCGCCATCATGCGCGCCATCGAAACCGACACCCCCTACGAGGGCATGGAACGTCGCAAGATGAAGCTCGGCGTCGACGTCTTGCCCCTGTTCAGCTGCGACACCACCGACCGCAACCGCACGAGCCCCTTCGCCTTCACCGGCAACAAGTTCGAGTTCCGCATGCTCGGCTCGTCGAATTCCATCGCCTGCGCCAACATCATGCTGAACAGCGCGGTGGCGGAGAGCCTGCGCATCTATGCCGATAGGCTCGAGGGCGCGGACGACTTCGAGAGCGCGCTGCACGAGATGATCCGCAAGACCATCAAAGACCATGCGCGCATCGTGTTCAACGGCAACGGCTACGACGATGCGTGGATCGACGAAGCGGTCAACGTTCGCGGCCTGCACAACTTCAAGACCACGCCCGACTGCATGCCCCGTCTGCTCGATGAGAAGAACGTGGCCATGCTGACCTCCCACGGCGTGTTCACCGTCGCCGAGATGGAGTCGCGTACCGAGATCATGCTTGAGAACTACTGCAACTCGATCGAGATCGAGGCCGCGACCATGATCAACATGGCGCGCACCGAGATCGCCCCCGCGGTCGGGGCGTATCTGCGCGCGGTTGCCGAAACCGCGGCGGTGAAGCGCAGCGTGGCGCCTCGGGCGAGCCTCGGTTGCGAGGCCGGCTTGATCGAGCGCCTCTCGGGTTTGGTCGATCGCATGTTCGCCGCGGCGGATGAGCTCGAGGAGGCGGTTTCGCGGCTCGATGAGACGACGTGCGTGATCGAGCGGTCCGAGAAGATTCGCGACGAGGTGCTTCCCGCGATGGATGCTCTGCGGGCCCCCGCCGATGAGGCGGAGACGCTGACCGCGAAAACCTATTGGCCGTTTCCGACGTACGGCGATCTGCTGTTCGGCGTGCGTTAGACGCATCGCCGAGCGAGAAGCCAAGTGAGAAGTTGACGAAGAAAGGAAGGTACGACACGTGAACAGAGGGTCTCTGCGCTACGAGGGTAAAGCGAAGCGCGTGTACGAGACGGAGGATCCGACGCTCTACATCATGGAGTACAAAGACGATGCCACGGCGTTCAACGGCGAGAAGAAGGGCACGATCGAGGGCAAAGGCGTTGTCAACAACCATATGAGCAACGTGCTGATGCGCCTGCTCGCCGACATGGGCGTGCCGAATCATTTCGTGTCCGAGCTGAGCGAGCGCGAGGTCTTGGTGCGCGCGGTCGAGATCGTCCCGCTCGAGGTGATCGTGCGCAACGTGGCCGCAGGATCGTTCGCGGCGCGTTACGGCGTCGCCGAGGGCACCGAGTTCTCCGAGCCCACGGTCGAGTTCTCGTACAAAAGCGACGAGCTGGGCGACCCGCTGATCAACTCCTCGCATGCGCGCGCCCTCGGCTTGGCGAGCGCGTCGGAGATCGAGCGGATCGAAGGCCTCGCGCTGAAGATCGACGAGATTCTCGTCAAGTTCTGGAAGGAGCGGGGGGTGCGCCTCGTCGATTTCAAGGTGGAGTTCGGGCGCCTTCCCGACGGCGAGGTGATCCTCGCCGACGAGATAAGCCCCGACACGTGCCGGTTGTGGGATGCCGAAACCGGGGATCATCTGGACAAGGACCGCTTCCGCCGCGATTTGGGCGACGTGCAGGAGGGCTATGCCGAGGCGTTGCGCCGTCTTGAGATCGCGGTGTCGGACTGAAAGCGGGTGGGGAAATGACCAAGTACGTATTCGTGACCGGCGGCGTGGTCTCGGGGCTGGGGAAGGGCATCACGGCCGCGTCCCTCGGCAGGCTTCTGAAAGCGCGCGGGCTGCGCGTCGCCGCGCAGAAGCTCGATCCCTACCTCAACGTCGATCCGGGGACGATGAGCCCGTACCAGCACGGCGAGGTCTACGTCACCGAGGACGGCGCCGAAACCGATTTGGACTTGGGGCACTACGAGCGTTTCATCGACGAGGATCTCAACGAGTTGTCCAACCTCACGGCGGGCAAGGTGTACTACACCGTGCTCGACAAGGAGCGGCGCGGTGCGTACCTGGGGTCGACCGTTCAGGTCATCCCGCATGTGACCGATGAGATCAAGCGGTTCATCTACGAGGTCGGCGAGCGCACGGACGCCGACGTGGTCATCACCGAGATCGGGGGCACGGTGGGCGACATCGAGTCGCAGCCTTTCATCGAGGCCATACGCCAGGTGTCGCTTGAGAACGCGCCCGAGGACAGCCTGTTCGTTCACGTCACGCTCGTTCCCTACCTGCAGGGGTCGGGCGAGCAGAAGTCCAAGCCGACCCAGCGTTCGGTGAAGGAGCTGCAGGAGCTCGGCGTGGCCCCCGACATCATCGTGCTGCGCTGCGATCGCCGCCTCGAGGACGCCGTGTTCTCCAAAATCGCCCTGTTCTGCAACGTCCGACCCGACTGCGTCATCGAGAACCGTACCCTCGAGAGCCTTTACGAGGCGCCGCTCATGCTCGAGCGCGCAGGTCTGGCCCGCGCGGTGTGCAGCAGGCTGCGGCTCGATGTCCCCGAGCCCGACCTGAGCGAGTGGGAGGCGCTTGTTCGCCGCGTCGTCGATGCCGAGGACGAGGTGCGCATAGGGCTCGTGGGCAAGTACGTCGAGCTGCACGATGCCTATCTTTCCGTGGCGGAGGCGCTTCGCCATGCCGGCTACGCTCATGGCGTGCGCGTGAGCATCGACTGGATAGATTCGAGCGCGCTCGACGCGCGCACGTGCGCGGATAGGCTCGGCGACCTCGATGGCGTCATCGTGCCGGGTGGTTTCGGGCAACGCGGCGTGGAGGGCATGGTGAGCGCGGTGCGCTTCGCCCGCGAGCGGAACATCCCGTTTCTCGGCATCTGCATGGGCATGCAGGCGGCGGTCATCGAATTCGCGCGCAACGTCGCGGGGCTTGTCGAGGCGGGGTCGGGCGAGTTCGACGAGGCATGTTCCCAGAAGGTGATCGACTTCATGCCCGGTCAAAGCGCCGAGGTGAGCAAGGGCGGCACGTTGCGGCTCGGGGCGTATCCGTGCGCCATCGCGCCGGGCAGCGTGCTCGAGCGCTGCTATGGTGAGAGCCTGGTTCGCGAGCGGCATCGTCATCGTCTCGAGGTGAACGACGAGTACCGTGAGATTCTCGTCGGTGCCGGGCTTCGCGAATCGGGAACCTCGCCTGACGGCCGGCTCGTCGAGGCGGTCGAGCTGCCCGATCGGAAGTTCTTCGTGGGCGTGCAGTATCACCCCGAGTTCAAGAGCCGCCCGACGCGCCCGCACCCGCTGTTCCTCGGCTTCGTCGGTGCGGCGTGCTCATGCGCGAAGGAGCGCGCGTAATGGGGGTGCATGAGGAATGCGGCGTGTTCGGCGTCTTCTCGCCTTCTCCCATCGACGTGGCGAACATGGTCTTCGGCGGCCTGTTCGCGCTTCAGCATCGCGGGCAGGAGAGCTGCGGCATCGTGGTGAACGACGACGGCGTGTTCGCGTCGCATAAGGATCTCGGGTTGGTGGGCGAGGTGCTCACCCCCGACGTGCTCGCCCGCCTGCCGCACGGCTCCATGGCGGTGGGGCACGTTCGTTACGGGACCACCGGCGCGCGCGTGCGCGCAAATTGCCAGCCGATCGAAGTCAACCACCGCAAGGGGCGTATGGCCCTCGCGCATAACGGCAACCTCAGCAACGCCGACGAGCTTCGCTGCGCGCTCGAGCTGGCCGGCGCCATCTTCCACACGACGAGCGACACCGAGACCATCGCCTACGTGGTGACGCGCGAGCGGTTGCGCGCGGCGTCCATCGAGGACGCGCTGTCGGCCGCGATGGACGAGATAGAAGGCGCGTACTCGCTTGTGCTGATGTCGCCGCAGAAGCTCATCTGCGCGCGCGACCCCCATGGGTTCCGTCCGCTGTGCTACGGCGTGACCGAGGGGGGCGTTTACGTGGTTGCGTCCGAAAGCTGCGCGCTTTCGGCGGTCGGCGCGCGGTTCGTGCGCGACGTCGAGCCGGGCGAGATCATCGTGTTCACGGCGGACGGACCGTGTTCCCGCCGCGAGCATTGCGGTGCCGCGCCGCGTTCCTCGTGCGTGTTCGAGTACATCTACTTCGCCCGTCCCGACTCGGTCGTCGACGGCGTGTCGGTGCACGCCGCGCGTTTGCGTGCGGGCGGCATCCTCGCCGAAGAGCATCCGGTTGAGGCGGATGTGGTGGTGGGCGTTCCCGACTCGGGGCTTGACGCGGCCCTCGGGTACGCGCGCATGTCGGGCATACCTTGGGGCATGGGCTTGGTGCGCAACCGCTATGTCGGGCGCACGTTCATCTCGCCGGGGCAGAGCGCGCGCTTGGACAAGGTAAGGCTCAAGCTGTCGGCGGTGGAAGAGTGCGTGCGCGGGCGGCGCGTGGTGCTCGTCGACGACTCCATCGTGCGCGGAACCACGGCGCGCCGCATCGTGGAGCTTCTGCGCGAAGCGGGTGCGGCTGAGGTTCATCTGCGCATTTCCGCCCCGCCGTTTCTGCACCCCTGTTATTACGGCACCGACATCGATTCCGAGGAGCATTTGATCGCGTGTCGCTGCAGCGTTTCCGAGATAGCCTGCGAGCTGGGCGCGGACAGCCTGGGGTATCTGCCTGTCGAGCGGCTTGGCGAACTCGCCTGCGGCGCGGGCATTTGCGCGGCGTGCTTCGACGGACGCTATCCCACCGACGTGCCCCGCTGCGCGTCGAAGAACCGCTTCGAGCGCAAGTTATCCGACGGGGCATGAGAAGCGCGATATCGGGCGGCGTCTCGGGGCGAGCTGCGAGCTGCGAGCTCGCGCGTCCCGACCGTCCCGCGGGGCGGTGCGCGGCGCGGGAATGACGGGGCGAATAGCGAGGTAGGCGTCGGGTTTCACGTCCCTGTGCGTGAAGCCGAGGAAAGGAGAGGGCCCATGAGCCTCAAGTTCACCAAAATGCACGGCCTTGGCAACGACTACCTTTACGTGCTGGGCAACCCCGACCGGGCGAAAGAGCGCTACGGCGTTGACGCCCCCGATCTTTCGGTCCGCCTTTCCGATCGACATTTCGGCGTGGGATCCGACGGCATGATCTGGATCGCCCCGTCAGACGATGCCGATTGCACGATGCGGATCTTCAACGCCGACGGCAGCGAGGCCAAGATGTGCGGAAACGGCGTGCGCTGCGTGGGGAAGTACCTTTATGACAAAGGCCTCGTCGATAGGCTCAGCGTGTGCGTCGACACGCTTTCGGGCGTGAAGGAGCTTGAGCTCGCACCCGGCCCTGACGGCGCGATCGAGCGGGTGTCCGTGCGCATGGGGCGCGCCGAGGTGGAGCCCGAGCGGGTGGTCGAGGCGCTTGGCGAGAAGGTTCGCCTTACACCTGTCGACGTGGGCAACCCTCATGCGGTCGTTTTCACGGAAGACGCCCTCGCGGCACCGGTTGCGACCTTCGGCGCGGCCCTCGAACGTCACGAGGCGTTTCCCGACGGGGTCAACGTCGAGTTTGTCGAGGTGACGGGCGAAAACGAGCTGCGCATGCGCGTGTGGGAGCGCGGTAGCGGCATCACCATGGCCTGCGGCACGGGTTCGTGCGCGTCAGCGGCAGCTGCCGTGTGCGCAGGCTTGGCGGACGGCGCCCGCCCGGTGCGCGTGGTCCTCGACGGCGGCGAGCTGCTGATCGAAGTGAGGTCCGACGGGGAAGTGGTCATGACCGGCCCCGCGACGACGGTTTGTGAAGGAGAGGTTGAGCTATGATCGAGTTGAACCGGCATTACGCCGAGCTGGAGGATTCGTATCTGTTCGCGGGCATCGCGCAGAAGGTCGCGGCATATGCCGAGGCGCACCCCGGCGAGCGCATTCTGCGCTTGGGGATAGGGGACGTGTCCCTGCCTTTGCCCGAGGCGGTCATCGCGGCGCTTCACGAGGCGGTCGACGAGCAGGCGAACCCCGAAACCTTCCAGGGCTATCTTCCCGAATGCGGCGCGCCGTTTCTCCGCAAGGCCATCGTCGATCACTATGCGACGCGCGGGGTATCCCTCGATGCAGGCGAGGTGTTCGTCTCGAGCGGTGCGAGCGACGAGTTGGGCGACATCCTCGATCTGTTCGACTCCTCAAGCCCGGCTTTGGTGATAGAGCCGGCGTATCCCGCCTACGTCGATGCCAGCGTCATCGCGGGCAGGCGCATCGTGCGGCTGGAGTCGGGCAAAGACGACGGCTTCGCACCCTGGCCCGATCCCGCTCTCGAGGCGGATCTGATCTACCTGTGCTCGCCGAGCAACCCCACCGGTGCTCATTTCACGCGCGACAAGCTGAAGGCGTGGGTCGATTTCGCCAACGCGCGCGGTGCCGTCATCTTGTTCGACGCCGCTTACGAGGCGTTCATCTCGGACGAGGACGTCGCCCACAGCATCTTCGAGGTGGAAGGCGCGCGCACCTGCGCGATCGAGATCTGCTCGCTTTCCAAGACGGCGGGCTTCACGGGCACGCGCTTGGGCTACACCGTCATCCCCTTCGACCTTAAGCGCTCCGGCATGAGGCTTGCCGACATGTGGGTGCGAAACCGCACGACCAAGACCAATGGCGTGAGCTTCATCGTGCAGAAGGGCGCGGCGGCCGTGTTCACCCCCGAAGGGCGCCGTCAGGTCGAGCGCAACATCGAGGTGTACAAGGCCAACGCGCGGGTCATCACGGAGACGCTCGACGCGGCGGGCGTGTGGTACTGCGGCGGCGTGAACGCGCCGTACGTGTGGATGGAGTGCCCGCGCGGCATGGGCAGTTGGGAGTTCTTCGATTATCTGCTCGAGAACGCGCAGGTGGTTGGAACCCCGGGCGTCGGGTTCGGCCCATGCGGCGAGGGCTATTTCCGCCTCTCCTCGTTCGGCAGCCCCGATGACACCGTCGAGGCGATGCGGCGGATGAGGCAGCTTTTCGGGTAGCTCGGCTTTCGGGGCGTGCAGTCTCGCGCGCTCCGTTTCCGCTTGCGTCTTTCGCTCCCCGCTCCTTCGCTGCGCATGTCGTCTCCCCCGCACGCGCCCGGTGTCTGCTCCCGCGTCCCGCGCCCTCGTTCCCGCACGCGCGATTCGCTACGCCTCCCGCTTGCGCCCGCTTCGCCTTTCCCACTTCGCCTCCCGCTCGTCCCTCGCTCCCTCCGCTCTCGCGCACTCCGCGCCCCGCGCGATAGCTCCGTGCGTTTTGCTTTCATCCGCGCGCCCCTTGCTCCTGCGTCCTCTCATGCTCCGTAGCCTGCGCCGCCGCAATCCGACCACTTTCTCTCTTTGGAAAAGGGGACGTGGCCCCTCCCCGTAGCGGTCGTGCACGATGTCGAGGGTGGCAATTCCGAAAAATGAACGAAATGTATCATCGGGACGCTTCCTCGCACCGTTTTGAACTCTATAGATGGCGAAGCGCCGCTCGATTCTCCGACGTTTTCCCAGGTCGCGTTTTTTGCGACGGCGAATTCCGTCTTCGCGGCAAGCGTGCGTTGATACAAGTCGTCGGAAAACGGGAATCCAGCAGCGTCGTTTCGTTCACGAGCTGTTTTTTTGGGGTTCGCGCGCCGGTTATCTGGCGTCCGGCCTGACCCTGTGCGCCAGCCGCTGGCATCCGACCCGACCCCGTGCGTCAGCCGCGCGGGGATCCGACCTGGCCTCGCGCACCAGCCGCCCCGAGCGTTCTGCGCACGCCTGCTCCTCCGCGCGCCGACGTGTATTTTCCCCGATCTATCATTCTTGCAGCGCTATAATGGACGGCGTGTCATGCCGGCGTCTTCCACGATGGTTCGCCGTAGGGGTGGAAGGCGCTTTTTCGAAAGGGGATGCTATGAAAGAGATGATTTCGCTCGAGGAGGCGCGCGAGCTCATGCTGTCCCACGTGTCGCCGCTGCCGACCGAGCGCGTGTCGATTCTCGACGCGGTCGGGCGCGTCGCGGCGGAGGATCTGCGCAGCGACATCGACGTCTCGCCGTTCGCTCACGCGGCCATGGACGGCTTCGCCCTCCATGCGGCGGATATCGAGGGCGCGACCGAGGAGAATCCGGTGAAGCTGTCCGTCATCGCGGAGATCGGCGCGGGCAGCGTGTACGCGGGCGCCATCGCCGCAGGCGAGTGCGTGCGCATCATGACGGGTGCCCAGCTGCCCGACGACGCCGACGCCGTGGTGAAGTACGAGATCGTCGACGTGGTGGAAGGCGACGGGCGCCCGGGCTCCGTCGTGGCGTTCGCCGCGCCGACCGCCGTGCGCTCCAACATCCGCGAGGCGGGCGAGGAGGCGCGCGCGGGCGAGGTCATCGTCGAGGCGGGCGAGGTCATCGGCGCAGCGGGCGTCGGCTTCCTCGCGGGATGCGGCGTCCTCGAGGTGGAGACCTACCGCGCTCCCCGCGTCGCCATCATCGCGACCGGCAGCGAGCTGGTCGATCCGAGCGAGGTTCCGACCGCCGGCAAGATCCGCAACTCCAACAGCTACGCGATGGCCGCGTGCGCGAAGGCCGCAGGCGCCGAGCCGTTCATCCTGCCGATCGTCGAGGACACCTACGAGGCGCTCGAGTCCGCGGTGGCGGGCGCGGTTGAAAGCTACGATTTCGTGGTGACCACCGGCGGCGCCGCCAACGGCGATTTCGACTTCATCAAGCCGGTCGTCGACAACCTCGGCGAGCTCTACATGACCACGGTCAACATGCGCCCCGGCAAGGCGCAGACGTTCGGGCTGGTGAAGGGCACGCCCGTGTTCGGCCTTCCCGGCAACCCCGCAGCGGCCTACTGCGGCTTCGAGCTGATCATCCGCGCTGCGCTGCGCAAGATGCAGGGCTACTCCTGCTTCGAGCGCCCCGTCATCGTCGGCAAGCTGTCCAAGGACGTGAAGAAGAAGGACCCGCGCCGTATCCTCATGCGCGCGACCGTGTCGAAGGACGCGACGGGCGAGTTCGTCGTCACGCCGGCGAAGAACCAAAGCTCCGGTTTGTTCGGCGTCATCCAGAAGACCAACTGCATGGCGGTCATGCCCGAAGGTCTCGAGTCGAAGCGCGCGGGCGATCTCGTCACGTGCTATGTGCTCGACGTGCCCGAGGAAGTCGTTATCTAGCGCGCGTTCGCGCCTTGAGTGAAAAGGGGAGAAGAAATGTCCGAGGAAGCAAAGCCCATCACGTTCGGCATCGTGACGTGCTCTGACACGCGCGATTTGAGCCAGGACTTCGCCGGCGACGCGCTCGAGAAGCTCATCGCCGAGGCGGGGTGGGTGTGCCGCACGCACACGCTGGTGAAAGACGAGCGCCCTCATATCGCCCAGGCGATCAAGCACTGCGCCGACGATCTGGGCGTCGACGTCGTGCTGACCTGCGGGGGAAGCGGCCTTTCCTTGCGCGATGTGACGCCCGAGGCGACGCAGGACGTGTGCGAGCGCAACGTGCCCGGCATCGCCGAGGCCATGCGCGCCCATAGTCTGAAGATCACGCCGCACGCCATGCTCTCGCGTGCGCTGTGCATGCAGCGCGGTCGCACGCTGGTCGTCAACCTGCCGGGATCGACCAAGGCTGCGACGGAGAACTGGGAGGGCATCGTCGGGGTGCTTCCCCACGCTGTCAAGATGATGGCAGGCGGCGGGCACGACTAAGCCGTCCGACATGAGGTAGAGCCCGAAATGCGAATCCCTCGGGGAGTCGGTCGATCCGGCTCCCCGTTTGTTTGCGTTATACTTGCTGGGGCTTAACGCCTGCAATGTTCACCTGCGCGAAAAGGCGATGAATGCACATGAGCGACCTACCCAACGGCTTCACGGGATTTTCGAAGCGCGACTCCGGCTTTGTCTCCGCCGGGGAGGCCATCCGCCGGGCGAATGCGGAGGCCGGCTCCGCCTGCGGTGCGCCGGCGGCTGCTTCTCGTGCCGCAGTGTCGGGCTGGCGCTCGGACGCATCGCATGCAGACGGCGACGCGAACCGCACGGGCGTGTGGGGCGCGCCTCCTACCATCTCGAAGATCGACATGGCGCGCTATCTTGCCGATGACGCCCACGGTTCGGTTTCCTTCGACCCCCGGAAGCTTGCGCAGATCTCCCGCTTCGATCGACGCGGGGCGTGGATGGAGATCGACCTTTCCGCCATACGTCGCAACTGCATCGAGGTGAAGCGTCGGCTCGCCGGCGGTGTGCGGCTCATGGCGCAGGTCGCCTCCGACGCTTACGGGCACGGGGCCGTGCGCTGCGCGAAGATGGCCCTCAACTCGGGGGCCGACTACCTCGGCGTGGCGACGGTCGATGAGGCCATCGAGCTGCGCGAGGCGCTCATCAACGCGCCTGTTTTGGTTTTGTCCGAACCGCCGCTCGCCTCCATACCGTTGCTGCTCGCGTACAAGATCATGCCGAGCGTCTACACCGCCGAATTCGCCATCCAATATGCGGAAGCCGCCGATTCGGTGGGGATGCGCGCCCCCTTTCATCTGGCTGTCAACACGGGCATGAACCGCATCGGGGTGCGCTTCGACGAGGTGGTCTCGTTCATGCATCAGATCGGTTTCCACCGTGCGCTCGAGTTGGTCGGCACGTTCACGCAGCTCGCCACGGCCGATTCGTCCGAGACGCTCGATTTCCAGATCCAGGCGAAGCGCTTCGTGGAGGCGATCGGCGCGTTGCGCGCCGCCAACGTCAACCCCGGCATCGTGCATGCGGCCAACTCCGCGGCGGCCATTCGCTACCCCGAGGCGCACTTCGACATGGTCAGGGTGGGCTGTGCCCTCTACGGATTCCACCCGTGCCCCGAGACGCGCGGTCTCATCAGCCTGGAGCCGGCCATGAGCGTGCACGCGCGCATCATCGATGCGAAGATCGTTCCCATGAGCGAAGGCGTCGGCTACGGCATGCGCTACCGATCGCCCGGTTCGGTGAAGATCTGCACCGTGCCCGTCGGGTACGCGGACGGGCTGCCCTGCGCGCTTTCGGGGAACACCGGCTTCCTCGTCGACGGCAAAGCGTTTCGCCAGGTGGGCAGCATCTGCATGGATCAGTGCATGTTCGAGGTGGACCTGCGCACGTACGCGACGCGCCGCCGCGTCGATCCGCAGATCGGCGACGAGGTGATCATCGTCGGTTCGTCGGGTGAGGCGTCGGTGACCGTAGACGAGATGGCGCGCAAGCTCGGTACCACCCAAAGCGAGGTGGCGCTCGGATTCGGCCTGTCGCGCCTTCCGCGGCTGTATCGCTAGCCGAAGGGAGGAGGAACCGCAGGCGCCCGTCGCCTCGATGCGCCGCGATGCTTGCGTTTGCGGGCGGAGTCGGTGCGCGTGGTGCGGCTTCGACGCTCTGCAGCGCAGGTTTGGAGCCATCAGGAAGGAAGAAAGCATGACGAAACCCCATATCCCCCTCGACGAGATCCGTTCGGCGGTCGAGTCGTGCCGCAAGTGCCCGCTTGCCGAGGGGCGCACGCAGACCGTCTTCGGCGTCGGAAACCCCTCTGCGCGCGTGCTCATCGTCGGGGAGGCCCCGGGTAAAAACGAGGATCTGCAGGGCGAGCCGTTCGTCGGTGCGGCGGGCAAGTACCTCGACGAGCTCTTGTCCATCGCGGGCTTGAAGCGCGAGGAGGTCTTCATCTCCAACGTCTTGAAGTGTCGACCTCCCGGAAACCGCAACCCGCGGCCGGAGGAGATCGAGATGTGCTCGGGGTATCTGCGCGAGCAGACGCGCACCATCGATCCCGAGTACATCGTGACGCTCGGCAATTTCGCGACGAAGTTCATCCTGAAGACCGACATCGGCATCACGAGGCTGCGCGGCACGCTGCAGCAAGCGGGGCGCTTCAAGGTGTTTCCGATCTTCCACCCCGCTGCGGCGCTCTACGATGGAAGCAAGCGGGTTGCGCTTGAGAACGACTTCACCACGCTCGGCGAGCTTCTTCGGTCCGAGGCTTCGGAGTAGAGGCGCGGGCCCGTCCGGCGCCAAGGCGCTCGCACGCTTGCGCTCAGTCGGTAATATATCGGTTAAATCGCCTGTTCACGTTGCTTGTTCGCGGTGCAGCTTTGCTATACTGTACGCTTCATTTACGCTGGGCGGTGCGCGCGAGCCGGAAAGCGCGCGCGAGAAGGGATCCGCGAACGCGCGCACGGGAGGTGCGTGGCGCGTCGGCGTCTCTCGTGCCGCTCCGCAAACGATAAGGATCGAGGGACGATGTATCCAATCGAAGCCGTTGAAGCGTTGAACGCCGAGGTCACGCGCATGGTCGTGCGCGCCCCGGAGATCGCGCGCAAGATAGCGCCCGGGCAGTTCATCATGCTGCGCATCGACGAGGCGGGCGAGCGCATCCCGCTCACCATGAACGAGGCGGACGCGCAGGCGGGCACCGTCACCATCGTGTTCCAGGCGGTCGGGGCCACCACCATGCGCCTTGCGCGCATGAAGGCGGGCGAGGCCCTGCTTGACTTCGTCGGCCCGCTCGGCAACCCCACCGAGCTCGAAGGAGCGCGCCGTGCGTGCGTCATCGGCGGCGGCTTGGGCTGCGCCATCGCCTATCCCCAGGCGAAGTGGCTTCACGATCATGGTTGCGAAGTCGATGTCATCACCGGTTTCCGCACGTCTGACCTGGTTATATTCGAAGACGAGCTTGCTGCTTGCTCGAATCGTTCGATCGTCATGACCGATGACGGATCCAACGGGAACAAAGGCGTGGTCACCGCGCCGTTGAAGAGCTGGATCGAGGAAGGCGCCGACTACGATCTGGTGCTCGCCGTGGGGCCGGTCATCATGATGAAGTTCGTCGCCCTGACCACGAAGCCCTACGGCATCAAAACCCTCGTCTCGATGAACCCGCTCATGATCGACGGCACGGGCATGTGCGGCGGCTGCCGGGTGAAGGTGGGGGACGAGTACCTCCACGCGTGCGTCGACGGGCCGGACTTCGACGGGCATCTGGTCGACTACGACGACGCCATGCGCCGCGGCGTGATGTATCGCAGCTACGAGGACGTCGCCCGGAAGAACGTGAAGAAGAAGCTCGCGAGCGAGGCGCGCGATTGCGCCGCGACGGGTCGTGCGGCTGCCGCTCGTGCCGAGAAGGATGCGTGAGGCTTGTGTCCCGTATGTTCAACTACAACCGTCAGGGCTATAAAACCCCCGTCCCCGTTCTCGATCCCGCCGAGCGCGCCAACACGTTCGCGGAGGTGACGCTCGGCTACAACGCGGAAGCCGCCGTCAACGAGGCGCGTCGCTGCATCCAGTGCTCCTCGAAACCCTGCGTCGCCGGCTGTCCTGTAGGTGTGCCCATCCGCGAGTTCGTCGCCCTCATCGCCCAGCGCGATTTCCCGAACGCGTACGCGGCGGTCAAGGACGCCAACGCGCTTCCAGCCATCTGCGGTCGCGTCTGCCCGCAGGAGTCCCAGTGCGAGGGTGTGTGCATGCGCGGTCGCAAGGGCGGCGAGCCGGTGGGCATCGGTCGTCTCGAGCGCTTCATCGCTGACTGGGCGGCGGACAACAGGCCCGAGGCCAACGCGGCGCTTGCGACCCGGCGCGCAGCGCGCTTGGCGGGCACGCTCGACGGCGACGACGAGCTCACCCCGCGCGGCGGCAAGGCCGTGCCGCTCATCGCGCCCGGGACCGATCTGTCGGGCAAGCGCGTGGCGGTGGTGGGCTCCGGCCCCGCGTCGCTCACCTGCGCAGGCGAGCTGGCGAAGTTCGGCGCGGACGTCACGGTGTTCGAGGCGCTCCACGACGTCGGCGGCGTTTTGACGTACGGCATCCCGGAGTTCCGCCTGCCGAAAAGCCTTGTTTCGCGCGAGGTCGCGGCCATCGAGGCCCTCGGCGTCAAGTTCGAGGTGAATGCGGTGGTGGGCAAGCTGATCGACGTCGAGGAGCTGCTCGGCGAGCGCGGATTCGATGCGGTGTTCGTCGCCACGGGCGCAGGCCTGCCGAGCTACATGGGCATCGAAGGCGAAGGGCTCAACGGCGTGTGCGTCGCCAACGAGCTGCTCACGCGCGTCAACCTCATGAAGGCTTATCAGTTCCCCGAGCACGAGACCCCGGTGTACAAGGGGCGGCACTGCGTGGTGGTCGGCGGCGGCAACGTCGCCATGGACGCGGCTCGCACGGCTCGCCGTCTCGGCGCCGAGGTGACGGTCGTATATCGTCGCGGTCGCGACGAGATGCCCGCGCGCAGCGAGGAGATTCGCCATGCCGAGGAGGAGGGGGTCGTCTTCAAAACGCTGACCAATCCCGTCCGCCTGATCGGCGACGACGAGGGCTGGCTTGTCGGCGCGGAAGTGGTCGACATGGAGCTCGGCGAGCCCGATGAGGGCGGAAGAAGGCGCCCGCATGCGGTGGAGGGCTCCAATCATGTGATCGAGTGCGACATGTGCGTCATCTCCATCGGGAACAAGACCAATCCGCTCATCGCGCGAACCACCCCCGGTCTCGAGACGACGAGTCGTAATCTCATCGTGGTCGACGAAGAGACGTGCGCGACCTCGGTTCCCGGCGTGTTCGCGGGCGGCGATGCCGTCAGCGGCGCGGCGACCGTCATCTTGGCCATGGGCGCCGGCAAACGCGCGGCGGCGGGCATCGCATCGTATCTGACGCCCGGCAAGCTCGCCACCGTGCCGAAAAACGATGCGGGCGTGGCCATGGTCGCCTGCCCCGGTCGTGCCGAGCGGCATGTGGCTGACGAAGCGGTGCGCGCAGAGGCCGAGGACGCCGCGCCTTCCGCGCAGGAGCCGCCCGTCGCGCCGGCGCCCGCGCGCGGTTCCTTCGACGAAGACGCCCTCGTCCGGGCTTTGAAGGCGGCGGGCGTCGATGGCGACGTCGCGCTTCGCGCCGCCCGCGCCGTCGCGCGTGAGATGGGGGCTTAAGGTGGGCGCTTGCGCTGCGCCGGATGAAAAAGGAATCGCTTCCGAGGGGGCTGCTTCCGAGGCGGATGGTTCCTTCGACGCCGTCGCCTACATCAACACTCCGCGCTGGCAGACCTCGCGTCTCGGCCTCGAGCGCATCGAGGACCTCCTCGAGCGCATGGGACGTCCCCAGGATGCGCTGCGCTTCGTGCACGTGGCGGGTACGAACGGCAAGGGGTCGACATGCGCGTACCTGTCGAGCGTGCTTGCGAGCGCGGGGTTCAAGACAGGTCTTTTCACGAGCCCCTACGTCGAGGTGTTCGAGGAGCGCATACGCGTCGACGGGGAGAACATCTCGCGTGACGATCTCGTGCGCGCCACGCTCGCCGTGCGCGAGCACGCCTGCGCGATGGAGGCCGAGACGGGCGAGCATCCCACCGAATTCGAGCTCATGACGGCGGTGGCCTTCGAGCATTTCCGCACGGTCGGGTGCGATATCGTCGTGCTCGAGGTGGGGCTTGGCGGAAGGCTCGATTCGACCAACGTCATCGAGCGTCCCGAGGTGTGCGTCATCTGCCGCATCGGACTGGACCACACCGCCGTGCTCGGCGGTACGCTTGCTGCGGTTGCGGGGGAGAAGGCGGGCATTATCAAGCCGGGCGTCGCGGTGGCGTCGTGGCCTCAGGAACCCGAGGCGCGTGAGGTGGTCGCCGCCGTCGCCCGAGACCGCGGTTGCGCGTTGACGGAACCTGATTTCTCGCAGCTCGTCGTCGGCTCGATTGACGCGGAACTCGCCGTTCGCAGCTTCACGTACCGGGGCAAATCCTACGAGACCGCGCTTCTCGGCGCGTATCAGCCCGGCAACGCGGCGCTTGCCCTCGAGGCGGTTGGGCTGCTGCGCGCTCGCGGGTGGGATATTCCCGAGGAGGCCGTGCGTGCAGGCATCGCGCGGACGACGTGGCCGGGGCGTTTCGAGGTGGTGGCGCGCGACCCGCTCGTGATCGTCGACGGGGGCCATAACCCGCAAGGCGCCGAGGTTCTGGCCGATTCGCTGCGGGAGCTGGTCGAAGGCGGAAATTCGTCCTCGCGGCGCGTGGTGTTCGTCATGGGCGTGCTCGCCGACAAAGATTATCCGCCGATGATTCGCTCGGCGGTGCCGTTCGCACGTGCGTTTTTCGTCTACGCTCCCGAAAATCCGCGTGCGCTTTCGGCGGAAGACCTCGCCGCCGCCGTCCGCTCGGTTATCGACGATCGGGCGGACGCTGCGGGCAATGCCGTCGAGGGCGGCGCCGGTGTTCGCATCGAGGCGGCGCTCGGTGCCGCGGATGCGGTCCGCAAGGCGTTGGACTTCGCGGGCGAGGGCGACGTCGTCGTCGCCTTCGGAAGCCTGTATTCGCTCGGCGAGGTGAAGCGGACCGTGCTCGCGGGGTGATGCGGGCGTGAAAAAGGCGTCGAGCTGCGCCGACGCCTTTTCTGCAAGTACGCTGTTTGGCTTATGGCCCCAAGCCGCTCCATGTCATATAACTAAAAAGGCGAGCCCTTGGGCTCGCCTTTTTCGCGTCCTTCTTCGCCGGCGTTACAGGCTGTCGATGTAGGCCACCAGATCCTTGACCGTCTCAAGTCCCTCGGGCTCGCCGAAATCCACCTCGCAGCGATCCTCCAGCTCGCAGATCAGCTCGACCATGTCGAGCGAGTCGATCCCGAGCGAATCGAAGGTGGAGTCCTCGGTGACGGATTCCGGGGCGATGTCGAGGTTGGTCTCGAGAATGGAGCGGATGGTGTCGATGGTTGCCACGATCTAATCCTCTTTCTGCTGGAGCTTGCCGTAGCCGCCGCCTTCGCGACGGTAGAGCACGCAAACGAGATTGGTGTCGCGGTCAGTATATACGAAGAAGTCGTGCCCGATGAGGTCGATCTCGATGAGGGCCTCCTCCTCGGTCATGGGCGCGAACTCGATCTCCTTCACACGCACGACCTCGTCTCCGGCAAGCTCGTCCATGAGGCGATCGAGGTCGAGCTCGCCCTCGGCGCCTTCGCCCTGAACATGGTCGGCGATCTTGTCGGTGGTGCGGACCTTCTTGTCGATGACGCGGGTCTTGTACTTGCGCAGCTGACGCGCGACCTTGGCGGCGGCGACGTCGATGGCCGCGTACATGTCCTCTTCGCTCTCTTCGACGCGGACGATATGGCCTTTCACGCGCGCGGTGACCTCGCAGATGGAGGGAAGCGGGTTGGCGGGATTCTTCTCCTTGTAAAGGACGACCTCGGTGTTGATGGGCTCGATGTCGAGCACCTTGATGGCGCTGCCGATCTTCTCTTCAGCGTATTCGCGCAGTGCGTCGGTCACGGGCATTTTGCGTCCGGATACGGTGATGGTCATGGTTTTCACCCCTTGTCTCGCGGCGAATAAAAAAGCCTGTGGATTGGGACGAGCTGTGCTTGATGCGAGTCGGGCCGCGCGTCTTCGTCGGGCGAACGAAGCTATGAGCGCTTTCCGTCCTCAAGGTGTGCATCGACCCCTTTCCTCCGGCTGCGGCACAAGCATAACGCAAAACAAATGCCCTGTGGCCGGCAAATTGGCGGCGTGTTCCCCGGCTGTTTCACTGTGGGGAGAATTCCGTAGCTCATCAGGTGAAACGATGCGTTGGAATCATTGTGTCGGAGGGATACGCACGGCAGCGTGGTGCGTGACGGCCTTTGCGCGGCGCTGTTCTGTCGAATTCGTGGGGCGCCGTTGTCGTCGGCGCGCCGTAAAGGGCGCATGAGCCGTCCTTCGCGCGTCATCTGCTACAATCTCTCGATATTTATCCGATGAGACGAGATGGTATCGAGAAAGCGCGCCGTAGCCGCCGGCGCAAGACGAGGTGACGCCATGACCGACGAGAACGCTCCGAATCCCACCGAGGCCCGACATTCGACGCAGGGCGGAAGCCCGCAGCCCTGCGTTTGCGCGCAGGACGATCGCGCCGAGTCGGCGACCGCGCCTGACGCGAAGCCCGCGGGCGAGGGTGGCGAGGGCAACGTCGCTCAGCCCATCTACATCAGAGAGGTCCAAGGCCATCAGCGCCGCTATCGCGACCTCATCCGCTTCACCCATTCTTCGACGCGGGCGGCGGGCGTCATGCTCGTCGCGGCTATCATCGCGCTCATCATAGCCAACACGCCGGCGCACGAGCCGTTTCTCGAGTTCTGGCATACGTACGTGGTCGTCGGGTTCGGCGACATGGTGGGCGCGATGTCGCTTGCCCATATCATCAGCGACATCTTCATGGCGGTGTTCTTCCTGCTGGTCGGCCTTGAGATCAAATACGAGATGACCGTCGGCGAGCTGACGAACATCCGTCAGGCCGCGCTTCCCATCATCGCGGCGTTCGGCGGCGTCGTGATGCCTATCGTCATCTACAGCGCCTTCAACGCCGGCGATCCCTCGGCGGCGCAGGGCTGGGGCGTTCCGACCGCGACCGATATCGCGTTCGCCCTCGGCATCATGGCGCTTTTGGGCAGCCGTGTTCCCAACGGCATTCGCGTGTTCCTCTCGACGCTCGCCGTCGCCGACGATATCATCGCCATCCTGGTCATCGCGGTGTTCTACGGGCAAAGCCCCTCGTTTTTCTGGCTCGCGCTGGCGGCGGCGGTCTTCGTGGCGCTGCTGGTGATGAACCGCGCGCACATTTACTCGCTTTACCCCTACATCATCGTGGGCGGCGTGCTGTGGTTCTGCGTGTTCATGTCGGGCGTCCACTCGACCATCGCGGGCGTCCTTTTGGCGTTCGCCATTCCCTCGGGATCGCGCGTCAACCTCAACAGCTTCCTGAACTGGTCGGATGATCGGGTGAAGGAGGCGCGTTCGGTTTACGACGAGGGCACGCCGGTTATTGCGCAGGGCGAGTATCTCAAGACCGTGCAGAAGTTAACGCATGTCACCCGGGAGGTGGTGCCGCCCGCCACGCGGCTCGAGCACAAGCTCTATCCCTGGGTGTATTTCGGCGTTCTGCCGTTGTTCGCGCTGACCAACGCCGACGTTGCGCTCGGCGGCGTCGACATCGGCGCGCTTGTCTCGAACACGGTTTTGCTGGGCGTTTTCTTCGGCTTGGTGGTGGGAAAACCGCTCGGCATCATGCTGTTCAGCTTCATCACCGTCAAGCTTAAAATCGCGTCGCTTCCCGAGAACGTCAACTGGATGCACATGCTCGGCGCGTCCATTCTCGGCGGCGTGGGCTTCACCATGGCCATCTTCGTGGCGAACCTGGCCTACGACGACGAGATGCTTGTCATGGCGGCGAAGCTCGGCATCCTCGCCGCATCGCTGGTCGCGGGCATCGCGGGTTTCGCGCTCCTGTTCGCGCAGGCGCGTCTCGCTGAGAAGCGGGGCGTGGCGTACATCACGACGCATGGGGACGATGTGTGTCGCCAAACCGCAGGCGCCGAGGCCGAGCGTGATTGCGAGGATCTGCTCGAGGTGCTCGGCGATGCCGACCTGACGAGCGAGGTCGCCGCTGTCCGCGAGTCGTGCCGGGGCGTTGCCGAGGTCGTGGTGCAGGAGAAGAAGCGCCGCCGATAGAAGCTCTCCTCAGTTGTCTCGTGTCGAGCCCGGGCGCGTCTGCGCGTTCGGGCTCGATTTGCTTATGCGCGCCGGGCTGCAACCGTCGCACCTCCCGCCGCTCCGCTCCGCTGCTCCCAATCGCGTTTTCTCGCTTGCGCATACCCTTCTGGGGTATATAATCCTCAAATATGATAAGATACCCCTTAAGGGTATATGAGCACGATCGCGGACTTGGTCGCACGGGCCTCGGACCGATCGTCGCATCGAGGGAAAGGGTGCATCGATGGCGGAGTCGAAGAAGGCGGCGTGTTGCTGTCGCCATAAGAGCACGCCGCGCAGCAACGAGCTGCAGCGCGATGTGCAAAAACGCCTCAACCGTGCCATCGGGCAGCTGAACGGTGTGAAGGCGATGATCGATGACAACCGCTACTGCGGCGACGTTCTCACCCAGCTCGCCGCTGCGGAAAGCGCGGTCAGGCGCGTCTCCGAGATTCTCCTGGCCGAGCACATGCGTACCTGCGTCATCGAGGAGATTCGCGCGGGAAACGACGAGGTGGTCGACGAGGTAGTCGGTCTCATGAGGAAGTTCATGTGAGGGCGAATGCGCGTTTCCTCGCGTAGCGCTGCTCGACATCCTCGCGGGCGCGCTTCGGGAGCGAGCGCATGACGTGATGCGGGAAAAGGACGCATCTTGAGATCGGGGCGCGCGATGCGAGGATCGGGCGTCGCGCAGGGTGCGAAGGCGGCGCGTCGCGCGAGGCGGCGCGCTTTGGAAAGCGATGAGAGTATGAACACGGTGATATTGGCGGTTGACAACATGCATTGCGGGAAGTGCGTCGGCAACGTCGAGCGGCGCTATCGTGAGATGCCCGGCGTATCCGAGGTGGAGGTCGATCTTGCGGGGAAGCAAGCGCGTGTCGTTTTCGACCCCGAGGTTTGCAGGATAGAGGATCTTCTCGGCGCGCTCGACGACACGAACTTCAAGGTGGCCCGCATGCTCGATGATGGGTCGAACCCTTTCCTCACGACGAAGCTCGAGCTTGCCATCAACGGTATGCACTGCGAAAAGTGCGTGGCGAACATCGAGAAGCGCTATCGTGAGACCCCGGGTGTGAATTACGTGCGGGTCGACCTCGATGCTGCGGCCGGCGTTGTTTATTACGACGATTCCGCCGTGGACGAGGATGCGCTTCTGCATGTTCTCGACGACACGAAGTTCGAGGTCGTCGTCATGCCCGAAGACGGCTCCGATCCGGTTTTCCCCTCGACGGCTCGAGGCGATGACGCGGCAGACGGCGCAGCGGGCTTTCCGGCCGGCGACGAGCCGCAGCAAGGACAAGGCCCTGCGTTGCCTGACGCTCAGGTGCAGCACGAGGACGAGCCCGTCTGCGAGGCGACGTTGCGCCTGGCCATCGAGGGGATGCACTGCGCGAACTGCGCCATGTCGATCGAGAGTCGTTTCAACAAGACGGAAGGGGTGCGAAGTTGCGCGGTCAACCTGGCGAACAATACGGGTGTGGTCGTGTTCGACCCGACGGTCGCGAGCGTTGACGACATGATGCACGTTTTCGATGATCTCGCCTTCTCCGCGGAGATCATTCCCGACGACGCCCCCCTGATCGACGAGGGACGCCGCGCACGCGAGGCGGCGCGGGCGAAGCGGGACGTGCGCGTGTTCGCCGCATCGGCGGTGCTGACGCTGATCGTGCTGTGCATCGGCATGGTTCCCGGCGTCCATATGGCGACAGGCGAGGCCATTGCCGGATTGTTCGCGTCGGAGCCGACGCACGTGCAGGCCATGTTCGCCGCGAACATGCTGCTCATGCTGCTGACCGCTCCGGTGCAGTTCGGCTGCGGCGCGCGTTTCTACAAAGGGGCGTTCGGGTCGCTCAAGGGCGGATCGGCGAACATGGACGTCCTGGTCGCCCTCGGCACCACCATCGCGTTTCTGTTCTCGCTCGTGATCACCTTCGCGCCCGTTGCGACAGGCGACTGGGCGGGGGATGCCGGCATGCAGATCAACGGCGGCATGCCTTATTTCGAGACCTGCGCGATGCTCATCACCTTCGTCCTGCTCGGCAAGATTCTCGAGTCGCGGGCGAAGGGCGCGACGAACCAAGCTATCGAGTCGCTGATGAATCTCACGCCTCCCGAGGCGTGCGTGGTGCGCGGCGGTGCGGAGGTGACGGTGCCGCTTGCCCAGGTGGTCGCGGGCGACGTGGTGATCGTGCTTCCCGGCGAGAAGATTCCGGTTGACGGCGTGGTGGTAGAGGGTCGCTCCGAGGTCGATGAGTCGATGCTCACCGGCGAGGCGCTCCCGGTCCTCAAGGAGCAGGGGGACGCGGTCACGGGCGGCACGGCGAATGCGACGGGGTCGCTGACCGTGCGCGCTTTGCGCGTCGGCTCCGATTCGACGCTCGCGCGTGTCGTGCGCGCCGTCGAGGACGCGCAGGGTTCGAAGGCTCCGGTGCAGCGCATGGCCGACAAGATCGCGGCGGTGTTCGTCCCCGCCATCCTCATCATCGCCGCCGTCACGTTCTGCGTGTGGTTCTTCCTCGTGCCTGCCGCAGGCGATGCCGAGCGCGTCAGGCAGGCGCTTTTGCCCGCCATCGCGGTCATCGTGGTGGCATGTCCCTGCGCGCTCGGCCTGGCCACGCCCACCGCGCTCATGGTGGGCATGGGCAAAGGCGCTCAGCTGGGCGTCCTCATCAAGGACGGCGAGGTCCTCGAGCGCCTGTGCAAGCTCGATGTCGCCGTGTTCGACAAGACGGGCACGGTCACCGTCGGCTCCCCGCGCGTTGTCGCATGCGACGTTTCGTCTGACCACTTGCGTATGGCGGCAGCGCTTGAGCGCAAAAGCGAGCACCCGCTCGCACGGGCGGTGGTTGACTACGCCTCAGAGCGCGGCGTGGACGATCCGTGCGAGGTCGAGGACTTCGAGGCGATTGTGGGCGAGGGCGTGCGCGGCGTCGTGAACGGGCGCGAGGTGTTCGTGGGATCGCGCGTCATCGTGGACGGGAAGGACGTCGGCGGGTTCTCGTTTGAAGACGAGCCGAAGCCCGAGGCGGCTGCGGCCCTCGCCGACTTGAAGGCGCGCGGTGTGGAGACGTACCTGGTGACGGGTGATGCCGAAGCCCCGGCGCTCGAGGTTGCCTCGCGGGTGGGAATCGATCCCGTGCGCGTGTTCTTCGGCGTGAAACCTCTCGAAAAAGCCGAGCGGGTGCGAGCGGTGAAGTCCTCTGCGAAAGACGGCGAGCGCGTGGTCGCCTTCGTGGGCGACGGCATCAACGACGCGCCCGCGCTCGCCGCTGCGGACATCGGCGTCGCGATGGCCTCGGGCGCCGATGTGGCGCTTGACGCGGGGTCGGTCGTCCTCATGCGCAACAGCCTCGCCGACCTGCCCGTGGCGCTGCGCTTGTCCCGGGCGACGATGCGCAAGATCAAGCAGAACCTGTTCTGGGCGCTTGTCTACAACTGCATCATGATCCCGCTCGCGGCCGTCGGCATACTCGCGCCTGCGCTTGCCGGCGCGGCGATGGCGTTCTCGAGCGTTTCGGTGGTTTCCAACTCGCTGCTTTTGAAGCGCTTCGAAGCCTGATCTGCGCGTGGCGCGCGGGCGCGACGGCGCGTGCGAGGCGGTCGCCTGCGCTGGTTGCGCCTTGAAGCGCATGCGGGCGCGCGCGGTGCGAGAGCGGGGATCGGCCTTGCGCGCTGCTTGTTTCGTGCGCTCGCGCCCGCGCTTCCCCGTATCGGCGGAGGGGAAACCTCGTTGCGCTATACTCGAACGCACCGAAACGCAACGTTCGCGCGCCTTGCTAAATAGGGCGCGCCTGAAATCGAGGGGGCCTTTGATGAGCACTGCCGCTATCGTGCTTGCCGCCGGCGCGGGCACGCGCATGAAATCCAAGAAGCCGAAGGTCGCGCACGAGGTGCTCGGCAAGCCGCTCGTGCGATGGGTCGTCGACGCCGCGCGCGAGGCGGGTGTCGAGCGCGTGGTCAGCGTCGTGGGGCACGCCCGCGAACAGGTCGCCCCGCTTGTCGAGGGCGATACCGAGATCGTCGTGCAGGAACAGCAAAACGGCACGGCGGGTGCGGTGGCGGTTTGCGCCGACGCGCTTGCCGACTTCGACGGATCGCTCGTGGTCTTGTCGGGCGACTGCCCGCTCATCTCGTCTGAGACCATCGCGGCGCTCGTCAAGGCACGCGAGGACGCCGATGCGGCCGTGGTCGTGCTGAGCATGGAGCTGGAGAATCCGTTCGGCTACGGGCGCATCATCCGCGGCGAGGACGGATCGGTGGTGCGCATCGTCGAGCAGAAGGACGCTACCCCCGAGGAGGCGGCGGTTTGCGAGTGCAACTCCGGCTTCTACTGCTTCGATGCCAAAGCGCTGTTCGCGGCGCTTTCGAAGGTGGGCTCCGATAACGCGCAGGGCGAGTTCTATCTGACCGACGTGCTGGAGATCTGCCGCAACGAGGGGCGCGTCGTCACGGCGCTTACCGCGCAGGACCCGACCGAATGCCTCGGCGTGAACTCCCGCGCGCAGTTGGCCCAGGCCGCCTCCGTCATGCGCGACCGCATCAACGCGCGCCACCTGGCGGCGGGCGTCACCATGTGGGATCCGTCGAGCGTGTGGATCGGCCCCGATGTGAGGATCGAGCGCGACGTGGAGCTGCTTCCCCAGGTCATCCTGATGGGGTCGACCTTCATCGGCGAGGACAGCGTCGTCGGGCCGAACACGCGCCTGACCGACACGACCGTCGGGCGCGGATGCGTCATCGACGAGACCGTCGCGGTCGAGGCCGTCGTCGACGACGGGGCCACCTGCGGGCCGCGTGCCTATTTGCGCCCGGCTGCGCATCTGTGCGAGGGCGCGAAGGCGGGCACGCACGTGGAGATCAAGAAATCGACCATCGGCGCGGGCAGCAAGGTGCCGCATCTGTCGTACGTGGGCGATGCGACCATCGGCGAGGGCGTGAACCTGGGTGCCGGCACCATCACGTGCAACTACGACGGAGCGAAGAAGTGGCCGACCGTCATCGGCGACGACGTGTTCGTGGGCTCGTCGACCATGTTGGTCGCGCCGGTCAGCATCGGCGCCGGCTCGCTTATCGGCGCGGGCTCGGTTATCACCGAGGACGTGTCCCCCGATGCGCTCGCGCTCGGGCGTGCGCGTCAGGTGGAGATCGAGGGTTGGGCGGAGGAGAACCGCCGCAAACGCGCCGAAGGGTAGCTTCGTCGTTTTCCGCCCCTGGATTTCGGTCAGCGGGGGCGGAGCCGTTTTCTTGATGTCCGGGACCGGCGATCGGACGGCGTGATCGTCGCTCCGCCGGCTTCCTCGGCTCCTTGGCGCACGCCGTCGGCTTCCCGCTTCCACCTCATGCGTTCAGCGTTACAATAGGAGGGCTAAAGGCTCGCGGGTCTTACGCTGAGGTAAGATCGGGCGCGTCCGAGGGGAATCGGACGCGCGCGAGTCGACGAGATGACGTAAACGAACAGGAGTCTTTCCATGACTGAGATGCAGAAGAGCTTGGCGTTGTTCACGGGCTCGGTCAACCCCGAGCTCGCCGAGGAGATCGCGAAGAATCTCGGCACCTCGCTGGGCAACGTCAAGTTGGCGAAGTTCGCCAACGGTGAGATCTACGCACGCTACCAGGAGAGCGTGCGCGGCGCGGATGTGTTCCTCATCCAATCGGTGAGCGCGGGCAACGGCTACGACGTCAACGACGCGTTGATGGAGCTGCTCATCATGGTCGATGCCGCCAAGCGCGCTTCCGCGCGCACGGTGTCCGCCGTGGTCGCCCATTACGGTTACGCGCGCCAGGACCGCAAGGCAGCGCCGCGCGAGCCCATCACGGCGAAGCTCGTCGCCGATCTTCTGGCGGCGTCCGGCGTCGACAACGTCATCACCATCGATCTGCATCAGGACGCCATCCAGGGCTTCTTCGATCTGCCGGTGAACCATATGACCGCCATGCCCATCTTCGTGGACTACTACAAGAGCAAGGGTTTCGACACCGATAAGCTCTGCGTGGTCTCCCCCGACGTGGGGCGTGCGAAAGCCGCGAAGAAGTTCTCCACCATGCTCGACTGCGACATCGCCATCATGCACAAGGACCGTCCGAAGCACAACCAGGCCGAGATCACGGCGCTTATCGGCGATGTCACGGGCAAGATCTGCATCTTGAACGACGATATGATCGACACAGCGGGCTCGCTGGTGGCCGCTGCCGCGACGCTTAAGGCCAAGGGCGCGGCGAAGGTGTACGCGTGCGCGACGCACGGCCTGTTCAGCGGTCCTGCTTACGAGCGCATCGCCAACTCCTGCATCGAGGAGGTCGTGGTCACCAACGCGGTGCCGGTGCCGCTTGAGCGTCAGACCGGCAAGGTCAAGGTGCTCTCGGTCGGCCCGCTGTTCGCGAAGACCATCATGAACGTTTACAAGAACGGCTCGGTTGCAAGCTTGTTCGAGTAGGCGGCGCAGCGCCCGCTTTGCGCGGGCCTGCGGTTTCGGGATGGCGCGCGGGGAAGCCTCGCGCGCCATCGGACGGCTTCAGACCGTCGACCTTTTCCGGCTTCCAACGGGTCGAGGCGACCCGGCGGAGGCTTTTTTTACGAACGGATCCGATGGGCGTGACGAGCTGCCCGTCGGCGGAGGAAGGAGCGCGGATTTGTATTTGATCGTCGGCCTGGGCAATCCGGGTGATGAATACGCGCATACGCGGCATAACGCCGGGTTCGACGCGGTGGACGCCATCGCCGAGGAGATCGGCGTGCGCTATTGGAAGACCGAGTGCGGGGCGCTTACGGGCAAGGGCGCTTACCGCGATATCGACGTGGTGTTGGCGAAGCCCCAAAGCTACATGAACACCTCGGGCGGCCCGGTGAAGCAGCTCATGAACGCCTACGGTGTCGATGCGGCGCACCTCGTGGTCATCCATGACGAGCTGGACATCGACCCCGGCACCGTTCGCGTGAAGTTCGGCGGCGGGCATGCGGGTCACAACGGCCTGCGCTCCATCTGCGATAAGATCGGCACGCGCGATTGGTATCGCGTGCGCGTGGGCATCGGGCGTCCGCCGGGACGCATGAACGTCGCCGATTACGTGCTGTCCCTTCCCAAGAAGGAGGCAGCCGAGGATTTCGAGTACGCGGTGGGGCGAGGGTCCCAGGCGGCGCTGTACCTGATCGAGCACGGGCTGGAGAAGACGCAGCAGGCGTTCAACTAACGCGTCGCGCGTGCGCGGCGTGAAGTTCGGAGGTAATGCAATCATGCTCAAGTTAAGCGAAAAAGGCCACACGTACGCGATGTTCGCCATCGCGGTTTTGGCGTGCGCGCTCGGCTCGTTGACGCAGACGGTCATGAACCCCATGCTCGACGGCGTTCAGGCCGATTTCGGCGTCGACGCCAGCGTGAGTCAGTGGCTCACCACCATCTACATGCTGGTGCTCGGCATCACCGTTCCCGCGGTGACGTTTCTCGCCCAGAAGATGTGCACGCGCAGCCTCATGGCGCTTTCGCTCGGATTGTTCATCGCGGGGTCGCTCGTGAGTTTCGTCTCCGATTGTTTCGCCGTTTTGGTTGCCGGCCGTGTGCTGCAGGCGGTCGCTGCGGGCATCACCTTGCCGCTCGTGCAGTCCATCGCCATGACGCGCTTTCCCCCGGGGCAAAACGGCACGGCCATGGGCATCGCCGGCATCGCCATGGGATTCGCCCCCAACATCGGGCCGCTCATCGGCGGTTCGCTGGTCGACACATGGGGTTGGCGCAGCTTCTTCATCATCCTGGTGGGCATCTTGGTGGTTCTGGTGCTTGCGAACATGGCGTTCGTGAAGCGTGAGGACGCGCGCAACTCCTCCGCTCGTTTGGAGACGGTGTCGTTCCTTTTGTCCACGCTCGGATTCGGCGGTCTTCTGCTGGCGTTCTCCAACGCTGCGTCGCTGAGCTTTGCCAGCCCGCTCGTTTGGGCGCCCGCCATCGTGGGCGCGGTGTGCCTCGTGCTGTTCGTGCGCAGGCAGAAGCGCTTGGAGACGCCGCTCATCAGCATGCGCATCTTCTCGTCGGCTCACTACCGCGTGAGCTTCATCGCGCAGAACTGCCTGTTCGCGTCGTTTATGGGCATTACGCTCATCGTGCCGTTGTGCGTGCAGGGGCCGATGGGGCTTACTCCCTTCGAAGCGGGCCTGGTGTTCGTGCCGGCAACCATCTTCGCCATCATCGTGAACCCCATCGCGGGCATTTTGTCGGACAAGGTGGGCGCACGTCCGGTGGTCATCGCGGCGAGCATCCTCCTGACCGTCGGCGCGGTGTCGATGGCGTTCGTCGACGTCTCCACGCCGCTGTGGTTGCTCACGCTCATGCAGACCATTCGCGGCTTGGGCGTGAGCGCCCTCATCGGGCCTTTGAACTCATGGGGCATGGCGGGGCTTCCGCATGACGTGATGATGGATGCAAGCGCGTTCTTCGCCGCGGTGCGGCAGTCGTGCGCGTCGTTCGGCACGGCGCTCATGGTGCTCATCATCACGGTGGTGTCCGCCGCGACGCCCGGCATCCTGGGGTATCAGCTGGCGTTCGGCTTGTCCGCGCTTTTCTCCGCGTGCGTGTTCGTGCTGGCCGTGTGGAAGGTTCGCTAAGCTATGGCGTTTTTGCTGGGTTGTGAGAAGGTCAGCCTCGATTTTCCCACGAAGGCGGTGTTCGAGGGCGTCTCGCTTGGCGTTGAGGAAGGCGCGCGCATCGGCGTGGTCGGGCGCAACGGAGACGGCAAGTCCACGCTCCTGCGCCTGATGGCGGGTCTGGTGGAGCCTGACGAGGGGCGCGTCATCCGCACGCGCGGCGTGAGCGTGGGCGTGCTCGGGCAATCCGACGACCTCGACGACGACGCGACGGTGGAGCGCGCGGTCGTCGGCGACGAGCCCGAGTACTCCTGGGCAAGCGACGTGCGCACGCGTGAGATCATTGCCGGCTTGCTGGGCGATATCGACTGGGCCGGGCGCGTGGGCGACCTTTCGGGCGGGCAGCGCCGACGTGTGGATCTCGCGCGCCTTCTGCGCGGCGATTGGGACGTTCTCATGCTCGACGAGCCCACGAACCACCTTGACGTGCGCGCCATCACCTGGCTTGCGCGTCATCTGAAGACGCGCTGGCGTCCGGGGCAGGGCGCGCTTTTGGTGGTCACGCACGACCGTTGGTTCCTCGACGAGGTGTGCCTGCAGATGTGGGAGGTTCATGATAAGGCTATCGACCCGTTCGAGGGAGGTTTCTCCGCTTACATCCTGCAGCGCGTTGAACGTGATCGTCTGGCCGATTTGGCCGAGCAGAAGCGGCAGAACCAGCTGCGCCGCGAGCTCGCCTGGCTCTCGCGCGGGGCGCGTGCGCGCGCGACCAAGCCGAAGTTTCATGTGGCGACGGCCCGGGCTCTCATCGCCGATGTGCCGCCGTTGCGCAACCCCATCGAGCTCAAGCGCATGGCGATGGCTCGTCTGGGCAAGCAGGTGGTCGACCTTGAACGCGTGACCGTGAGCTTCGATCAGCGGACGGTTCTCGACGATGTGTCGTGGATCATCGGACCGGGCGACCGCATCGGCATCGTCGGGGAGAACGGCGCCGGGAAGACGACCCTGCTCAAAGTGGTGCAGGGCGTTCAGCCGCCCACGAGCGGAAAGGTGAAGATCGGCGCGACCGTGCGATTCGCGGTGCTGTCTCAGCATCTGAACGAGCTGACGCAGTTCGGCGACGATCGCGTGCGCCAGGTGGTCGGACGCTATACGCGCCGCACCATGCTCGACGGCAAGGAGATGACGCCCGGGCAGCTGCTTGAGCGCCTGGGTTTCTCCAACGCCGACCTGAACGAGCCGGTGTGCGATCTGTCGGGCGGGCAGAAGCGCAGGTTGGCGCTCATGCTGATCCTGCTCGACGAGCCGAACGTGCTCGTGCTCGACGAGCCTGGGAACGATTTGGATACCGATATGCTCGCCGCTGTGGAGGATCTGCTCGACGGATGGCCGGGCACGCTGCTTCTGGTCACGCACGACCGCTACCTCATGGAGCGCGTGACCGACGACCAGTACGCGGTCATCGACGGTAAGCTGCGCCATCTGCCGCGCGGCATCGACGAGTACCTCGAGCTCATGGCGGCGCGCGAGAACGGCTCCGGCTGGGCGGACGCCGCGCGTTCCGATCGGGCGCGCGCGGGGGACGCCCCCGGTGCGAGGAAGAGCTTCGCTGCCGAGGGAGCGGTGGGGAGCACGCCCGCATCGTCGGGCTCGGGTGCATCGGGCGGCGCTGCAGCTGCGGCTTCGACGCCGAAGCTCTCGGGCGGCGAGCAGCGCACGCTGCGCAAGCTCATGGCTTCCAACGAGAAGAAGGTTGAAACGCTCAAGGGCAAGATCGAGCAGAAGCGCGCCGATATGGCCTCGGCCGACCCGACCGATTATCTGGCGCTCACGGCGGTGCAAGATGAGATCTCCGCGTTGCAGGATCAGATCGACGAGCTTGAGATGGAATGGCTTGAAGCTGCTGAAAAGCTGGGGGAGTAAGGACGGCGGGGCGCTTCGCCCCGCTTCCCAAAGTTCGACGAATGCAAAGTCCCTGGGAAAAGTTGCAGATTTTGCAAAAAGTCCCTCAAAAAACCGTCATCGATATGCATCCTCTCGATTTTGAGGAATTTTGCTGGGCAATGGGGTTGCTGAATCGACGATAGTTCTTCTTCGTTCGCTGTTGGAGGAGGAGTCGCCGGTTCCGCCTGCGTTGCACGCGCGCATGAGGAGCCTGATTCTGGAGTACACGGTTGTCGGCGGAATGCCCGATGCCGTGCAATCGTTCGTCGATGCGCGTGATATGGCGAAAGCCCTCTCCATCCAGCGCGATATCGTGCGGGGGTACGAGGATGATATGGTGAAATACGCCCCGTCGGCGGACAAGCCGCTTATCAAGCAGTGTTTCAAATCCATCCCCCGTCAACTGGCGAAGGAGAACAAGAAGTTCCAGTACTCGCTCGTGAAGAAGGGCTCTACGGCATCGCGTTTTGCGGGCGGTCTTCAGTGGATGGAAGATGCCGGCATAACGCTCCGCTGCAGGAACTTTTCCATTACCGAATTGCCGCTTGACGGAAACGCTCTTGAGGGTCAATTCAAGGTGTACATGGCCGATACGGGGCTTTTCACAAGCATGCTCGAGGACGGCACGCAATTCGACATATTGAACGGCGACCTCCTCGGTTATAAGGGGGCCGTGTTCGAGAACCTCATCGCCGACGTGTTTTCCAAGATGGGGAGGAGGTTGTATTACTTCCGGAAAGACTCGGGACTCGAGCTTGATTTCGTGATCAGGTGCAGGGGAAAGTGCGTGCCCGTTGAGGTGAAGTCGACCGACGGTAATGCCAAGAGCGTGAAGACCGTCCTCAAACACTCGGAGAAATATCATGTCGAATCGGCGATTAAACTGGCGGATCAAAACATCGGTCGTGTCGGTGCTGTTCTGACCATCCCTCTTTATCTCGCTTTTCTGCTCACGGATAGATAACCGTCAGGTGCGCGGGGCGCTTCGGCGTCGCCGCTGCCGCTCGCATCTGACAATCGCGGCTTCGAATCGTGGCTAAACATCGGTTCGGGGGCAAAAGTCGAAAATTCAAAAGAAGTCGAAAAACGCAAAACCCAACCGAGGAGACTGCGGAATCGGGCTGTCGCCTGCGTAGCCGCGAACGGATTACCTCACTTCGCGTCGTCGATCCGAATGCTCTGCCCGACTGTGCGCAGGACGTCCTCGTTTTCGAGGAAGGTCTGCTCGGGCAGGATCGCGTCTAGGTAGACGATCGAACTCTCGCCCGCGTCGATGCATTGAACGAAGTGAACGGCTTTGGCCTCGCCTTCGCCTGCTGTTGCACGGGTAATGCAGGCAGGGAGTTTGCCGGCATTTTGCGGACGATGCGGCGGGCAGCGGGGTGCGCTTGCGCAAGGTGTCGGTATCGGGGTTGCATGCGGCGATGCTGATCGCCTCGTCGCGCGTTCTCGTCGGGGGAGTGTCTTCGATATGCGCTTCGAGCCACCGCGTATCAGCGCATCGGCAACGTCCGGCGTTGCGGGACGTGCTCGCTGCCGCCGCTGTCGTAGAATGAGGAGAGCGGCAAGTCTGTCCCTTAAGGAGGTACGGCGTTGGACGTCACCGAAAAGCGCTACCTGGAGCTTCTTGCGAAATCGTTTCCCACGGCGGCGAAGGCGTCCGCCGAGATCATCAACTTGAGCGCGGTTCTGAACCTTCCGAAGGGCACCGAGTTCTTCGCATCCGACATTCACGGTGAGCACGAGGCGTTCTCGCATATCCTGCGCAACGGGTCGGGCAACGTGCGTCTTAAAATCGACGAGGTGTTCGGCGATGCGCTCACGCCTGCGGAGAAGCGCTCGCTCGCCACGCTCATCTACTACCCGCGCGAGAAGATGGAGCTTGTCCTGGCCGAGATCGACGACGCGAGCGCATGGTATGCCACCACGCTGCCGCGCCTCGTGGCGGTGTGCAAGCATACGGCGCGCAAGTACACGCGCTCGAAGGTGCGCAAAGCGCTCCCGCCCGATTTCGCCTACGTCATCGAGGAGCTTATGACCGAGGCGCGTCACGGTGCGGATAAAAACGCCTACTACGCCGCCATCATCGACGCGGTCATACGCACGGGGCGCGGCAGCGCGTTCATCGAGGAGCTTTGCCTGCTCATCCAGCGGCTGGCCATCGACCACCTGCACATCGTCGGCGACATTTACGATCGCGGCCCGCATCCGGATGCCATCATGGACACCCTGTCGAACTATCACTCCCTCGACATTCAGTGGGGCAACCACGACATCGTGTGGATGGGCGCCTCGCTTGGGCAGCGCGGGTGCATCGCGCACGTGGTGCGCAACTGCGCGCGCTACGGCAACCTGTCCATATTGGAAGACGCTTACGGCATCAACATCTTGCCGCTCGCGTCGTTCGCGCTCGAGGCGTATAAGGACGACCCTTGCGTGGCGTTCGGCCTGAAAGGCAACCCCGATCTGCCCCCGCAAGAGCTCGAGATGAACGTCAAGATCCAGAAGGCCATGGCCATCATCCAGTTCAAGGTGGAGGCGCGCCTCATCGACGATAACCCGAGCTTCGGCCTCGAGGATCGCAAGCTTTTGCATCGCATCGACTACGACGCCGGCACGGTGGTCGTCGACGGCGTCACCTACGAGCTTGCCGACAAGGTGTTCCCGACGATCGACCCGTCGGATCCGTATCGCCTCACGCCTGAGGAAGAGGAGGTCATGTGCCGCCTCGAGCAGGCGTTCACCAGCTGCGAGAAGCTGCAGCGGCACATGCATTTCTTCTTGGAGGCGGGAAGCCTGTACAAGATCTACAACAACAACCTGCTATTTCACGCATGCGTGCCCCTGAACGCCGACGGTTCGCTCATGGAGACCGACGTGTTCGGTCGGAAGTTCAAGGGCCGCGCTCTCTACGACGAGATGGAGCGCTACGTGCGCGCGGCGTTTTTCGATCCCGATCCGGAGATGCGCAAGCGCGGCCGCGACCTCATGTGGTATCTGTGGCTCGGCCCCGGCTCGCCCCTGTTCGCGAAGAGCAAGATGGCCACCTTCGAGTTGTACCTCATCGCCGACAAGGCGGCGCGTAAGGAGGTGAAGAACCCGTTTTACACCTACCTCGATGACGAACGCGTGATGACGGGCATCTTCGAGGACTTCGGGCTTTCCATCGACGGCTCGCGCATCGTGTGCGGACATGTGCCCGTGAAGGTGAAAGACGGCGAGGATCCGGTGAAGTGCGCGGGGCGCGTGCTCACCATCGACGGCGGCTTCTCGAAAGCGTACCAGCCGACGACGGGCATCGCGGGTTACACGCTCATCTCGAACTCCTACGGGTTCGTGCTGGCGGCGCACGAGCCGCTCGAATCGGCGCAGGCGGCCGTGGAAAACGAGCTGGACATTCACTCGTCGCGCCAGGTGGTCGAGCGGGTTCCTGCGCGTACGCTGGTAGCCGATACGGACACGGGCGTGCTGTTGAAATCCCAGATCGCCGATCTCGAGCGCTTGCTCGAGGCGTATCGTTGCGGCGAGATCGCGGAGCGTCACGTTTAAGGCGGATGTCGGCGCCTGCGGGAGGCACGGCGCCGCTCGGCGAAGAAGGGAGCGAGGGCAAGAGGCATGGGCGATGGCGCATCGTCGTACAAAACCATAGAAGGGCGTGCGATCGCCGAGATCGTCGAGAAGAAGAGCCGCTTCATCGGGCATATCGCCCATGTTGAAACCGAGGAGGAGGCGCTGGCTTTCCTCAACGAGGTTCGCACCGAGCATCGCATGGCGCGCCACAACGTGTACGCCTACGTGCTGCGCGCGGGCGGAGCGGGCGCAGCGGGTCGTGTTCGCTATTCCGATGACGGTGAGCCGGCGAAAACCGCGGGCATGCCCACGCTCGAAGCGGTTCAGCATGCCGGATTGACCGATGTCGCCGTGGTGGTGACGCGGTATTTCGGCGGAATCCTGCTGGGGACGGGCGGGCTGGTGCGCGCTTACACGCAGGCGACGCAGGCTGCCATCGAAGCGGCGCGCACGGTGGTGATATCCCGGTGCGTCGATGTCGTGTTCGAGGTGCCCTATGCGCTCTACGAGCAGACCGTCCGCATCGCCGGGGAGTGCGGCGCGCGCACGCTCGACGTCGATTTCGGCGGCGAGGTCCTCATGACTCTGAGAATGCTCGATGGCACGCAGGAGGCGCTTTTGACCGCGATGACCGAGTTGACGCGCGGGCAATGCGAGCTGATGGTGGGCGAGCCCATCGAGGCGGCGTTCTGACGATCCGCCTTCGACGACCTCCCTCCTCGGCGGTTTCCGTAACGCAAGCCGCGCGCTCTTTCGCGCGGACGCCCTCGTCGCAAGCGTCCGCCTTGCGCCTTTCCGACGGGGCATGCTCGCGCGCTTTCCGCCTGTCGCCTTTGCATCGCGTCTTTGGTGCGTATATCCTTGAATGTATATATTTGAAATCACGTATAATCAAGTTTGCAGCATGTTACGTTGAAGCTGCTGAACAGGTTGCGTTGAGAGGGAACGCGGATCGAGTGAGGAGGGGCTAGGTGGCGGGTGCTTCGTCGGGCAAGAGTCGTCTTCGTCCGTGGTTGAAGCGCGCGGGCGCCGTCGGCTGGGCGCTTAAAACGGCTTTTCAGATCAACGCGCCGCTCCTGATTTGCGTTTTCGTCCTCGTCGCCGCGCTTTCCGTGTTGCCTGCGGTATCGTTGGGGTTCAACCGCGAGGTCATCGCCCAGCTCTCCGCGTTCATCGCGACGGGTGCGGGATCTTTCGACGCGATTTTGCCTCCGCTTTTATTCTACGGTGCGTTGCTGGCGCTCATCACGGTGTCGACGCGCATCAACACCGACTTCATCGCGAGCCTGACCGACAACGTCTACTCGTTCGGCATGCAGGAGCGCCTCATCGCGGCGGTTCATGATGCGGACATGATCGACCTGCTGCGAAAGAACGTCAACGAGGACTTCAACTACATCGTTCGTCAGTCACGCGCGCTCAACCGCATTGTCGGCGGACTTTGCTCGATAGGGGGCAAGGCGTTCTCCCTCGGCTCTTTGGCGGTGGTGGCTTACGCGCTCTCTCGTCCCGTTTTCTTCATTACCGTCGCCTACGTGGTGGTTGTGCTGGCGCTGAGCCTGACGTTTACGAAGGGGACGCGTGCGAACTACACCAAGTTCCGCAAGGAGGAGGTGAAGGCGCAGTTCCTGCAGAACATGCCCCTGGAGGCCAACATTGCCAAGGAGGTGCGCGTGTACGGATGCGCCGACGAGGTGGTTTCGTCGTGGAGGGCCGCTTACTCCGCGCGTCTCGACATGCTTCTGGGGACGTACCGGGCGACCGAGCGCACCGCGTTGATCACGGGAACGTCGTTCTACCTGTTCCTTGCGGCGGTGGTGGCGTATCTGCTATGGGAGGTTTCTGCGGGAGGCGTGGATCCCGCTGTGCTGTTGACGGTGCTGACGCTTTGCACGAATCTCTTCGCCTCGATGAGCGTGCTCATGCGCGACCTCATCCTTCTTGACGAGAACCTGTTCGCCGTCGAGCAGCAGCGTGATCTTCTGTTCGACCACGCGCACGAGGGCGTCTCTCGTCATGTCGCCGCACGAAGCTCGGATGCGGCGAAGTCGCGCTCGGGCGACCTCGTCTTTTCCATGAGGGACCTGACGTTTTCCTACGACGGCGTTCACCGGACGTTGCGCGGCGTCGATTTGGACATCCGGGAGGGCGAGGTGGTCGCCCTGGTGGGGGAGAACGGATCGGGCAAGACCACGCTGGTCAAGGTTCTCATGGGTGTGTTCAAGCCCGACGGGGGCGTTCTGCTGTTTCGAGGCGCGCCGATTTCCTCTTACACGCCGGATGAGTTGAGCGCCTCCATCGGGGCGTTTTTCCAGGACTTTTATCTGTTCCATCATACGCTGGCGGAAAACGTCGCGTACGGGGATGTGGCGAGCATGGGGGATGAGGACGCGGTTCGTCGCGCACTTTCCCTCGGCGGGGCGAAGGACGTCGTGAGCCGCATGCCGGAGGGCTTGTCCACCATGCTCGGTCGGCGCATCGAGCGCGACGGCGTCGAGCTTTCGGGCGGGCAGAAGCAGCTGGTGGCGGCATCGCGCGCGTACATGGGGGACAAAGACGTGCTTGTGTTCGATGAGCCGGCGTCGATGCTCGATCCCCTTGCCGAGATCGAGCAGTTCCGCACCATCAGAGAGCGCGTCACGGGGAAAACGGGCATACTCATCAGCCATCGCGTGGGGTTCGCCCGGTTGGCGGACCGCATCGTCATGATGGAGGCGGGACGTGTGGCGGAGCAGGGAACTCACGACGAGCTGATGGCGAAAGACGGTCTTTACGCGAGGTTCTTCCGTGAGCAGGCGCGCTGGTACGAGGGAGGGGATGCCACATGAAGTCGGGCGAGTTCCTCCGCTTGACGGGCCGCGCGCTTAAGACGAGCTACCGGGCGCGCGGCGCGACGTCGACGGCGGTGAGCGTCGCGGGCTTCGCGCTTGCGTTGCTTCCCACGCTGATATCGATGGCGCTGCGCGATTTCACCGATGCGGTGCAGGGCGTTTACACGGGCGATGTCGAGCTCGGCTTCGCTTTCGCTCTTCTGGCCGCGCTCGTCGCGCTCTACATCGGCAAACAGCTTTACGATGCCGTGCGCAGCTACTTCGTCTCCGCCGACACCGAGCGCATCATGCGCTATATAAAGGAAGTCATCTTGCGCACCACGTGCGACGTGAAGATGAAGTACATCGACAACAGCGATGACTTTGCGGAAAAGGTCGCCTTCGCCGATTCCCATGCAGGGCTTCAGGTTGCGGGGAGCATGCAGGAGGTGGCCTCGCAGCTTCAGAACCTCGTGGCGTTCGTGGGTTTGGCGCTTGTCATGGCAGGCGTGAGTCCGTGGATCATTCCCGTGGTGGTTATCACGTGCTTGCCGAGCGTGGTGCTGGCGTATCGTCAGGAGCGCGAGACGTACGCGCTGAACAAATCGTGGGCCAGGCGCAATGCGTTCATTCAGATGTATTATCAAGACTGCACGAGGTTCCAGTGCCTGCAGGAGACGCGCTTTTTGCGGATCCTGCCGTATATTCGCGACAAGAAATGGCGTCGCAGCGTCGATGAGTACGTCGCCGCGAACAACGCTCTCGTTATGCGCCACACGGTTGTGAACTGCGCTGCGGATGTGTTTCGCGGCAGCGTCTATCTTGCCGTCTTGGTGCTCGTCGCGGCGCGGATATACGAGGATCCCGTCATCGGCCTGGGTGCGTTCACGCTGGCCGTCTCCGCTGCGGGGCAGATGCAGACGCTCGTTTCCCAGATGTTCTTCGGCACGGCTCAGTTCGTAGCGCACGTGAGCTACATGAAGGATTTCTTCGATTTGGAGCAGCTCGAGCGCGAGCCTCGTCGAGCTGAGGGCCCTCGGGGCGACGCGTGGCGGCCGTCTGCGGAGGAGCAGCCTTCCGATCCGTCGCGACCTGCCGGGGTCTCGCAGGGCCGCCGATCCGCCGATCCGCTGCAGGTCGCCGAAACCTCGCAGTCGCGTCAGCCCGCCGGTCCGTCGCAATCCGCCGACTTCGCGAAAGTACAGCGACCCGCCGACATCCGCTTCGACCATGTGACGTTTTCCTATCCCGGCTCGGCGACTCCTGCGCTCAAGGACGTGAGCGTGACGGTTCGCGAGGGGGAGAAGGTGGCGATCGTCGGACGCAACGGCTCGGGCAAGAGCACGTTCGTCAACTTGCTGTGCGGCCTTTACGAGCCGCAGGAGGGGAGCGTGTCCATTGCGGGGAACGAGGTGTCGACGGATCCGCGCGCGGCTCGTGAGAGCCTGTCCGCGGTGTTTCAGAACTTCGGCAGGTACGAGGACACCATCCGCTTCAACGTCGTGATCTCCGATGCGCGGCGCGCATCGGACGATGGGGAGATCATGAGCTTGCTGGAGAAGGCGGGCGCGGCCGATTTCGTGCGCGCGCGATCTCGTGGGCTCGACGAGGTGATCGGCAGCTATGCGGAGGGAGGGAACAACCTATCGGGAGGTCAGTGGCAGCGCATCGCCATCGCGCGTGCAGCGTATCGCTCCGGCGCGCGTATCATGTTGCTCGATGAGCCCACTAGCGCGCTTGATCCCATGGCGGAGGCGACCATCTACCGGAATTTCGCCGACTTGGTGGGGGGTCGAACTGCGTTGCTGATCTCGCATCGTTTGGGAATCGCGGCCGTGGTCGATCGCGTGCTCGTGTTCGACGACGGCCGCATCGTGGAAGACGGTTCCCCCGACGAGCTGCTCGCCGCGGGGGGTTTGTGCGCAAAGCTCTATGAATCCCAAGCTCAATGGTATCGGAGGTGAGCGGCGGGCGCGCAGGGGCTCTGCACATTCGCGCCCGGCTGAGCGTGAACGCGTCCCGCAGCGGCTCCCGGAGGCGGGGCCGCTGCGGGGTTGGTGGCAAGTTAGCGCTTGTTGAACGCCTTGATGGTCGCGGGCATACCGTTCTCGTAGACGAGCTTCGGCTCGCCTTCGATCAGCGGCTTGAAGTAGGCGAGCGCTTCGTCGGTGACACCCTGATAGTTCGGAAGGATCCACTCGGAGGGGAAGCGGCGCACGAAGTTTGCGAACTCGCTTGCGGGCGCGGAGAAGAAGCGCGCGTTGTAGGCGCCCGCTTCAAGCTCCTCGGCGCTGCGCGGAGCCACGCCGACCACCTGTCCTGTGAACCTCCCGTCGGCAGCGTGCATGTGCGCGCTCATGCCCAGCTCGAAAGCTTCCGTCACGTCTACGAGCGATTGCGCGAAGTTCGACGAACGCGCTGCGCGCGAGAGGTCCTGCACGACCCCGCGCGGCGCGATTCCCTCGTCGATGATCATCTGCTTCAGCGTGAGCGCCGCACCGCCGAGCACTGCGTGCGCGAACCCGTCGTTGGCGGTGTCGCCCGCGGAAAGGTACGTGCCGTCGGCGTAGTGCGCTCCCTCGGATACGACGATGTAGCACTCGCCGGTTTCCTCTATCTTCTTGCGAACCTCGGCGAGAAACGACTCGCGATCGAAGTCGACCTCGGGCAAGACGAGCAGGTCGACGTCGCCGCTCGCGCAGCAGCTTGCGGCGAGCCAGCCTGCGTCGCGGCCCATGGTCTCGAGCACGAACACCTCGGGGCGCGTGTAGGCGTCGTAGTCCATGCGCGTCGCATGCGTGATCTGGCAAGCGAGTTTGGCGGCAGAGGGGAAGCCGGGGCAGTGATCGACGGGCACCAGGTCGTTGTCGACTGTTTTGGGGATGCCGACGAAGCGCTTGTCGCAGCCGTTTGCCCGCGCCCACTCGGAGAGCGCGTCGACGGTGTCCATGGAATCGTTGCCGCCGATGTAGAACATGACGTCGATGTCGTGGGCGTCCATGACATCGACGAGGCGTTTGAAGTCGGTGTCGTTGCCCCGCTTGAGTTTGTAGCGGCAGGTCCCGAGTGCGGATGAGGGCGTTTGCTTGAGGAGGTCGATCTCGTGCGTGGTCAGGTCGGTCAGGTCGTAGAGCTTGCCTTCGAGCACGCCTTCGATGCCGTGGATTCCGCCGAAGACGCGGTCGAAAACGGGGTTGAGCTGATTGGCTCGCACGACGCCCGCGAGACTTGCGTTGATGACGGCGGTCGGTCCGCCCGATTGGGCGACAAGGCAGTTTCCCATGATGCCTCCTTGGGGATCGCGTTTCATGATTGGTACATGATAACGCGAGCGAGGCGAGGCGAGAGCCTTGTCCCGGAATGCGCGTAAAGCGCAGGAGCTGCTCGATCTGCGCGGCTGATGCTCGTGCCGCATCGCCGGGACCACGCACTGCAGCGGATTTTCGCGCTATGCCGCCGCGCCTCCGGATTCGCCGTAAAGGGAGCCGAGGATGTCTTCGAACATCTGGGCGGGAAGCCAGGGGACGGAGCCTTTCGGGGTTCCTATGCTGATCTGGTACCCCGCCTCCTCCGAGAGCTTTACGCGCACCAGGTTCTTCGTCAGGTCGGTTGTCTCGTCAAGCATGTTGGTGGGGCAGAACAGCCCGCCGAGCCCCGCCGCGCACAGCGACAGCAGCGTCATCATGTTCTCTGATTCCACGAACCCGATGGGCTTGATGCCCGCGCTCTGAAGCTCGTTGCGCGCGACGCGCCCCGATATGTCATCGATGCGCTCGAGCAGAAACGGGCAGTCGGCCAGGATTGCGAGACCTTCCGTCTCAAGCGTCGATGCGGCTTGTTCCGCGTTCAGCCCGGTCGCGCTTTCGAGAAGATCGGGGTCGATGGCCAGCACCACTTCCTCGCGATAAAGCGGCTTCACCGAGACCCCGGGGTGCCCGCTGCCGAAGCAGGCGACCACCACGTCGGCCTCGCCGTGCTCGGCCAGCTCGATGAGCTCTTCGTTGGTTCCCTCCATCAGCTTGATGCGCACGTTCGGCAGGCTGCTGTGAAACTGCCTGATGACATGCGGCATGAGCACGCGACCGCGCATGTTCGAGATGCCCACCTTCAGCTCGCCCGAACCCCCGATGGTCACCTCGCTCACCTGTCTGAGCATGCGGGTGCGTGCGGCTTCCTGCTCGCGGGCGTATGAGAAGAACGCTTCCCCGGCGCGCGTGAGGGCGAGCGGAACCCCGCGGACCAAAAGCTTGCATCCCAGCTCGCGCTCGAGCGAGGCGAGCCGCGCGCTGAGCGTTTGCTGCGGAATCTGCAGCTCGTCGGCGGCACGGGTGAACGTGCCGCTCTCGACCAGTTGAACGAACCAGCCCCACGACTCTAGTGACATGAGCGTCTCCTCAAAAGGGTTTCGTACAATGCAATTTCGTAATCTTACCGAAAAAATTAGTACAAATCCGATTATGTGGATAAATTGAAGGTGATATGTGTGTAAAATGCACGGCAATAGGCAAGCAACATCGAGCTGGGGGCGCTGCGGGAAGCGGCGACCTGTTCGAAATCCGCCGAAGGTCCTCTCGTGATGAGACGGCCCTCGGCGGATGCTTGAATCCCTGCGGGAGAAAGAGAGAAGAACATGAAGAAGAAGTTCAAGGCGCTCGCCGCCTTCGCGCTCGCCGGCGCGATGGCGCTTGCCCTGACCGCATGCGGCGGTTCGGGCGATGCCGCCAAGTCCGAGGGTGACGGCGCCGCATCCGGGGAGACGACGAACATCCGCTTCGTCACCGGCGGCGAGTCGGGCACCTACTATGCTTACGGCAACGTGCTCGCCCAGTACGCCTCCAACGGCGATTACGGCGTGAAGGTCACCGCGCTTTCCGGCAACGGCTCGCAGGCAAACGTCCAGGCTCTTCAGGACGATGACGCCGACATCGCCTTCTGCCAGTCCGACGTCTTGGCTTACGCCTACGACGGCACCAACATCTTCGAGAAGGACGGCGCGTACAAGGACTTTTCCATCGTCGCCGACTTGTACCAGGAGCAGGTTCAGATCGTGACCTGCGATCCTAGCATTAAGACCGTTGCCGACCTTGCCGGCAAAAACGTCTCCGTCGGCGCCGCCGGATCGGGTGTGTACTTCAACGCCGTCGACGTTTTGAAGGCGTACGACATGACCCTCGACGACATCAACCCGGTGTATCAGTCCTTCGCTGATTCCGCCGATTCCCTGAAGGACAACAAGATCGACGCCGCGTTCATCGTCGCGGGCGCTCCCACCACCGCTATCACCGACCTGTCCACCACCAAGACCGCCTACCTTGTCTCCATGGACGACGAGCACGTGGCGAAGCTTCTCGAGGCTTCCCCGTACTACGCCAAGGCCGTCATTCCCGCTGACGTCTACGGTCTCGAGGCCGACGTCACCACGGTTTCCGTGGGCGCTGTGGTCATTGCGAACGATAACCTTTCCGAAGAGGCGATTTACGGTCTGACCAAGTCCATCTTCGAGGGTGCTAAGGACAACGCCTCCGCTCACGCGAAGTACAACGAGCTCGTGCTCGAGGATGCCGCCGCCATCACCACCGTCGGCTACCATCCCGGCGCTGCGAAGTACTACGCCGAGCAGGGCATCGAGGTGACCTCGAAGTAGGGCCCCGCTTGATGTGCGGGATAATCTGAGATGTCCCGACGACGAGGGGTCGCGCCGAACTTGGTCGCGGCCCCTCGGTTTAAGCCTGCAAGGCGACGCACCTGCTGCGTTTCCCTGCAGGCTTAACGTTTCCATGGATTGAAGCAAGGGAGGGATACATGGCGTTTTTCAAGAAGAAGATAGCCGAAGTGAAGCTTGAAGAGGATCATGACGTCCTCGCCACCGGCGTCGCGGGAGACGACGTCGATGTCGATGAGGTCATGCGCAAGTACGACAAGGAGTCGAACACGCGTGTTTGGGAGGGTATCCCGAAAGTCGTCGTGACCGCCATCATGGTGCTGTTCTCCGTCTACTGCCTCGTGGTGACGCTCGTGTCGACCGAGCAGGCCGAGGCTCGTCTGGCGCGCTTCCTCGCCTGCGTCATCATCATCGGATTCATCATCTACCCCGTTCGCAAGAAGGGGCACAAGGTCAACCATATTCCGTGGTACGACATCGTCTTGATGATCGCGGGCGCGGGGTCGTTCCTCTACTTCGCGCAAAACGTCACCGACATCCTGCTCATGGGCGCGCGCATCGAGCCTTTGCACGTGGCGCTCGGCGTGGTGGGCACGCTCGTCTTGGTGGAGCTGTGCCGGCGCTGCGTCGGCCTTCCCATCATCATCGTGGTGTGCTGCCTCATCGCGTACGCGTTCTATTGGCAGCTCTCGTCGTCCTCGAGCGGCGACCTGTACAGCTCGCTGCGCAAGATCGTGCAGAAGCTCTTCTACACCACCTCGGGCGTGATCGGCACGCCCATCAACGTGTGCTGCACCTACATCGTGCTGTTCGTCATCTTCGGCGCGTTTTTGGAGCGCACGGGCATCGCGAACTTCTTCATCGCGTTCGCCAACCGCATCGCAGGTTGGTCGAGCGGCGGCGCGGCGAAGGTGTCGGTCATCGCATCGGCGCTCTGCGGCATGGTTTCGGGCTCTTCGGTCGGCAACACCGTGACCACGGGCTCGGTCACCATCCCCATGATGAAGAAGGTGGGCTACAAGCCCGAGTTCGCGGGTGCGGTCGAGGCGGCTTCGTCTTCAGGCGGTCAGATCATGCCGCCCATCATGGGCGCGGCGGCCTTCCTCATGGCCGAGTACATGGGCATACCCTATCTGGAGGTGGCCACCAAGGCCATCGTTCCCGCGCTGCTCTACTTCGCGGGCATCTTCATCGCCGTGCATCTCGAGGCGAAGAAGCTCGACCTGAAGGGCATCCCGCGCGAGGAGCTTCCCACGGGCAAGTACCTGCTGAAGAACTGCTACCTCATCATCCCGCTGGTGCTTTTGGTGTGGCTCGTGTCCTCGGGCACGCGCACCATGGCCTCCGCCGCCGCCATATCCATCGGCTGCGCGTTCCTCATCGGCTTCATCCACTTCCTGCTCAACAACTGGCATGATCGGGCCGAGGGCGAGACGTTCGGCGAGGTGCTCCTCGAGACGGTGAAGATCGCGCTGCTCACGGCGGTCGACGCGTTCGCCGCCGGCGCGAAGAACTGCATAGCCGTCGCCGTCGCCTGCGCTATGGCCGGCATGATCGCAGGCTGCATCACCGTGACGGGCCTGGCATCGACCATCATCAACGTGATCGTCCTCATGGCGGGCGACATGGTCATCGTCGGCCTGGTGTTCACCATGATCTGTTGCCTCATCCTGGGCATGGGCGTGCCCACCACGGCAAACTACTGCATCATGGCCTCCACGTGCGCGCCCATTCTCATGCAGCTCGGCATCGATCCCATCTGCGCGCACTTCTTCGTGTTCTACTTCGGCATCGCTGCCGACATCACGCCTCCCGTCGCCTTGGCGGCCTACGCGGCGAGCGCCATCGCGAAATCGCGTCCGATGGCCACGGCGGTCAACGCCACCAAGCTCGGCATCGCGAAGTTCGTCGTCCCCTATATCTTCGCGTTCAGCCCGGTGCTGCTTCTGGTCGGCGACGACGTGACGGCGGTCGCGGTGGTGTCGAACACTCTCACGGCTTTGGTCGGCGTGTTCGGCTTGCAATGCGCGCTTACCAACACGCTGTTCCATCATCATCTCAACCCCGTGTTCCGCATCGTCTTGGCGGCAGGTGGTCTGGGCATGATGATCCCCGGCACGGCGAGCGATATCGCGGGCGCGGTCGTCATCGCGGCCATGTGCGGCGTCCAGTTCGCGATCGCGCGCAAAAAGCGCGCCGCCGAGCCTTTGCCTGCGGCCGATGCTCCTCAGGCGCTCGAGTCCGCGGATTCCTCCGGGGAGCAGAAGTAGGCCGGCCAGGCGATGCGATCATGATGAAAACCACTATCACCGGAAAGGCGGATGATTATGAGCGATAGAAGCGTCGTGTGGGTCACGGGAAGCTCGGGCTTCCTCGGCAGCGTGGTGTGCGAGCGCATGGAGCGCGCGGGCTTCACCGTGCTGGGCACGAACTCCGAGGTTTCCGTATGCGATCCGGAGCGATTGGAGGCGTTCGCCGAGGAGGTTCAACCCGGCGTGGTCATCAACTGCGCGGGCATTCGCCGCGATGCCACCAGCCTCTCCGACCGCATCAAGGCTTACGAGGTGAACGCGCTCGGCGCGCGCAACGTGGCGCTCGCCGCCAACACCATCGGGGCGACCATCGTGCAGGTGTCCTCCGACGACGTGTACTCTTCCAAGCTCGAGGAGCCGGTTAACGAGTTCGACGAGCCGCAGCCCGACACGCCCTACGGCAAGACCAAGCGCGCAGGCGAGCTGATGGTGCGCAACACCACGCCCGATCACATCATCGTGCGCTCCTCGTGGATCTACCACGCGCACAGCGGACGCATGAAGGACATCCTCGACGCGGCGGGCAAAGGCGAGAAGTACGCCGCGCGCATGGACCAGTTCGCCGCGCCTGCGAGCGTTGCCCTCTACGTGGATTTTCTGGTGAAGGCCATCGAACGCAACGCGAAGGGGACGTTCCACATCACGCCGCGCGGTCGAACGAGCCGCTATGAGTTCGCCGCCAAGATCCTCGAGTACGCGGGCTACGATCCCGCCACGGTGCTCGTTCCCGAGACCGATCCCAAGACGGCCGAGAACGTGGTGCTCGAAAGCTTGATGCTCGAAATGCTCGGGGCCGATCTTCCCACGTGGGAGGAGGATCTTCGCTCGTACATGGATTCGGAGGGCCTGTTGAAGATTTAGGGTGCCGGGCGCGATAGCCTCGCTTCGATCCAACGCTGAACGGGAAGGGCGCGCAGGGGGATTACCTGCGCGCCCTTCCCGTTCGTTCGAACCAGAACGCCGCGCGGCGGAGACGGGGCGTTCGTGCTTGTTTTCAGGGGTGGAGATTCCTAAAAACTAACGAAATGAATCAGATTTGCGGGAGATTTCGCTCTTTCGGATTTCAAGAGCGAGCTCGGGCGGATAGCGACTCCGAGAAACCGCAGGTCAGGACATTCGGACGGGCGGAGCCGTCGAGCCTTCGTCCAGCGCTTGATGCATGTCGTTGAAAAACGGGAATCGAGGGTGCGATTTCGAGCACAAAGGCGCTGCTCCGCACACGGGAGGGCGGCGACGGGGCGGCTGCGTGTGTCGTGCGCGCAGCGGCGGGCGACCCTCCTCGCATGGCACCGGGCCGACGTCTCCCAGGTGCAAGCCGCCGACCCGGCGCGCGTCCTCGATGACACCTTCATATGAATGTGCGAAAATACCGCGTGAGAAAAAAGCTTCAGCACGTTAGGTAGTGTTCGCCATGTCTGCCCAGTTCAACATCAAGCCGTCTGATCCGGCGTCGATCAGGCGGCTCCAGCACGATCTCGCCCTTCCCCGGTTCATCGCCGCGACGCTCGTTGCACGCGGCATCGATACGGCGGAGGAGGCCTACGAGTTTCTCAGCCCATCGCTCGAACGCGATTGGCGCAACCCTTACGAGATCCCCGGTCTCGAGGCGGTCGTCGACGCGCTCGAGGACGCGGTGCGCTCCCGCAAGCACGTCGTCGTGTTCGGCGACTTCGACCTCGACGGCATCTCGGCCACCACGGTGCTCACCCGCGGCTTGCGGGCGCTCGGCGGTTTCGCGACCCCGTTCATTCCCCGTCGCTTCGACGAGGGCTACGGGCTCACGGCGGCGGCGTACGAGCGCGTGAAGAAGCTCTCGCCCGATTTCATCGTCACGGTCGACTGCGGCATCGCGTGCAAGAAGGAGGTGGCCGCCATCCTCGCCGACGGCGTGGGGGTGGCGGTGTCGGATCATCACGAGGCGGCGGATCTCGTTCCCGAGGGCATCCCCGTGGCCGATCCCAAGATGGGTCCTGGCTGCGCGAGCTCCATCTTGGCGGGCGTCGGCGTGGCGCTCAAGCTCGTCCAGGCGCTCGGCGCGCGCATGGGCTTTCCGCACCTATGGCGTTCCTACACTGATTTCGCCACGCTGGGGACGGTGGCCGACCTCATGCCCATGGTGGGGGAGAACCGCGCCTTGGTGGCGGAAGGGCTTGCGTGCATGAACGCGCGCCCCCGCCCCTGCATCGCCGCGCTGCTCGGCTCGACGGGGGCGGCCGGCAAGGCGCTGACGGCGAGCAACCTCAGCTTCTCGCTCATCCCCCGTTTGAATGCGGCTGGTCGCATGGGCGACGCGCAGCTCGCGCTCGATCTTCTGATGAGCGACAACTTCGACGAAGCGTGCGAGCTCGCGGCGAAGCTCGAGGGCGTCAACGATCAGCGCCGCGCCATCGAGGCGGAGCTTTCCGAGATCGCCAAGGACGAGGCTGCCAAGGTGTATCACGGCCAGCGCGCCCTCGTCGTGTCGGGCGAGGGGTGGCACGAAGGCGTCAAGGGCATCGTCGCGAGCCGCTTGGTGAACACCTACGGCGTTCCGACGCTTCTGTTCTCCATCGACGGCGCCGAAGCGCGGGGCTCGGGTCGCTCGGTCGGCACCGTCAATTTGTTCGAGGCGGTTGAATCCGCGTCCGACTTGCTCACGCGCTTCGGCGGGCACGAGGCGGCTGTGGGCGTGACCTTGCCGACGAAGAACCTCGACGCGTTCGCCGAGCGCCTGTGCGCGTACATGGACCAGCTCCCCGAGCGCGACTTCCGCCCCATGGTGGAGGTGGACGCGTGCGTCGAACTTGACGAGCTGACGCTTGAAACCGTCGCCATGCTCGACATGCTCGCGCCCTTCGGCCAGGAAAACCCCGTGCCGAAGTTCCTCGCGCGCAACGTGACCCTGGTCAACTCGCGCGCCGTCGGCGCCGAGAAGAACCATTTCTCCTGCACGCTCTCCAACGGCAGGCGCACCGTCAACGGGATCATGTTCCATTGCGGCTACATTGACACGCTTCTGTACAACGACTCCGTCGTCGACGCGGCGTTCTCGGTGCAGATCGACGAATGGCGCGGTCGGCGTTCGGTCAAAGCCATGCTCGAGACGCTTGCGCCCGCGCGCTCGTGCTGCGCGCTCGAGGCGTGCTTGAACCCCGAGGCGCTTGCTTTCTTCGATGGTCTGTACGCCGAAAGCGACGAGGCGCTTTGCGCGAAGGCCGACGAGCGCTCGGCGTCTGCGGGCGAGGCCTCGCGCCGCGAGGACGAGCGTCGCGAGGCCCGTGCGCGCTGGGAGCAGCTCGCGCGCGAGAACCCCGACGCGCTCGAGGAGGCCGTCGTGTCGGCGATCATCGGGCAGCGCTCGCTTCACCCTTCCCAGCGCGAGATTCTCGATCGGTTGCGCGCGGGGCGCTCGACGTTCGCCGTCATGGCGACCGGGCGCGGCAAGTCTTTGACGTTCCAGGTGTTCGCCGCCATGCGCGCCCTTTCCGCCGGCGAGGCGAGCCTGTTCGTCTACCCGTTGCGCGCCCTCATCGCCGACCAGGCGTTTCATCTCAGCAGCGCCTTCGATCGCTTCGGCATCACCTGCGCGGTGCTCAACGGCGAGACCGCGCCCGAGGAGCGCGCCCGCGTGTACGAGCGCCTCGCCGAAGGGACGCTCGATATCGTGCTGACCACGCCCGAGTACCTGTGCTGTCACGTCGACGAGATAGCCGCGAGCCGCAGGATCGGGTTCGTGGTGGTTGACGAGGCTCATCACATCGGGCTGGCGAAGGCGGGGCAGCGCGTGGCTTACACGCGCTTGGGCATGGCCATCGCGCGCTTGGGGAATCCGACCGTGCTGGCGGTGACGGCCACCGCGCCTGACGAGGTGGCCGGCGACATCGACGCCACCTTGCCGCTTGCCGACAGCGTCATCGACGAGACGGCGCGCGAAAACCTGCTTCTCGACGATCAGCGCAACATCAAGAACCGCGATGATTACCTGGCGAACTTGATAGCCGCAGGCGAGAAGACCGTCGTCTACGTGAACTCGCGCGAGCAGTCGGTCGCCCTGGCGCGCATGCTGCGCCGTCGCGTCCCCCAGCTCGCGGGCCTCATCGGCTTCTACAACGCGGGTCTGTCCCGCCATGAGCGCAAGATGATCGAGAACCTGTTCCGCAGCGACGACCTCATGGTCCTCATCGCGACGTCGGCGTTCGGCGAAGGGGTCGACATCCCCAACATCCGGCACGTGGTGCTCTACCATCTGCCGTTCAACGAGGTCGAGTTCAACCAGATGAGCGGCCGCGCGGGGCGCGACGGCAAGCCCGCGACGGTCCATCTGCTCTACGGGCGCGGCGACGTGGCGCTTAACGAGCGCATTCTGGCGGACGCGACGCCCGACCATGACGTGATGGCCCAGGTGTATCGCCGCCTGCGCACGCTGCAACGGCAAACGCCCGGGGATTACTTCCGCATGGGCAACGGGGATCTCGCCGAGCTCGCGAGCGACGACGTGCACGCCGTCGCCCCGGCTTCGGCGGCGTGCGGCGTGGCGGTGTTCCGCGAGCTGGGACTCATCGACACGCGCGTATCTTATAATGCGGGGCAAGCGACCCGTTGGATCCGCGTCAACGAAGAGGCGTCGAAGGTGGACCTCACCGATTCCGTGCGCTATCGTGAGGGGCTCGATGAGCGCGATGTTTTCAAAGATTTCCGCGACTGGGCTTTGGCGATAGACCCTCAGGGTCTGATCGTCCGCGTGTCGCACCCGATTATCCCGCATCGTTGGCGCGATGGGCGCTGAGACGAGGGGGAGGAGGCGCTATGGCAAACGACCGTAAGCACGAAGAGATGCTCGGCGAGGCCTTGAAGGGCAGCGCGGTGAAGCAGACCGTCGACCTCATGCTCGGACAGCCCTATGTCGCGGAGCGCTCGGTGGTTCCCGGCATGCAGCGGTCGGAGTCCGATCACGGCATGAAGACCCCCGAGGAGCGCTTCGCCGATCTTCAGGCCATGGCGGCGACGTACCTCGACGAGGAGGACGAGGCGATCCTCGCGCACGCCTTCGACTTCGCCAACGCGGCGCACAAGGGCGTCACGCGCAAGAGCGGCGAGCCCTACATCCTGCATCCCATCGAGGTGGCCATCATCCTGGCCGATTTGCGCATGGACGTCGACACGTTGTGCGCGGCGCTGCTGCACGATACCGTCGAGGACACCGACGTCACGCCCGAGGACGTCGAGCGCGAGTTCAACGCCCAGGTGCGACAGCTGGTCGAGGGCGTCACCAAGATCACGCGCATCGAGGTGGAAAGCCTTTCCGACAAGCAGGTGGCGACCATCCGCAAGATGTTCGTCGCGATGAGCAAGGACATCCGCGTCATCGTCATCAAGCTTGCCGACCGTCTTCACAACATGCGCACGCTCGCGGCGCTCCGCGAGGACCGTCGCATCTTCAAGGCGCGCGAGACGCTCGAGATCTACGCGCCCATCGCGCACAGGCTCGGCATCAACTCCATCAAATGGGAGCTCGAGGACCTGTCGTTTTTCTACCTCGAGCCCAACAAATACAAGCAGGTCTCGCGCATGGTCACCGAAAGCCGGACGGAGCGCGAGGCGTATCTGGCCGACGTCATCGCCATCATTCGCGACGAGATGAACAAGGTGGGCATCCAAGCCCAGGTCATGGGCCGCCCGAAGCACCTGTATTCCATCTATCAGAAGATGGCGAAGAAGGGCAAGGGCTTCTCCGAGATCTACGACCTCATCGCGGTGCGCGTCATCGTGAAGTCGGTGCGCGACTGCTATTCGGCGCTCGGCGCGGTTCACACGCTGTGGCACCCGATGCCCGGGCGCTTCAAGGACTACATCGCCATGCCCAAGTTCAACATGTACCAGTCGCTGCACACGACGGTGATGGGGCCGGCGGGGCGTCCGCTCGAGGTCCAGATCCGCACCGAGGAGATGCATCGCGCCAGCGAATACGGCGTCGCCGCGCATTGGCGCTACAAAGAGTCCGGCGGCAAGGTCAGCGCGAGCGCGCTCGACCAGCAGCTCGCCTGGTTGCGCGAGATGGTCGACTGGCAGGACGAGACCGAGGACTCCCGCGAGTTCCTGAAATCGCTCAAGATGGACCTCGACGAGTCCGAAGTGTTCGTGTTCACGCCGAAAGGCGAGGTCATGAGCCTGCGTGCCGGCGCGACGCCGGTGGATTTCGCCTACGCCATCCACACCGAGGTGGGAAACCACTGCGTCGGCGCGAAGGTGAACGGCTCCATCGTGCCTTTGTCGTACCGCCTGCAGGTGGGCGATCGCGTCGAGATCCTCACGCAGAAGAGCGCGAGTCCCTCGCGCGACTGGCTGACCATGGTGAAGACCCCCTCGGCGCGCAGCAAGATCCGCTCGTACTTCTCGAAGGTGAGCCGTTCCGACGATCTGCAGCTTGGCCGTGACAAGCTCACCCGCGAGATGCGCAAGCACGGGCTGGGCATCTCGAGCGCGCAGTCCATGCGCGCCATCAAGTCGGTGGCCGACGCGATGGGCTTCAACGATCCGGACGACATGTTCGTTCAGCTCGGAACGGGCAAGGAGAGCGCCCAGCATGTGGCGAACCGTCTGCTCAAGATCCTCGTGGATAAGGGCACGGCGGAGGCTGAGAAGCCCGACCTGGGCGTGTCCGCTTCGTCGACCGGCATCATGGCGCCCATGCTCACAAGCGTGAAGCGGCCGAAACGCCACGAGACCCATGCGGCGAACGGCATCGTGGTGAAGGGCGTCGACGATGTGCTCGTGCGCTTGTCGAAATGCTGCAACCCGGTGCCGGGAGACGAGATCCTCGGCTTCGTGACGCGCGGTCGCGGCGTGTCGGTCCATCGGGCCGACTGCCCCAACGCCATCGAGCTGAAGAAGGAGCCCGAACGCATCATCGACGTTTCGTGGGAGGGCACGCCTTCGGCGAGCTCGTACCAGGTCGAGGTGTACATCGAGGGCGTCGATCGCACCAATCTTCTGCTCGACGTCACCCGCGTGTTCTCGGAGACGGGCACCAACGTGCTCTCGTGCTCGACCAACACACACCGCGACGGTATGGTGGAGATGCGCTTTCTCTTCCAGGTATCCGACCTGGCTGCGATTGATCGGCTCATCAAGAGCCTCGCGGAGCTCGAAGGCGTTTTCGACGCGCATCGCATGGTGCCGGGGCAGGCGCTGCGCAAGCGGTAGCGCCCGCGTCGCCGGCGGCGTCGGCATCCGCCTGCGGCGGGGCCGCGCGCCCTCGGGCGCTGTTCGAAGTTGATCGACCCTCTTTCGCACTGCATCGCGGGAGAGGTCCTTGGGAAAGGACGGTGGAAACGTGTACGAAGTGCAAGGTTTGTGCGTCGACGTCAAGTATCTGATCCTCGGGTCGTACGAGAACAACGTCTATATCATCTCTGACGGGAAGGGCACGATGGTGGTGGACCCTTCTTGCCAGCCGAAGAAGATCTTGCAGGCGCTCGACGGCGCCAAGCTCGATGCGATCGTGATCACGCACGCCCATTGGGATCACGTCGAGGCAGCGGCGGAGTTGCGCGCGGCGACGGGTGCGCCGGTCTTCGCCTCGAAGGTCGATGCCCCCGATATCGAGCATCCGCGCGAGGTGGGGACATCCGGCGTCGCCGCCCCTTGCAAGGTCGATCGCACCGTGAAAAACGGCGATATCATCCATGTCGGCGATATGGAGTGGAAGGTCATCGAGACCCCGGGGCATACGAAGGGCTCGATCTGCCTTCTGTGCGTGCCGCAGTTCGGAAATCACGAAAACGGGCTGCCGGTGCTCGTCTCGGGCGATACGCTGTTCGCCGGCGCGACGGGCCGCACGGATTTCGAAGGCGGATCGATGGCGGAGATGGCGGCTTCCATGAAGAAGCTCGCCAAGCTCCCCGACGATGTCGCCGTGCTTCCCGGTCACAACGATCTGACCACCATCGGTGCTGAGCGTCGGCGCGTGTTCGCCCGTTTCGGGGCTCGCTAGGCTCACCGCGGGGCTGCCTCGCGCCGTTGTGCGAACTCGGCTCGAACGATGGAGTCGAGTTCGCGTCGCGTTCCGACCGCGACCCTGACCGCGCTCGTCATCGACCCCGTCGCGCCTTTGCGCGGCGGGGTCCTTTACGAAACTTTTACATCAACGCCTTCTTTCGCCCGCAGAGCGCGCTTGCAAGTCTTTACAATGTAAAGCGTTGTTAAACTGAAGAGGTGCTCACGCGCCATGGAACGATGAGTGAACGGCGCGGGCGAATCAGCGGGCGCTCGCCTTCGCTAAGGCGGTCGCAAGACGATGCGGAGAAGGAGATCTGCGCATGGCTAAAAAGAACAAGTTCGACTACTTCAAAGCCTACGAGGAGCTGACCGAGCTTGCCTTGGAGGAGTCCGAGCTTCTCATCGATGCAATCGAGGACTTCAAAGAGGCGAGTGATCTCGTCGATTACATTAAGTCCGTTCATGAACTCGAGCACAAAGGCGACGAGATCAACCACGAGGTGTTCTCGAAGGCGGCGGTCGACTTCATGCCGCCGATCGATCGCGAGGACATCGTCGAGTTGGCTCACGCGCTCGACGACGTGCTCGACTGCATCGAGGACGTCGTGGCGCATATGTACATGTACGACATCCACGTGCTGCCCGAGGACGCCATCAAGTTCGCGAACTTCATCAAGAGCTCCTGCAAGGCTCTCGACAAGGCCGTCGCCGAGCTTCGCAACTTCAAGAAGTCGAAGAAGTTCAAGCAGCTGATCGTCGACATCAACGCTTACGAGGAGGAGGCGGACGATCTGTACAAGCACGCCATTCGTCATCTCCACACCAAGGAGAACCAGGATGTCATGCACGTTCTGGTTTGGTCGCGCATCTACGAGCGCATGGAGAAGTGCTGCGACGCGTGCGAACATGCTGCGGACATCGTGAGCACGATCATCCTGAAGAACATGTAGCGAAAGCGAAGATGCTCCCCGGGAGGGGAGCGAAATCGAAGAGGCCCGCCGTTCATTCGTTCGGCGGGCCTCGTTTGCATCGGCGATCGGTTTGCGGGTTGAAAAACGCGTCCGCCTTAACGATGGCGAGGCCGCTCGGCGCCGGTCGGCGCCTGCGTCAGGGGCGCGGTTGGCGGTCTGCTTGCCGGGGTTTTCGGTCGGTCCGCGTCGTAGGCGGGCTGTGCCTCAGCGCGCGTCCTCGATTGCCACGATGCGCGCGTAGGTCGCCTCGCCCGAGAAGTTGAGGTCCTCGGTGATGACCCGGGCGGTCTCTATGTCGAAAACGGGGCTGTCTACGATGGGCAGCAGCGCGATCGCCTTCGCGAGGGCGCGTTCGTAGAGATCCCAGAAACTGTCGTCGGCTGCGGCTTCCGTGAAGGGGTTCACCCATCGCGCGTGCTCGTCGTTGACGAAAGGCGAGGTGGTGATGGCCTGGTTGCGATGGCTCATCGCGCGGAAGAACGAGTGGGGGCGAAGCAGGGTCTCCACTCGTCCGATGAGGTTGTGCTTCAAGCCGCTCGGGGAGTAGAACAACGACTGCACCAGGCGAAACGCCTTCGTCGTCGCCTTGAACGTGTCGGCGGGGATCATCATGCCGAACACCTCCTGCGCCATGCGGACGTAAAGAGCGGAGATGACGTCGAGCGTATGGTCGCTCGCGCGCAGGATGAGCTTGGATGGGTTGAACGTGGCTATGGTCTCGCCGCGCTTCACGTTCAAGACCACCTCGTCGATCTCGCTCTCGATGACAGCGTGAACGTCCGAACCCGCCTTGCGATCGAGTCCTTCGACGCCTGCGTCGCATAGCGCGTACTGCTGCGAGTAGACGAAGGGGTGCACGGTCGAGTCGAGCAGGTAATGGCAGATGAATCCCATGACGTAGGCGCGTCCGATGCTGCGGTCGGCTTCGGGCAGCGCTGCGACGCCGCGTCTGAGGGAGACGAGGGTCTCGTTGGGCATCTTGTCGTGCATGACCGACCCGAGTCGGTGCGTCGTGGTGATGCGCAGGTTCGCGACGGCGTAGAACAACGGGTCGGGCCCTTGGTTGCCCAAAAGGAACGCCTCGGCTTCGTCGCGCGAGCCCCCGATGAGCTCGAAGAGCTTTCCGTAGACATCTTGCCCGAAGGTGTCGTGCGTGATGATGGCTGGCATGACCGCTCCCGTCTGACCTTGATTTACCTGTGGGTTCCAGGTAATCATATACAATAGCTTAGATACGCCGGTGGCCCGCAAGCGGTTTCGCCGGCATCGTTTTGTCGGATAGCAACGATACCGCACGGGTGGAACCGCGTGCGCGTTTTCGACGCGATCTCCGGCAAAAAAGGTGGTGATTCGGCGGGAGCCGACTGGGGAAGGTGGCTTTGTGGCACGCAAGGGTTTGAGCAAGCAGGAGAGAAGCTGGGTTCTCTACGACGTGGGTAACTCGTCGTTCGTCATGCTTTCGACGGCGCTTATCCCGATTTACTTTTCGTCGCTGGCTGAGCCCGGGTCTTCGGTGGTGGTCGCGTGGGGCTACGCCGAGACGGTGGCGTCGCTCATCTTGGCCCTGCTCATGCCGATCCTCGGCAGTCTCGCCGATTTGAAGGGGAACAAGAAGAAGTTCCTCATCGGGTTCATCGGCACGGGCGCGGTGGCATGCGCGGCGCTCGGCATCCCTCAGCATGCCATAGCGTTTTTGGTTTTGTACGTGATCTCTTCGGTGATGCTGAACGGCTCGATGGTGTTCTACGACGCGTTCTTGGTCGACGCCACGACAGAGGACCGCTACGACATCGTCTCCTCGAACGGCTACGCATGGGGCTACATCGGCTCGTGCATTCCGTTCGTCGCGTGCTTGGCAGTGGTGCTCGGCGGCGGCGCCGTCGGGATCGACCAGATGCTCGGCATGAAGATCGCCTTCATCATCACGGCGGTGTGGTGGGTGGCGTTCTCGATCCCCATCATCCGCGACGTGCATCAGACGCATTTCAAGGAGCGCGCGCCGAAGCTCATTCGCTCGACGTTCTCGGGTCTGTGGCGCACCATCAAAGACATCGTGCGCGATAAGCGCATCTGCATGTTCATGTTGGCGTACTTCTTCTACATCGACGGCGTTCACACCATCATCAAGATGTCGACGAGCTACGGAACCGATCTGGGCATCGACTCGGTGCAGCTGGTGTTGGCGCTTTTGGTGACGCAGTTCGTGGCGTTTCCGTCGGCTATCGCCTACGGGCGCCTTTCGACGCGCTTCGGGACCAAGCGCATGCTGCTCATCGCGGTGTTCGCGTATTTCTGCATCACGCTGTTCGCGGCCTTCTTCCTGCGAAGCGCCGTGGAGTTTTGGATTCTCGCCATCTGCGTGGGCATGTTCCAAGGTGGTATCCAGGCGCTTTCGCGTAGCGAGTTCGGCAAGATCATTCCGAAGGAGCGCGCGAACGAATACTACGGTTTCTTCGATATCTTCGGGAAGTACGCCGCGGTCATGGGAACGTTTCTGGTCAGCGTGTTCACTCAGATGACGGGCAATCCCTCGGTGGGCGTGCTCTCCGTCGCGGTCCTGTTCGTCATCGGGTTCGTGCTGATGCTGCGCATGCCCGAGGAGTCGACGATCTCCTAGCGTCTGCGGAGGCCGGCGAAGACGTTGCGGCCGTGCTTCCCCCGCATTCGGATGTATCGGTGCTTTTCGCGCCGGGCGCGGGGCGGTTCATGTCGTTTTTGCTATGATGTGACGCTACGAGACCGAACGACTCAATCGAAAGAACTATCATGTCTTTGATCGTTGCAAAGTTCGGAGGCACCTCCGTCGCCTCTCCCGAGCGCATTAAAAACGTCGCGAAGCGCCTTGTCGGCATGCGTCAGCAGGGCCATCAGGTCGTCGCGGTCGTTTCCGCCATGGGCAAGACCACCGACGAGCTCATGGGGCTTGCGCACGCGGTGACCGCCGATCCGCCCGCTCGCGAGCTCGATCGCCTTCTGTCGACCGGCGAGCAGGTGTCCATGACGCTGCTCGCGATGGCCATCGTCGAGCTTGGCTACAAGGCCATGAGCTTCACGGGCAGGCAAGCCGGCATCGAGACCGACGGCATCCACAACAAGGCCAAGATCGTCAAGGTGCACAACGAGCGTATCTTGGAGGCTCTCGACAACGGCGCCATCCCGGTTGTCGCGGGCTTTCAGGGCATCGACGCCAACGGCGATATGACCACGCTCGGTCGCGGAGGTTCCGACACCACGGCCGTCGCGGTGGCATGGGGCATTAACGCCGACGTCTGCGAGATTTACTCGGACGTCGACGGCGTCTACACCACCGACCCGCGCGTGGCGCCGCGCGCCCGCAAGCTCGATCAGATCTCATATGACGATATGCTCGAGCTCTCGAGCGCGGGCTCGGGCGTTCTGCAGAGCCGAGCTGTCGAATTCGCCAAGAAATGGAACGTCGTCATTCACTCCCGCTCCGCGTTCTCCGATGCGGAGGGAACCTACATCAAGGAGGAGCCCGATATGGAGGAAGCCGTCATCACCGGCATCGCGCACGATACGTCCGAGGTCAAGGTGACCATCCGGCGCGTTCCCGACAACACCGGCATCGCCGCGCGCGTGTTCTCGGCTCTGGCCGCCGATATGGTCAGCGTCGATATGATCATCCAGAACATCTCCGAGGACGGTTTCACCGACATCTCCTTCACGTGCCCGGGTTCCGATTTGGATCGCGCGAAGGAGACGCTTGACCGAATCCTCCCCGAAATCGACGCGCGTGAGTACGTGGTCGACGAGAGCATCGCGAAGGTGAGCCTGGTGGGCACGGGCATGAAGTCGTCCCCCGGCGTCGCCGCGCGGGCATTTACGACGCTCGGCGAGAACCATATCAACATCTTGGCCATCTCCACGTCTCCCATTCGCCTGTCGGTGGTGATCGACGCTGCGCAGGCCATTCAGGCGGTGCGCGTTCTCCATACCGCGTTCGATCTGGATTCCGACAGCGTGTTCGAGGAGACGCAGCTTTCCGCTGAGGAGATTGCGGCGAAGATGAAGAAGGGTCGCTAAACCTCCTCTTCGGGCGGCGGAGCGCAGTGCTGCCTTGTCGGTGGGCCGCGGGGCGTAGGCCCCGTGCTCAAACAGACTTCGCCTTCGGCTGCAGAACTGCGCGCGGCGCCTACGCCCCGCGGCCTCGAGGGCTCGCCGCGCTGCGGGCGCGTCGGGTTCCGACGGGCTGGGGAGGAGGTCCCCCGCGCCGCCTTGGCTCAGATAATAGATATAGATACCCCACTTTCCGAGCTTGACGTTCGGGAGGTGGGGTTTCTGCTTTCTCGAGCCCCCTCGAACTGTCGAGTTCGCGGGCGTCTTGGGCGCCTTCGGTTCGTCGTGCCCCGATTCCTCCGAGCGCTTTTCAAACGCTTGTTGCGAGGAAGATGCGAAGTCGTTGCCAAAGAGTTAAACCGTGGTTAACTCCGGTATAATTCGGCATCCTTTTGCAAATAATAGAAGGGCGGCTTGCGCGGTCGTGCTGTGGAGCGAGCGGCCTGGTTGTGCTCGCGCGATCACGGCGCGTCTCGCGCCCGCGACGCCCTTTTTCTAGGAACGGAGGGGATTTGAAGAAGAAGGTGACGGCTTGCGTTGTCGCGCTCAGCTTGGCGTGCCAGACGGCGGCGGTGCCGCTGGCTGTGGCGCAGCTTGCAAGCGACGACGCCGATTCGAAGCGCGATGCCGAGATTCGCGGCGAGGAGAAGACGAGCGACGTTTCGCCGCTTGATCAGACGACCGAAAGCCTCGACGCCGGTTCGTCAGCGGTGAAGGAGGGGCTCTCGTCAGCCGAGGCGAGTGCTGCGACGTCCGATGGCGCTGCGGCGGATGGGGACGCGTCGGCGAACGATGGCGCAGATGAGGCGTTCGCCAAGGGCGCCGTCGAGGTCGCCTGCTCTCGCTGCTCCCTCATCTCACGCGCGACGACGCTCTTCACGCCACGTTGAGCAACGCCGAGGGCGTTGTCGCCCAGGCGGATTTTTCCCCGCGTTCGGCTGATTCGGCGGACGATTCCGCATGGCGCGATTCGACGGCTTCTATGGAGTCGGTCGAACCCGGGACCTACACGCTCGCGCTCTCGGGTGTTGATCGCGCGACGTACGCTCAGTCCATCGAGGTGACGGCGGGTAACCGCGTGCTGCTCACCGTCGCGGACAGCGACATGACGGGCCTGTTCGCCGACGACGCGGACGCGACGGGCGCGGGCCTTATGGCTTACGGTGATTTCGACGCCGACGGCTCCATCGACGACGCGGACGCCCAGCTGCTCGCCGAGGCGCTCGTGGCCGGTGCGTCCGACGCCCGCTTCGACCTGACCGCTGACGGCGCTGTCACCCTGGCCGACATCCAGGCGCACGCTGCCACGGTTTCGCGTTTGGGCGCAGGCGCGTTCGCGGCCTCCGTCCGCATTGTCAAGGACGCATCGCAGATGAACGCCGCTGTGTCGGAGGGAGCCTCCGTCGTGGGGGATGCTTCCGTCGAGAGCGTGCTCTCTTCCGACAACGATGCGGTGACTCTCGCGCCGGCAAACGGCGCCGTCATCACCGAGTCGAATCCGGTGTCGGTTGAGCTTGACGTGAAGGACGCCGTTCTCGCGGGCGTTTCCGTGCGTCCGCCCGCAACCTCCGAGAACAAGCCCACGTCGGACGTGATCGAGGTCGAGCTCGAGGACGGCTCCATCGTCGAGTACGCGTTCTCCGCCGCTGCGGGGGCGTCGCTTTCGCGTGCCGCCAACTTGGCCGTCGTCGAGGCGGACGGCACCGTTGTGGTCGACTTCGGCAAGCAGGTCGCCGTGAAGAAGATCGTCATCCGCATGACGGGCACCTCGTCGGGCAAGCTCGCCGACATCGCCCAGGTTGAGTTCCTCGGCGACATGGCCGAGCGCATCCTCGCGCCGACGCTCAGCGTGTCGACCGCGCTCGCGCCTGTCGCGGGAGACAAGAAGATCGCCCTTTCGTGGGCGCCTCAGGTCAACGTGACCGGCTACGAGGTCGAGGTGTCCTCGGCGGACAAGACCCAGGTGATCGCATGCGTTCTGAGCGAGCTGTCCCTCGAGACGTTTGCGGGCGACGAACTGAAGAACAACATTGACTACACGCTGCGCGTCCGCTCGGTCAACGGCGACTGGCGCAGCGCTTGGAGCGATTCGGTCACGGCGCGTCCTGTTCCCTCCGCAGCCCCTGTTTCCCCCGACTACGTCTCGGTGACGGGCGGCTACGGCGAGATCTCCGTTTCGTGGAAGGAGGCCGAGGACGCCGATTCCTACACGCTGTTCTACCGCGAGCGGGGAGCCGACGCTTACGAGAGCGTCTCCGGCATCGTCGAGACCAAAAAGACCGTCTCCGGCTTGAAGGAGAACACGGTCTACGAGGTGTACGTGACGGCTCAAAACCAAATCGGATCCTCGTCCGCCTCGTTGGCTCACAGCGCATCGACGCTGGTCAACACGGTGAAGGTGCCTTGGTACGGCCTGATCAACCGCACGGTGCAGGATTCGAGCCTCGAGTCTCATATCGTCGATGTCACCACCACGGCGGCATCGACCGCAGGTTCGACCGATCCGTGGGCGGTCGTCGACGGCAACTACGGCATGTTCTTCCATTCGGCGCGTGATTCCCAGTACGCCGGCCCCACAGTGACGTTCGATCGCGAGTACACCATGGACACGCTGGCGTTCACGACGCGTTTGGGAGGTGGCTACGGTTCTTATTACCGGGTCCAGGTCAGGGTTGAGAACGAGGCCGGCGAGGTGACGACGTACGAGACCCCGTCCGACAACGTGAAGGTTTCGAACATCGCGGGCGCCGAGAACTCGTTTTTGGTTGAGTTCCCGAAATCGCAGGTGAAGAAGATCACCGTGCAGTTCGCGCGCTACTACCGTGACCCCGTGACGTTCTCCGAGCTGGCGTTTTACGCCTACGACAGCCTGTGGGATGACATCATGGCGCTGTGGGAGGACGATATGCACACCGTTCTCCGCTCCGACGTCGACGCGTCCGCCATCGAGGCGCTGCGTGAACGTGCGAACACGCCCGATGCGGCAAGCGGGGAGATGAACCCCAAGCGCGATCTGGTGCTGGCCGAGCTTGACAACGCCGAGGCGGTCCTCAACGCGGAGGGTCTCTCCGAGTCCGTCGCCGTCGATTCGAAGACGGTGCTCGCAAGCGATGCCCATGTGGGATCGGGCGGCCTGAACGCCTGGCAGCCTTTGGGCGTGTTGGCGCAGGCGGGCGAGAAGCTCATGGTGTTCGTCGGCGGCGAGGGCAAGAAGGCGGGCGGTTCCACCGAGCTGCGCTTGGTGGAACCGCAGTACCACGCCGAGTCGAACTCGCTTTCGAAGACGGTCGTCGAGACGCTCAAAGTGGGCGTGAACGAGGTGACCGTTCCCCAGATGAGCAGCATCGACGTCGAGCGCGGCGGACAGCTCTACATCGAGTGCAGGTCGGCGTCTGCTCCCGACTGCGCCGTGCGCGTGGTCGGCGGCGTGCAGACCCCGGTGCTCGATCTGCACGGCGTCACGGATGAGGCAGAGCGTCTGCAAAGGGCGACCGCGTTCGTCGAAGAGCTTGACGCCCACGTCGCATCTCTCGAGGCGACGCATGAGCAAGCCGGCCACAGCCACGATTACGACGAGCGCAACTGCATCGCCAACGAAGCCGACATCGTCTTGGACTACCTGATGTACTCGCTTCCCGCTTCTCAAATTCAGGCGGGCATCGGCGGGGGCAGCGTCGGAGAGCGTGCGGCGAAGCTTCTTCAGTCGCTTGACGTATCCGATGAGATGATGCTTCTGTTCTACCGGCACAAGGGCTTGGGCTCCTACGGCGACAACGCCTCTGCGTACCAGGCTGCGTACGGCAACAAGAACTCGCTGCCGGTCACGCGTCAGAACATCCGCTACATGCGCATGTTCACGGGCGCGTTCATGTACGCGGGCGGCAAGCACATCGGCATCGAGTGGGAGTAGACCTCCATCCCGGTGGCGATGCCCGGCATCACGCTCGACGAGAACGGCAAGTACGCTTCCGGATGGACGTTCGGCTGGGGCATCGCGCACGAGATCGGGCACGAGATCAACCAGGGCCAATACGCTATCACCGAGATCACCAACAACTATTTCTCGCAGCTTTCCGCGTCCAAGGACTCCAACGCCTCGGCGCGATGGAATTGGGACGAGCTGTATGAGAAGGTGACGTCGGGCACGCTCGGCCCCTCGCCGAGCGGCGCGGTTCAGCTGGGCATGTACTGGCAGCTGCATCTGGCCTACGACAACGCGTGCAACTTCACGACCTACGCCGACTACGCCGACTACGCCGATCAGTTCAACAACCTGTTCTTCGCCCGCGTCGACGCGTACGCGCGCAACAACGCCATCGCGCCCGCTCCTGGCGGTGTGGCGCTCTCGCCGACGGGGCCGACGCCGACAACGCGCTCATGCGCCTGTCGTGCGCCTCTGCTCAGAAGAACCTGCTGGCGTTCTTCGAGGCATGGGGCATGACCCCGGATGAGACGACGCGCGCGTACGCCGCTCAGTCCGCCGAGGAGACGCGTCCCATTCAGTACATGAGCGACGACGCGCGCGTGCATCAGATCGAAGGCGGCTCGTCGGTTGCCGGCGGCGTGAAGGTCGAGGCGGCTCTCTCACGTGAGGACAACTCCTCCGAGGTGAAGATCGCGCTGTCCGGCGCGGCTGACGACGAGGGCATGCTGGGTTACGAGATCAAGCGAAACGGCGTGGTGATCGGTTTCGCCGACGCGGATGACGCAGAGTTCGTCGACGTCATCGCCACGGTGAACAACCGCGTGTTCACCTACGAGGTGTGCGGCGTCGACAAGCACTTGAACCGCACCGAGTCGGTGACGCTGGCTCCGGTGAAGGTGTCCCATGACGGCAGCATGGACAAGGCCGCGTGGACGGCGAAGACCAACATGACGGCGGATGGCGATGCCGAATCGGGCGACGAGGACAGCCCGTGCGAGCCCGGTGCCTCGAGCGCCATCGACAAGGTGATCGACGCCAAGGCCGAGACCGTTTACACGGGCGCGACCGCCGGATCCGACGCCACGGTGACGATCTCGTTCAACGAGACGCTCTCCGTCACGGGCCTGAAGTACCGTGCGCCTGCGGGCGCGTCGGATGCCATCGGGGCTTACGAGGTGCAGGCCAGCGTGGACGGCACGACGTGGGAGACGGTGAAGTCGGGGACGTTCGCTCTCGACGAGACGGGATCCGCCACGGTTTACTTCAACAAGGAGGGCGACAGCTGGCTCTACACCTACGATGCGGCGTACCTGCGTCTGGTGGCCAAGGGCGCGCGTTCGGCGTCGATCGCCGAGCTTGACGTGCTCGGCCAAACCGGCGACGACATCGACTTCATCGAGGGTGGCATCGGCCTTCTGGCCAACGAGATCGACCTTGGCGGCGGCTCGGTCGTCCCCGCCGGATCGCTCGTGTTCACAGGTACGTACAAGGGGAATCCCGCGTACAACGCCGTGAAGCTCTACGACGGAGAAGGCAACCTCATCGGAGGCACGCAGGTTCTGTTCGCCGAGGTGCCGGAGCACGGCGAGTTGGGCGAGACGGCCGACGGGCGCTGGCTGTACTATATCGAGCCCGATGAGATGGACGGGCTTCTGCCTGCGGGCGTGCCCGATACGGTGCGCGTCGAGCTGTACCGCGTCGACGATGCGCATACCCTGCAGGGCGAGCGCTTGGTCGCGGACGCCCTGCCGCAGTCGGTTCCTGAGAAGCTCCCCTCTTTGGACATTTCCTTTGACAGCCCCGTTTCGGCGGTGAAGGAGTAATGATGAGACGAATTCGCATGATGATCGGCGCGCTGCTCGCTGCAGCGTGCCTGGTGCCCGCGACCGCGTTCGCGCTGGGCGCATCCGGCTTGACGCTCGCGTCGCCGGAGGTGCGTGAGGGCACGTCCGATATAGAGCTCGCCCTGCGGGCGGAAGGCGACGCTGCGCAGAATGTCAGCTCGGTTCGCGTGACGCTTTCCGTCGCGACCGCCGTACCCGAGGACATGTCGCTGATCACGGGCGCCGAGATGGTCGATGCGCCTTCGACGGCGTCGGTCGCGCGGGCTGTCTTCAATCCCGACGCGCAAACGGTCGATGTGATCGTGTCCGCAGGCAGATCGGCTCTCTCCGCAGAAGACGGCAAAGTTGTCCTAGGAGCCCTCCGCCTTGCGTGCTCGGGCGAGGACGTCGCGGCGCGCGTGAGCGTGCTGGGCGTCGAGGCTCTGGGCGTGTCGTACAACGACCTTTCCGCTGATGCGCCCGAGGACCCGATCGACTTGGTGTTGAACTCCTCCAAGGACGACGGCGACGGCGATGGCGATGGCGGCTCGGGCTCCGGCTTCGGTGACGCCGGGTCTGCGGGCGGCTCCGCGGGTTCGAACCTGGACGGGGGCAGCTCCTCCGATCAGGGCGGCTCGGCAGGACCTTTGGCAACCACGGGTGATCCTTTGAACTCGATCGCTCTGGCCATCGGCGTGATCGCCGCCGCATCGTGCGCTGCGGTGGCGCTTGCTGCGGTGAGCTTGCGGCGTAGCGCTCGCGAGGACAACTAACTTTCAGCGGAGTCAAGCGATCTGTTGACGTCGACGCGCCCCCGGGAAATCGGGGGCGCGTCTCGTCAGGAGGGAGACGTTCGTCCTGCTCTTCCCACGCGGCTCCGCTCTACCCGACCGTCCCGATTCGCCCCGCCCGTCGATCTAAAGAGGGTCCCTTCTCGATCGACAGGCGGGTGGCGCGGGGCATTTGCTATGGTGTGAACATCTTTGCGATCACGAAGGAGGATGCGATGTCCTGGAAAGATGAAATGCCCGCGCGCCCGGTGGTGGCGGTGGCGGGCGCGACCGGCGCGGTGGGACGCGAGTTCCTTCGCGTGCTGCACGACCTCGACTTCCCGGCGAGCGAGGTACGCGCGTTGGCGTCTGCGCGCAGCGCGGGCAAGGAGCTCCCTTTCGACGGCTGCGGTGACGCTCCCGCAGGATCGCTCGTCGTGCGGGAGATGACGCCCGAGGAGTTCGAGGGCGTCGACATCGCCCTGTTCAGCTGCGGATCCGATATGTCGAAGCAGATGCGCGAGGCGGTTGTCGCCGCAGGTGCGGTCATGGTCGACAACTCCAGCGCGTTTCGCATGGACGATGACGTTCCTCTGGTCGTTCCCGAGGTGAACCCCGAGGATGTGGCCCTGCATCGAGGCGTCATCGCCAACCCCAACTGCTCCACCATTCAGATGGTTGCGGCGTTGAAGCCCCTCTACGATCTGGCTCCCATCAAGCGCGTGGTTGTTTCCACGTACCAAGCGGCATCGGGTGCGGGCGCCCCCGCCATGCGCGAGCTTTACGATCAGACGCGTGAATTCCTCGATGGCAAGTCCGACGACGAGCTGACGGTGGAGGCGTTCGCGCATCGCATCGCCTTCAACTGCATTCCCCATATCGACAAGTTTCTCGATGACGACTCCACCAAGGAGGAGTGGAAGATGGTCGTCGAGACGAAGAAGATCATGGGAGATGATGACATCCAGGTGGCGGCGACGTGCGTGCGCGTGCCGGTTCTGCGCTGCCATGGCGAGTCGATCAACGTGGAGTTCACCGAAGAGGTGAGCGTCGAGGCGGCGCGCGCGGCGCTCGAGGCGGCTCCGGGCGTCACCGTGTTGGATGATCCTGCGAGCAGCTCTTACCCGATGCCCGGCCTTCTGGCGGGGACCGACGGCGTGTTCGTCGGGCGCCTGCGCCGCGACCCGAGCGTCGAGCACGGCCTGGCGTTTTGGAACGTTGCGGATCAGATCCGCAAGGGCGCGGCGCTCAACGCCGTGCAGATCGCGCAGCTTTTGCTGCCCGCGGAGTAGAATGGTCGCGCCCGGTGCGTCCTCCGATGCGTCGGGCGCGTTCTTGAGCCCTGACCTACGGAGAAACGTGCAGACCGATATCGAATCCGCCGCCGGGAAGGCGGCTTCGCCCAAGGCGAGAAAACCCAAGAAGGAGCGCCTTGACGACCTGCTGATCGCCCAGGGCGCGTTCGCGTCGCGCGATGAGGTTCTGCGCGCCGTCATGGCGCGTGAGGTTCGAGTCGACGACGTGTATGTGTCGTCGGCGGCCGTGAAGGTGTCCCCCGAAGCCGATATCTTCCTGAAGAACCGCAAGCGTTACGTGTCGCGCGGAGGGCGCAAGCTCCAAGGCGCGCTCGACGCGTTCGGTCAGGATGTGCGCGGGATGCGCTGCATCGACATCGGCTCGTCGACGGGCGGATTCACCGATTGCCTGCTTCAAGCGGGGGCGGCGCACGTGGCCTGCGTGGACGTGAACTACGGGCAACTGGCGTGGAAGATTCGCCAAGACGAGCGCGTCGCCGTGTTCGAGCGCACCAACATAAAGACCGCCGACCCGGTTGAGCTGGGCGCTCCGTTCGACCTCATCGTGATCGACGTGAGCTTCATCGGGCTCGCCGCTTTGGCCGAGACGTTCCCTCCGCTGTGCCGCGAGCCGGCATTGTGCGCGCAGGGCGTTGCATCCGGGTCGCAAGTTGCTTCGTCGGCGATGGGGGAGGCGAACCCCACGGTGTTCATCGGGTTGGTGAAACCTCAGTTCGAATCCCGTCACGACGAGACGGATCACGGCGTCGTGCGCGACGAGGCGGTTCGTCTCCGCACGGTCGAGGAGGTCCGCTCGGCGCTCGAGGAAGTGGGCTTTGCGGTGACGGGCGTCGTCGAATCGCCCATCACGGGACCCGAGGGCAACGTGGAGTACCTCGTCAGGGCGGAGTTTCGCGGTTAAGCTCCCGCGTCGGCCCCTCCCGCGCCGTCCTTCCCGTTCGCATCGCGCTTCGCCATCTCGAGGATACGGCGCTTGCTCGGCATGGTCGCCGCGAGTATGGACGCCACGATGAGCGCACATCCGATGCCCTGGGAGATCGTAAGCACCTCTCCCAGGATGAGGTAGGCGAACAGGAGCGAGAACGGCGTCTCCGACGTGCTGATGAGCGAGGCCTTCGTGGCCCCGATGATCCTGATCGACACGAGCAGGGCGACGACGGGCAGGATGGTCGTGAACACCGCCATGCTCGCGCCGAGCCCGAGCTGCAGGGGGGTGAGGTGCAGCATGTCGGGGAACGTGGCGGGGAACAGCGCCAGCAGTATGACGACTCCCACGGTGGTCATGCTGAAGGTGATGGTGAGGGGCTCGTCTTTCTCGACCACCTTCTGGCCGATAACCGTGCAGACGGCGAAGGCGAGGCACGAAGCCACGCCGTACAGGACGCCGACGGGGGAGAGCGCGATGGTTCCCGGCATGACGCCCGAGATGGCGAATATGCCCGCAAGCGCAAGGATGACGGCCGTTGCGATCTTCAACGTGAACCGCTCTTTGAAGACGACGGTGGAGAGCAGGGCCACGACGGCGGGATAGGCATAGAGCAGCGCCGTCGCAAGACCCGCGGTGGTTTCGTCGACGGCGAGGAAGTAGAACAGCGCGCTTCCCATGAAGAAGACGCCCTGGACGTACACGAGGGGGTTTCTGCTGAACAGGGGCTGCTTGCGACGGATGAGCAGAAACGCTCCGAGGATGAGAAACGTCATGGTGAAGCGCAGGACGATCGCCTGCTGCGGGTTGAGCCCGGTGAAGTAGAGGTACTTCCCGATGATTCCCATCATCGCGTAAAGCACCGCCTGAACGACGGCGAGCGCGTATCCGAATCCCAGTGTTTTCGCGGGGGTTGCTGTGGGCATGCTGTATCTCCTTATGCGCGGATGCGGCCCGCGCTGCTTTTACACGATGACGTTGACGGGGGTCTTCCCGTTCAACACGCGCTCGATATTGTCCCACACATTTCGATGAGCGCGGTGGAACATGCCTTCTGTTATCCCTCCGACATGCGGCGAGAGCACGAGTTTGCGCGATGCCTTCTCGCTTAAGTTGAGAAGCGGGTTGTCGGGCAGAACGGGCTCGGGCGCGATGACGTCGAGGCCGGCGGCGAGGATGGCGTCGCTCTCGAGCGCGCGGGCGAGTGCATCGTTGTCGACGATCTCGCCGCGGGCGGTGTTGATGAGGATGGCGTCGTTTTTCATGCCGGCGAGGAACTCGTCGTCGACCATGCCGCGCGTGTCTTCGGCGACGGGGACGTGGATGCTGACGATGTCGCAGGTGCGTGCGATGTCGTCGATAGTTGCGAGTTTGACGCCGAGGGCCGCTTCGACGTCCACGGGAAGGCGGTGTCGCTTGTTGTAATACATCGGGCAGCCCCAAGCGGCGAGCCTTTTCGCGGTTGCTTGAGCGATGGCGCCGAAGCCGATGAACCCGACGGTGCAGTCACCGAGCTCGCGGATGCCCTCGACCATCATCCGCTCCTTGGTTTCTATTTGGCGGCCTTCGCGCACGGCGGTATCGGCGTTCACGGCGTCTCGCAGGCAGGCGAGCATGAGGAGTATCGTCTGCTCGGCGACCCCGCCGGCGTTGACGCCTGCGTTGTTGCAGACGGTGATGCCGAGCCGCTTGGCAGCGTCGATGTCGATGGCGTTGTAGGCGACGCCTTCGGAATGGACGAGCTTGAGGTTGGGCATGCTCTCCATGAGGTGCGCGCTCACCGGGCTGATGGCGTCGGCCATGATGAAGTCGGCGTCCGGAGCCAAAGCAAGGATGTCCTCGTCGGATGAGCCGCGCGCCGCGACGACGACCTCGACCTCTTTGACGAGGGGCGTATCCGGCAGGTATTGCCGGGTTCTCTCTTCGCTTCCGATGACGAGCAGCTTCATGATTCCTCCTCCTGCAGGTGTTTTCCGCTAGTGTAGTCCCGCGAATTGCGGGCGGGCGCGTGTATGCGGCGAGCGTGTCCGCCTGCACGGCTTTGCGGACTGCGGGCGGCGCTCCCTCTCTGCTCGTTCGGACGCACCTCTTTCATTCTGCGATTCGCAGGGCGTGAGTATGAGATGTGAATCGTGCTCCCTCCCTTCCCTGCTTGGAGTTGTTAAAACGTTACCAAGCACCAAGCACCAAGCAAACGAAACCGAGGGAAAGGCGGTCACTATGGGAGCGGTTGCTCTGGCGGAGCCTCAGCGAGTGAAGATATCGAGCAAGCGACAGGTAACTATCCCCGCTCGTTGGTACCGCGAGATGGGTTTTGACGAGTACGCGTTGGCGACATGGACCGAAGATGGCTTGTTGTTGCATCCGATCTCGGTCGACGACGAGGACGTTACGGTGGACATCCTGCGTCAGCTCATTGCGGGGGTTACGAGGGCGATGAGCTCGTTGACGAGTACTGCAAGGTCAAGAGCAAGATCATCTCGGTCAAGCCTCTCATCGCCGAAGCGGAAGAAGATGTGGCGGCGGGACATGCTTGCCCTGCATCTGAAATAACGGCTCGAATGAGGGAGAAGCACGGCTTGTGCGGTTGACGCATTACGGCAGATTGACTTCCGCTCTCGTCTGTTCGGATAGGGCAACGCCTCCCTCTCCGAAGCGGGGAAGGAGGCGTTGGAAGACTTGGGTGGTTCTTTGTCTTGCGCCGTCGGCCGTGTCTAGTTCTTGAGCGAGTTCAGGGGCGCGGGCATGCGGCCGCCGCGGTGGGCGAACACGGTGCCGGCGTTCTGGTTGACGGGCATGACCGGCGCATAGCCGAGCAGGCCGCCGAACTCGAGGCGGTCGCCGACGTTCTTGCCGATGGCGGGGATGATGCGCACGGCGGTGGTCTTGTTGTTGATCATGCCGATGGCGCACTCGTCGGCGATGATGCCGAAGATGGTCTCGATGGAGGTGTCGCCGGGGATGGCGATCATGTCAAGTCCGACCGAGCACACGCAGGTCATGGCCTCGAGCTTCTCCAGGCTGAGCGCTCCCGCCTCGGCGGCGCGAATCATGCCCGCGTCCTCGGATACGGGGATGAAGGCGCCCGAGAGGCCGCCGACCGAAGATGACGCCATGACGCCGCCCTTCTTCACGGCGTCGTTGAGCATGGCAAGCGCCGCGGTGGTGCCGGGGCCTCCGCACGTTCCCACGCCGATGGCTTCGAGTATCTCGGCGACCGAATCTCCTTCGGCGGGGGTGGGGGCAAGCGACAAGTCGAGGATGCCCTTCTGCACGCCCAGACGACGTGACGCCTCGCGTGCCATCAACTCGCCTGCGCGGGTGATTTTGAAAGCGGTGGCCTTGATTGCCTCGGCGACGGTGGTGATGTCGGCGCTGCGTGGCAGGTCGGCTAGCACGGCGCGCACGACGCCGGGGCCGGAAACGCCGACGTTCACGACTTCGTCGGCTTCGCCCGAACCGTGGAAAGCGCCCGCCATGAACGGGTTGTCCTCGACGGCATTGCAGAACACGACGAGCTTGCCGGCTCCGATGCACTGGCGATCGGCGGTCGCCTCGGCGGTCTTCTTGATGATGCCCGCCATTTTGAACGCGGCGTCCATGTTGATGCCCGCGCGCGTGGATCCCAGGTTTACCGACGAGCACACGCGGTCGGTGGTGGCCAGGGCGTCGGGGATGGAATCCATGAGCTTGTCGTCTGCGGCGGAAACGCCTTTTTGCACGAGGGCAGAGAAGCCGCCGACGAAGTCGACGCCGACCTCTTTGCCCGCGCGGTCCATGGCCACGGCAACGGGGGAGAGGTCGTTGGCGGTTACGGCTGCGCATACCTCGGCGATCGGAGTGACGGAGATGCGCTTGTTGACGATGGGGATGCCGAATTCGCGTTCGAGCTGCTCGGCGGTGGGCACGAGGTGTTCGGCGGCGGTGGTCATGCGGTCGTAGACCTTCGCGGCCAAGCGGTCGATGTCGGAGTCGACGCAGCTGCGCAGGTTGAGGCCGAGCGTGATGGTGCGGATGTCGAGATTTTGCTTGCTCACCATCGCAAGCGTTTCGGCGATTTCAGCAGGGGTGATCTGCATGGGTTCTCCCATCTTCCGCGAAAGGCCGCGCGGGCTGCCCGGCGGCGTGTTCGAAACGTTATCGTCTCAGCATAGCAAAAGTGAGCATCGCGAAGCTCCTCGCGCACCGCATAAGCGGCGGCAGGGTCGCATAATCGGGATGGGGGTTCGAGCTGCGGTTTTGCAAGGCAACCGCAGCGCTAACGGTACGCTGTCGGGCTTGGTGTAGGGTCTGCGGGCGGCTGCCGGGGTCGAGGCTGCCCGCATCCTTGCCTCTCGGATGCTCGTTCGCCGGTTGGGCCTCTATCGGGTCGCGTTTACCTTGACCACTTGGCCGGCTTCGACCGAATCGTCGAAGGGGATGACGACGATGTTGCGCCTGCCGTAGGCGTAGCTGCCGAGCGCGTAGTCGTCGGTGGCCAGGATGACCCCTTCGTCTGCGAGATAGTACGTGCCCTCGAGGGCATGCTCAACGGCCTCGTCGACGGTGTAGATGTCGCTTCCCTCTCTGTTGTAGAAAACGCGTACGGCGGCGTCAGCCCGAGCCGCAAGCTCCTCTTCGCTCACGCCTGCAGCTTGAGCGACCGCCGCCTGTTCGCCTGTTTCCAGGTCGAACAGGTACGCGTCGTTGAAGGCGTTGCCGTGCGCGCCCCACCAAGTGGTGTGCATGGCGTCGAAGACGCAGACGTAACGATCGGAGAGGAACGTGACGCCAGTGTAGCGCGACACGATGACGCCCGGGGTTCCGACTTCGGGGTCGTCCATGTAATTATCGGCGTTGAGCCCTTCCGTCCATGCGGCATCTTGCTCGATTTTTCCCTCGATGAAGGCGTTGATCGCATCGATCGCGTCGCTTTGCCGGGAGCCGACGAGCACCGGATAGATCCAGGTGGCCTCCGTTCTCTCGCCGTCTCCGTAATACGGGTCGCTCATCGTGGAGACGATGATTCGCCTCTCTTCAACGTCTACGGTGAGGGGCTCTTCAGGCACGGGCGTTTGCGCGGCGGATTCGTCCCCCCGAGGTTGCTCTGCGGCTTGGTTTTGCATCGGGGCGATGACGTTGACGTAGATTTGGTAAGCCGCGAACGCCGTACCGGCAACGAGCGCCATAGCGAGCGCGAGCATGATCACGAGGGGCATGCGACGTTTGCTGCTCTTGCGCGTGTCGTCCATTGCCGCCGAGAAGGTCACGGGTTGGGCGCTTGCCCGGTCGTTTCGACCGGCGGTCGTCGGGTCTTGCTTCGGTTCCGGCGAAGGGCTCGCACCGTCTTCGCCGTTTGGCTCATCGGTTGCCGTGCTGCCTTTCGCTTGGGCTCTTTCGCTCGCCGCGCCGTCCGACTGCGGGGTTTCCTCGGTTCTGGAATCGGCGCCTTCGATGGGCGATCCGCATACGGTGCAGTATCGGCAGGCATCGTTGATGACGCTTCCGCAGACGGGGCAGTGCATGGGTACCTCCTCGGTTCTTTCGATCGAGCATAGCATATGCCGGGCGAAGCTTGCGGCCGTTCGGCCTTGAAGCCTCGCCCGGCACAGGGTTTGGGTCGTCAGGCGACGTGGCGATGATGCTAGTGCCTGCGGTTTGCTATTTTGCGACGGCTCGCGAGAGCGGCGGTGAGGGCTCCGCCGGAAAACAGGGCCAAGACCCCGAGGCCGCGGCTGCCCTCGTCGCCGGTTTGCGCCAGCGTGGTTTCGCCTCCGGCCGTCGCCTCGGGCGCGGAAGGCTGCTTGGCGGGCTGCTGCGCTGCGAGGGCCGCGTCGTAGTTGGCGCGGGCGAGGGTGAGGTTGCTCGCCGCCGTATCGCGCGCGTCGAGGAGCACCTGGTGGGCGCGCGCCGCTTCGGCGAACGCGCTCGCGGCGGCGTTTCGCGCCTCGGTTGCTGCGGGGATCTCCGCAGCTGCGTCGCGGGCGGTTTCGAACAGGGCGTCGAGCTCGGCGAAAACAGGGTCGTCGATGCCGTCGGCCAACGCGTCGTCGGCGCTGAGGGCCGCGGTTTTCTCGGCGTACTCGTCGGCTGCGGCTTTCGCGGCCTGCGCGTCGGCGAGCGTCGTTTCGGCGCGCACGAGCGCCTCGGTTGCCGCGTCGAGGGCGATGCTAGAAGCATCGACGTTCTCTAGCGCCTGCGCGTGGCTCGCTTGCGCCTGATCGAGCGCGTCGATGAGTCCGGCAAGGCGATCGCTCTCGGCCTTCGCATCGTCGAAGTTCGCCTGCGCCTGCTTTGCAGTCTCGTGCGCCTGATTCGCCGCCGCCTCAGCGAGCTCGTGTTGACGCTGCGCGTCGCTCAGGGCTCCTGCGGCCGATGTAGCGCGTTCTGCTGCCTCCTGCTCGGCTGTTCGCGCCGCGTCGAGGTTACCCTGGGCGTTCGCAAGCGTTTCCGTCGCTTTGTCGAAGGCGTCTTGCGCGCCGGCGACCCCGCCCGAAAGCGCGTCGAGCGCCGCGAGCGCCTCGTCGCGCTCCTCTTCGCGAGCGGCAACGTCGTTTTGCGCCTGCGAGAGCGCCGCCTGAGCCGAGGCGAGCTCTTGTTGCGCTGCGCTCACGGCCGCTTCTTTCTGCGTGACGAGCGTCGTCGCCGCCTCGAAGGCACCCTCCGCCGCCTTGACCGATGCGCTCGCTTCGTCGCGCGCCTGCTCAGCTGCCGTGATGGCCGCCTCGGCTTCCGCGGCCTTCTTCTCGGCCTCTGCGACGGCTTCCTCCTGCTCGGATGCCGCGTTTCGGGCCGCTTCGACGTTCGCTTGGGCGCGTGCTTGCTCGCCTTCGCACCCGGCGACCACGTTGCTCGCGTTCGTCTGGGTCGCCTGCGCGTTGCGCAGTTGGGCAAGCGCCGCCTCGTAGACCGCTTCGGGGTTGGTCACGTTGGCGTAGTACCGGTTGAACAGCTCTTTGAACTCCGATAACGTCAAAGTATCGCCGTAGTCGACGCCCGAGAACGTCTGGCCGTGGAATTGGGGGAAGTAGGGGTTCGCGTATTGGTTCACGGCGAATCCGGTCACCTGATAGCCTGCGTCGAGGATGTTGAGGTAGTGGCCCGCGCCTGCGATATCTCCCTGTTCGAAGAGGATCTTCTCTTCGTCGTACCAACCGTCGAAGGGGTCGTTGTAGCCTGCCGCGATGTTCTCGCCGACGGGATAGAGCTGAGAGTGCGCCAGCTCGCCGGTATTCCTCAGGTGGTTCGCCGAGGCGTTCGCCTGCACCTGCGCGATGGCCATGAGCTGGAGGTTGACTCTCAGCTCTTCAAGCTTCTCCCCGGTTTGGGGGTCGAAGCCCGCTTGCATGCGAAGCTCGTTGCACTTCTCGAGCCAGCGCAGCGCGTCGCGCATGTTCTCGAGGTTGGTGGAGTCGTAGGCGCCTCCGAAGATGACGAGGCCGTTTTCTTGCGCGTCCTCGAGGATCTTCGCGGCGTTCGAGCCGAAGTTGCCGAGAGCTGCGAAGAAGCCGTAGCTGCCGAGTGCGTACTGCGCTTCCGCGTTCTCGACCATTTCCCGAGCCTGCTCGACGGCTGCCTGAGCGCGGGCGACGGCCTCGTCTGCAGCCTCTTTCTCGGCGCGAGCTGCGTCGAGCGCGGCGTCGGCTTTGCTCTTGGCGGCATGGGCGGCCTCGACGGCGGCTTCGGCTTGCTCGAGTTTTTCCTTCTCGCCCTCGATGCCTGCGAGCGCGTCGTCGTAGGACGCCTTCGCCTGCTCGACGCTTTGCTGCGCCGTGGCGAGGTCTTGCTTCGCCTGGTCGACGCCCTGTTGCGCCGTCAGGGCTGCGATTTGGGCTTCTTCCAACGTGCTCTGAGCTCTTGCCAGCCCGCCCTCGGCGTCCGCGACGTTGCCTTGAGCCGCGGCGTGCTGCTCCTGCGCCGCCTTCAGCGACGCGTTCGCCGCATCGAGGACGCGCTGCGCCTCGGCGAGCGCTTCGGGATCGATGCCTTCGGTTGCCGCGTCGAGATCGGCCTTCGCCTTGTCGTAGGCCGCCTGCGCCTCGTCAAGATCCTGCTTGGCTGCGGCGGCGTCTGCCTTCGCGGCCTCGAGCGCTTGCGCAGCTGCGTCGTTTTCCCGAGCGGCGGCGTCAAGTTCGGTCTGGGCCTTGCTCTGCGTCTCGTTCGCGGCCTCTTCCTTCGCACGCGCCTCCTCGAGGGCGCTGGTTGCGGCGGCGAGGTTCTTCTCGGCTTCATCGAGCGCTTCGGGCGTCGCTTCCTCGGCGGCCTTCCGGGCGGCTTCGAGTTCCGCCTGCGCCTTTTCCGCGTCGCTCATCGCGGTTTCATAGGCGGCCTTCTTCGCCTCCTGGTCGGCTACGGCGGCGTCTTTCTCGGAAACCGCGGTGTTGAGCTGCGCCTGCGCGTCTGCCGCTGCGCGGGCGGCGGCTTCCTGCTCGGCTGCGAGCGCGTCGCGCGCCGCCTGCTCGGTGCGTTTCGCCTGGGCGTTCAGGGCATCAAGGTTCGTCTGCGCGTTTGCGGCGGAGCTGTGCGCGGCGTCGTATGCCGGTTGGTTTTCGTCGACGGCGGCTTGGGCCGCGTCGAGCTGCGCTTGGGCTTCGTCCGCGATCGCCCGCAACTCGTCGAGCGAAAGCCCGGCGAGATCGGTTGCCGCGCGCGCGATGACGTGCGTGGGCTCGTTCACGTTCGCGGCGGCGTTCGCGAGGGCGTCTTGCGCGAACGCGCTTTGCGCAGACGCCAGCGAGGCGGGGGCGATGAGCGCGACCGTCAACGCCACCGACGCGGCGGCTCGGCATGCGGAACCGGGTTGCTTGCGCGCGTGCTGCTTCGTCGTTGCGTGCGCCTCGCCGGCTGTTTCCCGGCGCGGCTCGTCTGCGGCGGGAAGACTCGCCGGCGTTTCGTGGGTCCTGCAGTGCTTACCTGAATTGACCATCGGGGCTCCTCTCATCGTGATCGGTTGACCTCATGGTAAAATTCCAATAATCCCTGATAAAGAGATTTTGAAAGAGTAAAAAAATATACCGAGGTTATTCCAGCCGGGACGGTGCGTGTTCGCGTCGCGAGCATGGGTGAGCGACGAGGGGGAGGCCATGGCTTTACGCTTGAGCGATCAAACGAAGACGTCGCGGGGGCGGATCCCCGTGCGCGGCGCGCGCATCGAGGCGGGCGGCGCGCACGATTCGTCGAGCTTCATCGTGTTCGACCTGGTTCCCGCCCACGAGCTTGCAGGGAGGGCGCAAGATGCCGATGCCGCTTCGCGCTTCAGCTTGGAGGGTCTTTCCTCAACGCGTGCGGACGGCGTGGTGGACCGTCGGGATGTGCTGGCAACGGCGCGCTTCACCGGGCCTCTTTTCGGCGGGGAGTCTCGAGAACGCGTGACGGATTGGCTCTGCGCGATGGCCGTTGCGCGCGAGGCGGTTTCGATTCAGGAGGTTCTGAACAAGACGAAGCCCCTCGTCCCCGCGCTCATGCCGGTGGAGAAGCGTGTTGCGCGAAACGCTCGGACGGGAACGTGTTTCCGAATTTTCTCGATAGCCTTCGATCTCGGCCCCGACGGTGAGTCGGCTTACGAGCGGATGATGCCGCAGCTTCCCTTCCTGAGGAAGTTTCGCAGCGCTACGTTCGATTACGCGTTCGCCGCCCGCGAGGTCGAGGACGGCGGGGCCACGCTGCTGCTTTTCCTTCTTTCGTTCGAAGACGAGATCCCGATGTCCGATTTCGCGGCGGCGGTTCGCTATTTCGTCGGGGAGGAGGTTGTCGGGCAGGCTCTTCAGGCCCTCGCCGGATACGAGGGCGGGTTCGCGAAGGGCTCGGGCGGCCCCGGGTCGCTTGACCTGCTTTCGGAGACGGGGAACTTGCTGGTGAGCGACGAGCGCATCGTCGAGGAGGATTTCCCCTGCGTGCAGCGTTTGATGTACGCGCTGGTTTCCCTGCACCTCGAGGGCGCGCGCGTCGACGTTTTCGCAACGGAGGGCGATGGCGACTTCATGACGTTCGACTCGTATCTTTGCTGCTTGTGGTACGAGTTCGCGAAAAAGCTCGGAAAGGTTCGCATCGGATATTGCGCGCAGTGCGGCAAGAGCTTCTCGCTGACCGGCCATCGTGGCGTCGAGCGTCGCTTCTGCAGCGAGAGGTGCAAGACGAAGGCGAAAAACGATCGGACGGGGGCGCTGCGCGACGAGGTGCGCGAGCGATTTTACGCGGGCGAGTCGGTCGATCGGCTCGCCCTCGAGGTGTTCCCGAAGGATTCGCCGCCGCGTGCGGTCGAGCGCGTCGTCGCCCATCTTAAGGGGTGGAAGAGGCTGCAGCACGACATCGATGCGGCGCTGGTGCTGAAGGGATCGCGTGAGAAGCTGCTCGCGCGCTGTCTTGCGGAGGGTGTGACGAGCGAGGTCGAGATCGCCGAACGGGCGCGGTATCTGGCCGATAATCCGCGGGTCGTGCGCGAGGTGCGCCGCCGCGAGGGAGTGTGAGGTTGGCCGCTCCGAGCGCGTGCGGTGATCTCTCCCCGTATCGGGTTTTCGCTCCATGGCGCTGGGTTTCACTCGAAGCGCTTTCACGCCCCGTCGTCTATCGCGAACTCCTCGCCGATGACCTGCCGGGTGGTCGCGCGCATCTGATCTATCGCGGCGGCGCCGTCGTCGAAGATGCGGTGCCTCGAAGCTATCTCGGGCGTGTAGTCTTTCAGCGCGTAGACTCGATGGTAGCCGTCTTCAGAATGGTTCACCAGGGGAATCCAGGTCACGTTCTCGACGCTCACGGCACCGTCTTCCCCGCGGACGAAATCGCAGGAGAGCATGCCCTCGAGTTCGTTCTCCAGGTCGGGCGTCTCGTGGTGCGAGAGGAAGTTGCCCAGCGAGTACGCCACGAGCGTTTTACCGCCGCCCTCGCCTTCGACCCACTGCAGCGGCCCGATGACGTGCGGATGCGATCCGAGGACCACGTCGACTCCGAGATCCGCCAGCAGCTGCGCCCAGCGCGTTTGCTCTTCATCGGCTTCAAGCAGGTTCTCGGTTCCCCAGTGCATCGCCACCAAAACCACGTCGGCCGTCTCCTTGGCGCGTGCGACGTCGGCGCGGATGCGGTCTTCGTCGATGAAGTTGACGGAGTAGGGCTCAAGATCCGTCTGAGTGTACCCGTTGACGCCGTAGGTGTAGTCGAGAAGGGCGAAGCTGATGCCGTTGCGTTCGACGATCGCCAGCCGGTCGGCTTGCTCTTGGCTTGCCGCGGTGCCGGTGAAGGCGACTGGCTTGCTGCTCCAGACCGCGAGCGAGTGGTCGACCGCGCCGTAGCAGCCCCAGTCGTAAGAGTGGTTCGTGGCGGACGCCACCAGATCGAACCCCGTCGCCACGACGGCATCCGCCATCTCGTCGGTCGTGTTGAAGGAGGGGTATCCGCGTGGCCCGATATCGCCGCCGCCCAAATGCGTCTCCTGCTTCACGTACGCCAAATCGGCGGATTCGACGTAGGGCTTGATCGGCTCGTAGATGGGCGCGTAATCGTAGACGCCGTCCCCGGTTTCTCCTGCGAGGGAGTCGGCGTATTCGGCGATGCCGATCTCGGGCAGGTTGTCGCCGACGGCGACGAAGGAGACGCGCCGCTCCTGGCTTTCCGCGGATCCTGCGACGGCGCCGACCTCTTGTGTTTTCGCGATGCAGGTGGTTAGCGCGAAGGAGAGCAGCGCGACGATAGCCGCGAACCCGATTGCGAGAAGCGCGATGCGGGGCGCGACGCTTCGAGCCGCTCGGGTTGAGGTCGCGGCCCTTCTCGGCGTGGGTTTTCTTCTTGCAACCATGAGGCCCTCCTAGACTCCATGCGCTCATTGTAGCGTGTCCCCTTCGATGGCGCAGGCGCGTGCGGCGCGGCGGGCTCGCCGTCCTGTTCGCTTCCGGTCCCCGATTTATCGTTGTCATGCTGTGATTTGACCCACGTTTGATTTACATGCGTGGTTTCAGCGGCTACAATGGCGTTAATAGACAGAGTGTTGATTTTTGTGCGATGTGTCTAAAAGGAATGCTGGGAGGCAAATGGCTGCTGAAATAGCTCCCGTTGATCGAAGGATCACGCGCTCGAAGCGCGCCCTGCGCAAGGCTCTCATCGAGCTTACGGAGGAGTGCGGCCTCGACGGCTTCACGGTCAACGATCTTTGCGCTCGTGCCGACCTGAATCGCGGCACGTTCTACAATCACTTCCACGATAAGGATGATCTGCTGGCGGTCCTCGAGAACGAGGTCATGGACGACCTGCGCCGGTTCAACGAGGAGATCAACAAGCTCACGTTGCTCGATCTGGCCAAGATCAAATTGGCGAAAGAGCCGCTTCCGCTTCTGGTGGGCTTGTTCGACTATCTGCGCGAGCAGGGGGATTTCCTGTGCGCGATGCTGGGGCCGGGGGGAGATGCCAAGCTCGGGCAGCGTTTGCGCGACTCGCTCTGCACCGATCTCATCCTCGGTCTGCTCCACGAGCAGTACCGCAGCGACCCGACTCCGTTCGTTCAATACTACGTCTCCTTCTACGCTTCGGCCTACCTCGGCGTCATCACGCGCTGGCTCGAGTGCGGAATGAAGGAAAGCTCCGAGGAGATGGCGCGCATCGCCATCCGCCTCCTGTTCATAAAACCCGGCGAATCGATCAAGCTGTAGGGGGACCTCATCATGTTCGAGAAGAAAACCGATCATGCCGCAAAGCCCGCGAGGAAGCGCGCGCGCTCCGATGCGGGAAAATACGTTCAGGTTACGACGGACGCCACCGTCGACGCGTGCTCTATGCGCGTGACGCGCGTGGAGGAGGCCGAGACGGCCGCCGAGGAGCTTAAGGCGCGCGAAGCCGTGCTCGCGGAAGCGGGCGGGCTGCTGCGTCTGGGCATCGACGTTGGGTCGACCACGGTCAAGCTCGCCGTGCTCGACGCGACGGGCGAGGTGAAGTGGGCGGTGTACCGTCGTCATCATGCCGATGTTCGCGCGACCATCGTCGAGGTGTTGAAGGAGGCGGCTGGGAAATTCCCCGGTCAGCAGATGACCATCGCCATCACGGGCTCGGGCGGCCTTTTGCTTTCGCAGTGGCTCGACATCGCCTTCGTCCAGGAGGTCATCGCCAGCAAGACCGCGGTTGAGACCTACATCCCCGCAACCGACGTGGCCATCGAGCTTGGCGGAGAGGATGCCAAGATCATCTACTTCGACAACGGCATCGAGCAGCGCATGAACGGCACCTGCGCCGGCGGCACGGGGGCTTTCATCGACCAGATGGCGGCTTTGCTCGACACCGATGCGGGCGGGCTCAACGAGCTTGCGAAAAGCCACACCACCATCTATCCCATCGCCAGCCGCTGCGGCGTGTTCGCGAAAACCGATGTGCAGCCGCTGCTCAACGAGGGCGCGAAGAAGGAGGACATCGCCGCCTCCATCTTCCAGTCGGTGGTCACCCAGACCATCTCCGGCCTCGCGTGCGGTCGCCCCATCCGCGGCAACGTGGCGTTTTTGGGCGGTCCTTTGCAGTACCTCCCCGAATTGCGCAAACGCTTCTACGAGACGCTCGAACTGCACGGAGACGCCATCATCGTCCCCGATAACGCGCATCTGTTCGTGGCCAGCGGCTGCGCTATCGCGGGGGCCCAGGCGGGCGCTCGCGTCGAGGCGCTGTCCGATGTGCTCACGCGCTTGGAGGGTCTCGGCGACATGCAGGGCTCCGAGGTCGTGAGGCTCGCGCCGTTGTTCGCCGACGATGCGGAATACGCCGCGTTCAAAGCGCGACACGACGCCGAGAAGGTTCGCCGCGGATCCCTTGCCGATTACCGCGGCACGGCGTTTCTGGGCGTCGACGCGGGGTCGACGACGTTCAAGGCGGCGCTCATCGCCGAGGACGGCGCGCTTCTCTGGTCGACGTACGCTTCGAACAAAGGCGACGTGCTCGGATGCGCGAAGGCGGCTGTCGCCGAGCTGTACCGGGCCCTTCCGATCGACGAGTCCGGCAACCCGCTCGTGACCATCGGGCACGCGACGGTCACCGGCTACGGTGAGCATTTGCTGCTCGAGGCGTTGCGCGTCGACTCCGGCGAAATCGAGACGGTCGCGCATCTGCGCGGCGCCCAGGAGATGCTGCCCGGCGTCGAGTTCATCTTGGACATCGGCGGTCAGGACATGAAATGCCTGCGTGTGAAAGACGGCGTGATCGACCACATCATGCTCAACGAGGCGTGCTCGTCGGGCTGCGGCAGCTTCATCGAGAGCTTCGCGACGGGTTTGAACCTCGACGTCGCGGATTTCGCGCGTACCGCTGTCAAGGCGGCCAATCCGGTCGACCTGGGCAGCCGCTGCACCGTCTTCATGAACTCGCGCGTGAAGCAGGCTCAGAAGGAGGGCGCCACCGTCGGCGACATCGCCGCGGGTTTGGCCATCTCGGTCATCAAAAACGCGCTGTTCAAGGTCATCAAGATCCGTGACCCGCACGACGTGGGCGAGAAGGTCATCGTGCAGGGCGGTACGTTCTTGAACGACGCGGTGCTGCGCGCGTTCGAGCAGCTTTCCGAGGTGAACGCGGTGCGCCCCGACATCGCGGGTAACATGGGCGCGTTCGGCGCGGCGCTTCTGGCGCGCGACCGCTACCGCCATGCGCTCGGCGCCGGCGGGGAAGAGGCTCCGCGCTCCACGTTGCTGTCGCTCGAGGCCATCGAGGCGCTTGCGCCGACCCACCGCACCGTGCGCTGCAAGGGTTGCTCGAACAGCTGCCTGCTCACGGTGAACGATTTCGGCATCGACGAGATCACGGGCAAGCATCGCCGCTTCATCACCGGCAACCGCTGCGAGAAGGGCGAGAGCTTCGGCGCCGGCGGGCAGAAAAGCGACGTTCCCAACCTGTTCGAGTACAAGAGCCAAAGGCTTTTCGACTACTATACGCCGCTTTCTGACGATAAGGTGACACGCGGCGTGGTGGGCATCCCGCGCGCGCTCAACATGTATGAGAACTACCCGTTCTGGTTCACCTTCTTCACCGAGCTTGGTTATCGCGTGATCCTGTCCGACCCGTCGACGAAAAAGACCTACGAGGCGGGCATCGAGTCCATGCCGAGCGAGTCGGTGTGTTATCCGGCGAAGCTCTCGCACGGTCATATAATGAACCTGCTCGGCAAGCATCCCGATTTCATCTGGATGCCGTGCAGCAAGTGGGAGCGTCAAGAGGACGCCACCGCGGGCAACCACTTCAACTGTCCGATCGTCGCCAGCTATCCCGAGGCGCTGCGCCTCAACATCGACGAGCTGCGCACGTCCGACACGGCGTTCGTGAGCCCGTGGCTTCCCTACGACAACAAAGAGCACCTGAAGAAGCGCCTGTTCGTCGAGCTGATGGAGAACTTCGCCGCCGAAACCGGCCTGGATGCGCGCCCGCTCACCCAGGCCGAGGTCGACGCTGCGGTCGATGCGGCGTGGGCCGAAGACGAGGCGTTCAAGCGCGACATGCGCGTCAAGGGCGTCGAAACGCTCGCGTGGATGGAGAAGACCGGCACCCACGGCATCGTGCTGGCGGGTCGTCCCTATCATCAGGATCCCGAGATCAACCACGCCATCCCCGAGCTTTTGACCAGCTTCGGGCTCGCGGTGCTCACCGAGGACTCGGTGGCGCACCTGGGGCAGCTCGAGCGTCCCATTCGCGTCGTCGACCAGTGGATGTACCATACGCGTCTCTACGCCGCGGCGAAGGTGGCGACGCAGCGCCGCGACCTCGACCTCATCCAGCTCAACTCGTTCGGCTGCGGCCTCGACGCGCTGACCACCGACCAGGTGCAGGAGGTGCTCGAGTCCGCGGGCAAGGTGTACACGGTTCTGAAGATCGACGAGGTCTCCAACCTGGGCGCCGCGCGCATTCGCGTGCGCAGCTTGCTGGCCGCGTTGAAGGATCAGGCCGATCGCGCGGCGGAGGAGGAGGCCGAGCGCGCCGCCGCCGGGCGCACGTGCCCTGCGGCATCGATCAACCTCGACGACATCGACAAGCTCGTGCCGCAAAGCTTCACCGAGAAAGCCGACGGCGTGGTTCGCGCCGCCGAGGTGGAGCAGCGCGAGGGAACCTCGACCGAGTTCGCCCGCCCGCAGTTCACCGAGAAGATGAAGGAGGAAGGCTACACCATCCTCGCTCCGCAGATGGCCCCGTATCATTTCGAGCTCTTGGTGCCCATCTTCAAGCGTTTCGGCTACAACGTGGAGCTTCTGCCTTCGGTGGATCACGGCGCGGTCGATGCGGGCTTGAAATACGTCAACAACGACATCTGCTACCCGTCTATTCTCGTGACCGGCCAGATCATGGAAGCCGTCATGAGCGGACGCTACGATACCGACAAGCTGGCCGTGCTCATCACCCAAACCGGCGGCGGCTGTCGCGCGACCAACTACATCGCGCTCATCCGCAAGGCGCTCAAGTCGGTGGGGCTGGGGCATGTGCCGGTCATCGCGCTGTCGTTCAAGGATCTCGGCGAGGTGAACCCCGGCTTTAAAATCACGCCGAAGATGCTGCTGCAGGCGGTGTACGCACTGTGCTACGGCGATTTGCTGATGCAGTGCTTGTACCGCACGCGCCCCTACGAGGTTGAGCCGGGTAGCGCGACGAACCTGTTCGATCATTGGATGGCGACGTGCAAGGCGCAGCTCGAATCGGGCGTGACGCGCGGCGGCTTCAAGAAGACGGTCAAGCAGATCGTCGACGATTTCGACACGCTTCCCCTGCAGGGCGAGGGCACCAAACCGCGCGTCGGCGTGGTCGGCGAGATCCTCGTGAAGTTCCATCCCACGGCGAACAACCAGATCGTCGACCAGATCGAGCGCGAGGGCTGCGAGGCCGTGGTTCCGGGACTCATCGAGTTCTTCCTGTTCGGGCTTGCCGGCGCCATCTTCCAGAAGGATCCGCTCGGCCGCTCGGCGAAGGGCGCCGCGGGCAGCCGCGTGGCGCTTGAGGCCATCAAGAAGTTCCGCGCCCCCGTCACCAACGCGCTCGCGCGCTCCCAGCGCTTCGAGCCTGCGGCGGATATCTACGAGCTGGCCGAATACGCCAGCGAGATCCTGTCGCTGTGCAATTCGATGGGCGAGGGCTGGCTTCTCACCGCCGAGATGGTGGAGCTGATTCGCAACGGCTGCCCGAACGTGGTGTGCACGCAGCCGTTCGCCTGCCTGCCGAACCACGTGGTGGGTAAGTCCGTCATCAAGGAGCTGCGCCGCAAGTACCCCGAGAGCAACATCGTCGCCGTCGACTACGACCCCGGCGCCTCCGAGGTCAACCAGCTCAACCGCATCAAGCTCATGATCGCGGTGGCGAAGGCGAACCTGGCCGAGAAGGAGAAGGAGGCGCGCGCGAACCGTGACGCCTTCCTGAAGAAGGGCGCGCCTGCGCCTCGTTGCGATTGCGAGGGCTGCAAGGTCGGCTACGTCGAGATCAAGGCCGACGAGGAAAACTAAAGGACGGGGCGGCAGGCTGTGCGGGGTTTTACCCGGACAGCCTGTTGCCTTCCTTGACGCAAGCGGTCGTTGCGGGAATGTCGCGGCGGCCGCTTGCGTCGGGCGGATCGAAAGGGAAGACGGAATGGGCAGGGATATGCAGGCGGAGGCGAACCCGACGGGCGAGGGCAGGCTCGTCATCGTGCCGACGCCCATCGGCAATCTCGGCGATATGACCTCGCGCGCACTCGACGCTTTGCGCGGGGCGGATACGGTGTGCGCGGAGGATACGCGCGTGACGGGCAAGCTGCTCGCTGCGTTCGGCATCGAGCGCCGCCTCGAGCGTCTCGATGAAGCGCTCATCGGCTCGCGCGCGGAGGGCATCGTTCGTCGCGTGCTCGCGGGCGAGGTTATCGCGTACTGCTCCGACGCGGGCATGCCGGGCGTATCCGATCCGGGTTTGCGCCTCGTCGCCGCCGCGCGCGAGGCCGCCGCGCGCGTGGAGGTCTTGCCCGGCCCCACCGCCGCGGCCACTGCGTACGTGGCAAGCGGCAGCGCGAACGCCTGCTTTTACTTCGGCGGGTTCTTTCCCCGCAAAGCCGCCGAGCAGCGCTCGGTGCTCGAGTCCTTGCGCCCGCTTGACGCGGCGCTCATCTTCTACGAAAGCCCCCGCCGCGTCGCTTCGGCGCTTGACGCCGTCGTCGAGGTCATGCCGCTGCGCCGGGTTACGGTGTGCCGCGAGCTCACCAAGCTTCACGAGGAGGTCGTGTGCGGCACGGCTTGCGAGGTGCGCGACGAATTCGCGCGCCGCGACGAAGAGGGCGGTGTGAAGGGGGAGATCGTCCTGGTCATCGACGGGCCCGGCGAGGCCGAGCGATGCCACGACGCGCAGGAGGCCGCAGGTAGCGCCGCCGAGCGCGCTGCGGAGCTTATCGGCGCGGGCGAGCTTTCCAGGAAGGACATCGTGAAGCGGCTCCGAAAAGAGTTCGGCGTTTCGCGCAACGAGGCGTACGACATCGTCATGCAGGCGGGTCGCTAGCACCGCCGGGTGCAGCGCGGTGCGAGGAGGGCCGGGTGCTGTTATGGCGGGGAAGAGCAAGCAGGTCGTCTCGATGCTTCGGGTCGACGATGTGGACGTGCGCGTGACGCGCAAGAACATGAAGAACGTGAGCTTGCGGGTGAAGGCGCCCGACGGGCGCGTCGAGGTCTCGGCACCCTACCATGTGGGCGATGCCTTCATAGAGTCGATGGTGCGCGAGCGTCGGGCGTGGATAGAGCGCCAGCGTGCGGCGATGGCCGCGTCCCCCCGTGCACGTGCGGACGCCGCCGATCCCGCCGAGGTCGCCCAATGGAAGGCCGTGGTGTCGGCGTGCGTGCCCGCCCTCGTGGAAGCATGGGAGCCCATCATGGGCGTGAAGGCGGGAGAGCTGGCGTACCGCAACATGAAGAGCCGTTGGGGGAGTTGCCAGCCTTCGACGGGCCGCATCTGCATTAACGTGCGCCTCGCGCTTTATCCCCCCGAATGTTTGGAATACGTGGTGGTGCATGAGCTGTGCCACCTGCTCGAACGCGGCCATGGCCCGCGGTTTCATGCGCTCATGGATGCGTTCATGCCCGACTGGCGCGAGCGCCGCGCGAAGCTGCGTTGAGAGCGGCGCGCGAAGCGCCTGCGGGGCGAGCCTGGGTACGGCAAGCGCCCGAGGGGTGAGCTGATCGCGCATCGCAAGGTTTTCCGACCTGGGGCTGACGGTTCGGAGAGGGCTGCGGTAAGCGCGGTGCGACGTCTCGTGTGCGTTTTCGAGGTGTCCGATTCTCGAATTTGTACGACTTGTATCAACTGGGGCGGGCTTTCTGGGGCAGGTTGGGCATGTTGAGTCTCATTGCTCGCGGACGGTTTTCAAAACTGCAGGTCAGAGGCGTGTGGCTTCGAGCGGCGCGAGCGCTTGAAGTTTCAGATGATACAAATCGGCAGAAAATGGGAATTCGCATCGCCGGACTTCGACACGGTGCGCCCGCGGGGCGAACCTGGGCCCGCGGGGCGACCCCGGGCGGCGTGGGGCGCTCCGCGCGATGCCGGCCGATGTTTCTCGGTGCGCAGACCTCATCGCGCTCCCTTCATCCTCGTTTTAGTAAATCCTAGCAAATTACTATTATTTACTTGATTGAAACGAAAAGGCGTGTATATTATTCCTAGCAAATCGCTAGGAATAAATCTTTCAACGAGGAAGAGACGATCGACATGAGGCAGATCTATCTGGACAATGCATCGACCACGCCGGTTCGCCCTGAGGTGCTCGAGGCCATGATGCCGTATTATTCCGAAGAGTTCGGCAATCCGTCCTCGATCTACCCGCTTGGGCAGAGGGCGGCTGATGCGGTGGCCGAGGCGCGTGATGTTCTCGCGGGGGCCCTTGGCGCGAAATCCTCCGAAGTGTATTTCACCTCGGGCGGATCCGAGGCGGATAACTGGGCGATCAAGGGCTTCGCGCGTGCGAATGCGAAAAAGGGCCGGCACATCGTCACCAGCTCCATCGAGCATCACGCGGTTCTGCACACCTGTCAAGCGCTCGAGCGCGAGGGCTTCGAAGTGACGTATCTGCCCGTCGACTCCGAGGGCGTCGTCTCGCCCGAGGAATTCGAGGAGGCGCTGCGCCCCGACACCATCTTGGCGTCAGTCATGTTCGCCAACAACGAGATCGGCACGGTGCAGCCCGTCGCCGAGCTTGCGCGCATCGCCCACGAGCATGGCGTGGCCTTCCACACCGACGCGGTGCAGGCGTTTTGCCATGAGTCGATCGACGTGCGCGCGTTGGGGATCGACATGCTTTCCGCGTCGGCGCATAAGCTCTACGGCCCGAAGGGCGCAGGCCTGCTCTACGTCAAGCGCGGCGTGAAGCTCGAGAACCTCATCGACGGCGGTCAGCAGGAACGCGGCAGGCGCGCAACCACCGAAAACGTGCCCGGCATCGTGGGATTTGCGAAGGCGGCCGAGCTCGCGCTGGCCGAGCGCAGTTTGCAGCACGCTCGCCAGTCGGCGCTGCGCGATCATGCCATCGAGCGCATCCTGGCTGAGATTCCCCATGCGAAGCTCAACGGCAGCCGCACCGCGCGTCTTGCGAACAACGTGAACGTATCGTTTGAGTTCATCGAGGGCGAGGGCATGCTTTTGCAGCTGGCCGCGCGGGGCATCTGCGTTTCAAGCGGAAGCGCGTGCACCTCGGGCTCGCTCGATCCGAGCCACGTGCTTCTGGCGATCGGGCTTCCTCATGAGATCGCGCACGGCTCGCTGCGCATGACGCTCGGGCGCGACACCGCGCTCGAGGACGTCGACTTCGCGATCGATTCGTTGAAGACGACGCTCTCGAATCTGCGTGCCATGAGCCCGCTTTACGAGGACTTCAAGCAGGGTCGCGTGGGTTCCATCATCGAGGAGCGCTTCTCGTAAGGGCGGCTTCGCACGCGGCGACGACGTGTGATTTTTTCGGAACGGTACGGGTTCGCGCCGAGCGCGAGCTCTATGAGCAGCGCCCTTAGACGGGCGAGAACAGGAGGGCCGTCATGGCCATGAACTACTCGGATAAGGTGATGGACCACTTCACCAACCCGCGCAACGTCGGCGAAATCGAGAACGCCAGCGGTTGCGGCACGGTGGGCAATGCGGTGTGCGGCGACATCATGCGCATCTACCTCGACATCGACGACGCGGGCGTCATCAACGACGCGAAGTTCAAGACCTTCGGATGCGGTGCCGCCATCGCCACCTCCTCGATGGCGACGGAGTTGGTGCGCGGCAAGACCGTGCAGGAGGCGCTTGCGGTGACGAACAAGGCGGTCATGGAGGCTCTCGACGGTCTGCCGCCCGTGAAGGTGCATTGCTCGCTTCTCGCGGAGGAGGCCATTCACGCCGCGTTGTGGGATTACGCCGAGAAGCACGGCATTCAGATCGAGGGCCTCGAGAAGCCCGTGTCCGACATCGGCGAACACGATCACCACGTTGAGCTGGTCGAATCCGAAGAGGAACTCTAAGCTTTCGGCGCTCGACGTGCGCATTCCCTGCTGAACCCCGCCTTTCCAACCTCGTTCGACGGGGAGGAACGGGCGGGGTTTCCCTTCTGATCCGTTCTGGTTGCATGTATAATGCATGCATATGACATGCATGAGGAAAGGGGTGGATATGCCGGCGTTGCAGGTGAGGGATTTTCCCGATGAGCTGTATGCGGAGTTGAAAGCGTGCGCGGAGCGCGAGCACCGAAGCGTCGCTCAGCAGATGATCGTCGCGGCGGAGGAGATGCTCGCCAGACGGGCGTTCGCGGAAGAGCCGCCGCAGGCTTCGAAGTACGCGCCGGCGCAGGTCGTTCCATCTTATCTCGACTTCTCCACGGAAGAGGAGCGCGCCGAGCGCATGCGCAAGCGCAAGAGAATCTTCGAGGAGATGGACCGTTGGCGCGAGGAGCATCCCATGCCCGAGTTCTCCACCGAGCAAATCGTTCAGTGGATACGGGAGGATAGGGATGGTCGCACCGACGATATCCTCGAAGCATCTGGGTTTTCAGCCCCCGATGTCGATCGATATGCAAAGGGGGCGTAGGGGATGATAGTTCTCGATGCAAGCGCTGCTACCGCTATCGTGCGGGGGAGCGCTGAGGGCAAAGGACTTGAAGCACTTGTTCTCGAAGGCGAGCGAGCCGTAGCCCCCGACCTTTTTCATTGCGAAATGGCTAGCGTAGCGTGGAAATGCGCGGCGACGGGAGTAATGAATGCGGAAGAGGCGCGTTTTCTGATGGATGGCGCGCTGAGCCTTATCGACGAGTTCTATCCCGAGGGGTCTCTCGCGCAGGAAGCTTGTATCGAGTCGCTTCGGCGGAATCATCCCGCATACGATATGTTCTACATGGTGCTTGCGCGAAGGACGGGTGCGACATTGTTCACGCTTGATGAAAAGCTCATGCGCATCTGCCGCGATGCGGGCGTGAGTTGCGTGGACCTTGCGGCGCTGCCCGATTAGCGTCCGGTCGGAGCCGTTCGCTGTGAGAGGCCATGCGTTTGCCGCCGTCGGGGCGACGCGCTTCGCCAGCATGCTTGCGGGCGCATGCTTGCTGCGCGCGTTGGTCACGGGTCGTTGCGTCGTTTGCGTGCTCGCCGTCGCCTGGGTTCGATTAGCGGTGGCAGATTGGTGCGATCGTCGGGACTCGACACTTTCGTCCCTGCTGGTTTTTCATCGGTCGTGTACGCGCATGATACAATGATCAATTGTCTGAAAACCAAAGGATGCGCTTTGCGCTGTGCGTTTCGCCGGGATGGTTCGATGATTCGCGATGCTTCGCGAATCCCTGCCGGGCTTCTTGGTGCGCTCTGCCGATGCGCGTCCGCCGAATCTGCCGAAGGTTTCATTCGCCCGAGGTGGAAAGGAGCTTGAGAGCACCATGTCAAAGGGAACTTACTCGTTCACCACCCCCATCTACTACGTCAACGCGGCACCGCATTTGGGCACCGCTTACACTACCATCGCCGCGGATACCGTCGCGCGCTACCAGCGCATGAACGGCTACGACGTGGCGTTCGTCACGGGCATGGACGAGCACGGCCAGAAGGTCGCCGACACCGCCGAGGCCAAGGGCATGACGCCGCAGGATTGGTGCGACTCCATGGAGCCTGCCTTCCGCGATGCGTGGGACATGCTCGGCATCACCTATACCGACTTCGTGCGCACCACCGAGCCGCGTCATGCGCGCACCGTGCAGAAGTTCTGGAACGACCTGTATGAGAAGGGCTACCTGTACAAGGGCAGCTACGAGGGTTGGTACTGCGTTCACGAGGAGACTTACTACGCCGAGAGCGACCTCGAGAAGAACGAAGAGGGCCAGTTCGTGTGCCCCGACTGCAAGCGTCCCGTTCAGCTGATGGCTTCCGGCGAGGAGAACTGGTTCTTCAAGCTGTCCGACTTCCAGGAGCCGCTGCTTAAGTTCTACGAGGAGAACCCCGCGTTCATTCGCCCCGAGACGCGCAAAAACGAGATCGTGTCGTTTGTCAGCGCGGGTCTGAAAGACCTTTCCATTTCCCGCTCCACTTTCGACTGGGGCGTGCCGCTGCCCTTCGACGAGGGGCATGTCGCCTACGTGTGGGCCGATGCGCTTCTGGCCTACCTCACCGGCATCGGCTACGGCGATGAAGGCGAGCGTGCGGGCGAGTTCGATCGTGCATGGCCGATGCAATATCACTTCGTGGGCAAGGACATCACGCGCTTCCATTGCGTCATCTGGCCGGCAATGCTGATGGCCGCGGACCTGCCCATCACCCATACGGTGTTCGGTCACGGTTTCCTTCTCACCAAGGGCGAGAAGATGTCGAAGAGCAAGGGCAACGCGCTCAAGCCCGCCGACCTGGTGCGCGTGTTCGGTGTGGACGCCTACCGTTACTACTTCATGAGCGACGTGCAGTTCGGCCATGACGGCTCCATCTCCATGGAGCGCATGGTGCAGGTGTACAACGCCGATCTGGCGAACACTTGGGGAAACTTGGTCAGCCGCGTCACCAACATGACGAAGAAGTACTTCGGCGCTCAGGTGCCCGAGGTTCCCGCAGCCTTCGCGAATGCGGAGAACCCGCTGGCAGAGGTTGCCGCAGGCCTGTACGCCGAGTACGACCACGCGCTCGGCCTGGTCGACTTCACGGCGGCGGCTCAGGCGGTGCAGAAGCTCGCGGAGCGCGCGAACCGCTACATCGAGGAGACCGAGCCCTTCCGTTTGGCCAAGGACCCCGAGCGAGCTGACGAGCTGGCGTTCGTGATGTACAACCTGCTCGAGGCCATTCGCATCATCGCGCTGTACATGGCTCCGTTCGCGCCGAACACCTCCGCCGAGGTGTTCCGTCGCCTGTCGCTTGGCGACATCGCCGATGTCGTGGACATAGAGGCGGCCACTGCTTGGGGCCAGCTGCCCGCAGGCAACGCGGTGGAGATCGGCGACCCGCTGTTCCCGCGTCTCGACGTGGACGACCTGCCCGATTTTGAGTAAGTTCTGCTTTGAGCGCGCTGGCGTTCGTCTGGCGTCAGGGCGCGCTCATCGCGCAAAGGATCGGCGACGTGCCGTCGCGTCGCTTGCGAGATCGTTGCTGTGCGGTCTCGCGCAAACAAGGAGTTGACCTGTGATGGACGAACCTGTTTTTCGTGACGAGCTGTTTCGGAAGAAGCGCAAGAAAGGCGTATGGCAGGTGGTCGATGCTCCCGACACGCAGGTCAACGTGGCCGATACCCATGCGCATCTGCATCTTCTGGGCGATCCTCCGTTAGCGTTGGCGCGTGCGGGCATGCACCGCGTCGGATTCATCGAGTCGATCGTGGATCCGGTGGAAGACGGGCGCGTGGCGTACGATCAGATGCCTCGATGGGTGAGGGAGGCGGGCGTGAACATGCATCACATGTTCACGCGGTGTTGAGGGCAGCCCTGTCCGCGCGTGCCGCGGATGCGCATCGCCGCCGGCGTTCATCCCCACAACGCCAAGTCCTACGACGCCGATATGGAACGCTTCCTGCTTGAGCTTCTCAGCGACAAGCGCACGAGCGCTCTCGGCGAGGTGGGGCTTGATTATCATTACGACTTTTCTCCTCGCGAGGTTCAGCGTGACGTGTTCCGCCGTCAGGTTCAGATAGCCCACGAAACGGGGCTGCCTCTGATTCTGCATATGCGCGAAGCTCACGACGATGGGTTCCGCATTTTGGAGGAGGAGGGCTTCCCGTCGGCGGGCGTTTTGCTGCACTGTTTCAACCTCGACCGGGAAGAGCTCGAGCGTTGGGTTGAGCGTGACTGCTTCATCGCGTTCGGCGGCCCGCTCACGTTCAAGAAGGCCGACTACGTCCGTGATGCTGCGGCTCGCGTCCCACTTGATCATTTGCTCACCGAGACGGATTCGCCCTACATGACGCCCGAGCCGTTGCGCGGGACGGTGTGCGAGCCTGCTCATGTCATCTGGACGGCGGAGAAGCTTGCAGAGGTGCTTGGATGCGAAGATCACGACAAGCGCGTGATGCTCGGCAAGACGTATCGAAACGCGCTCGATCTGCTCGATCGGGATCCGACGCCGTGGCAAGTTGAGCACGGCGCGTGATGGCGTTCGTGAAGCGTGAAGAACAAACGTCGCGCGGCGTTTCCGACCCCGCGGCATGAACGAAAGGAAACCGGATGCATCGCGTGATCATCGTCGGCTCGCCTCGTCCCGACGGGCGAAGCGCCTCTTTGGCCGATGAGCTTTTCAACGCCTGTATCGACGAGTGCCCCGAAGACGGGGTGTCCATCGTCTCCGTCGCCAGCACGGAGGTGGCTCCCTGCGTTGGGTGCGAAGCGTGCGCGCAGGCGCTTGACGAGGCCCCTGATGCTATCGCCGAGGGCGACCCGCTCGAGCCGTGCGAGTCTATCGCGTCAAGCGATGCCGCGCTGCACCAATGCGTCATCGACGACGACATGCCCGAGGTGCGCAAGCACCTCGATGCCGCCGACGAGCTTATCGTGGTTTCGCCGGTGTACTTCTCAGGCGCGCCCTCTCAGCTGAAGGCGCTGCTCGATCGCATGCAGCCTTACTTTCACTCCACGGCTCGCCGCGGCGAGAAGCGCCCGCTTGTTCTGCACGTGGTAGGCGAGGGCGGCGATCCTCACGGTTTCGAGCCGCTTATCGGGGTGGTCCGCTCGGCGTTCGCCGTCGCGGGCTTCGAGTTGGAAATGGTGCTCGATTGGGTCGGCAAGATCGACGAGAACGGCGAAATCGTGGCGGAAGCGGAGGAGTATACCGTTGCGCCCGTTGGCGCGCATGTAGCGTATTGGGTTGACGAAGGTGCCGGGGAACCCGGCTGCGGTGAAGATGCGGGCGATGTGGAAGTCGTCGAGGCTTGGGATAAGGAGCTTTCCCGCGACGATGACGCCGACGCTCTCATCGCCGAAGACGCTGCCAGGGCGATGGTGCTTGAACCTGCTGCCGAGCGCGTCGAAGATGCGGGCGCTCCCGTAGACGATGGGAGCGAGGGGCCCGCTTCAGACGAAGATGACTTCGAGGCCCTCAGTTACGTGGGCGGCTCTCCCCGAGGCCGCGCTCAACGTGAGCCGGGTTCTCGAGGGGAGCGCGCGGCGGGCAGGGCGAAGCTCTCGCTCAAGAGCACGCAAGCGCCCGGAGAGGGCTCTTCGGATGATGTCGGCAAGGCGGGCGGCGCCTCCTCGCGAGGTGGGCAGGCGAATCGCGCTGGCACGGGCAAGGGCTCTGCAAGCGGCAAATCCCAGGGCAAGGCGAACGCATTGGCGCGTGGCGGGTCGGGCAAGGGCGCATCGGCGTCGCGAAGGCGCTCGGACGCTTCGGGCGGCAAGTCCGCTTCGCGCAAGCAGGCAGGGCGCGCATCGGGCGGTGGCGGCCAGGGCAAGCCTCGCGCGGGCAAGGGCGGTAAGCCCTCCTCGGGTGGCAGACCCGCTTCGGGCGGCAAGGGAGGGAGGCGCCGTGGGTAGCCTCTCGCCTTTAGCGAGCGTTTCCGCGACGCGCGACGTTCTCGCCGCTCACGGGCTTGCGACTAAGAAATCGCTCGGTCAGAACTTTCTCATCAACGACGACATCCTGCGCAAGATCATCGATCTCGCCGAGGTGTCCTCCGACGATGCGGTGCTCGAAGTAGGCCCGGGGATCGGCACGCTCACCATCGCGCTTCTCAAGCATGCGGGGTTCGTGGTTTCGGTCGAACGCGATACCGATCTGCCCGCCGTGCTCGAGGACACGCTCGATCCCTGGGCGGATCGCTTCAAGCTCATCAGCAAAGATGCGCTCGCGTTGACCGAAGACGAGCTGTCCCGGTCGTTCGGCGACTTCGGGATGCCGTGCAAGCTGGTGGCGAACCTTCCCTATGCGGTGGCGGCCACCATCGTGCTCGATTTCTTCGAACGATTCGATTGCTTGGGCAGCGTGACGGTCATGGTGCAGAAAGAGGTTGCCGACCGCATGGCTGCCGAACCCGGCAGCAAGAACTACGGCGCCTATACGGTGAAGCTGTCGTTCTACGCGCGCCCGGCGGGGCGCTTCTCCGTAGGACCCGGCAATTTCTTCCCGCCGCCGCATGTGGACAGCGCCGTGCTGAGGCTCGATCGCGTCACGCCGTGCGATGAGAACGGCGATCCGCTACCTCCCGATTTGGTTCGCACATCATGTGCTATGGCCGATGCCGCGTTCGCGAGCAGGCGGAAAACGCTGGCGAACTCGTGCAAGACGTACTTCGCAGGCAGGGGAAAGAAAGACGCCGCGATCGTCGATCGCCTGGGGGAGCTGTTCGAGATGGCGGGAGTCGATCCAAAACGGCGTGGTGAAACGCTCGAGCAGGTGGAGTTCGTGCGCCTGGGCAAAGCGTATCTCACGCTTTCGGGGGGCGACTGTGGCGAAGGGGGATGCTGTGGACGATAAGCGCATGGACGAATGCCCCTCCGTGGAGGACATGGAACGTTTCGTGGATGCGGTCACCACGGCTTCGTGGAAAGCGCCCAGCGAAGAGGCGGAGACGTCTTATCGGGAGAGTCTCGACGCTTTGCGCACGACGTTGCCGCCCATCATGCCTCCCGGGACTTCGACGCGCTAGAGGGTTTTCCGAACTAGAGCCTGTTGGCTGCTTTGCGGATGATCGCCGGCCGGCTGAACCCGCATTGTCGTGAAGAACGCGTCAGCGGTCGTCTGCGGAGTCGGAACCGCCGACCGCTTCGATTGCGTCAAGAAGCTCCTCGCGCGACCCGATGCCCATCTTGCGGTAGATGTTGTAGATGTGCGTTTTCACGGTATGGCCCGATATGCACAGCTTGTTCTGAATGTGCTCGATGCCGCGACCCTTCGCCAAAAGCATGAACACCTCGGTTTCGCGGGCCGAAAGGCCCGCCGCCTCCGCGACCGATTCGCAGCTGCTCTTCCAGCGGCCTTTCGAGGGATGTTCTTCGGCGCGCAGCTTTTCCTCGAGCATGCGCTCGGCCGCTATGCGCTGCGCGATCTTCTCGGCATCGGTCGCCGCCTGATCGGCCGTCATGCGCCCTTGCGTGAACGCGACGAACACCGCCAGAAGCACCACCAGACCCAGCGATATGATCGAGAGCATGGCGTGGTCGAGCGCGCCGGTGGCGCTTGGCAGCAGTCCCAAGGCGAACCCGAGCGCGAGCCCCGCCGACAACGTGGTCTGGCTCATGCCGACGAAATAGAGCGGCGAGGCTTTCCTCTCGCGTGCGCCGCGCAGCTCGAAGGCGATGCTCACCATGACCAGAAACACGTAGCTTCCGAGTAAAAGCAGATTGCAGAGAAGGTAGACCACGTCTTTGAACAAAGACAGCGGCACGAGCGCAACCACGAGCACGGGGAACAGCATGCGCAGCACTGCGCTTTGCCGCATGCGCCCCTCGGTGCGCAGGGTGAACAGGCACGCCGCAAGCGCGCCTAAGATCATGACCAAGGCGATACCTGTCACGATTCCCGTGCTGTAGGGGAGTTGGGTGATGGACGCCGCGCCCAAACCGAACACGATGCCGTACACGATGTTGATGGTGCCGAACGCCCACGAGAGCTTGGCGTTCACCCGCGAGGTGTCAAGCGGGATGGCGTCTTCGGCCAGCGCGTCGGCGATGCGCTGCGCTTGCTCGGCGAAGGCGTGCGAGCTCATGCCGGCGGGGATGAACTCGGGAGGCTCGGCCGAGCTCTTGCCTTCGCCGGCAGAAGCGGTCGCCTCCGGATGCGCCTCGCAGCCAGCATCTTTTTCGCCGCCTTGCGAACCTGCGGCCGCAGACGCTTTCGAAGACGGAGCCGAAATCGCATCGGCGCAATCGCCACGCGTTCCGTCTGCGCCGCCATCGGCGGGTTCGCCCTCCGTCTCTTTTACCCCCTGCACGTGAAACGCCTCGGTTAAAGCGGCGTGAAGCCCGAGACTCGCCAGCGCGCACACGGCGAGGAAGATCGTGTTTCCCGGAGGGGCCATCAAGTTGAGGGCGAGACACGCCACAGCTCCCGCGCAGGCGGAGAGTGTGAGGCAGATGGCGACGGCGCGGTCGGTCATGTGGGAGAGGTGGGGCAGCCACAGGAAGAACAAACTCGAAAGCCCCGTGCCCATAAGCGCCCAGGCGAAAAGGTCGACGGCGAGCGGACGCGTCCAGCCCAGATGCGCGACGATGCTCATGACGACGGTGTCGAGCGCGAACAGGACGACCATCACGCCGGCGATGGTGATCTCGCGTTCGTCGGGAACGCCCTTCTCGCTGCGCGACGAGAGGAAGGCCATGGCGCCGAACCCGATGAAAAAGCGATGCGCAGAGCAAGCGAGAGCCACGGGGCATCCGCGCCCCCCGCGCCGCCGCCGGGAAACGAGTCTCTCACGAGCATGGAGAAAAAGCACGTCCAGAAAAGCGCCAGTCCGCATGCCACGGAGACGATGGTTTCTATATTGCACCTCTGAACAGGCTCAACAGCAGTGCTCATACTTTTTCCATAGAGAAGATTCCCCCCCCGATATCCTCTTTGAAGCCGACCCTCGTCTCGGCAAACCATGCGCTGCGGCGATGTTTCGCATGTCTCGCAGAGTCTAGTATCGAGTCAGCGAGCACGCAAGCCAAGATGCCGGGCGAATTCGCGGCGGCGCCGTTTCGGCGCTCGGCGAAGGCTTGAAACTTGCAGACGAGATGCGAGGGCGCGCGGCGTCGGCGGCGCGCAATCCGAGAAGAGGAGGTCGACATGGGAGAGCAGTACAGAACCATCGATCATGAGAAGCCGTTCAAGTACAAGGAGGGCGATCTCAACGTCACGCGCGGTTGCGCTTGGACGGGGCCGGGCTGCCATATGGGCTGCGGCGTGGTCATGTACACCGACGACGACGGCAACTTCGTGAAGTGCGAAGGCGACCCGGAGGACCCGTGGACCAACGGTCGTCTGCGCATGCGCTGCCTGGACGCGCCTGAGGCCACCAACCATAAGGAACGCTTGCTCTATCCTATGAAGCGCGATCCGAAAGACCGCGGCAAAGACGTGTGGGAGCGCATCACGTGGGATGAGGCGTACGACTTCATCACCGAGAAGTTCATGGACATGAAGGAGAAGTACGGCGCCGAGTCCGTCGTCTTCGCCCAGGGCACCGGCCGCGACATCGCCGCGTACGTCACGCGTCTGTGCTGGTCGTTCGGTTCCCCGAACTACACGGGCTTCCTCTCCGGCCAGGCGTGCTATCTGCCCCGTATCGCGGGCATGGCCGCCACCACCGGCGCACCGTGGATTCCCGACTGCGCGCAGCAGTTCCCCGAGCGCTACGATCACCCGGATTACGAGGTGCCGGAGGTCATGTTCATCTGGGGCAACTACCCGCTGAAGTCAAACCTCGAGGGTTTCTACGGTCACTGGGTCATCGACCTTATGAAGCGCGGCATGAAGATCGTCACGGTTGATCCGAAGGTCACCTGGCTTGCCTCTAAGTCCGAGCTGCACCTGCGCGTGCGTCCCGGCACCGACGCGGCGCTGGCCATCGGCATGATGAAGATCATCATCGAGGAAGACCTCTACGATCACGAGTTCGTCGACAAGTGGTGCTACGGCTTCAAGGAGCTTGCCGAGCGCGCCGCCGAGTTCGACACCAAGCGCGTCTCCGAGATCACCTGGGTGCCCGAGGAGAAGATCGTGGCTGCCGCCCGTATGCTGGGCAACGCGAAGAACTCCACGCTGCAGTGGGGCGTGGCGGTCGACATGACCCGCGAGGCCATGCCCGCAGGCCAGGCCATCCTCGCTCTCTGGGAGATCGCGGGCAACATGGAGCGCCCGGACGGCATGATCGTCGCTCCCGAGATCCTCTCGGTCGCAGGCGGCTGGGGCCGCGAGCATCTGGGGCCGGTGCAGGAGGAGAAGCGCATCGGCATCAAGGACTACCCGCGTTCAACTTCGGTTTCGCCGTATCTCAGCCTGACGAGACGGTGAAGACCATCGAGACCGGCGAGCCCTACGAGATCCACGGCGCATGGCTGCAGACCACCAACCCCATCGCCTGCATGGGCGCCGACCCGCAGCGTCTGTACAAGGCCCTCATGAAGCTCGATTTCATCGTGGTGGTCGACCTGTTCAAGACCCCGACCATCGCGGCTTTGGCCGACGTGGTCCTGCCCGCTCAGACCTTTGCTGAGCGCAACGGTCTGGCCTTCATCTCCGGCGCGCAGCGCGGCAGCACCATCAACAAGGTCACCACGGTCGGCGAGTGCAAGTCCGACATGGAGATCAACCTCGAGCTTGGCCGTCGTTGGAATCCCGAGGCGTGGCCGTGGGACAACGTCGACGACATGTTCACCGACATGCTCAAGTCCACGGGCATGTCCTTCGAAGAGCTGCAGAAGGTGGCGCCGGCATACCAGCCCATCGAGTACTACCGTTACGAGAAGGGCATGCTTCGCCCCGACGGCAAGCCCGGCTTCAACACGCCGACCGGCCGCATCGAGCTGTGGAGCAACTTCTACAACAACGCAGGCCTCGACCCGCTGCCGTACTTCGACGAGCCCGAGCCCGGCCCCGGCTCCACGCCCGAGCTGATGGACGAGTATCCGCTGGTCATGACGTCCGGCGCACGTTTCTGGGGCATGTTCCACTCCGAGCATCGTCAGATCGAGCGCATGCGCCACTATCGTCCGTGGCCTCTGATGGAGATTCATCCCGACATCGCCGCTAAGTACGGCATCAAAGACGGCGACTGGGTATGGATGGAGGCTCCCATGGGCCGCGCGAAGCGTAAGGCGAAGCTTACGCCCATCATGGATCGCCGCTTGGTCTCGTGCGATCGCGGCTGGTGGTTCCCCGAGGGCGACCCGGAGAAGTTCTACGACGTGTTCGACCTGAACATCAACAACGCGCTTCCGTGGACTCCCGGCAAGAGCGGCTTCGGCTCGAACTACAAGAGCTCCATTTGCAAGATCTACAAGGTGAAAGAGGGGGAATAAATCATGGCGAATTACGGACTTCTCGTCGACGCTCAGTGGTGCTCCGGCTGCCACAGCTGCGAAATCGCATGCCAGATGGAGCATGGTCTTCCCGTAGGCGAGACGGGCGTCAAGGTCGTGAAGATCGGCCCGTGGGCGATCGGCCCCGAGGAAGACGAGAACTGGCAGTTCTCCTACCTGCCCATCCCGACCAAGCAGTGCGACACGTGCGCGATGCGTCGCGGCGCGGGCAAGGTTCCCACCTGCGTGCAGCATTGCCAGTCTCAGTGCCTCGAGTTCGGAACCGTTGAGGAGCTTTCGGCGAAGATGGACGAGAAGCAAAAGACGCTCTTCGTGATCAAGTAACGTGCTCCCCTTGTGGTTCGCGGCGCCCTCTGCCGTTTCGGCGAGGGCGCAGGTGAGCCGGGGTTGCATGGCCGATACCTTTTCCTGGCGGTTTTTCCGTCGGAATCAAGCGGAAGGGGATGGACGTTTTCGAGCTTGCCGATGGGCAGTCGATGCGTCGCATTTCGCGGAGGTCGCGCCCGCCTTTTTGGCGGGCGCGCTCGTAAGGAGGGGTAATCATGTACAGCAAGACGTATTACATCGTATACGGACTGTTCTTCTCGTTGATCGTGGCTGCGGTGTTGTGTTTGCGCCTGACCATCATGCAGGGCGTGCCGCATATCGATCCGATGTTCTTCTTGATGAGCTTCGCCGTGGCGTTCGTCACCTCCTTCGTGGTGATGGCTGTTTTGCCGCTGGCGCGCATCGCGGCGATGTGCGCCGAGTATTTCGACGTCAAGCCCGGCACGTTCGTGTTTCGCCTGGTGCAAAACGTGTTCCTCAGCACGCTCATCATGTTCTTCTTGGGGATTGTCATGTCCGCGTTCATGACCGGCATCGGCGAGACTCAGGCGCTGAACGCCATGACGGGCCAGATGGTCGGCGTGAACTTGTTCGACCGCTTCGTGGCGTTGTGCCTGCAGTTCTGGCCGACCATCGTCATCGTGGCGTTTCTGTCCGACCCGGCGGCGGGCGGTTTGGCGAATCTGCTGATCAAGCCCGAGAAGCGTATGGCGAAGAGCGCGCCTGCGGGCAAGTCCGAATAGGCGCCGAGAATGACGCGGACGATCCGGGTGACACGGCGATGCGGCGTATAGGCTCGGGTGGGCGCCGCGGGATGCCATAGGCGCGATCTGACTGAGGCGAGCAAAGGAACGGGTATGCTGGAGATGGGGGCGTCGCGAGGCGTTGCGGACGGCGGAAGAGGCAAGGCAGCCGCCGCGTCGTGCGAATTCGAGCACGCCGACATGAACGAGAGCCCTGACGCTGTAACGGGCGCTACGTGGGCTGGCGAGGCGGGCGAAGGCGTGGATGCCGCGACGGGTGCCACGTGGTCCGGACATCAGATTGAAATCGCAAGCGATCGCGATGACCGCAAGGCGGAAAAACCTGCAAGTTCGTTCGACGACGAAGTGCAGGAGGTCATCGACGCGGTGACGGGCGCCACGTGGGGCACGCGCAACCGGATTATGGAGGACATGTTCCACAAGCGCCTCGATCAAGATGCTTCGAGCGTTCCCCTGTTCGCTCCCCCGGGAGAGTCCCTGTAAGGAGCGCCGCGCTGATCAGAGGGGCTGTCTGCTGCTTTGGGATGAGATAAGCTGAAGGGAAAGAGAGTCGATGGCGACAATTTCGCGCTCGGCTCTCTTTCATTGTTTTGACGTTATCGGCTATGTGGGAGGCGAGCGTCGGCGGGATCGCGGGGTAAACGTTCTTGCACAGATACGGCTGAGAAGTTCAATACGCCGCACGTGTAGATATATATATGATTCTCCAATTCTGTTCTATGGGGTATAGTTGCATAATGGCGATTAAATGTAACCAAATTGTGATATTTCGTTACATATTCGACGTACGGTTAACGTTCTGAGATGAATCAGGTGAATGCCACGAAGCGGTTTTGCAGCATAGTGACGGGCGTTGTGCTCGTGCTGGCGGCTCTCATGCTCGTCGCTTTCGTCGGCGTGCGTCTTTTCGGCCTTACCCCTTACGCTGTCCTCAGCGGCAGCATGGAGCCCGAGTATCCCACAGGCTCGCTCATTTACGTGCGCGACGTCGATCCTGCCGATGTGGCGGTGGGCGATGCCATCACCTTCGAGCTTGAATCCGGCACCTTGGTCACCCACGAGGTGTACGAGATCGACTCCGACGCCCGCGCGTTCCGCACGCAGGGCATCGCCAATATCGACGCGGGGGGGGGTATCGTCCATGATGCTCTGCCCGTTCCGTTCGAGCGCGTCATAGGCGCGCCTGTCTTCTGCATCCCCTACCTGGGGTATCTCAACAAATTCCTCACCGGCACCGCGGGGCTGCTCGCCCTCGGCGCGTGCGCTCTTGCTCTCATAGCCCTCAATCTGGCGGCATCTTTGTTCGAAAAGGAGGAGGATGCGCCCGCGCGAGGGCGTCACGCTGCGTCGCCCCCTCGGCGTCGATAGCGGATGTTTTGGCTTTCCCGGCTTCGCCGAAGCCGAGTTGCGTAAGGTGCGTTGCGTCGGGCGCGCAGCGTATAAGAGTAAGGAGTTGAAATGGAGAAGAAGAAAAGGCGGACGGTTCTCGCGGTCGCGCTGGTTGCGTGCCTCGCGCTCGCGGGCGTGATGGGCGTGATGGCGTGGTATTCCTCGCAGAGCGCCATCACCAACACGTTCACGTCGGGCAACATCAAGCCCCCGACGACGGATCCGACCAATCCTGGCAACAAAGATCCGCTTGAGCCTAACAAGGATCCTCAGGATGGCGGACACAAGGGCCAGGTTGACGGCAATATCGTCGAGGATGCGTGGATTCCCAATTCTCATATCACGGCAGATTCGACCGTCGCTAAGAACCCCAACGTCGGCATCGCTCCTGAAAGCGACGCTGCGTACGTGTTCATTTACGTCGATAACAAGCTCGGCACGGGCACGCACTTCAAGCTGAACGCCAACTGGAAGGCAGTTGACGGCGCGGCAACGCAGTACAACCCCGGCACGGGCGCTGTTGAGGGCGAGTACACGGGTGGTCTGTTCATGTACGTCGGTGACGGTTCTGAGGCTGCTATGTTGCAGCCCGACACCGTGGGCAAGCTGGATGTTTGGACCGGCGAGATCTTCTCTTCTGTAGCGGCGAACAAGGACGCGCAGATTGCGGATAACCCCCGCATGAAGGTCAGCGCCTACTTGATCGCAAAGAGCAACGACTCCGAGGTGGTCAGCGCGAGTACCGCCGTCGACGCTGCGACGAACTGGGCGAACACCGAGCTGGAGAAGCTGGCTTAACGGCTCGATCGCTCGCGCGAGCTGCATCTGATTAACGCTCGGGGAGGGGCTGGTTTTTCGCCTCTCCCCGAAGCTGCTGTTTCAAGTAACTGTCTTGCAAATGTTGAGGAAGGAGGTCTGGGGCATGGCCGAACATGCGAAATGCGATGACCACGCGCCCGAAAAAAGCTCTGGACGTCGCGTTATGCTCGTGGTGACTTTGTGCGTGCTGTGCGTGCTGGCCTTCGTGCTTGTTGCCCAGACCGTCTCCTTCAGCGCTCGCTCGACTAAGGCGGATAACGTCGTTACCTTCGGTTCCGTGACCGTTCAAACCGTCGAGACCATGAAGGGGCCCGACGGCGAGGAGATCGCCGTTCCCGAGACCGAGCAGATGTCCGAGTCGGCCCCCGCAAGCCGCATCGTGCGCGTGAAGAACGTCGGTCAGGAGCCGGCTTACGTGCGCGTGAAGCTTTCGGTGCGCGCGGAGGACGGGCAGGGCGCCGTCGCGCCTGCAGATGATCTGGCCACGTACGTGTTCGACGACGCCCGCTGGGTCGAAAAGGACGGTTGGTATTACTTCGACGCTCCGCTTGCGCCCGGTGAGACCACCGGCGCGCTTATCACGGGCGTGGGCTTTGATGTACGCGCCGCCCAGGAGCGTACGGGCAACGGTCTGGTGCATCTTGATATCGACACGCAGGGCGTGCAGGTGAAAAACAACGCGGCGTCTGCTTTTGACGCCGAAGGTTGGCCCGAGGAGGCTGGTCTGTGATGTCTCGCTCGATTAGGTTGGCAAACAGGGTTTTCGCCGGTTTCATCGGCGCTGTCGCCATAGCTCTGTGCGCGCTGTTCGCCGTGCCCGCAGGCGTTGCGTATGCGGCTCCAGGTGAGACCGTCTACATCAAGTCGAGCAACGACCTCATCGCCCAAGCGCTCGCGTCGCGCACGATGGATACGACGGGCGTCACCTATGTGCTCGACTTGAGCGGCGAGGACGTCGGAGGCGAGGACGGAAAGACGCTCGATCTTACCGAAGATCGCGTCACCGCCATCGTCGATCAGATCGGATCGCTCACGTTCGGCACGAAGGACAACCCGTTCAAGGGCACCTTCGACGGCAACGGCTACACCATCAAGGGCCTCGACTACCATCGCTCCATCTTGGCAAGTCCCGATACGGGCTTGTTCGCTTGGACGGAGGGCGCCGTCATCAAGAACCTCAACATGACCGACGCCTACATCGGCGCGGACTACCGCGGTGGCGTGCTGGTGGGCTACGCTCATAACACGCGTATCGAAAACGTGAAGCTGGTCAACTGCACCTCATCGGTGACGCCTGCGAACAATGCGGTGTCGCTGGTTACCAACGCGGGCCTTGCGGGCGGCATGGTGGCGGGCGAGGCGTGGGACTCCACGTTCTACAATGTCGAGGTTCAGGGCGGCTCGGTCATCAACAACTCCACGGCTGCGGTGTCGGGTCTCGGCGGCGAGGGCCTCTATCTCGGCGGCATCGTGGGCATTGCCCGAAACTCCACCATCGAGTACTGTCGTGTGACGCCCATCCGCGCGGTTGCCGAAGACGGCACCGCCTCGTACACGCACACGCGCGTGCACAACAAGTACGACATCGCCGTGGGTGCGGTGTCGGGTCAGGCAATCTACGCGGGCGGCATCGCAGGCTCGCTTTACGACAACGCCGAGGCCATCGACTGCTTCTCGACGGCCGACTGCTACACCTACGGCGCGACCTACGTCAGCGTCGGCGCGGGCAACGTCGGTTACACGGGCGGCATCGTGGCGCGCACGGACGACTACGCACTCATCGAGCGTTGCCATTACGCGGGCAACCTCCACTCGAAGCTGTACAACGCGCTTTTGGTCATCCCCATCATCCAGTACAACGTCCGCCTGGGCGGCCTGGTTCAGTGGGATCACGACTCCGGCGTCAAGATCGTCAACTCGTACTACGGGCCGCATTTTAGCGCGGAGCCCGACACGGACAAGGATATTCCCGCCATCGGCGATCGCGGCAACGACAAGATCTACGCGGGAGCATCGTTTGGCGCCCAAGATGACGCCCATTACCGTGACCGCGCCTTCTGGGAAGGCGAGGGCTTCGACTTCGCGGGCGGCACCGAGCGCGTCAGCAGGTGTTTGGGCGGACAGCCTCATGTGAACAAGTGGGTCATGGATTACGAGCTCGGCATTCCCGTCCACGGCGATTCGGTGAAAGCCACGTTCGATTTCCCGGGCGCGGGTTCGGTTGAGATCGGCCCCTCCGACGTTTTGGCGGCGAACGCTCCGCAGAAAACCGACGATCCGTTCACCTTCGCGGTGCAGGGATTCGTCTATTCGGACCTGACCATGTCGTTTAAGGCTGCGGTAAACGGGGTTTCCCCCGAAACGACGCCCTCGGTGAGCGATACTGCGAACAACTCCGGTTACCGCTTCGTCGGGTGGTATCGCGAGCCTGATGTGACGGTGAACGTGGTGGATGAAAGCCACGACTTCTTCGATCCCATTGTGAGCGATGAGGCCAAGCGCGTGGGCGACGCCGTGGAGTACACGGCTGAAAACACCGGCCCCGGCAAATACGACCACTTCACGGGCAACGATTTGTTCGTAGCGGCCATGGAGGCGCAGGTGCGCTATCACGACGTAACCGGAGTTGTGGTCGACCATGCGGGCGCGCCCGATGCCACGGGCGATGACGACTGGTACAAGTATGAAGACGCCCTTCCTCAAGCGGCGGAGCCCCAGGCTGACCGGGCTAACGGCGTGAGCGCGAACGCGCAGTTTATCGGCTGGACCACGATTCAGCCCGAAAGCGGCGGCGGCTGGGCGGCTATTTCCGCGAGTGATCTTGCCGACATCGTGAATGCCGGCGAGTTCTATCAAGCGGGCGATCCCGTGTTGAAGCCGATGGATTTGTATCCGGTGTACCTCGACCGCATTTCCAACATCATGACGGTGTGCGAGGGCAACGAGCAGGACGAGCTGGATGATCTTACCCAGCGCGAAGGGGTCGCTTCCACCAATGCTGTTGCAGAGGGCGACAAGTTCACCATCAAGGTTGAAGGCGCTGCCGCTGATGGCGCGCTGCCTGCAGGCTACCGCTTCCTCGGTTGGTACGAGGTGGGCGCCGACGGCAAGGAATGGCGCGTGAGCACGGATCCGTTCTACACGCTGCCCGCCGATGTGGACCTGAGCAAGCAGCACACCTACACGGCGCGTTTCGAGTACCGCGTCGACGGCTGGCTGCCGGTGCGCACGCCGGGCGTGTACGGGAAGGGCGAATACGGTTACAAAGAGTACTTCGAAAAGCACGGGCTGCAGCTGAACGGTCTGTATGCTACGGCGTGGCTGCCTTATCAGGCGACAGGTGCCCAGGTGGCGGCGGAGCTCGGCGCCCCGTCGGTGCGCGGGACGTTTCATTATTGGACCGACCATGAAAATATCGCCGTTTATCCTGCGTATAGCGATGACTTCATTTTAAGTTCGGATGAGCTCAATGCTATTAAGGGCTCCAGTGCCGTTCCTGCATTGCCTGCCGATTCGCCGTTAGTGACTTCTCCCTTTGACGTTGATGCCGTTGTCGAGTATCACGGATTCTACGATGTTGTGACCTTCACCGATTTCCCGGGGTGTGCGAATAGGTATGAGCTTTCCATCGACGGTTTGGGGCGCGGAAACATCGATATCGAGGCTCGGGGCGGGTATCGCTATAGCGGTGTTGTGCGATTCTCAACCGAGGTGGGAAACGATCCCGATCTTGCTTCGAAGCTCAATCATAATGAAACAGATTTCAAGGGCGACTGGAACGGAACGTCCTTGAGTTGGGTGGATTCCAGCCACGTGTATGAGGATGATTACCAAAACGTCTACCTGCTGAAGGCTTCTGCCGACGTCAATTTCTACGATCTTGCGGGGAACAAGATCTACACGGCGGATTCGCCGAAGGACCTGTCTCAGCACTTCAACAGCCCCGATTCGTTTGCGAACGACGCGACTGTAACGCGCAAGTATCAATCGCTTCTGTTCAATTCAGCGGGAGTGGCGACGGCTGCCGAGCAGCCATTGACCATGCGCGAGACCACGTCTCCCGCGGATCGTGCCGAGCCTGTCGGTCTGGGATCGGTTGGGTTCGACATCGATCCCGTGGTAGACGGCGCCTCCGCCGACCCCGTCACGGGCGATTCCTCAGGCCGCTTCATCTATCGTGACGGAGCTTATTACGGCTTCCTTGGGTGGATGTGCCCGCAGAACCTCTCGGCCGAAGAGATGGCGCATGCGTTCGTCGATTCGAAGCCGACGCTCGGTTCGGCGGGGTATGTGGCCACCAGCGCGGCGAACGCGGTGCCGTATCTTTTGACGGAGCGCACGCGCGTCGAGCATGCGATGGAGATTCATCCCGTGTACGCTAAGTTCGACATCGAGACCACTACCAACGTGGCACGCGCGGGCGTGCCTGCGGGCAGCGGCATCAACGTGCCCCTCGACCCGACGTATACGGTTGCGCCCGATGGCAACGGGACGTTCTCGGTGAATCTCGAGGCCGACATCACCACGAAGGTGGGCCAGGGCACGGAAGAAACCTACCGCTTGACCGGCTTCATGGTCGAGCGTGAAGACGGCTCGGTGGAGACCCTGGCCCCGATCGCAGCCGATCCTGGAAATGCGTTCTCCTACACGGTGCGCCCGGGTGAGCGATACGTGTTCGTGGCATATTACGAGCCGTTGGCGGTTTCGTACCACGTGAGCGACGCGGACGTTTCGGTAGTGGTGAAGAACAAGGGCGAGACGCTCGGCGAGGCGCCGGCGCATAAGTTTGATCTTTCCGCGATTGACGGCGCGGCGGGTTCGCGCGTGGTGTTTGCGGGCTGGACTGAAACGCGTCCCGATGCGGGCTCGTACGTGCTGGTTGAAGCCGCCGACCAAGTGAAGCTTGTGAAGCCCTCCACGGCTGTCGAGCGGTGCATGGAGCTGTTCCCGGTGTTCCGTAAGGCGGCGGCAACGGTTGATTCGAACATCGACGACGTATTGACCCAAAGCGGCACCGACCTGACGACGGTGCGCGATATCGTGCGCACGCCCGAGGGCGCTTTGATGCTGAAGGCGAGCGCTCCTGCGGGGTATCAGTTCGTCGGCTGGTACAAAGACTACGTCTCCGATGCCGAGAAGGGCACGCTGGTTTCCGGTGGAAGCATGTACGCGCTGAGCTCTTCGGCGCTTCTGACGCCGACGCGCTATACGGCGGTGTTCCAGCAGGTGCACGAGATACGCTACCACGACACGCAGGGCGGCGTGATTTACACTGCGCGCGCGGCGCATGACTCCGGTCGCACGTTCGTCACGTCGCAGACCGATGATGCGGGCCAGACGGTCGACGTGCTCGAGGACGTCGAGGCTTGGCAGGAAATTACCGAAGTGCTTGAGGCGCAAAGCGCTGCCCCCGATGCCCCTATGCAGGAGCTTATTTACAAGTGGCAGTGGGTGAAGGCGGACGGCTCCATCGTTGCGTGGGAGGATTTCTGCCGCCAGCCGATTGCCGAGGATATGGATTTGTATCCGATAACGCGCCAGGTGAGCTCTCATGACGCCGCTGGCGAAGAAAACACGCAGGATCTGTATTGGGCGCTCGACTCGCGCTCGGATGTTCCGGTGAAGGCGTACTTCAAGCAGGCTTACGCTCAGTCCAAGCTGACGGTTCACGTCGACGAGGCGGCGTATGCTCCTGCGGCTGACGGTAAGGTGCAGGCCGATCTGAGCCCCGTGCCCGACCGCAACGTGGGATTGCATGCCTCGGCGCTGCAGGGCGAGCCGTGGGTGAAGGCGACCGATGCGCAGGGCGATGCGGTGTTCGAGTTCGAGTCGGGCGCTATCGTGCTGACCAAGCAGGCGACCGATCCGCACGCTGCGGGTGCGACGTTCTCGTTTAAGGTGACCGAGCTGATGTCGGGCGCGACTCGTGCGGTGACCGTCACGCTGCCCGAGACGGCGGCTGCCGACGGCGTGTATCGCGCCAGCGTGACGCTTGACGTTCCCGTGGGCAGGTACCGCATCACCGAGGACGCCTCGTGGGCTTGGCGTTATGAGACGCAGCTAGCCGGCGGATCGATTGTAGCGGCGGCGCAGACGCCTGCGGGCGCTATCGACGTCGATGTGATGGGCGATAAGGTGCAGGTCGAATGCACGAACACGCTTGCGCAGGATGCATGGCTGGACGCTTCCGCGCATAAGAAGAACGAGTTCGCAGCTCAAGGAGGTGGTGCGTGATGCACGGTAAGCATGTTGCGAACGCCGACGGGCGTCGCCGTTTGCTTGTCGGCGCCGTTGTCGTCCTGGCGTGTGTGGCCATAGCATCCGCCGGGCTGACATTCGCCTGGTATACGGGATCTTCGTCCATCCTGAACCCATTCACGAAAGGCGCGGTCGGCGTTGACGTGGTCGAGGAGTTCGACCCTGCGGCTGGCAAGAAGAACGTCGCGGTGAGCGTGCCTGCAAACGATGCCCACGTGCCCGCATATGTGCGCGCTCAGGTGGATGTGTACTGGCAGGACGCTCAGGGCGTGCGCATGTGGGAGGCTCCCGTGGAAAAGGGGTCCGCGGACGCGGCGGATCCGCAGGGCTACGACTACGTGATGACATGGTGCGCATTCGGTCAGGCGGGTACTGCGAACACTTGGGTCGTCGGCTCTGACGGTCTGTACTACTGGACGTCTCCCGTCGCATCCAGCGCGTCGACCGACCCTCTTATCGTCAGCTGTACGCAGAACGTGCGCTACGACGACGGACGCGTGCTGGTGGTGGATATCGCCACGCAGGCCATGCAGGCGGATCCTGCGCGCGCGTTCAACGAGTCCTGGGGTCCGCATGCTGGCTTGTCCGCGACTGACGACGGCTTGCTGATGGCGCAAGCTGCGGCGCAGGGGGGTGATGCGGCATGAGGCGCGCGCTAAGGTCTGTCCAGGCGGCGATGGTCGTGCTGCTGGTTTCCGCTTTATGCGCTATCGGGCTGGCGTTTGCATGGGTGCCGGAGCGTGCGGCTGCTTCTGAGCCGACGCCTACGGTCATCTACGACGCGACCAGCGGCGAGTTTTCTTTCCGCGACGCACCCGGGGGAGATCTGCTCGCGTCCTTCAAGGGCCTTATGCCGGGGGACGTGGTGGAGCAGCAAGTGGCGGTTGAAGTGGTGAACTCGCGCGAGATCGTGTCGGTGTACGTGAGCGCGCGCTATGCCGATGCGGAGCTTGCGGGCGTAGAGGACGTGGGCCTTACCGCTACGTTCGGCGGTTCGGGCGCGCATGCAGGCACGTTGGGAGATCGTCATGACATGGGCGAGCCCGTGAAGATGGCCACCTTGCGTGGCGACGGAGCTGCGACGGGCGTGGTCGAGCTGCGTGTGCCGACCTCGTTGGGCAACGATACGGCGGGCGGAGCTCATACGCTCACCTGGGAGTTCACCGCGCAGCATGAAGGCGCGCTGCCTCCTGGTGACGACGGCGCTGCGAGCGACGGCGCGGGTTCGGGGCTGTCGCAGACCGGCGACGGATTGGGCGGCGTTGTGATTGCCATTGCAGCTATTGCCGTGATCGCGCTCATCGTGGTGATTGTGGCGGCGGTGGCGGCGCGCAAAAAGCGCAGGTAACGTTGATCCTCGCGCTCGATGCGCCGTAAGGCGAGACTCGTTGCGATGCGCAGGGTGCCGCGGGTAATCGAACATCTCTCATTTTCTATGACGACTTCCCTTCGGAAGCCGTTTTTTTGGACGCGATGCCGTTGGCTTGACTCTGTGATCTAGCTGGTTTACGTCTGAGCTGGCGCTTGCATTGCGGGTCTTGGCTTCCGTCCGTTCAAGTTGTCAAGTGGCAGGGTTTCTTGCCGAAGGTCATTTTTTTTGGAGGGTTCATTCGATAAAGGTTTTTTCAACGCGATGTAATAAAAGGTAGATGAAATGTAACGAAGAGAACACATTAATGCTCTGTACATTTTCGAGTACACCCTGATCGTTCATCTTGTGGCATGATTGTGCTGTGTGCGGGAATGGCTCGCGTGGCGCGGGTTCCTTTGGAGGGAGCAGTTGTCGAAAGGGGGGGCTCGTGGTTAGGAAAAAGAAAACCCCTTGCGGGGTTTTCAAGTTCCCATCATACATGGGGCTGCTTTCGCAGCGGATGAGGCAAAGCCTTTATTTTGACTCGCAGCGTCACTCTGGGTAAGAGCAACAAGGCGAATATAGCGGAATCGGAGAAGGGAATCAAGATGAATTTGAGGAATGCCCAGGATTACACCATCGGCTTGGACATTGGCACGGGATCTGTTGGGTGGGCAGTAGTCGATCCGTGCGGCTATCTCTACAAATTCAAGGGTCAGAACACCTGGGGGTCTCGTTTGTTCGATTCGGCGAAGACCGCTGCCGATACGCGCGCTAAACGCATCTTGCGTCGACGTTACGGGCGTCGCTATCGCCGTATTCAAACGTTGCGAGAGTTGATGCTGCCCGACGTTGCCAAGGTAGACCCTGACTTCTTTTGTCGCATGAACCAATCTGACTTAGTGATGGGCGATGGCGATTTTTCCGAAAAGCATCCCTTTTTCAACGGGGGAGAGCTGACCGAGAGTGCGTATTACAAAAGCTACCCCACCATCTATCACCTTCGTGAGCACTTGGTCAATTCGACCGAGAAGGAAGACATTAGGCTCGTCTATCTCGCGCTGCACCATATGATGAAGTACCGCGGCAACTTCCTCGTAGACGGGGACGTTTCCGCCGCCGATGCCGATCCGTCCATTGCTATTGCAGGTCTGCTTGAAGAACTCGCAGTGCTATGCGAGGCTCGAGGCGTCGACTACGGAAAGGAATCTGCCGATCTCGGCGCCATAGTGGGCGCTTTGGAAGATGCTGCTGCGTACCGTCGCGCCCGACAGGAGGCGTTCTCTGCGGCTCTTAGGTTGCCTGCATCCGAGAAGAAGCTGGCGAAAGCAATTGGAGATGCGGTATTCGGTTATCAGGCAAATTTCGGTCTGCTGTTTGCCGTCGAAGAGACGGGCGATACGAAATTCTCTTTGGACAACGAGGACAAGGTGGAGAAATTCGAGACTGAGTTCCTTCCCGAAGAGAGTGTGGAGCTTTTCTCGGCGCTTCGGTCTGCGTACAACGCCTATCTTCTTGCCGGTATTCTCTCCGACGCTCATGGCGGAACTATCTCGTCTGCTATGAAGTGTCGCTACGAACAGCATAAGGCTGATCTGGCTCGTTTGAAAAAGCTCGTCAGGCGCTACTATCCCGCTGATTCCGACGGCGTGAACAAAAAGTACAATGAACTTTTCCGCGGACTGCGTTATGCCGATGGTGCGTACAAGAAAGACTCCGCGAAGGGTTATACGGGCTACATTCTCGGCAAAGTGTCTCGTGAAGATTTCTATAAGGGCCTCAAAGGGTTGTTTAGCGGCATCCAGTTGAGCGACGAAGATGCTGAATACTGGGAAGACGCGCTTGCGCGCATGGAAAAAGATGCGTATTTACAAAAGCTTCGCACGAGGGAGAACGGTGCCATTCCCCATCAGCTTCACCTGGAGGAGATGAAGGCGGTAATCGAGCACCAACGTGCGTATTACCCCACGCTCGCCGAAAACGGGGATAAGATTTGCGATCTTCTGGCATTCCGCCTGCCGTATTACGTGGGTCCTCTGGGGAATCAGGCGAATCCCCGACGCGGCAAGTCGTTTGCGTGGGCGGTGCGAAAGCCTGGCATGGAGAAAGAGCCTATTTATCCGTGGAACTTCGACGAGGTGATCGATCGCGACGCCTGCGCCGAGGCGTTCATAACTAACTTGACGGGCGAGTGCACCTATTATCTGGGTAAGAAGGTCATCCCTAAGAACTCATTGCTTTACAGCGAGTTCTGCGTGCGCCAAGAACTGAACGTTTGTCGTCACGACGCTGATGGCGAGAATTTCATGCGTATGGATAATGAGACGGTTCAGGCTATTTTCGACGATGTTTTCAAGACGCGGAAAAAAGTGCGTGTGGCGGATGTCGAGGAGTATCTCAAGAGCCGTTTTGGATCGCATTACAAGATCAAAGGCACACAGAAAGAGTCGGAGTTTGCGTCGTCTCTTGGCTCGTATTGTGACTTTGCTCGTATCCTTGAGCGCCCGATTGAGTCGTATGAAGACTATGAGATGGTTGAAACCCTTATCATGTGGGTGACGGTGTTCGAGGACAAGGGAATTTTGAAGCGTAAGGTCATGCAGGCGTACGGGCCCGTCGAGCGCGGCGGCAACGGCGCCCTGACCAACGACCAGGTTAAGCGTGTGTGCAAATTGCGCTATACGGGCTGGTCGAATCTTTCGCGAGAGTTTCTGGAGGAACTCCGAGCAGATTACAACGGTCGTCGCGTGAGCATTATGGATGTGCTGCGCGATAGCGACAAGACTACCCCGATGAACCTTATGGAGATTCTTGCCGACGAACGCTTTGGTTTCAGGAAGCTACTCGACGAAGAGAATAAGCAGTTTCTGCGGGATCAAGAGGGGTACTTGCTGGAGGATATTCCCGGCTCCCCGGCGATCAAGCGCGGTATCAATCAGACTTTGAAGATCATCGACGAGATCGTATCCATCACCGGCAAGGCCCCTGCGAAGATTTGCATTGAGATGGCGCGTGAGGAGGTCGGTAAGACAAAGGGAAGTAGGACGAAGTCTCGCGCGAGACAACTTGAAGAGCTGTACGCTGCTATCTCAAAAGACCTGAGCTTTTACGAGGGGCAAGCGGAGTTGAAGCGCGAGCTCGCACATGAGAAGGATAAGCTGGATAGCGAGCGCTTGTATCTGTACTTCCTACAGCGAGGTCGGTGTGCGTATAGCGGCAAGAAGCTCGATATCGATAACCTCGCCTTGTACCATGTCGATCATATTGTTCCGCAATCGATGGTCAAAGACGACTCCGTCGATAACAAAGTGCTGGTTTTGCAGTCGGAGAACGAGAAGAAGCTTGACTTGTATCCATTACCGGAGGACATGCGACGTAAGGGCTATGCATTTTGGGCGAGTCTGCATGATGCCAAACTTATGAGTGATAAGAAGTTCAACGCGTTGACGACGTCGCGCGTGTCAGATCGTCAGGCAATGGGTTTTATTAACAGACAGCTTGTCGAGACTAGGCAGATCACCAAACATGTAGTGACGCTTTTGCAGTCGCTTTATCCCGATACGGTGATTGAAACAGTGAAGGCCGAGCTGACGCACAACTTGCGAGAGCAATACGGTTTCTACAAGGTTCGTGAGGTGAACGATTGGCATCATGCTCATGATGCGTTCCTCGCTTGCCAGATGAGTCGTTTCCTGGCGACGCGGTACCCGCGCATCTCCGAGGATCTCGATTACCGATCGTTCTCCCGCTTTGCTATGGCTACGAAGGGCAGCAAGAAGGGACATTCGGGCCTCATCATCAACAGCTTCAGCGTGAACGGATTCGACCCTGAAACGGGAGAGGTGTTTAAGGACGGTTGGTACGGTGAGCAGGAGGTCGAGCGCATTCGCAAGTGTCTCAACTATCGAGACTGTTTTGTCTCGCGTAAGGTTGAGAAGCTGACGGGTGAGTTTTGGAACCAGACAGTGTATTCGCCTCGCGAACAGAGCGATAACGCCATCCCTCTGAAGAAGGGCAAGTCGGTTGAGCATTACGGGCATTACATGAGTCCCAATTCGGCATTTTATTGCGTTATCGAGCACACGGATACGGTGCGCGGCAAGAGGAAGCGCAAAGTGTCAGCGGTGGGCATCCCTGTGAATGTTTCTTACGGGTTGAAATCCGATGACGACTTGTTGGCGTATCTGAAGGCCGAGTATGACGAGCCCCGTATTTTGCGTGGCCAGGTGCTGAAGTATCAGAAGATCGAATGGGACGGTGCGGAATATTACCTGACGTCTCCGACAGAGATGATCAACGCCCAACAGTTGTGGCTGCCGACAAAGTACATGAAACTGCTCTACACAATGGCTTCGAAGCGCAGGATGGCAAAGGCTGACGCGGGGGAACTTGAGGCGGGGCTCGATGACCTGTTTGCGTATTTGTGCGATGCGATTAAGAAAAGGTATCCGAGGTACAAGTCTTCCGTATACGAAAAGTTGATGGCCGATAAATGCCAAGAGCGGTTTTCTAAGCTGTCCAAGGAAGAAAAGCACGCAGGTGTAATGGAACTAATAGCTGTGCTTCATTGTGATGGAGCGCGTGGGCTCAAGGGGTTAGGACTTTCTTCGTCTGGGGGTCGTATGACAAACATTAACTTGGGCTCATCTATATCCGATATTTGCTTCGTCGATTCTTCGGTCACTGGAATGTTTGAAAGGCGCAGCACAATTGAGCCATAGGACGGTGTACATTACCCAGCGTTGCCGCTGTTCGTATCAGGACGGGTATATGGTCGTTCGCCAAGACGAGCAGACCATGATTCATCTGTCGGAAATCTCGATCGTTGTTATCGAGAGCACTGCCGCCTACGTCAGCTCCTACCTTTTGGCGGAGTTGGCGCGGGCGCGCATCCCCGTTCTGTTCTGCGATGTGCGACATAACCCTGTGGGGCTTTTCTCCCCTCTGTATGGCGCTCATGATTCTTCGAGGCGCATTAGCGAGCAAGCTCGCTGGGGACAGGATGCGAAAGAGTCGCTTTGGGCACGCATTGTTTCTTCGAAGATCAACAACCAAGCGGCGGTGCTTGAAAGAATGGGCCTCACCCAGGCTGCAATGCTTCGTGAATATGCTTTTGACGTAAGGCTTGGTGATACGACAAACCGAGAGGGACATGCCGCTAAGGTCTATTTCAACGCGTTGTTTGGAAACGATTTCAGTAGAAATATCGAGTGCGCTATCAACGCCCAGCTCAATTATGGCTATGCCATTTTGCTTGCCTGGTTGAATCGAGAGATCGTTTCACGTGGGTATTTAACGCAGCTGGGAGTTAACCATTGCAACGACTACAACCAGTTTAACCTTGCTTGCGATTTCATGGAGCCATTTAGGCCGGTGATAGATCTGTATGTTGTCGAGAACTATGAGAGGGATTTAACCACCGAGGTTAAAGCTGAGTTATTGAGTCTCTTTTCGGATGAGTATCGAATCGAGCAGGGGCTTTATAGGCTTTCATCCATTCTGGCATTGTTCGTGAAAACGAATTTGGCCATCTTGGGCGGGCGTGCCGGTTTGGATGACTATTTGGAGTTCGCTCTCGATGAGGAGTAGATTCATGAGGCTCATCGTGTTCTTCGACCTGCCAGTTCTCACGGCGATACAACGTAAGGATTATCGTGTTTTCAGGAAGTTCTTGGTAAAAGATGGTTACCTCATGATGCAGGAAAGCGTTTATTCGAAAATGGTGCTTGACGGGTCGTCTGCCGATTCTGCGATCGCTCGTTTGCGGCGAAACAAGCCGCCGCATGGATTAGTTCAGGTGCTGAAGGTCACCGAAAAACAATACTCGGGGATTGTCGATATTGTTGGCGAGCGAAAAGAAAGCTCTGTGGTCGACACCACCGACAGGTTGCTGGTGCTATGAAATTGGTGTTTGAGAAATTCGAAAGATCTCTCATGTTGCGGCGTGACGCTCTTAACGCGCTCAGAATCGAAGACCCTTCCCTTTTCGCGCGTTGCGCGTTGTCTTTGGCACAAGGGTTTCCTCCCGACGCGTTGGAGCCAGCTTTTTTCTTCGATGATGACGGGAAGGAGATGAAAGCCTCTAAGATTCTTTATTTTCTAGGCGATGCGTTGATGCTCGACCTTAACGACAAACGCATTTTATCTCAGGCGATAAAGACGATTGTCGAAAGATTGGCGATCGAAGAAGACGCGTCTCGCGCTCTCGAGGGAATGAGTTGTCGGATAGACGAGGTTTTTGAAAACCAGTTTCTCCAGATGTCTGCGAATTACTGCCTATCAGATGATTGGGATTCGGCAAAGTATCTAAAAATGCTGGGATTTGCCGTTGATGACAGCCAAGACCTCACAGTGTATGAACGGCTGCAGCATTTTATGAGGATCGCGGCAGACCTGTTTCCCGAGAAGGTCATTGCGTTGGTTAACTTGTCAAATTATCTGACAAGTGCGCAGTACAATGAATTGTGCGAGCTAGTGGCGTCGCTGCAGTTGTGCGTCTTGTCATACGAGCAGGGATCGCAGCTTGCTTTAGGGAACCTTGAAAACGTACTATACGTAGATGCTAATTATCTTGAGAGATAAGACTTTACCCAGGTTTCCGTCCCTTGCAGCAGGGAATTTGCTCGATTTGAGGTTTTGGAGCAGCGTCATTCTGGGTAAGTACGCAACACGCCGACGGACGCCCCGAGGTGGTGGCCGTTTTGGAGCAGCGTCATTCTGGGTAAGTACGCAACGAATATCGTTAGGTGTGCAGCCAAGAGCGAGTTTTGGAGCAGCGTCATTCTGGGTAAGTACGCAACTGGCTCTTGCTGCGGTTGCGACACCCTGCAGTTTTGGAGCAGCGTCATTCTGGGTAAGTACGCAACTTAACGGGCAGTGTATCGCCGTTCTGCCTAGTTTTGGAGCAGCGTCATTCTGGGTAAGTACGCAACCAGGTCAGACCGCGAAACTCAAAAACTTAGTTTTGGAGCAGCGTCATTCTGGGTAAGTACGCAACTGAGCGCGGCAACCGCGCTGGCCAACGGGAGTTTTGGAGCAGCGTCATTCTGGGTAAGTACGCAACGCACTGCCACTGGTCGGCGACCGCATGCCCGTTTTGGAGCAGCGTCATTCTGGGTAAGTACGCAACCGTTGACCTCTCGAAGCTCGTTTTTTGCAGTTTTGGAGCAGCGTCATTCTGGGTAAGTACGCAACTGACGAGGCGCATAGGTGCAAGTCTCACAGTTTTGGAGCAGCGTCATTCTGGGTAAGTACGCAACCATACGCGCGGTTCAAGGCGAGCGGCAGCGGTTTTGGAGCAGCGTCATTCTGGGTAAGTACGCAACCGGTAGCGTTATGAGTGGTGCGGAGCTGAGTTTTGGAGCAGCGTCATTCTGGGTAAGTACGCAACCGTGACCGGATAGCGACGGTAAACGATTTCGTTTTGGAGCAGCGTCATTCTGGGTAAGTACGCAACGATCAAGACGGCTACGCCAGTCCCGGCGAGTTTTGGAGCAGCGTCATTCTGGGTAAGTACGCAACTTCGGCGAAGAGCGTTACACCAAGAACAAGTTTTGGAGCAGCGTCATTCTGGGTAAGTACGCAACCGCCGTGCGTGTGGTGCTGATCGACGTGAAGTTTTGGAGCAGCGTCATTCTGGGTAAGTACGCAACTGTTCACCATTCACAAGTAAGGAGGAACTAGTTTTGGAGCAGCGTCATTCTGGGTAAGTACGCAACCTTTACCCGTCTGTCATGGCTTCCGCTCAGTTTTGGAGCAGCGTCATTCTGGGTAAGTACGCAACCGCGAGCGACGCGCAGGCCGCTGCCGGAAGTTTTGGAGCAGCGTCATTCTGGGTAAGTACGCAACCTGATCATTCGCCCATCTCCTTCCCGTCCAGTTTTGGAGCAGCGTCATTCTGGGTAAGTACGCAACACACCCAAAGCGACTTGCGCGATATCAACAGTTTTGGAGCAGCGTCATTCTGGGTAAGTACGCAACTTATATTTCAGGTGCCAACTTCACATGTTGTTTTGGAGCAGCGTCATTCTGGGTAAGTACGCAACCGCGAGCGACGCGCAGGCCGCTGCCGGAAGTTTTGGAGCAGCGTCATTCTGGGTAAGTACGCAACCTGATCATTCGCCCATCTCCTTCCCGTCCAGTTTTGGAGCAGCGTCATTCTGGGTAAGTACGCAACAAAGGCGGCGGCAAGGTCTGCGTGATGCAGTTTTGGAGCAGCGTCATTCTGGGTAAGTACGCAACCACCGCCGCGATCTGCGCGCACTACGGGCTGTTTTGGAGCAGCGTCATTCTGGGTAAGTACGCAACGAGTGCTTTCGCACTCCCAAAGTTTGGGGTGTTTTGGAGCAGCGTCATTCTGGGTAAGTACGCAACCATTAGACTACCGAAAGGAGAGAAAAGGGGTTTTGGAGCAGCGTCATTCTGGGTAAGTACGCAACCGTTTTTGCCAGGCTCACGGTGATCAGTTAGTTTTGGAGCAGCGTCATTCTGGGTAAGTACGCAACGCGTTGAGGGCGCGTCCATGGAGCCTGTCGGTTTTGGAGCAGCGTCATTCTGGGTAAGTACGCAACACCTCCGCAGCGCGTACCCTTTTACCCTAAGTTTTGGAGCAGCGTCATTCTGGGTAAGTACGCAACACGCGAACGCAATGACGTTCACATCGAGCAGTTTTGGAGCAGCGTCATTCTGGGTAAGTACGCAACTGGCACTTACTCGAAAGCTCCTCCGATCCAGTTTTGGAGCAGCGTCATTCTGGGTAAGTACGCAACAATTAAGATAGCCATTGATGAAATGCGATAGTTTTGGAGCAGCGTCATTCTGGGTAAGTACGCAACCTCGGGTTCGGGGCGCTTGACGCGTTCGCCGTTTTGGAGCAGCGTCATTCTGGGTAAGTACGCAACAGGTGGTCGTGGTGAACTACGACTCGGTAGTTTTGGAGCAGCGTCATTCTGGGTAAGTACGCAACAAGGAGCGCGTGCGGTGGACCGAGGCCGGGTTTTGGAGCAGCGTCATTCTGGGTAAGTACGCAACTTCGAGGCCACGCCGGAGTTCACTGACTTGTTTTGGAGCAGCGTCATTCTGGGTAAGTACGCAACCGCAGACACGCCCGCGTTCTTGTAGGCGTGTTTTGGAGCAGCGTCATTCTGGGTAAGTACGCAACCATCCATCCCTTGACGAACTCGCAGGCATGTTTTGGAGCAGCGTCATTCTGGGTAAGTACGCAACCGGCGAAGGGCGACGGGTGGTCGCACTGCAGTTTTGGAGCAGCGTCATTCTGGGTAAGTACGCAACCGCAGACACGCCCGCGTTCTTGTAGGCGTGTTTTGGAGCAGCGTCATTCTGGGTAAGTACGCAACGAACCATCTTCCCCGTGTCCGCGTCCTTCTGTTTTGGAGCAGCGTCATTCTGGGTAAGTACGCAACGTCGGGAGCGCCCGCACGCTCCCTGACCTGGTTTTGGAGCAGCGTCATTCTGGGTAAGTACGCAACGTCGGGAGCGCCCGCACGCTCCCTGACCTGGTTTTGGAGCAGCGTCATTCTGGGTAAGTACGCAACTAAGCCCATCGTGTACGACTACGGCGAGGAGTTTTGGAGCAGCGTCATTCTGGGTAAGTACGCAACGGACCTGAAACGCGGCGATGAGGTCTACTAGTTTTGGGGCAGCGTCATTCTGGGCGAGCTCGCTGCATGCGGTGTCTCGGTTCAGCTTTATGTTGCAACGTGTTGCAAATTAATTAGAGAAGAAGCTGCCATGGCGGAGACGGCTTCGCTGTATCTTAACGACGACGCTCCGCTACGGTTTGATGCCGAGGTGGTACGTCGCGCAGCGGCTGATCACGTGAAGGAGTCGTCGGGGCACCAGGCGGGAAATCGCTCGAAGTTTGTCGAGGACATGGTTGAGGAGCGCCTGAATCCAGGGGCGATTTGTTTATCGACTAGATTTGTTATGCGGTAGTTACGCTGGCGAAAGAATAAGGCGCTGCCAAGGTGTCTCTATTCGTCTCGTATGCGCTTCCGAGGCGGTTTCGCCCAGATGAAAGGGTTCCGCAATCTTATTCCCGCAAGGCCTGGCTATCGCGACGCGCCGTCCTGAAGCAAGCAAGGTTCTGCGCATCGTGCTTAATAGCGACTCTGGGGTTCTGCGCATCGTGCATATCGGGGGCGCCGAAGTTCTGCGCGTCGTGCAAATGGAGTGGCTCTCGGGGTAAATCGCGTGTTCTTCACCGCTTTGCAGGGTACATGCTCACGGGGTCGACGGGGGTTCCCAGGGCTACGAACGCAGGCGCGCGTCCTTGCCAGCTTAGCGTGTACGTTTCGTTGCTCATGGGGCTGTAGCCGTCATCGGCACTGTAACGCGCTATCTCGAAGCCGAGCCCCAGCCCGTGCGGCACGAGGTAGACGGCTCCGTTTCCGGCAAGAAACACGTTTCGCTCCACCACCACGACGCGATCTCCCGCATAGCTGGGCGGGTCGGCCACGTAGGGCTCGCTGATAAGGCAGAAAAGCCCTGCGGTTGCAAATGTTGCGACGATGGCGAAGGCGGCGATTCCGTTGCCGAGCCAGCGCATGCCGCAGCCGATTCCGCTTTGACGTGCGGGGCCGACAGGGGCTTCATTCGGTTTGTGCCGGGCGGCATCGTCGAGCTCGCTTTGACATGGGCTCGCAACGGGGTCGCCATGTGCTTTGCAGCTTGCGACCCCGTCCTCGATGCTACCGCGGGCAGGACGCGCAATGCGGGACGTGTTCCGTCGCATGATGAATGCGGCGATCATCAGCGCGATTGCGGCGCTCGCGAGCAAAAGGGCCAGCGTGTACCCCGCGGGTGCGACGACGACCGGGCCCGCCATGAACACGGCGTTCGCCATCTTCTCCAACGGGGGCGTGCAAAGCGCAAACGCGAGCGCGGCTGTCCCCCAGCTTGCAAGCGTGAGCGCGTCGGCGGGCTTGGTTGCAACGCGCTGCTTCGAGGTTCTTGGACAGCTTGCTTTTTCCGGTGAGCTCATCGCTTTGCGTCCTTCGCGCTATCTCTGAAAGGAGCCGTTGCGGTCGCGCTCCGTGGGGCTTGCATTCCCATCGATATTCGTCGCAGCTTCCCCATGTGACTATTCGGAGTCGTCGGGGACGTACTCCAGAATGTCGCCTGGCTGGCAATCAAGCGCTGCGCAGATCGCCTCGAGTGTGCTGAATCGCACCGCCTTCGCCTTGCCCGTTTTTAAGATGGAGAGGTTCGTTGCGCTCACGCCCACCCGTTCCGAAAGCTCGCCTAGCCTCATCTTCCGCTTTGCCAGCATTACGCCGAGGTTGATTCTGATGGGCATGGCTACACCACCATCTTCAGCTCGTCGTCGAGCGCGCATGCTTGCTGGTTCAGCTTGGCGAGCGCGAACGCGATGACGAACAGCGCAGCGCTCATTGCTGCGAGCGCGGCGGCGGAAAGCGCGGAGTAGGGGACGAGGTCGAAGCTTGGGAACCAGATGATGAGATCGATTGCCCAAGCGATAGTGCTGAGGAGGTAAATTATCGCCGCGGTAAGAAGCAGCTGGGTGGAGGCTTGCTCGAAGATCTGACCTTTGCCGATCCGAGTGAACAGCCGCCAGGTGATTACGCCTGCGAAAACGAGCAGCGTGCATCCGATAGCCGAGGTGATGGCCGACCCTGCGAGGGTGAAATCGCTTGCGACGGGACCTAAGAGCGTTTCCCGCAGCGGCTTCGTGGTGAGGTAGTGCAGCAGAGGGCTTGCCATCGCGGTCAGGCAAAAGGCGGCAAGGACGGATGCGACAACCGCCCCCTTAAGGGTGCGTGAGATGTTCTTCAGATCCATGCGAATTCCCTTTCGTTGTAAAACGAAGTCAAATAATCTCGATAATCGCAAAGTATATAACGAAAAACATAAAAATAGTGCGTAATACAGAGAAATGCAGAAACCCCTTAGGGAGACCGGAAAGGCGCGAAGGGAGAGGGCGGATCTTCGGTCGATCCGACGAGATGCCGAGGAGGGCTTCAGCAGGTATTGCGAACGGCGGGAGCGAGCCGCCGCTCGATTGCGGGCGCGCGGGAGGAGGGGCGTGGGAGAAGGGGTCGCGGCGTGATGCTGCGACCCGCGCGATCTCGGGTCGCTCGATTGCGGGCGAGCGGGAGGAGGGTCCTTCCTGAAATGAAAAATCCCCTCCCTCGCTTGCGCGAGAAAGAGGATCGGTCATTCTGGCGGAGACGTGTGCGAATCGAACACACCCAAGACGTTCTGCGCGCCTCACAACGGCTTTGAAGGCCGCGGGAGCCACCAGGCCCCATCCGTCTCCAAGTGTCAGGCGGGTCTCATTTCGAGCAACCGCGACGCAATATGATAGCGTGAAACGCCGGTTTCCGCCATGCCTTTTCAGCTCTTTTACATCGCCCTCTATTTCACCAGCGTTCTCAGGTCGCCCTCGCGGCGCGTGAGCCCCGTGCTGTCGAAGTGCTCGAGCAGCGGCATGGCGTACTTGCGCGTGATGCCCATGGCGTCTTTCAGGTCGGAAGCGGGGGAGGGGCCGTTTTCGCTCAGGTGCGTGCGCACCACCTCGCGGTAGTTGTCGATGACGGCGCGATCGTAGTAGCGGTCGGCGTCGATGCGCGTCACGCGGCCGTCCTGCACGAGGCGCGCGACCGCCTTGCGGGCGATGCTCACGTCGATACCCAGCTCCTCGGCGATGCCGCCGATCTCGGGCGGGGTGGTGCAGCCGCGAAGGACATCGGCTATCTTTTCCGCCGTCTCCTCCTCCTTCTTGCGGGCGCCTGCGCTTGCTTTGGGGTGGCTCACCTCGCCTTCGGTGCGCATGATGGCGCCGCGCCTCTCCGCCTCGTCGAGCAGCGCGTCGAACACGCCGGGCGCGACGGTGGGCGCCGCTGTCTGACGCAGCGTCTCTTTCGCCAAGCCGGTGGCGTCGGGGTTCGAGCTGTGGAACATCAGCAGGCTGCGCTCCATAGCCGACACGATTTTCTGCACCAGCGCGGGGCGGGCGAACAGTTTTTCGCGACCGCTCAGCGAGACGACGCACGCGGCGTCTTCCATGCGAGCGAGGGCGCGGGCGACGGTCTCTTCGTCCAAGCCGCAGCTGTGGGCGATCTCGCTTGCAGGCTCGGGGGCGCCCGCAAGCTCCAGATGCGCCCCGATGGCCGCGTCCACGTCGCCGGAATCCAGCGCCGCGAGCATCGTGTGCTCCTCGGGCTTCAAGTTCGTGCGACGCCGCGGGCGGGGGCTGAGAACCGTTCCGCCGCCGATGACGTGCACGGGGGAGTACGAGCGCACGATGAACTGATCGCGGTACGCCACGGGAAGCGGCTCCTCCAGGCGAATTTGCGCGAACGTGCGGCCTTTGGAGTTCAGGGTCTCGAGGCCGTCCATGAACAGGATGCGCCCGAGGACCTCGCGCGTGCCGTGGGCCACGTGAACGCGCGCGCCCGTCTTCAGGGGGCGTCCGAACGAGAAGGGGTCGAGGTAGGTGAACTCGGCGTCGAAGCGGTCGGTCAGATGCGCCGCCTCAGGTGCGCAGATGAAGTCGCCGGGGCGAACCTCGTCGGTCGAAAGCCCCGCGAGGCTCACCGCGACGCGGTTGCCCGCAGGCGCGCTCTCGGCTGATTTCCCGTGCATTTGGATGGAGCGCACGCGCGTCTTGGCCTCCGAGGGCATGACGACAAGCTCATCGCCTTCGTGAAGCTCGCCGCTCCACAGCGTCCCCGTGACCACGGTGCCGAAGCCCTTGACGGTGAACACGCGATCAACGGGCATGCGCGCGACGTTAGTGGCCTTGGTGTGCTCGGCGCTCGCGCACGCTTCGTCCAGAGCGGCGCGCAGCTCGTCAAGGCCTGCTCCTGTGCGGCTTGACACGCCGATTATGGGGGCGTTCGCGAACGGGCTGTCCGCCAAGCGTCCCGCGATCTCGTCGGAGACGAACTCCGCCCATTCCTCGTCGACCAGGTCGATCTTGCTCAGCGCGACGACGGCGCTTCTCACGCCGAGAAGCTCGAGCACGGCGAGGTGCTCGACGGTTTGGGGCATGATGCCGTCGTCGGCGGCGATCACGATGAGAGCCACGTCGACGCCGGTAGCGCCCGCCACCATGTGACGCACGAACTTCTCGTGCCCGGGCACGTCGACCACGCCGACGCGCCGTCCGCTGGGAAGCGCGAGTTGGGCGAATCCCAGCTCGATGGTGATGCCGCGCTTCTTCTCCTCCGCAAGGCGGTCGGGGTCGACGCCGGTCAGCGCTTTCACCAGCGAGGACTTGCCATGGTCGATATGCCCTGCGGTTCCCAGGATCAAAGAGGTTTTCGGTGCTGTGCTCATAAGGCTTCTCCTGCTTAGGCGCTTGCGTTCAGGTTGTCGAAGTACGCGGCGAGCGCGCGGGCTATCTCGACGTTCTCGTCGGGCCCGAGTATGGTGCGGACGTCGAGCAAAAGCGTCTCCTGCTTGATGCGCGCGACGATGGGCACGGGGTTTTTCCGCACGAGATGCTCCTCGCATCCCTGCGCCGAGCCCTGTTTGAAGGAAAGCTGGACGGCGAAGGTGGGGATGTCGCGCATCGGCAAGGCGCCGCCGCCCGCGCGGCTGATCTCGGGCACCACGTCGATGCCTTCAAGCTTGTCGCCCACGGTGCTCGCGATGAGGTCGGCGAGGATTTGCGCCTTCTCGCGCATTTCCTCCGCAGGCGCGTCGAGCATCCGCAGAGTGGGAATCTCAGCGCGGGCGCGGTCGGGATCCAGATACAGGCGCAGCGTCGCCTCGAGTGCCGCGAGCGTCATCTTGTCCAGACGCAGCGCGCGGGCGAGCGGGTTTTTCTTCAGACGGTCGATGAGCTTCTTCGATCCGATGATGATGCCCGCCTGCGGGCCGCCGAGCAGCTTGTCTCCCGAGAAGGACACCAGGTCGCATCCGCCCAAGGCGAAGCCCGCCGTGGGCTCGTTGAAGTCGCCTAGGTTGTCCAGCTCCAGCAGCGCACCCGACCCGAGATCCTCGTACACCAGAAGATCGGGTGCGTCCGCGCCGCGCGCCAGGCGATCCTCGCGCACGTCGTCGGCGATACGGCGCAGCTCGCGCGCGCTGACGGATTCGGTGAAGCCGACCAGGCGGTAGTTGGAGGTGTGCACCTTCAGCAGCATGGCGGTGTCGTCGGTGATGGCTCGCTCGAAGTCGAACGGGTGCGTCTTGTTGGTGGTTCCGACTTCGCGCATGGTCGCGTGGGAGAGCTCCATGATGTCGGGGATGCGGAACGATCCGCCGATCTCCACCAGCTCGCCGCGCGAGACGACGGCCTCGTGACCCGACGCGAACTCGGAGAGGACCATCATGACGGCGGCGGCGTTGTTGTTCACCGCGATGGCCGCTTCGGCGCCGGTGAGCGTGCAGATGAGCTGCTCGCAATGGTCGTGACGGCTGCCGCGGCACATGCCCTCCACGGAGTACTCCAGCGTCGAATAGCCGCGCGCCACGTCGACCACCGCGTCGACCGCGCTTTGCGCCATGACGCTGCGGCCGAGGTTGGTGTGCACGATGACGCCCGATGCGTTCACCACGCGCTTGAGCGACGGGCTCAGAAGAGCCATGGCCCGACGCGCGGCGCGCGCGGGAAGATCGGCGGGCATCGGTTGCTCGCCGCGCGACTCGATGATGGCCTGACGTGCGGCGTTGAGCTCGTCGCGCACGGCGTCGGTGAGCACCGTGCGGGGGAGGTTTCTCTCGAGACGCTTGATCTCGGGGGCGTTCAGCACTTCCTCGACGGAGGGAAGCGCGCGCAGGATTGCGTTGAGGTTGCTTGAGGGCATGGATGGCTGCCTTTCGTGGTTGCGGGTGGCGAAGGCATCGCCGTATTGAGCGAATTCGCCCATTATAGCGCGTCAGCGCGCGCCGGCTGCGTTGTATACTTGCTGGATGTTTCCGCGCGGAATGTGCGGAGGGAATCTTCCCCGAACCCCCCCTGTGCGCATAGGGGGGCTCGGGGCGCTTCCGCGCGAGATGCGCGGGGGCGTAAGCGGAGGGAAGCAGCTCGCATGATCTATCTGGACAACGCGGCGACCACTATGAAGAAGCCCGACGAGGTGGTGGAGGCGGTTGCGCGCGCGATGACGTCGTTCGGCGGCGTGGGACGCGGCGTTCACCCGGCTTCGGTGGCCGCGGGCATGGCGGTCTTCGAGGCGCGCGATGCGGTGGCCGCGTTGCTCGGCGCTCCCGGTGCCGACCGCGTGGCGTTCGCCGCGAACGCCACGGGCGCTTTGAACATCGCCATCGACGGCCTTTTGCCCGACGGCGCGAAGGCGGTCACCACGGCCGCTTCTCACAACTCGGTGCTGCGCCCGTTGAACAAAGCGCGCGACGAGCGCGGTTGCGCGCTCGAGGTGGTGCCGGTCGATGCGCGTGGCGCGCTTGATTACGAGGCGCTCGAACGGGCGGTTCGGGGTGCGTCGCTTGTGGCGGTCACGCATGCTTCCAACCTGACGGGCGATGTGTACGATGCGGCCCGCATCGCCGCCGTCGCGCATGCGGCGGGGGCTGCGGTGGTGCTCGATGCCGCGCAGACGGCGGGCGCGTTTCCGCTTTCCATGGCCGATCTCGGCGTCGACGTGGTGTGCTTCACCGGCCACAAGGGCTTGCTCGGTCCTCAGGGCACGGGCGGCTTGTGCGTTGCCGAGGGGGTTGACATCGCGCCGCTTCTGGAAGGCGGCTCCGGCACTCACAGCTTCGACGAGCGCCACCCGCGCTTCATGCCGGAGGCGCTCGAGGCGGGCACGCTGAACGCCCACGGGCTCGCGGGCCTTGCGGCGGGCGTGGGCTACGTGGCGCAGCGCGGCGTGACGGACATCGCCGCGCACGAGGCGGCGCTGGCATCGCGCCTCGAAGGAGCGCTGGCGGACGTTTCCGCCGTCAAGTTGTACGGCGGCGGGGGTGACGCGGGGCGCGCCGGCATCGTGGCGCTTAACGTGGGCGACCTCGATTCCGCCGTGGTCGCCGACTATCTGGCGACCGAGTGGGGCATTTGCACGCGTGCGGGCGCTCACTGCGCGCCGCTTATGCACGAGGCTCTCGGCACGGCCGCTCAGGGCGCGGTGCGCGTGAGCTTCAGCCCGTTCACCACCGTTGAGGAGATCGACGTGTGCGCCGAGGCGCTGGTCGCTGCTGCGCACGACATCGCGTGAGGGCGCGCGGGGGCGATGTTTCCGCGCGACGGATGCAAAACAGGTGCGCGGGCCGCCCGGTGCGGTTCCGCTGAAAAAAGAAAGGGGAAGACGTGTCCGTTTACGTGCTCGCCTTCGAATCGACCCATGCGGCCATGGCCGCCGGAAAGACGCTCGCCTCGGGCAGCGTCGATTACCAGACCATTCCCGTGCCGACGTCCATCACGGCGGGGTGCGGCATCGCGTTGCGCTTCGAGGCGGACGACCCCGAGCCTGTGCTCGCGCGTGTGTTCGGGTCGAACCGCTCCACGGGCTTGGCGGCGCTGCATTGCCAGACGTCCCCGCGCGAGTACGAGTTGGTCTGCAGCTTGTAGGGAGCGACTGCGTACCGCAGGCGTTTGGCGCGCTGTGCACCGTGCTATGCCGGGCGCGGCGAGGGGTCGGCGCCGCGCTTCCGGATTACGCGGTGAAAGACCTCGGCGCTCGCAGGCTCGATGTGGACGAGCAGAACGCGCAGGCGGTCGGCTTCTATCTGCATTACGGCTTCGAAGTAGTCGGCCGTTCGGAGACCGGCGGCATGGGCGAGCCGTTCCCGCTGCTTCATCTGCGGCCGGGGTCGCAGATGCCGTGATCGCCGGGTCGCCGCGATGGCCGCAACGGCCGTGATCGCAGGCGGCCGAGAGAACACGCTCCGTTTTCTCCCTTGAATTAAAGCTTTCGGGCGCGTATACTTCTCAAGGAACGCGCTTCTGCGAGCCGTTCGTTCATATGCTTTTCGTTCGGCAGACGGTTTCTTCTGCAACGGGCTTCGCCCTCCGTCAGCTGAATGGGTGCTCACTGGGTCTGGAATATCTGCATCCAGACGTACATTCCTGTTTCATAGCATGCGCTCATACGAGCGTGGCGTTTCTCGTTTCCGCATGAAGGTCGGATGATCGACGTGCGTGCGAACGGGGAGAACGCGAGGTTGCCGCGGGGTGCTTCCGCGGCGTTGCCTTGCGCTTTGGAAGAAGAAGCGGGTGCCCGACGCATCCGCGAGAGAACGGAAAGGATCGTTTCCATGCTGAACATCAAGAAGATCGTCGTTTGCGCCGCAACGCTCGCCCTCGCGGGCGGTATCCTCGCCGGCTGCGGCTCCGACGAGGCCGCAAGCTCCGCGAGCTCTTCCGCTGCCGGCTCCGCTGCCGAGCAGCAGGCGACCCCCGAGGTCAAGGAGATCGAGATGAAGAAGGTCTCGCCCGCCGACGTGGAGGCGCAGCTGAACAACGACGAGTACCTGATCGTCGACGTGCGCAAGGCAGCCGATTACGAGGCCGGCCACATCCCGGGCGCCATCTCCGCTGACATGGACGCCGCCAAGGACGGCGACAACGCTTCCGGCATCGCCAACATGAAGGCCGCCATGCAGGATGCCACCGCCACCGATAACGGCGGCGACAAGAAGATCGTCCTCGTTTGCTACAGCGGCAACCGTTACGCTCAGGCCGCGACCAACATCCTGGGCGCTCTCGGCGCGAACATGGACAACGTGACCACCCTCGAGGGCGGCATGAAGGCCTGGACGGGCGCAACCGAGCAGTAAGCGGTCATCGCGCAACCCCGTGACCGCCGAGGCGGGCTCGCATGCCGGGCCCGCCTCGGCGCACATCGGGGCGAAAGGAGCGTTTCTTGAAATCCAGCTACGCCGCATGGATTCAACGCGGCATTATCGTTGCGGTTGTTTTGGGCGCGGTCGGCGCGTACGCGCTCGTGCCCTCGGTGCGCGATGCGGTGAACTCCGTCCTCGCCATGTTCGCGACGGGCGACTTCTCCGCTGCGAGCGCCTTCATGGAGCGCTACGGCTCCGCCGCGGCGGTCGTCTCGTTTCTGCTCATGGTGTTCCAGTCCCTGGCGGCGCCGCTTCCCGCGTTTCTCATCACCATCGCGAACGCGAACTTGTTCGGGTGGTGGCAGGGCGCCATCTTGTCCTGGGTGAGCTCCATGGCAGGAGCCGTTCTGTGCTTTTGGGTGGCGAAGGCGCTCGGTCGCGAGGCGGTCGAGAAGCTGACGAGCAAGGCGGGACTTCAGCGCATCGATGAGTTCTTCGAGCGCCACGGGTCGCAAAGCGTGCTGATCGCGCGTCTTCTGCCGTTCATCTCGTTCGACTTCGTCAGCTACTTCGCGGGCCTCACGTCCATGTCGTTTCGCAGCTTCATCATCGCCACGGGCCTAGGTCAGCTGCCTGCGACCATCGTGTACTCCTACGTCGGCGGCATGTTGACAGGCGGCGCGCAGATGCTCATGTACGCGCTGCTCATCTTGTTCGCTCTCGGCGTGCTCGTGGTGATGGCGCGCCAACTCTATCGCGAGCACCTGCGTCGCAAGGGCGTCGCCTCGGATGATGCGGCTGCGTCTGTCGCCGGCGAGGCTGAGGCGAGGTAGGTCTTTTGGCGGGGAAGGGAGCATATGCGAAGCTCGTCGTGTTCGCCGTCCTCATCGTGGCGGTGATCGCGGTCGACGCCGTCTTCGGGTTCAGCGCGCGGATCGCCGACGGCGCGACGTGGGCCGTGCTGCGCGACATGCTCGAGCGTAACGCAGCGGTGGCGGTGCTCGCGTTCTGCGCGGCGACGGTCGTCGGCTGCGTCGTCCTGGCCTTGCCCGGCGCCCTGTTCGCGGTCGCCGCGGCGGTTTTGTTCGGCCCGTTCTGGGGGACGGTGTGGTGCGTCGTGTCCGCTTGGGCGGGCGCGGTGGCGGCGTTTCTCGTGGGTCGTTACTTCCTGCGCGACGCCGTGCGCGAGCGCGCGGTGGGAAACGATCTGCTTCGCCGTTGGCTGTTCTCGGGGTCGCGGCGCAACGAGGTGGTCACGCTGGCGGTGACGCGTCTGGTGCCCCTGTTCCCGTTCAACGTGCAGAACTTCGCTTACGGCGCGACGGACATGAGTTTGGCAACGTACGCGATAGGCACCTTCGTTTTCATGATTCCGGGAACTGCTCTGTACGCTTACGGCGCAGCTGGAATCATCGACGCCGGCAACCGCCTTGTCTACCTCGGCGTGGCGGTGGCGCTGGTGGTGGCGCTTGCGGCTGTCGGCGCGGTTTTGAAGAAGCGGTATCTCGATGCGTGAGGAGGCTGATATGGGCGAGCGACGTGCTCTGGTCGTGATGACGCGCGTGCCCGAACCCGGCAAGACGAAAACGCGCATGATGCCCGATCTGACGCCGAGCCAATGCGCCGAATTCCACGCGTGCATGCTGCGCGACATCTCGGAGACGTGCGTTGCCGTCGCAAAACGCGGCGTTGAGGTGTTCGTCGCCTTCGCGCCTGAAGGGGCGCGGGAGGAGGTGGGCGCCTACTTCGACGTGGAAGCGGGCTATTTCCCGCAACGGGGGGCGACGCTGGGGGAGCGTCTCGGCAACGCGATCGGGGAGGTTCTCTCCCGAGGGTGCTCCCGCGTCGCGGTCATCGGCGCCGACTCGCCCGAGGTCGGGGAGCGGGACGTTGTCCGCGCGCTTGACGCGCTCGATCGCTGTGACGTGGCGCTGGGGCCGGCTGATGACGGCGGCTACTATCTCATCGCCATGTCCGCGCTGCATCCCGAGGCGTTCGCGCTCGACTCCTTTGGCCATGAGGGCGTTTTCGCCGAGACGGTGTCCTGCCTCGAGCGCGCGGGGCTGGTCTTCGAGCCGTTGCGCTGCGTCGCCGACATCGACCGGCGCCGCGACGCGGAGGGTCTGCTCGCCCGCGCCGCCGACGACGAGAACGTAGCGCGCTTGCGCAGCGTGCGCTATCTGAGGGGGATCGGCTGGTGAGCGCGGCGCCGTCGATCGCGGTCGTCGTTCCCGTCCTTAACGAGGAGGCGGCCATCGGCGCGCTTCTCGAGCGACTTCGACCGCATTCCCGGGACTGCGAGATCGTCTTCGTCGACGGCGGTTCGACCGATGCGACGCGGGATGTCGTCGCGGCTGAGTTCCGCGTCATCGAGGCGCCGCGCGGCCGGGGCGGGCAGCTCAACGCGGGTGCGCGGGCGACGCGGGCCGATGCGCTGTTCTTCCTTCACGCCGACAGCGCGCCCCCCGACGACTTCCCCGACGAGATACGCGATGCTCTGACGACGGGTGAGGCGGGGTGCTTCGGCATCTCCTTCGACACGCCGAGTTTGCTCATGCGCATCTGCGCGGCGCTGTCGAACTTTCGCGCGTATCGACGCCGCATCATGTTCGGCGATCAGGGGATGTTCATGACGCGCGATCTGTTCGAGCGCATGGGCGGCTTCCCCGAGCTTCCCCTCATGGAGGATTACGCCTTCTCGCTCGCCTTACGCGCGGCGGGCGTGCGTCCCGGCAAGACGCGCCGGCGGATAGTCACCTCCGCCCGCAGGTTCGGGTCGAGCACGACGAGTCGCCTTTCCACGATGTATCATATGGCGCGTTTGAGGAGGATGTACCGCGAAGGCGTGCCGATCGAGCGGATCTCACGCGAATACGCCGACGTGCGGGAGAAGCGCGCGGACCGGTAGCGTTTGCTCGTGAAATACGCGGCCACAGCGTAAGAAGTGGCGAAACCCCCGATGCTTTCGGGATGACGAAAGAAGGAAGTGCCTGGTATGACGAAGATTCTCGACGGATTCGGAAAGCCCTGCCCGATGCCTTTGGTCATGGCGAAGAAGGAGATCGACGCGGGCAACCACGATGTCGCGGTTCAGGTTGACAACGAGACCGCGGTGAAGAACCTCACGCGCCTGGGGAAGAAGACCGGGCTCGCGGTCGCCTGCGACGTCATCGAGGGCGGGTGGCTCATGACGTTTTCCGAGGGAGACGGCGACGAGCCGGCTCAGCCCGACTTGGATGCGGCCCTTGCAGCGGGCTCGGCGTGCTCGGTGGGCGGCGGCTGCGGTTACGCGGTGTTCATCGGCAAGGATTTCGTCGGCGATGGTGACGGCGAGCTTGGCCGCAACCTCATGAAGATGGCCTTGTACACGCTTTCGGAAAGCGATGATGTTCCGGCGAGCTTGCTGTTCATGAACGCCGGCGTGAAGCTGGTCGCCGGCGGCGAGCAGCAGATCATCGACTCGGTGAACAAGCTCGCCGAGCGCGGGACCGAGGTGCTCGTCTGCGGCACCTGCCTGGATTTCTACGGGGTGAAGGACAAGCTTGCCGCGGGCGAGGTCTCGAACATGTACGACATCCTCGGTCGCATGCAGGAGGCGGCGAAGGTCATCACGCTGTAGCGCACGATAAGCCCGGCGTCGATCGGCGCCTCAACTGCTTCGACGACGGGGCCCGGGTGGGACGACTCGCCCGGGCCCCGTCGTTTCACCACCCTCCCTGCGCGAGCGGTCGTGCTTTGCGTGCGAGCGGTTCCCGGATGTTTGGCGGGGGGGGGTGATGTTGCTTGATGACCTGCGGGTACGTCCGCGCTCGTTCCGGAAAGTTAATTCCTTGCAATGGGCTCGTTGTGTCAACGTATAATCATTAAGGTTGATTACGCGATGGAGATGGGCTTGTGGGCAAGTACGAGGATATACGCGCTGCTGCGCTGGAGATCATGAGCGACCAGGGGGTTCGCGCCCTGACGCTTCCGTTGCTGTTCGAACGTGCTCGAACGGGCGCGGGCACGTTCTATCATCACTTCAAGGACAGGGACGACTTGGTCAACGCGGTCTTTCGCTATTGCTACGACACCGCGGTGTCCGATCTGTCCGACAACGATGATCCCGCCGCGCCGGCGCGCGAGCGCCTCGACCTGCTTTGCAAGAACATCTTCAAGTCGTACCTCACGCATCCGCGTGAGTTGAACTTTCTTTACGTGTGCGCTTTCAGCTACGTGGAGCCCGACGTCGGGCAATGCCGCGTCATTCCGTCCATCATGCTTTTGACCGGCATCTTCACTCAGGCGCAGGAGACGGGCGTCATCGCCTCGCACATCGATCCCGCCGTCGCGGCGCGTATCGTGCGCAGCATGGTGGCGGGCGTGTTCTGGGGCTACGAGCACGGCATGTGCGATATGGATGAGGACGCGGCTTTGCGCTTCGCCCATAGTGCATGGCTCTCGATAGAGACTATGTAACTTGCGTTTCCCCGACGGGGCTATCCCGAGGTTTCCCCGAACCTGATCCGAACTTGACACGAACCTGGCTCGAACTTGACCCGAACTCGGCTGGAACCCGGCATGAGCCAACTCGAACTTTGCCCGAACCCGGCACGAGCCGGGCTCGGGTCTTCCGTTAATTCTCGAACGATATCATGCACGTCGCATCGTCGACGATGCGACCGATGCGCGCGGCATCGCGCCCCGTCTCGCGTTCGAACGCGCGCTCGAAGTCCTCTGCGCGCTCAGGCGGTATGGCGCAGATGAGCCCTCCTGAGGTCTGCGGGTCGCATAGAACGGCCATGCGGTTGTCGAACTCCTCGTCGTCGAGGCTTCCCTGCGCGACGAAGGGGGCCGCGTAGTCCATGATGGAGAAGGTGCGGTTGGGCCTGCAGTACGCGCACGACAGATCCCACGCGCCCTCGAACAACGGCATCGCGTTCCAGTCGAGCACGGCTCCCACGCCGCTCGGCGCGAGCATCTCGTGCAGATGGCCCGCGAGCCCGAAGCCGGTGACGTCGGTGGCGGCGTGCACGCCCGCTTCGAGCATGGCGACGCCTCCCGCGCGGTTGAGCTCCTTCATGGAGTCGATGGCGGGTTGGAACGCCGCGAGGTCGATTTCCCCGATTTTGTATGCCGCGCTGAGCAGGCCCACGCCGAGGGGCTTGGTCAGATACAGCACGTCGCCCGGCACGGCGCCTTCGTTGCGCACGATGCCGTTCGGGTTCACCAGGCCGAACACCGCCAAGCCGTACTTCGGCTCCGGGTCGTCGATGGAATGCCCGCCCACGATGGTCGCGCCCGCCTCCGCCACGGCGTCGGCGCCGCCGCGCAGCACCTCGCGCGCCACTTCGTTGCCGAGCGCGCAGTCGAGCGCCAGCACGTTGAGCGCGCACGCGGCCTTGCCGCCCATGGCGAACACGTCGGAGAGCGCGTTGGACGCGGCGATGCGTCCGAAATCGTACGGGTCGTCGACGAGCGGCGTGAGGAAATCGACGGTGAGGACGGCGGCCACGTCGTCGGTGATGCGGTAGATGGCGGCGTCATCGCTGGTCTCGAACCCGAGCAGCAGGTTATCCGCGTGCGCGGATGCGTCGTTGGCGCGTTTCAGGATGGGCGCGAGGATGTCGGAGAGGTCTCCCGGACCCCACTTTGCAGCTCAACCGCCCTTCGAGGTGAGCTCGGTAAGACGTACGCGTTCCTTATCGCTCAAGACGCCCTCCAATGTTTCGTCTTTGTCTCAAACCGTTTCGAAAATGCTCGCAACATCGGGCAAGTATACCAATTTCTCTACGAGCGGTTTGTTCTCTTCACAAGCAAAGCACCTGGTCAAGGAAAAGAACCTGAATAATAATTCCAACATTGCCGGGGTTGACAAGCTGCTATGTTCTTCATCGAAAATCCACGCGAAGAGAGAGGCGAGAGACTTTCTTCCGAGGGTTAAACGTAGGAAATGTTGGAAGCGAGAAGAGGAGAAAGGAGTGCGTCCCATGCAACTGTCACGTAGAGGCTTTTTCAAGGCCGCCGGCGCTGCGTTTGCTGCGAGCATGGCCTTCGAGGTCACCGCAGCAGCTCCCGCGCTTGCGGTCGAGCCGTCAAGCGACTGGAAGCTCGTGAACACTGAAGAGTACACGAACATCTGCTGCTACTGCGCAGGTGGATGCGGTTCGCTGTGCTCGGTGCGAGATGGCGAGCTGATCAACCTCGAAGGCGATCCGGACCACCCCATCAACAAAGGTGGTTTATGCCCGAAGGGCGCCACGATGTTCCAGCTGCGCAACATCGTCGACCCTGAGACGCGCGAGATCGTGAAGAACCCCGATCGTGTGACCAAGCCCATGGTTCGTCGCCCCGGCGCCGCCGATTGGGAGCCCATCACCTGGGAGGAGGCGATCAAGGAGATCGCCCGCAAGGTGAAGGACACCCGCGACGCCACCTTCATCGAGAAGCAGGGCGACCTCACGGTCAACTACACCCCGGCTATCGCCAGCTTGGGTGGTTCCCAGCAAAACTCCGAGGAAGAATACCTCATCCTCAAGATGATGAGGTCGCTTGGTCTTGTCGCCATCGACAACCAAGCTCGTGTTTGACACGGCCCCACCGTCGCCGGTCTGGCGGCATCGTTTGGTCGCGGCTCCATGACGAGCCATTGGTGCGACTTCCAAAACGCCGACGTGATCCTGCATTGCGGATCCAACTCGGTTGAGAACCACCCCGTCAGCTCGAAGTGGCTCAACAAGGCCCACGAGCGCGGAGCTAAGTGGATCGTCGTCGATCCGCGCTACACCCGTACGGCCGAGATGGCCGACATCTACTGCCCGATTCGTTCCGGCACCGACATCGCGTTCTACGGCGGCATGTACAACTACATCGTCGAGAACCTCATCGAGCCGAATCTGGCCGACTACCTGGCGGGCAAGGACGTTCCCGTCTACAACTTCGAATATCTGCTCAACTACACCAACGCTTCTTACCTGCTTGATCCCGCTTACGCGTTCGACCCCGCAACGGGCCTGTTCAGCGGCTGGGACGAGGAGACCGGAAAGTATTCCGCGGCAACTTGGCACTATCAGACCGAAAGCGAAGAGGAGTGGGATACCTCCGCGACGGGCGATTACGCCTGGGTCAAGGAGGCCGGTGTTCCCGAGTTCACCACGCCGACCATCGAGCATCCCAAGCGCGATATGACGCTTTCGGATCCGATGTGCGTGTACCAGCAGTTCAAGAAGCACTACTCACGCTACGACCTTGACACCGTGTGCAACATCTGCGGCATGGACAAGGAGACCCTCGAGCTTGTGTACAAGACCTACTCCGAGTCCGGTGCGGTCGGTAAGTCGGGCGCTTTGCTCTACGCGCTCGGCCAAACGCAGCACACCTACGGTGCGCAGAACACCCGCGCGATGTCGGTGCTGCAGCTTCTCTTGGGCAACATCGGCGTGCCGGGTGGCGGCCTGAACGCGCTGCGCGGCGAGCCCAACGTTCAGGGCGCGACCGACATGGGCATGATGGTGCATGAGCATCCCGCCTACCTCAAGTGGTCCAACACCACCGACCGCTCCAGCCTTCGCAAGTGGCTGGAGAGCCAGACGTATTCGGACGGCTACTACACCAACAAGCCGAAGTTCCTCATCTCCTCGCTCAAGGAGTGGTTCGGCGAGCACGCCACCGTGGACAACGACTACGGCTACGACTGGTGGCCGAAGGTCCCCTCGGAGGTGGGGGCTCAGGACTACACCCACATCTCCACGTTCGAGCTCATGGACAAGGGCGTCATAAAGGGCTACTTCAACTGGGGCATGAACCCGTGTCATTCCGCTCCGAACGCCGGCAACGTGCGCCGCTCCATGGCCAAGCTCGACTGGCTCGTGGTGGCCGATCAGGTTGCCACCGAGTCCGCCACGTTCTGGAAGGCGCCGGATATGGATCCCGCGTCCATCGACACCACGGTGTACTTCCTGCCGTGCGCGCTCATTTACGAGAAGCCGGGCACCATTTTGAACTCCGGCCGTTGGCTGCAGTGGCGCTACCAGGCCGTCGAGCCGTGGGATGAGGCCAAGCCCGACTACGAGATGTGCGACCTTCTGTGGACCGAGATCTGCCGCCTGTACAAGGAAGAGGGCGGTGCGAACCCGGATCCTATCCTGAACACCAAGTGGGACTACTACGTCGACGGCAAGATCGATCCGCGCCTGGTCACGTGGGCCCTTAACGGCTACAACGTCGCGGGCACCGAGTTCGACACCGCGTCGGCCAACCCGAAGACCGATCTTCTGCCGGGTTACGCCCAGCTGAAGGCCGATGGCTCCACGGCGTGCGCCATGTGGATCTACTCCGGCTTCTGGTCGAACAACGATGCGCCGCTCGATGCCGCCGAGCAGCCTATCGGCCGTCGCGACAACTCCGACTCCTCGGGCATCGGCCTGAACTCCGAGTGGGCTTACGCGTGGCCGAGCAACCGTCGTATCCTGTACAACCGCGCTTCCGCCGACATGAACGGCAAGCCGTGGAACCCCGATCGCAAGCTGTGCGAGTGGACGGGGGAGAAGTGGGATCTGGTGGACGCCGCCGACTTCACCGCCGTCAAGAACGGCAAGCCGGTTCCGCCGAACGACAACGCCTTCTTCATGTTGTGGGAGCAAAACGCCCGCTTGGAGAGCTATGGCATGAACGACGGTCCTCTGCCCGAGCACTTCGAGCCGTTCGAGACGCCGGTCGAGCAGAATCTGCTCAACGGGTCGCTCAACAACCCGTGCATGATGTTCGCCGAGTACGAGTCCACCGCGCGCGGCGACAAGGCCACCTATCCCATCGTGGCCACCACCTACTCGGTCACCGAGCATTGGCAGACCGGCGGACAATCGCGCATGTGCCCTGCGCTCATCGAGGCCATGCCCACGCAGTTCGTCGAGATCTCTGAGGAGCTTGCGGCGGAGAAGGGCATCAAGAAGGGCGACAAGGTGCGCGTGTTCAACAACCGCGGTTCGGTTGTGGTCGACGCGGTCATCACCAAGCGCATGAAGCCCCTGCAGGTGCACGGCGGCTCGCAGCATCTGGTGGGTCTCACGCATCACTACAGCTGGGCGGGCGTCTTCGGCACGGGCGACACGGTCAACGACCTGACCCCGAACGTGGGCGACCCCAACTCGTACACGCCTGAGTACAAGGCGTTCCTCGTCGACATCGAGAAAGCATAGGAGGTGACGGAGCATGAGTGAGAAAGCAATTTTGTTCGATACTTCCCGCTGCACGGGTTGCCATGCTTGCCAGGTAGCTTGCAAGTGCTGGAACAACCTGCCGTCGCCGACGGGCTTGAACGAGAACGTGTTCTCCGGAACGCATCAAAATCCGCCTGATCTGAACGGCATCACCCGTCTGATCATGACCTACAACGAGGAAGCCGGCGGCAGCAAGGGCGTCAAATGGGCGTTCGGCCGTCGCAGCTGCCAGCACTGCACCGATGCCCCGTGCGTTTCGGTGTGTCCCACTGGTTGTTTGGTCAAAAACGAGCACACCGGTATGGTCGAGGTGCACGCCGACAAGTGCGTCGGCTGCCAGTACTGCTCGAGCGCCTGCCCGTTCGACGTGCCGCAATACGACGGCATTCAGGGCGCGGTCAACAAGTGCACCGGCTGCCCCGACCGCATCGAGCAGGGCATGGCGCCTGCGTGCGTCACCACCTGCCAGCCCGAGGCGCTGTCCTTCGGCGACCGCGAGGACATGCTCGCGCAAGCCGAGGTTCAGCTGGCTCGCCTGAAGGAGCGCGGCTTCGAGGATGCTATCATCTACGGCGCCGAGGAAGTGGGCGGCCTGCACGTCATCTCGGTTCTGAAGTACGGCGCCGAGTCGCACGGTTACCCGGCCGATCCGCATAAGAGCTTCGTTACCACGCTCACCAACATCATGAAGCCCGCGACCGGCATCGTGTCCGGCGTGGCGGTGCTCGGCTTCGCCGCCATGGCGCTTCTGGCCTCCGGCTACAAGCGCAAGACGCTCGCGTACAACCCGGAGACGGGCGATACGCTCGATGTGAACACCGGCGAGGTCGTCAAGCACGGCGACGGCCAGGACGAGGAGTCCGTGAAGGATCATCTCGTCGACGCCCTGAACGGATTCAAGGGAGGTCATCATGAGTAATCCCGAGTACGTGACTTCCGAACAGTACGAGTCCAACAAGAAGTTCTTGGAGGATCTGAAGGAAACGGGCGGGCGCCGCATTCAGCGTAAGTCGAAGCAGGCGCGTATCACGCACGACGTGACCATCATCAGCTGCATCCTGCTTGCCATCTCCGGTCTGTTCGTGTTCATCCCCGCGCTTGCTCAGGCAGTTGGAAACGACGTCGTGTTCGTCGCGCGCATGGCGCATCGCGTCTTGGGCGTGGTGTTCGTGGTCGTGCCTCTGGTCAGCGCCGTCTTGGCGCCGAAGGGCGTCGCCCACATCTTCAAGAACCTGTTCGCGAAGTGGGATTCCGACGACAAGAAGTGGATGGCGCTGTTCATGCCGTATCTGTTCATGGCGAAGCACCTGCACATGCCCGATCAGAGCGAGGTTAAGTCCGGCCAGCGTTTCGCCGACGGCATGCTGTGGTTCTCCGGCGCCCTCATGGGCATCACCGGCGTCGTGCTATTGCTCGGCACCACGGTGTTCGATCTTCCGGGCAACGTGTACGCGGTCTTCCTGCTGCTGCACGATATCGGGTTCTTCCTGATCGCTTTGTTCGGCATGGCCCACATCTTCCTGGGTGCGGGCATCTTCCAGCCGTATCGCGGAACCTACAAGATCATGTTCGGCGACGGCACCGTCTCCGAGTCCGACGCCCTGTACCACTGGGGTCACTGGGCTCGTAAGGAGATCGAGAGCGGCGAGAAGATCGTCAAGTAGCGTATCTTCGCATGCTCGCTGATGCGTGCCCGCCTTTCCCGATGAGGGGCGGGCGCGCTCATCTCGCGCTCGATGCGTCCCGGCTCGCCGCGTCGGGCACGGCGAGCGCGGGCGGATGGAACCGACGCGGCGAGCGTGTAGGGCCGGCTGCGGCGGCTCGTCGTCGCTCGGCGAATTCATCCGCTGCCTCGCTTCGATGCGGGTATCTTTATCGCCATGCCGTTTTCATGAACCGGTACGCCGATGATGATATTCGACGAAAGAGGTGACTTGTGAACCTGAAGCTTATCGACGGGGTTATCGCCCGTTACGTTGACGTTCTCGATGAAGGCGACGTGCGTCGCCTGAAGTTCTTCCGTGAGTTGTGGGGCGCGCTCGACGAAGGGGTGCGCGATATGGAGGAGCAGAGCTACGCGCTGCCTTCCGAGAAGGAGCTGGAGCGCCTTTTGCGCGAGGGGCGCCCGGTGTTCTCCTGCGATCCCGCCCCCGTTGACGCCGATGCGCTCGTGCGCACGGCGGAGCGTCTCGGTGACGTCGCGGTTGCGTCCGGGTTTTTCGCCGGCGTGATCGCGGATGCTCTCGAGCGTGTCAAGTGGGATCGTGTGATCGCCGCGACCGATGTCTCCCTTGCGGGCAAGGACCCCGTCGCGTGGCTCGAGGACCTCTCCGCCGTGCTGGTCGACGACGGCATGACGGAGCAGGCGGCGCACCTGAGCGCTCTTCTGGCGTCGATGGCGTTGAAGGTCCAGCTCGAGAAGCCCGCATCGCAGGTCATGCGCTCCCTCAAGCGCTTCGGCGAGGAGGAGCATCCGCTCGCGTGCCCGGTGTGCGGCAGCGCGCCGTCGCTCGCCCACGTCGGCGGCGACACGTCCTCTGCAGGTCGCGGACGTCTTCTCGTCTGCCCGCAGTGCGCGGCGGCGTGGGAGTTCGATCGTGTGAGGTGCGCCCGCTGCGGCACGCGAAACCAGGCTCATCTGCACTTCTTCAACATCGAGGGCGATGACGCGCACCGCATCGCGACGTGCGATGAGTGCGGTGGCTACATTCGCACGCTCTATTCCGACGACGCGCTGGCTCCGTGCTCCTACGAGGTCGAGGACGTCGTGATGGCGCGGCTCGACGCCATCGCGAACGACCCCGCCGTCGCGGCGAAGGGCCGTGAGGAGTAGGATGTCCGTCAAGGTGGCTCGGGGGTCGGCGGCTGATGAGCCGAAGTTGAGAAGCGCGTACCCCGCGCTGTGCGTTCACGCTCCCGACGACGGGGCCGTCTCCGACGTCGGCTTCGGATCCGACCGCCCTCCCGTCGATGCCGGGGGGTGTCCGTGCTCGGTGCAGATTCCCGTCGAGCACGTGCTCGAGGTGCGTTCGGCGGGACGTCTTCTCATGCGCATCACCTGCACGCCCGTCCACCTGGCTGAGCTGGTGGTGGGCAGGTTGTTCTCCGAGGGCATGATCGCATCCATCGACGAGCTGTCGGCGGTGAACATCTCCGCCGATTCGTCGGTCGCCGATATCGTGTTCGCGTCGGGCGATCTGCCGGCGGCCTCTTCGCGCGGCGAGGTCGACGTGGTTCCCACGTACGGGACGACGGGCCGTCCGGTGCCCGCCGCCGAGCGCGGGGCGGGGATCGCCGCGGCGCGTGATCGCGGCGAGGCTGTTTGGGATGTCGAGAGCGTGTTCTCGCTTGCGCGTGTTTTCGCCGCGGACACGCCGATTCACACCGCAACCAACGGAGCGCATAGCTGCTATCTGGCCGTTGCGGGTGAGTTGAAGTACTGCTGCGAGGATCTCGGGCGCCACAACGCCCTCGACAAGGTCATCGGGTCGGCGTTGCTCGCAGGCGACGATCTGTCGCGTGCGCTGGTGTTCTCGAGCGGACGCATACCCGCCGACATGATCGGCAAGGTCATTCGGGCGGGCATTCCCGCGCTGGTGACGAAGGCGGTGCCGACCGATCTGGCGGTGCGTATGGCGCGCGAGGCGGGGCTGGTCCTCATCTGCTCGGCGCGCCCCGACTCGATCAAGGTGTTCAACGACCCCGCGTCGCTTTCGGACGACGGGGCGCTGCTGTAGGGCTCTAGCGCACTCTCGCGTCTTGTGGGTACGGGCGGCCGTGCTCCCATTGCGCTTTGCGTGCGCGGGCGGTTCGGCTGTTTGGTCGAAATTGCGCGATATGAGCCTTGCCGTGGTCTCCGAAGGCGCGGTCTGAGCGATTCCGTTTGCCTTTCGTCTCTATAGTGTGTTGGAAACAGCTCATAACGCCCGTTTTCGACCGGTTCGAGCCTCGTTTCAGGGTAAAAGGCTCATATCACCCATTCTCGACCGGTTGATTCGGCGAAGAGCTGGAAGCAAGCGGCGCAGATCGGCGAAGGGCCGCAGGTCGGCGAATATCGCGAAGGGTCTCGGATCGGGGAAGGAGCGAGAGCCGATGCAAGCTGGCGGCGCAGAGCTTCCCGAACGTCGCCGGCAGGGTTAGCGCGCGTCGCTTATGTGCTGGCAGAAGTCCCCGTAAAGCGCGTACCCGTCCGAGGCGATGATCTCGTCGCCGTACACCGGGTCGAGCGCGATGAAGTTGTCGAGCGTCAGGTCGTCGGGGTCGGAGGCGCCGCGGTAGCCTATCAGGCAGATCCAGTGCTCGCCCCAGCTTCCCGAAACATGGACGACGGTCGGCCTTCCCGCCGCTATCTCATCGTAGGCCTCGCGCAGCAGCGCGCTGTTCGACCCGAGCGATCGAAACGACGAGTTGCCTCCGCCCCATCCGGGCCATGTGCAGCAGCCGCATCCGTAGCTCGTGTGGCTGCCCGCCTCCCTCGTCATGACGGCGTCCCCGTAGGCGCAGGCGTAGGCGGGGCAGCAGATCATGTGCCCGTCGGCGGTCTGATTTCCCACAGCGGCGATGAGGGCGGGGTCGTACGCGAGGGTTTTGTCTGTCTTTTCCGCTTCCACGCGTTCGCATGCGTCTTGGTGAGCTTGACGCATGCCCTGTGACACCCCCTCGATGATCGAAGGGGAGGGGATGACGTTTGCGGGGAGAAGCGCGCCCCTCGGCGATTCGGAGTCCGGTTGCTCTGCGGCGAAGGCGGTGCGAGGCGCGGCGAAAAGGGCGATGGCGAATATCATCGCAAGCGCCACGGCGAATGAAAACGTGGTGAGGGCGAATGCACGTGCGGTCACGGGCGGTCCTTTCCCGGTCGCGTAGGGTGTTTGAGGTTCGTGTGCGACCGAAAAAAGCTTACCGAAAGGTTGCGCCGGGGTGACAAACCCTCGCCGGATACCGGATCGCGCGCATATTCGCTGCAAGATTTCGCCAAAGCGTCCCCGGGGAAACTCCACGAGCGGTTCATCGCGCAACGAGGGTGCGCAACGGGGGGGGTACGGCGATGCGCCGGCGGACGGCGGCGGACGGCGGGTGGTGGCGTTGCCGCAGGGCGGATGGCGGCACGCGGGCAACGGCGGGCGCGCCGGCGGGCGGCGGGTGCGCAACGGGGGTACGGCGATGCGCCTTGCCCGAAAATGCGAAAGACCCGCAAATGCGGGTCTTTCGCATGGGGAGGGGGGGGAATCGGACGGCGGTGCGGCGACGGGGTATCGCCGCACCGCGAACGGATGTTATTCGTGAGCCTCCTCGAGACGCTTGATCTCCTCGGGGGTCGCGGACTTCGGCGTGGTGGCCAGCACCAGCTCGGCGCTTTCGCGACGATCCATAGCCTTCTGGAAGTCCTTCGTGCCCACGAACACCTCGTGCGTCCACGGGTTCACTCCGAGCTTCTTGGCTCGGTAGAGGATGTAGCCGAGCGCGGCGATGTTGGCGGCAAGCGCGATGACGGAGACGACCAGGTTCACGTCGGGATTGTTGACCGACTGGGTCGCGAAGATGGAGTCGTTCACGAACATCGGGCACACCTGGCAGAACATGCACCACGTCGCCAGCGTGAAGGCGCGGTTCTGGATCCAGCCGCCCTTGTTCCACAGAAGGCCGGCGATGGTGGGGGCGAGCAGCAGGGCGACGCCGCAGTACCAAGAATGCGTGGGCAGGCAGTTGTAGGTGTAGCAGAAGTTCCACAGGTCGTAGGCGATGATGAACACCCACGTCATGTCAGGCCACAGCATGTCCTGGCGCTTCTTGGAGATGTAGATGCCGAACCAGCCGGTCATGCAGGCGATGTTGAGCAGACCCGCGATGCCGTTGAACACGTTGTGCCAGCCGCCGTAGAGGACGACGCCCTCGGTGGACACCCAGGTGGTGCCGAACGCGCGCACGGCGCTCTCGAAGTCGCTGACCACCGCGATCAGGATGTTGATGGCCACGATCACGAACGGGAAGCACTTGAACCACTGGGAGCGGCCGATTTTCGTCCAGGAGTACTTCAGCATCATGAAGCCGATGCATCCCGCGGTCGCCGCGTACACCTTCGCGTAGTGGAACCAGCTGTTCATATCGGTGTGCGTGGGGTTGTTGAGCGCCCACTCGGCGCCCATGGCCGCGCCGACTTCGACGGCGATGCAGTACACGGTCATGGCCGCGCAGGCGCCCACGAACACGGTGAGGCCGCCGACTTTCGTCCGGCGTTCGAACTCGTTCAGCAGAATCAAGGCGATGAGGACGAAGATCATGCCCGTCCATTGGAACAGCGCGTGATCGCCGTATACATCAAATAACATGAGACCCTCCTTTGGTCACCTGTGCGACGAAGGCGTCCGGTTTCTTCCTTCCGAAAATCAGCGGTCCATGTGCAGCGTTTGCGCGATGAGGTCCTTGAGCACCTCGTCGTCGGCGTCGGGATGGTTGCGCAGATAGCTCGCCAAGCCGATGAACAGCACGTAGAACGTTTCGTAGACGTGCGTGATGCGCAGCTCGTGCAGCGCCTCGTAGTCGCGCACCGTGTGGCTCTCCATGAACGTCGCGATGCCCGAGGCGACGCGGTTGAGGAATTCGATGTAGAGCGCGGCGTTCTCCTCCGAGGCGAGCGCGATGCGGAAGGAGTCGTTCTCGAACAGGCAAAGCCGCAAAAGCTTCACCACGCTCGAGAGCGCGTCCTCTATCTGCCCGACCTTTCGCGCGGCATCCCAGTAATGCACCGCTTCGAGAAAGTCTGCCGTGTAGGTGTCGAGAACCGCCGAGGTCACCGCTTCCTTGTTGGGGAAGTAATGGTAGAACAGCGATCTGGTCACCCCGACTCTCTCGGTGATGTCCTGGATGGAAGTGTGGGACATTCCCTTCTCTTCGTAGAGGTTGCGGGCCGCGTCGATGATCTCGTCGCGGCGCTCGTTGAACCCCGTGCCTTTGTGCGTCGAGGCGACGGCAGCGTCGTCGGCTGCGTTTCCCTTCGAGTACATAGGCCCTCCTTCACAAGCTGGTGTGCGCGCGTCCAGCACGGCGACAACGCGGTCGAATGCGCTCGATATGTGAACATAACGTGTGCATTCGATCACGCTGTTTCGCGTTAGCAGCACCATACGCCCCTTGTTGACGGCATGTCAATTGACGAAGTTGACGAAACGTCAACCTGTTCACAAAGGGTTTTAGAACGTCAACGGATGCTTTCTTCTGGTTAACGGTCTTGTTATACTGCACGTCAAAGGTTCACTTATGTAATAAAAAAAATACTTCGGTGAAGTAAACAAAGAAGGAGGGGAACATGAGTGACGAGAAGGACGTCGCCGAGAAGGTTGACGAGAGGGTGGTCGGAGAGGTCGCTTCGGGCACGCCTGCGCCCAAGCGCCCTAAGAAGAAGTGGCCTATCGCGGTCGGCGTCGTCGCGGCGGTGGTGATCGTCGCGGGGGCGGGGTTCTGGGTTTGGCACGAGCAGCCGTCGTTCTGCAACGCGGTGTGCCACAACCCTATGGACGCCTATGTCGAGGGCTACTACGGGGACGAGAGCCTTGAGGCCCATGCGCACCAGATGGCGGGCACCACGTGCCTCGAATGCCACGAGGCCAAGATCGACGAGCAGGTTCATGAGGCGATGGTCTGGGTTTCGGGCGATTTCGCCACCGATGATGCCGGCATGCTCACGAAGGTCGGCGTGCGCTCCGACGCGAAAATGTGCGCGACGTCGGGCTGCCATGATTACAACGACGTTATCGCCGCCACTGAGAACTGGGGCGGGCGCGAGGGCGTGAACCCGCATGACTCGCATCAGGGCTACGAGCTTGACTGCGGCAACTGCCACAGCGAGCACGGCCGGTCGATCATGTACTGCAACACCTGCCACGACTACGAGGTGCCCGAGGGTTGGGCGAACCCCGCGTCGGACGCTGCTGAGTAGGCGCGAGGAGGAGATCGAGATGAACAAGAAGCTATCCGCCGTCGCGTGCGGAGCCGCGGTGCTGACGTTGGGGCTCACCGGGTGCGGCGCATCGTTTGAGGGAACGGGCTCGAAGGATGCGGCGAGCGCCGAGCAGCTCGCCATGCGCACCGATGATCCGTGGGCGGCCGAGATCGTGGTCGATCCTGCGGCCCGCAGCGCCGAGCCCCTGCGCGACGGGCTCTACACCGGCAGCGCTCCCGCTATGGCGGGTAACGTCGGCGTCACCCTGCTCGTGCAAGACGGGCGCATCTCCTGCGTGTCGCTCACGCAAGACGGGGAGACGCAAAGCGTCGGCGGTTTCGAGGCTATTCGCGACGGGAAGTACGCGCTGATGATCGAGGCCGCGCAAGGATCGGACATCGACACCGTGAGCGGTGCGACCATCACCACCGAAGCGGTGCGCAACGCCGTCGACGACGCGCTTGATCAGGCGCGCGTCGAGATGGCTTCGTCGCAGCCCGCCGGTACGGGAAACTAAGGAGGGGACATGGGCGAAACGAGACGAAACCTTTCGCGTCGTGATTTTCTGACGAGAACCGCTCTTTTCATGGGCGGCACCGCCGCCGCGAGCGCGGGCGTGACGAGCGTGGCCGCAGGTGCGGCGTACGCCGACGAGAAGATCGGCAACTGGGCGGCCGACGGCTCCGCGGCGGTGGCCGTGCCGCCGAGCTCGGTGACCAACGCCACGGCGGGAGGCGGCATGTACCGCGAGCATAACGCGGCCGCGTTCCCCGCCGATGACGCCACCCCCATTCCGCCGCGAGCTGTCCCCGAGAAGTGGGACTGGGAGTGCGACATGGTGGTCGTGGGCGCGGGCGGCGGCGGCCTGAACGCCGCAGCGCGCGCGGCCGAGCTCGGCGCCGACGTCATCTGCGTCGAGGCGCTCGGGCTTCACGGCGGCAACGCGCAGTCGGCGGGCATGTGCGGCATCCTGGGCGGCATGTCCATGCAGGAGAAGAAGAAGTTCGCGTTCCCGAGCTACCCCTTCGACGCGCAGGCGCTCACCGACTGGGCGATGGACGAGTACCACTACGCGGCCGACCCGAAGCTGATCTACAAGATCGCCTCCGAGGGCGGCAAGAGCCTCGACTGGATGGCGGACTGCGGTGTGCAGTGGCGCCTCGGCGAGGTTCCGGTGTACGTTGCGCCGAAAAACGCCACGCTCGATCATCACGTGTTGAAGATGAAAGACGCCACCGACGCCATGTTCGTGTACGGGCAGCGCAAAGGCGTGCGCTATCACTTCCAGTGTCCCGCCGTCGCACTCGTGCAAGACGACACGGGGCGCATCGTGGGCCTTGTGGCCAACGAGGAGTTCGATCACGAGGTCTACATCCACGCCCGCAAGGCCGTCATCCTCACAGCGGGCGGCTTCTGCAACAACAAGGCCCTGCTCGAGCGCTATATTCCCACGGCGGCCATGGGCTGTGCGTCGAGTTATCTGGTAGGCGGCGAAACCGGCGAGTGCTTCCGCATGGGTCTCGGCGTCGGCGCCGACGTGGCGGGCTTCAACAGCTCGGCGAGCTTTGACGGCGGCGTGGACTGGCAGGCCGAAGGCGGGCAGTGGGCGCGCTTCCTCTACGACGGCATGACCCAGCTCTCCCGTCAGCCGTGGCTGACCATCGATCGCTGCGGCAACCGCCTGCGCTATATGGACTCGCGCGTGGGCGAGGACGGCGCGAACGCCATCTACGCGCTCGGCGATCTGGCCACCATTCAGATGACGCCCCCGGGGCATCGTTCCTACATCATCTTCGACGCGGACTACGAGGATCATCTGGCGGGCTTCGCGCAGGAGCATTGCCGCAAGCTCATCACGCCCGATCTCGAGCAGATCGACAAGGTGCCCGAGCATTACCGCGACTGGCACCACGGCGTGCAGGACGCCATCGACGCCGACGTGCTGAAGAAGCGCGACAGCCTGGAGGAGCTCGAGCGTGATCTGGGTCTGGCGGCGGGCGTGCTCACGCAGGCGGTGGCGGACTGGAACGCCACGTGCGAGAGCGGCCACGACGACTTCATGTACCCCATGCCCGACGAGTGGCTGCATCCCATCGTCAAGCCGCCGTTTTACGGTTGCCGTATCGGCGGAAACCTTTACGGCACGAAGGCGGGCCTGCTCATCAACGACCAGATGCAGGTTATCGGCTGCGACGGTCGTGTGATTCCGGGCCTGTACGCGGGCTGGCACACCGCGGGCGGCGCGTGCGGCGAGAACAGCTACATCGGCGATCCTATCCTGGGCTCGCTCATGGGCGATGTGGGATTGGCGTTCTGCGGCGGGTACCTGTGCGGTACCTCGGCGGTTGAGAACGAGGCTTAGGCGCGAAAGAGGGGTTCAGATGGAAAACATGAAGGGCATGGCGCGTCCTTTCGGCGTTCTGTTCGCCATCGCGCTGATCATCGCCGTCATCGGGCGTGTCGGCTTGGGCGTCATGAGCGCGAGCGGCGCTTTGGCTTACGACTACATTTCGGCATCGGGCGTGGCGATGCTCGATGTGATTTGCTCGATCCTGACGGGGTCCGCCTTCGTCGCGTTTTTGTTCGCGGCGGGGTTGGCGTTGTCTCTTTCAACCGCAGGGTCGGTGCTCTACGGCTTTCTGTACTGGCGTGATACGCCGGGTACGGGAAAACCGCTCACAGCGTTTCTGTGGGGCTGGGCGACGGCGCTTGCGGCCATTGTTTGCTTGGTCGTCGTGGCGAGCGGGATCCTCTCGGCGGTGCAGGTGGGCTCGATGAGCTCGAAGCTGCCGGGCGTGTTCGCCTTGATCGCCGGCGTCATCGTGTTCGCCGCGTTTCTGGGGACGCTTCTCGGCGCGGCGTCGCAGGTGGTCTGCGCGTGCATTGCATGCGCCCGCAAGTCGGGAAAGCTCGGCGTGCGCCTCATCGTGGCGACGGCGGTGTGCGGAATCATCGTGATGATCCTCACGGTGGGAACGTTTTCCGCGCTCAACCGGGTCGCGATCGACCTGGGCGCGCTGGGCGTGTGGTTTATCGTCGATGCGTTGGTCAACATCGCCATCATGATGGGCGCGATGAAGATCGGGGCTTGCGGGAAGGGCTCTTGCTCGGAAAGCGCGGCTGCGTAGGCGGCATCAGGGTTGACGTGCGGGCGCCGGGTCTTTCCCCGCGCCGCCCGGCGCTGCGTAAGCTGAGGGAGGGGTCGTGCGCCGCTGAGGCGCGCGGCCCCTTCGGCTTTTCGGTCGCGCTCGAGCGCGGACTCGTGCGCACCCGCAGCTGACGGAGTTTCTTGCGCGTTTGCTCCGAGCGGGTCTTGCGCGCGCTCGGGCTTTACGCGCACTAGAGCGCGCGCACGCTGAACGGGATTCGCCGCGCGTCGTTCTCGCGCGGTCGATCTTTCCGACGGCGTCACCCGAGAGGTTCGAGCGCCTCCATCTCGGCGCGCCGCGCGGCTTCCCGCTGCTTGTTCAGATCCGCGATGACCACATGCCCCACCTTCTCGATGGCCTCCCGCTGCTTAGGGGTCAGGTTGATCCACAGCTGCGTGCTCGCGAGTTCGTTGATGGTGCTGGCGATGAGCCTGCTTTGGTACTCGCCCTCGGCGGTGAGTTTGACGTACACCGCCTTCCGGTCGGACGGCGACCCGAGGCGTTGCGCCCATCTGCGCTGGACGAGGCGATCTGCGGCACGCGCCACGTTGACGGGGGATAGCCCGAGCTCATCGGCGATGACCCCGATGCGCACGGGCGCGCTCTTCTCGCCGAGGAACTGCACGATGCGGCATTCGTTGAACGAAGCACCGCACGTGGTTTTCAGCGCCCGTTCGGTTTCCTGCTGGATGAACTCGATCGCCACGAGAGCGCGCGAGGCCGGATGGCGGACGATCGCCGATGGGTTGAGGGGCGGATCGATCCGCGCGCCCGCGGCGATGGCCGCCTCGAGGATCGTTCGAAACGTCGGGTTTTTCGTGGGAAAGTCCTCGTAGAGCCTTCGCACGACCGCCTCGTTCACCTCGTCGATGTGCGAGATCCCCGCAGGGGTGATGCTGATGTAGCGCGTTCTCGCGTCCCTGCCCGACTCCCGCATCACGTATCCGTGTTCCTCGAGGACGGACAGCGCGCCGGTGACTACGTTCGCCGCCAGGCGAAGCGCCTCCTTGAGTCTTGCCTGGCTCAAGGGCTCCCCCTTCGCGCCGAGTATCTTCATGAGCGTGCGGTATTGAGTGACGTTGAGGTCGCTCGATTCCGCGAGTCCTTTCTTCAGGGCGTTGCGCGCCATGTCGAATGCGATGAAGTATGCGGAGTCGAGCTCGAGATCTTTTTCGTTTGCGTGCGTCATGGGATCCTTTTGATAATTCATTTATGTAAGAATATTCTATCTCTTGAGCATGTTCGGCACGGCGCGTTCGAGGGGAATTCACGAATGGTCGACGTTTGACGCAAGAAGTTAACGAAAGCGCATTGCATTGCGCTCGCGAGGCGCACGGCGTGGGTTCGCCCGATTGCGCGCGGCGAGTCGCATCTTGTCGGTTGCGCGCCATGCTCGGGGTGTCGTCGGTTGCGTGCGATGTTCCGCGTCGCGTCGGATTCCAGGCGCGTCTCCGCGAGACGCGATAAAAGAAGAAGCCGGGGGTTTCCCGGCTTCTCATGATGCTATCGCTTGCATGGAGGCTCGCTTGCGCGCGTGCGCGCTAGCGCTGTTTGCCTCGTGGCATCACGCCATCGGCTCGTCGCCTTACGGGCGCAGGCCCATGCCGCCCTCGAGCGTGATGGTCTCGCCGCTCATGAACTTGAAGTCGGGGCTGGCCAGCTGCACCACCACGCGGCCGATCTCCGCCTCGACGTCGCCGTAGTGGCCCATCGGCGGCATCTTCACGTTGGCCTCGAACGCCTCGGGGTAGGCGTCCTTGAAGCCCTCGAGCGCCGCGGTCCAGGCCAGCGGGCACACCACGTTGACGTTGATGCCGTCGGGGCCCCACTCGGTGGCGGCCACGCGGCTCATGCCGCGGATGCCCTCCTTGGCGGCCGCGTAGGCGCACTGGCCGTAGTTGCCGAACAGGCCGGCGCCGGAGGCGAAGTTGACCACCGAGCCCTTGGTCTTCTTGAGGTGCGGGTAGCACGCCTGCATATAGTGGAAGGCTGCGTAGAGGCCTGAGTAGACGGCCAGGTCGAACTGCTCGACGGTGTGGTCGGCGAGCGTGACGCCGGAGGCCGACGCCTGGGCGTTGTTCACCAGCACGTCGATGCGCCCGAACTTCTCCACGGTCCGGTCGACGACGTTCTGCACGACGGCGGCGTTGTCGGCGCCCGCGTTCACGTCGGCCTGCACGGTGAGCACCTCGACGCCGAACTCCTCCTCCAGGCGGCGCTTGGCCTCGTCGAGCTTCTTGACGTTGCGGCCGGTGATCACGAGGTTGGCGCCCTCTTTGGCGTAGGCGCGTGCGATGCCGTAGCCGATGGAGCCCGCGGAGCCGTCCTTGAGCGCGGCGAAGCCGGCGCCCGTGATGATGGCGGTCTTACCTTTCAGAAAACCCATGATATCCTCCTTTTATGATGGAACGCTCGCCCGGAAGGCGTTACGCGACCGATGCGCGTTCGATGGGATTATATGGAATCCATTCGGATTGTAAGAAACGGGTCGATGGGTTATACCGCGATCCCCCATTTGATGGGGAAGAAGCTCGGATGGACGGCAAGCGGCGGCTTTGTTCGCGGATGCCGTGAACCCCTGACCGAAAGCATACGCGGCCCCTCCGCTCGTCCCGGGACCCGGTGTGCGTAGTGACCAACGCAACGAGCTGCTCGCGCGACGTCGTGATTGGCGCTGGGTGCAGGATGCGGGGCGGAGTTCGCCGAAACGCGAAGAGTTAGTGTATGTCTAACATTTTCTTGACAGACGTGGTAAGATGTGCAGCTGTCATTTGTATCTGCAACCCACGATAGGACGTTTAAGCATGGATTTGGCTAAACAGGCAAAAATCGTTGATTCCATTCATGATACCCTCAACGATTTTGTCGGTCAACGACTCAAGGTGCGTGCGAACATGGGTCGTTCTAAAATCGTCGAGAGCGAAGGTGTTCTGACGCAGGTTCACCCGCAGCTGTTCATCCTCGAGATCGACCGCAAACGCGGTCGCACGGCTCGCCAGTCGTACCAGTACGTCGATGTGCTGACGGGCATGGTCGAGCTTTCCCAGAACGGCGAGCCGCTGTTCGCCCCGTTCATCGAAGAAGGCCTCGACGCGACCGAGTCCGTGCAGGAGGAGCGCGTCCTCTCCTAGGGCAACATGCGAAATACCGCGGAAATCGTCTGCGGACGTGAAAGACCTCCCGTCTCTTGGCTTAAAGAGGCGGGAGGTCTTGCTATGGTGAGCGAGAGCTCGCGATACGTTGCAAGCTCTCGCTTTCATTCTCGGATGGAGGCGCCCGCGTGCCGTCGGGGTTACGCGGAGTGCCCGACAATGGAGCTATTGTTGCTCGATAAGGTACTCCCTGAAATAGGGGAGGTCGAAGCCCACCACGCCACGACCCCTCTCGCCTATGACGCCTGCCTCTATGAGGCGCTTTCGGTACTGCGCGACTTGCGCGGACGACCGATCGAGGCGCGCGACGAGATCGGCGATACGGCTGTCGCCCTCGTCCGCAAGCATGGCTCGGACGAATCTCACGTCGCCAGGTGAGAGTTCGCGATACGTTGCATCAAGGATGCGATCTCGCATTTCCCTGTGCGCTATCTCGATACCTTGCGCGAAATCGGAGAAGGAGATGGTCTGGCTTTCGGGCGAGGCGTCCCAGGCTCGATACCCCACGAGCTGCATGAGGAAGGGGAAGCCTGCGATTTTCTCTACCGCGCATTTCAGTCCCGCTTCATCGGGGATTCTTCCGTTTTCCTGCACGGTCTTGCGAAACGCGTCCTCGATGTCGTAATCGGCGATGCGACCCAGCCTTTCGGTTTGAGCGCGCCGGAGGAAGGACACGGTCTTGTTGTTTATGAGCGTCGACACGTTGCTCGGCAGCCCCGCCATGAAAAGAGCCACCTTGCGTCCTTCTCGAATGAAGTGCTGGTAGACGGCGGAAAGCTCGACCATCTCATCAAGATCGGGGTCGATCTCGTCAACGGTTATAAGCAGGCCGATATCGCGTTCGTTGAGCTGCTCGATAATCACCTCCATGCGTGATCTCCAGTTTTCCGGAGTACGATGATCTACTTCGAAGGAAAGCCCTCCGAGAGAAGCGATGTCGATGCTCGATATGGTGGTTCGTCTTTCCGCCTCGATGAGGTGCCTTGCGTGCCTGCGCAGCTGGATTTCTATATCGTCGAGCATGCCCAGCATCGCGGTGACGCCTACGGCGATCCATCCGAGTTCTTCCGCTTTGTTCGAGAGGAGGGACAAAAGGGTTGTCTTCCCGGTTCCGCGTGCGCCCGAGAGCAACGTGGTGAGCTCCGGTCTTCGTCGGGGGCTGTTGAGCGCTCTTTCGATGTCGGCCATCAGTTGCTTTCGACCCGCGAGGTGCGCGGGGATTTCTCCAAAGCTTGGCGTGAAAGGGTTTTCGAAGACGGGCATGTGGCTTACCTCTAAGTTCCTCTAAGTTCCAGGGAAACGGCAAGGCGGTGATGAAATCTACGGAAAGCTTCGCAGGAAAAGGCGGGGTTTCAACTTAGATCCCGGTTCGGGCTGCGGCTTCGAGCGCGTTTCGCATGCCGGCTGAATACCGGCGGTGAATAGTCGGAGCGGACGCGCATTCTGTCTTACGGCCCGCATATTCTGTCCTGCAGCCCCGGGTTCGGGCGCGTTTGTCCTCTGAACTGCGCTGTGAAAGCAAAAACGCCGCTCGATCGAGCGGCGTTTGGAAGTACGTGGTGGAGATGATGGGATTCGAACCCACGACCCCCACGTTGCGAACGTGATGCTCTCCCAGCTGAGCTACATCCCCACGTGATAAGCGCTGTGCATCAGCACGACGCGCAAGTGAATATTTTGAAGGTTCGAGGTCTGTTTGTCAACGGGTATTTTTTCGAGTTTCGAAAATCCGCGTCCGATCGTCTGCGCGTCGAGGGCGGAGGCATCGCGGCGGTGTCGAGCCGGGCGCCGCGTCTGCGTCCGGGCGCTCCTGCGCGCCGCGCCGCGTCCTCCGTTTCCCCTTCGCGCTCATTGCGCCCTCGAGCGCTTTTGCCCCTCCCGATCGACCTCGCAGGTTCGCTAAGGCTGCGCCTGCGCTTAGCGGGCGCAGGTGATGGCGCCGTCGGCGTCGACGAAGAACGCCTGGATGATCTCGTCATGCTCGCGTGCGAAGGCGGGCCCTCGCTCCATCCCTAAGGCGAGCAGGGTGGTGGAGAACCCTTCGGCGTCGATGGATCGTCTCGCGACGACGGTGACGCCCGCGACGTCGGTGTCGACCGGCATGCCGGTGCGCGGGTCGAGCACATGGTGGTAGAGCGCGCCGTCTTTCCGGAAGCTGCGCTCGTATGTGCCGCTCGTGACCGCGCTTCCCTCGCGCAGCGAGACGGCGCCGAGCAGGTTGCCGGGGTTTTTCGGGTCGCGGATGCCGACGCGCCACGCCTCGCCCGTCGGCTTCTTCCCGCGGACCATGACGTTGCCGCCGAGGTTGACGATAGAGCCGCCGAGCTCGCAATCGGCAAGAAGGTCGGACAGCTCGTCGGCTATCCAGCCCTTCGCGATACCGCCCGCGTCGAGCGCGGCGAGCGGGTCGCGCATGCGGACGAAGCAGGATCCGCCTTCTCGGAACAGCTCGACGCCGCGCCAGTCGACGTGGGGCGCCGCCTCGGCAAGCGCGTTCTCGTCCGCCACGACGCCGCGCTTGAAGTCCCACAGGCGCACGAGCGGGCCGATGGTCACGTCGAAGACGCCCTCGCTTTCCGAGCAGTAGTGCAGCGCGCGCTCGAGCAGGTCGAACGTGCGCGGGTCGACCTCGGTCGCTTCTCCGCGCGCGTTGTTGACGCGGGCTATGTCGGAGTGGGGAAGCGTGCGTGAGAAGAGCCGCTCGTATGCGCGGCAGGCATCGCGCGCGGCGCTCAGCGCGTCGCGGCAGACGACGTTGTCGCCGTAGACGTCGAGGGCGACGAAGGTGTTGAACGCGAAAAGGCGCGCTCGTGCAAACCCGTCGTCGGGTTGCTCGATCTCGAAGAACTCCTCGCGTTCGATGGGGTCTTGCTCGTGATGTTCGGCGTGGGTGCTCATGGGCACAGTATAGCGCTCGCGAGCCTTCGCGCCGTCAACTGCAGCTTGCCGCGTTGACGGCGCGTCGAGAGGGGCGACTCGTGGTTTTCCGCCCGGTCGTTTTACGTTTCCCGGCGGTGCGCCTGAAGCTTTCGCCGTAACGTGCGCCGAGATTGTGCGGTTTATCCTCAAACGTGCGTTTATCTGGGATGACATGGTGTCAATGAGGCTATTATCTTGTTGACGTAAACAGGTTGTTTGTCAATTTCAATACCCTTGCGAGTTCGTTACAATGAGCCTGATTTGAACGTCAACGGTTTGAATTTCTCCGCGAACGGACTTGGATCGTCGCACGGCGGGGTCGGCCTGCTTGCTCTGCGTCGGCTGAGAAGTCGAAGCGCGCGCGTCGCACCGGGTCGCATGGAAAAGAAGGGGGTGTCTTGTGAACGCGAGGATGAAAAAGAGGCTCTTCGCCGTTTCCGGCGTCATCGTCATCGTGCTCATCGCTGTTCTGGCCTTCGTCGGCGGAAACACCGCTGCGCAGACCGTTTCCGTTGCCGAGGCTGCTCAGCTGGGGGACGAGGGCCGAAAGGTGCAGGTGTCGGGCAACGTGGTGCCGGATTCCTTCAAGACCGAAGACGACGTCTTGTCGTTTCAGATATACGACCCCGATGCAGCCGACGGGGCCGTTCTCTCCGTGCGCTACGACGGGGCGGCGGCGTCTACGTTCGGCAACGACGTGACCGCCATCTGCACCGGCAGGGTCGGCTCCGACGGCGTGCTCAAGTGCTCGGAGCTCGTGACGAAGTGTCCCTCGAAATACGAAAGCTCGGAAACCGCGCTGTCGGTTTCGCGCCTGATCGAGTACGGCGATGGCATCGTCGGCAAGCCGGTGAAGGTGGCGGGCGTGGTCGGCGAAGGCTCGGTTGTCGCCGCCGGTCGGGGCGATCGCTTCCTCCTCGTCGGCGCCGACGGTGCGGAAAGCGTCGCGGTTGCCTATGACGGCGCGCTGTCCGAGGGCGTATGCGCCGGCGCGCGGGTCGTTCTAACTGGATCGCTCGACGCCGACGGCAGGTTCGCCGTTGCCGACGTCTCTCTCGAGGGGTAGGCGCGCATGTCTGCTGTTGGAACGTTTTGCCTGCTCGCCGCTTTCGCGGGATGCGCCATCTCGCTTGCGTGCCTCGGTATTGCCCACGTTTTTCATCATGCGGGTCGCATCGAACGCTCCGATGCGTTTGCTTGGGGCGGGCGTCTCTCGGCGGTTCTCACCGCAGTGGCGCTCACCGTGTGCTGCGCGGTGCTCGTCTGGTGCTTCATGACGGGGGATACGTCCCTCGAGTACGTGGTGAAGAACCGCTCCGACGCGACGGGCGACCTCGCATGGCTGTTCAAGCTGTCGGGTTTGTGGGCGGGGCGTGCAGGCAGCTTGCTGTTCTGGGCGTGGCTGATTTCGGCGTTCAACGTTTTCCTGGTGCTCTCTACGCGTAAAGACGTGCGGCCTCTCGACAACGGGGCGCTTTCCGTGTCGGGCATGGTGCTTTTGGCTTTCCTGGGCGTGCTGCTGTTCTCGTCTGACAACACGCCCTTCGTCTCGCTTGACCCGCGCTACTTCGACGCCGAGGGCAACCTGGTGGGGGCTGCGTCCCTTTGGGGTATGAACGCGCTGCTCGAGCACTGGGCCATGGCCGTCCATCCGCCGACGTTGTTCGTCGGCTACGCCGGGCTCACCTTCCCGTTCGCCTACGCCGTCGCCGCGCTGGTCGTCGACGACGATGGTGTGACGTGGGTGAATCGCGCGACGCCGTATCTCATGTTTTCGTGGCTTTTGCTCGGGGCGGGCATCGGCCTTGGCGCCGTGTGGGCTTACGTGGTTCTCGGCTGGGGCGGCTATTGGGGCTGGGACCCGGTTGAGAACGCGAGCCTTCTGCCATGGCTTGTCGGCGTGGCGCTCCTCCACTCGTTCACCGTTTACCGTCGGCGTGGAACCTTCAAGCGTTGGAGCGTCATGTGCACCTGTCTTGCGTTCGCCTTCGTCATCTTGGGCACGTTCATCACGCGCTCGGGCATCGTGGAATCGGTTCACGCCTTCGACGGCGACTCGGTGTCTCTTGTGCTGTTCCTTGCGCTGATCGTCGCTTCGCTTCTCGCGGGCTCGGTGGGTCTTGCCGTGCGCCGCCGAAGCTTCGGGGCGCAAAACGCCTCCGACGACGACATCGACTCCCTGGTTTCGAAGGGCGCGGCGTATTACGTGAACAATCTCATCATGGTGACGTTCGCCGTGCTGCTCGCGTACATGACCGTGTCGAGCGCCCTTCCTGGTTTTCTTCCCTTCGGGGGCAAGGCGCTGTCCGCGGGAACCTACAACGCCATCGCGCGGCCCCTCGGCATCGCGTACTGCGCCCTCATCGCGGTGTGCCCGCTGCTTGGTTGGCGCAAGACCGACGGCGCGGCTTTCCGCCGTCGCGCGCTTTTGCCGGGCGTGTGCGCCGTCGTGACGTTCGCCGTGCTGATGGCGTATTTCCTCTTGTACCTGCTGCCGAGCTACAACGCGATCGTCGCGACGGGAGGAAGCGCGGCGGAGGGTCTGCTCGAGCAGGGGCCGAGCTGGTATTACAACGGGCTCGCCGTCGCGGGGTTCGCGGTGGCGTCCCTCTTGGTTTTCAACGCGGCGTTCATGGTCGTGCGCGCGGCGCGTCGCGCGGGGTCCCCGTGGCGCCGGCGCCTGCCCGCCTTCGGCGGCGGCATCGCGCATGCGGCCGTGGGCGTCATCTTGGTCGGGCTCATCGGGTCGTCGATGTACGTCACCGAGGTCACGGGGTATCTTCCCCACGATGAAGAAACCGATACCGTGCCCACGTCGTTTACCGTTCAGGACTTCGAGTTGGTCTACACGGGCAGCTCCATAGAACGCTCCGAAAACGCCGATGACGTCACGTACGCGCTCGCTTTCGACGTTCTCAAGGACGGCTCGCATGCGGGGTCGGTGGAGCCTGCCGTGCAGGTGGTGCAGTCGACGCAGCAGCAAAAGCTCGTGGCCGACGTCATCAGCTTCCCCGCCGAGGACCTGTTCGTGGTCTATCGGGGCGTGAACGCCGAAGGGGCGTTCTCCCTTGACGTGCGCGTGAACCCCCTGATCGGTTTCGTCTGGGTCGGGTTCGCGCTGCTCATGGTGGGCTCGCTGCTGTCGCTGTTCGCCGATCGCGGCCCGAGCGCTGCGGGCGCGTCTGCCGGCGGGTGCGGCGAAGGGGCTCGGGAGGCGTCGGCATCGGCGCTCTCGGCGAACGGGGAAGCGCCGTCGGGCGCCGAGAGCGAGGAGGGGAGATGAACGGACCTGCCGTCAAGGTGGAGAACCTGACCAAGCAGTTCGGCTCCCGCAAGGCGGTCGACGGGGTGTCGTTTACGCTCCCGCAGGGGGCTTTTCTCACCGTGTTCGGTCCGAATGGCGCGGGCAAGACCACGCTTTTGCGCATGCTGGCAACGCTCGCACGTCCGAGCGCGGGCGCGGTGGAGGTGGCAGGGTTCGACGTGCGCGAAGATCCCGATGCGTTGCGTTCGTCGATCGGTCTCATCTCGCACGACCCCATGCTCTACCCGGATCTCACGGCGGAGGAGAACCTCGTGCTCTACGCGCGGCTCTACGGGATGGATGATCCTCGAGGGCGTGCTCTCGACCTGCTCGATGCCGTGGGGTTGAAATCGCGCAGGCTCGATCGCGTGCGCACGTTCTCCCGCGGCATGACTCAGCGCATCGCCATCGCCCGCGCTCTCGTCAACGATCCCGCGGTTGTTTTGCTCGACGAGCCCTGCGCCGGCCTCGATCCTCGTGCGGTCGAGATATTCGACGGGATCATAGCCGACATGCGCGCCGAGCGCACCTTCATCATGGTCAGCCACGACTTCGCGCACGGCATCGCGTTAGCCGACCACGCCCTCGTCATGGCGAAGGGACGCGTCGTGCGTTTCGGACGCGTCGAGGACGATGACATCCCCGAGCTTTCCGCGGTTTATCGGGAGACGATCGGAGGGGGTGTGGCGTGATGCGTCGATCGCCGTCGTCGAAAGCGAGCTGCGAGCGGCGGGTGACCCGCGCGTCCTCGTTCGCCCAGTACCGCATCCTGCTCGCGAAGGATCTTCGTCGGGAGCTGCGCACCAAGGAGATGCTCGTCTCGATGGGCGTTTACGCGGTGCTCGTCATCGTCGTGTTCGGCATCGCGCTCAGCTTCGCTCGGCCGAGGGAGGAGTTTCTCGAGGTGAGCGGGGGCCTTCTGTGGGCGCTTGTCGTGTTCACCTCGCTGCTCGGCCTCAACCGGTCGTTTGCCGTCGAGAAGGAGAACGGCTGCATCGAGGGCCTTCTGCTCGCCCCTGTCGACCGCGGGGCGCTGTTCCTCGCCAAGGCGACTTCCAATCTGGTGTTTCTGCTCGTCGTCGAGATCATCGCCGTGCCGCTGTTCTGGCTCTTCTTCTCAAGCTACGCCGAGCCGGCGCACACCGCGCCCCTGATCGCGGTGCCGATTCTGCTCGGCTCCATCGGCATGGCAGGGGTGGGAACGCTTCTATCCACCATCACGGTGAACACGCGCGGCAAGGACGTGTTGCTGGCGTTGTTGTTCGTGCCCGTCGTGTTCCCGCTTCTGTACGCGTGCGTGTCCGCGACCACGGGCGCCATCGTCGGCGGAGATGCCTTCGCGAGCGCGTTCGCCACGTCGTTGGCTCTCGCCGCCGCCTACGACGTGGTGATGATTCTCGCCTCGTGGGTCCTCTACGATTTCGTGGTGAGCTCGTGACGCGTTACGCGGCGGGTTTTCGAGTAAAGAAAGGATGAGGGACGTGTCCATCTCAACTGCAAAGACGCGGATTCCCGAAACGGGGGGCGTGCTCGATCGTTTGGCGCCTCTCGCCCTCGGCATCGGGGCCGTTCTCACCACTGTGGGCTTTCTCATGGCGTTTCTGATCGTGCCGCCCGTCAACGGCGCGTCGGTCGGCGAGGCGGTCGTCATCGGAGATGCCGTCGTGGCGAACAAGCTTCTCATCTCGCAGAAGATCTTCTACTTTCATATGCCTGTGGCGCTCGTCTCGTTCGGGGCTCTTGTGTTCGCCGCGTATTACAGCGCGCGCTTCCTTGCGACGCGCAACGCGCGCTTCGACACGTGCGCGAAGATCGCCATGGAGATAGCGCTTCTGTTCGTGATCATGACCATGATCACCGGCGAGATGTGGACGCGTTTCGAATGGGGCGTGTGGTGGACGTGGGAGCCGCGTCTGACGACGTACCTCATCCTCATGTTGATCGTCATCGCTTACATGGTTCTGCGCAACATGGTCGACGAGCCCGAGCGTCGTGCGACGTTCTCGGCGGTCATCAGCATCATCGCCTTCGTCGACGTGCCGATCTGCCTGATGGTGACGCGGCTCATCCCCTCGTCCATTCATCCCGTCGTCTTGCGCGAAGGGGGCTTGAGCCCCGAGATGGCCGCGTGCGTGGCCGTGGTGACGCTGGGCATGATCGCCATCGCGTTCGCGCTCTACCGCATGCGCTTCGGGCAGGTCAGGCTCGAGCAGCGCGTGGAGCAGGCGAAAGAGCTGCTCGAGGACGAGTAGCATGCGGCCCGCGCAGGGCGCGGGCGACATGCTGCGCCGGGAAGACGCCGCCTGTGCAGGACGTGGGCGGTTTCGGTGAGCCGATGGGCGCCGCTTGCGGAACATGCGGGTGGCTGTTGCACCTGATCGACCTCGCTCGCGCAGGGCGCGGGCGGTTGCCTGAAACGTTTGAAAGGAATTGACATGGATCCTGTTTTGGCGGAAATCTACTCCACCGTCATCCCGTCGGCGCCCTACATCATCGCCGCGTACGCGCTGCTGTGGGTCGCTCTGCTCGTTTACGTGCTCATGATCATGCGCGGCGTGAAGCGTGCTAGCGAGCGCATGTCCCTCATCGAGGAGGAGCTTGCCGACCGCAAGGAGCGCTCCGCGCGTGAAGTCGCTGACCGCACCGAGGATCGGTAACCGCGCCGTTCATCTCGTCTCGTGATTCGCGGCAGCGCCCGCCCGCTGCATCCCGCAGTTCGCGCTTTCCTCTTGCAGCCGCACCATCCGCCGTGCTTCACGATTCGCGGTTCCGCTTCGTAGTCGCGCCCGCCCGCTCTATAGCTCACGATTCGCGGTTCTCGCTTGCATCTCCCTTGACGTGGGGGGCGGGGGAGGGTGTTAGCATCCATGCGTATGCGTTGTGAAAAAACCTAGAGTTTGCATGGAGGGAATTGCGATGAGGAAGAAAGCGAGGGGCGCAGCGCGCATAGCGGCGGCCATGGGTTTGTCCGCCGTGTTGGCTTTGGGCGGTACGCCGATTCTTGCCGTCGCGGCGGAACCCGATGATCTCGGGTCGTCCGCTGCCGCTGGCGTTCAAAGCGGTGAGGAGGAGGGAAGCGACGGCTCTGACGCGGTCGTCGGCGAGGCCGAGGCCGCCGGCGGCAACGGCGCGCAAGCGGACGGGTCCGAACCCGCAAGCGGTGTTGCTCCCGCATCCGCAGCTGATAAAGCTGCGACTGCCGCCGATGGCGAGCTGGCGGGCAAGGGCACGGCGGAGGGTCCCTACCAAGTTGGCACGGTGGCCGACTTGCAGAAGGTCGCCGAGCTGGTCAACGGTGGCGATGCCGCCTATGCCAAGGCTCATTACAAGCTGACCGAGAACATCGACCTTGCCGGCGTGGAGAGCTGGACCCCCCATCGGTACCGAAGGCAGTCAGTTCACGGGAACGTTCACGGGCGCGGCGGAGGACTGCCATGTCACGGGCGCCGTTAACGTGACCGGTAACTACAAGGTCGGCGGTATGTTCGGCGATGGTTATGCGAATCTGAGCGGGTGCACGGTGAACGCGACGGGCTCCGTGACCGGCATTTATCTTGCGAGGGACCTCGAGGGCGACTGCGTCGGCGGTCTCATCGGTTCCGCGTATACCGGCAATCAGACGACCGGCTGCTCTGTCTCGGGTGCGAGCCTTGCATGCAACGCGCCCTACGATTACGCCAAGGGGTCTGCGAAAAACCAGCTTTGCGTGGGCGGCCTGATCGGCATATTCCACAAGAGCAGCTCTAACGGCGGCGCGCTTTCCGGCTGCTCAATGTCGAACGTGTCGTTCGACATTGAGGATCCCCAGGTCAAGCAGGAAGATTGGCCCATCCTCGGCATCGTGTCAGGCGGCTACCGCGCTTCGAGCATCTCTGGCGCAAGCGCTCCGGACGGTCAGGTCAGCGTCGACGGTCTTACGGTTTCGGGTGAGAACACCGGCTCCAACGCCGAGCAGAAGTTCCCCGGCTCCGTTGCCATGAACGGCACGTCGAACGTGTTCGATCAGGGTTCCGGCACCGCCGATGACCCCTACATCATCTCTTCGATCGACGATCTCAAGCTGTTCCGCGAGACGGTCAACGGCACCGGTCTCACCTACGAGGGCCAATACCTCAAGATCGCCGACGGCGCCGAGTTCGATTTGTCCGACGAGCAGTGGACGTCCATCGGTACGAGCTCGAAGAAGTTCACGGGCGCCTTCGATGGTAACGGTGCCACGATCAAGGGTCTCACCGATGGCGGTAAGTTCGGAATGTACGGTCTGTTCGGCTATATCTCCGGCGCCACGATCAAGAACATGAAGTTCGTCGACGTGAAGCTTGAGTACAACGGCTCGAACCGCGGTGCCGTGGCGGGCTGTCTTTACGGTACGAACACCATCGAGAACATCGAGGTTTCCGGCTCCATTGTCGGCAACGATTACGTGGGCGGCATCGCCGGCCGTCCGTACCTGAATGCCGCCAACCCCGGCACTCTGACCATCAAGAACTGCGTTAACAACGCGACGATTTCCGGGAAAACAAAGGTCGGCGGCATTGTCGGCCATGCTCGAGCGGACGTTGCGGGCAGTACGCTTTGCGTCGTCGAAGGCTGCACCAACAACGGCGTCGTTTCCGGCCAGTACGTCGGCGGCATCGCGGGCTGGTCTTACAACGCCGAGCTCACGAGCTGCGCGAACACCGCCAAGGCGTCGGGCACCACTTCCGCAGGCGGTATCGTGGGCAGCACGAACCAGAACTCCAGGTTCGAATCCTGCAAGAACGCAGGCGAGATTCTTCAAGAGGGCAGCTCTGATAGCGGTACCGGCGCAGGCGGTATCGTCGGCGTGTCGAATTCCGGTGTCACCGTGGTGACTAAGAGCGCCAATACGGGCTCTATTGCCGGCGTCAAGAGCGCGGGCGGCATCATCGGCGGCACGCAGGCTTCGGGCGACAGCATCGACAACTGCTACAACGGCGGGGCGATCGTCGCGACGGGCGACGGCGCCGTCGCTGCCGGCATGTTCGGCTACAACAATTCGTCGAGCCCTGTCAAAGCATGCCTTAACGATGGCGTCGTCACCGCCGACAAGGGAACCGCGTATCAAATCGGCTTGAGCAATTATTGGTACGAGCCGGCACCAGGTTCCCAAATTGCCAGCTGCTACTACCTGGGTGAGGACGGCACGGTTTACGCTGCTGCCGAAGACGGCAAGGGCGAAGGCACCGAGCAGAAGGACATGACGCGCGGCGAGCTCGCCGCGCGTCCTGAACGCCGCCGGCGGCGTGGACGGCTTCTGGCAAGCCCAAAACGGCTCCGTCCAGCCCGATCCGATGATTCCGGGCGCTTGGGACGACGAGGGTAAGGCCGTCGTGGAGATCCTCGATGCCGAGGGGTCTCTTGTTGATCGCTATGAGACTTTCGACGCTGCTGTTGCTGCCGTTGAGAGTGGGCAGACCATTAAGTTGGTCAAGAACACGACGGTCGCGGGTAAGCTGAATATCGATGTTGCGGTGGAACTCGACCTCAACGGCTGCACTCTGATGGGCACCAACACCGTGTACTCCTTCGGGTTCAAGGGTGATGGTATGTCTCGGGTGTTTGACTCTAGTGCCGACAAGTCGGGCAAGATTGTGAACGCTGCTTCCCACGCACTCGTCATCGACGGTCCTGGCGTTGAGGTTGTCCTTGATGACGTGACGATCGAGGCTGGTCTGTACGTGGCTCAAGTGTCTAATGCCGCTCAGGTGACGCTGCGGGGTGGTACGTACACGGGCGGTGACTCCGCTTTTGCGATGTACGGGACTCAGAATGAGACAGATAAAGACAAGCCGACCATGATCATCGTAGAGGATGACGCCGTGCTGACGGGCGGTGCAGGCTATGCCGTTTCTTCGAACGGGAATGCCAAGTATCTTGGCCCGGTTAACATTTACGTCAACGGCGGCGAGCTTATTTCCAAGGGCGTAGACGGCGGCGCCGTGTACATGCCCACGCATGGTGAGTTCGTTATGACCGATGGTTATCTCGAAGGCGCCCAGGGCGTTCAGATTTGCGATGGCGCCACGGTGAAGATTTTCGGCGGAGCTATCAAGGCGACTAATCCCAGCACGATAGACAACCCCTCAAAGCAAGGCGACGGTATTGTCGAGGACGGTGCTGCTCTGTCTATTGTTTCGCGAGGAGGCGGGTATGGAGTTGCCGGCAGCGCCACTGTGGAGATCACCGGAGGAACGTTTGAAGCTGCGGCGAACCCCGCCATTCGGGAGTACGGCTTCGGCGACATTGCCGGATCTCTTGTGAGGGACATATCTATTTCGGGCAATGCGGTCGTAACCAATCTCAAGAGCGGCGCCCCGGCCGTTGAGCTCGCGCTCCTCGAGGGGGATGCGGCGAAAGTCATCTCGGGTGGCACGTATTCCGCGCCGCTTGACGAGTCGTATCTTGCCGAGGGCTTCGGCCTGAACATGCTCTCCGAGGGAGGCTACGGCGTGCACGAGCATAAGTGGGCCGATGAGGTTCAGTTCGACGAGAGCGGCCACTGGAAGAAGTGCGCTCTGTGCGATGGGGCCACGGCGGTCGAGCCGCACGAGCTCTCCGCCGAGTGGGCGACTGATGCCGAGCTCCATTGGCATGCGTGCTCTGGTTGCGCCTACACGGCCGACAAGGCCGCGCATCAGTTCGGCGACTGGACGGTGACCAAGGAGGCTACGGCAACTGAGGCGGGTTCGCGCGAGCATGCGTGCGCCACGTGCGGCTTGACCGTTTCGGAGGTCATCCCCGCACTCGGCGGGGGCGCTGATCAGGGTAGCTCCGATCAGCAGAAACCCGGCTCCGATCAAGAGAAGCCGGCGCTCGCGTTGACCGGCGATTCGCTGACGGCTCCTGTGACCCTTGCGGGCGTTGCGATTGCCGCGGCGGCGGTGGCGCTTGTCGCCTTCGCCCTTCGCAGGCGCCAGAGCGTGAAATAACCAAATCGCGCGAGCTTTACCGAACGCCGCCGGCATTTCGCCGGCGGCGTTTTCTTATGCCGCGGCATCTCGGGTGGTTGGGTTTCGCTCGTTGCGGCATGGGGGCGTAAGCCTGATGTCGTGGGGGCGGGGAGTGGTGCATCGAGCACGTTGCCCGCTGCAGCGCTTCGACGTGTCCTTGTGCATCGTGTGCGGTCGTGCCGGGCGTATCATCGCGTGCCGTATAATTGAGGCACTTTGCTCGGTGTTTCGCATGGTGAAAGGAAGAAGACAGATGAAGGCACTTATTCCCGCGGCGGGCCTCGGCACCCGCTTTCTGCCGGCGACCAAGGCGCAGCCGAAGGAGATGCTGCTCGTGGTCGACCGCCCCGCTATCCAGTACGTGGTCGAGGAGGGCCTCGCGTCGGCTGCCGACGAGGTCGTCATCATCAACTCGCATGAGAAGAAGGCCATCGAGGATCATTTCTCCCCGAACCCCGAGCTGGTCGCCCTGCTGCGCGAACGCGGCAAGGACAAGTACGCCGACGTCGTCGAGAAGGTGGGAAACTACAACGTCAGCTATGTGTACCAGGAGGAGGCGCTCGGCTTAGGGCATGCGGTGCGTTGCGCTGCGGAGAAGACGGGCGACGAGCCTTTCTACGTGCTGCTCGGCGATGTGCTGGTTCCTGACAACAAGATGCTTCCCGCCATGCAGGAGGTCTCCGACGCGCACGGAGGGGCGAGCGTCATCGCGGTCATGCCCGTTCCCGACGAGGAGGTCAGCCGCTTCGGCGTCATCGCCGGCGAGGCGGTGTCCGACGATGTTTGGAAGATCGACTCCTTGGTGGAAAAGCCCGCGCTCGAGGACGCGCCGAGCAACCTGGCCGTCTTCGGCCGCTACCTGCTCTCTCCGCGCGTCATGGAGCTGCTCGCCGATGTGGAACCCGGCGTCGGCGGCGAGATCCAGCTGACCGATGCGCTCGACGCCGTCCTGAAGGAGGAGGAGATGTACGCGCTTATCATCGACCCCGCCGATGGCTTCGATACCGGCACGGTTGAGAGCTGGCTTGAGACCAACAACATTTTGTGGAAGCGCGCCCAGGGAAAGTAGCCCCGCCCTCGCCGTTTCCGGCTTTGCGATAACGGATCGAGTTCCATTCCGATTTTGAACACCCCGCGCCCAGGTTGAAAAACTTGGGCGCGGGGTTTGTCGTCTCAGGGGCTCGATCCGTATGTTTTCCGAAGGGATCACGCGAGAGGCGTTGGGAGGCGTTTCCGCAGTCTTTCCGCGGTCATTCGCCGCCCTGCGATTACCATCGATGATCGCTCTCGCGATGACGCTGAACTTTCGGCGTAACGCCGATCTGCGGGATTATCTGCAGCTTCATGTTGAAGATATCGCGTGCATCGAGCCGCTGCCTGAGGTGCAGCGCGGATAGCTCTCGACGTATGCCTCGGGTGTTCTGTCCTGCTTTACGCTGAAGCCCCCCGATCGACTCGGTTTGGATGGGGCTCCTTATGGGTGGATCAGAGGTAGCGGGTTGGTTCCGGTCTCGGGTGCGTTTTTTTGGCCTATAACCCCGCTTTTGGCTTATATCCTCAGCTCGCCGGCCCGTGGTGGGGAGAGCGGCGCGTTCGGGGCGTGACCCCTTTTGAAGCGCAGCCCCATAAGCCGCGTTTGCCGGAAAAAGAAGGGGCCCGGCGAGAGGGGAGCTCGCCGGGCCAAAGGAGGGGGATGTGCGGTTTGAAACCGCTACTGCTTAGTAAAGGGATTTAAGCAGCCAAGTGATGCGGAGGGGGTTGCATCAACTTGATGACCGTAGTATAAAACCGGGCCTTGAATTACCTATGATGCGCAGGTGGTGAACTTGTGGATTTGGGCACCCCGGACGTTACGCAACATTTTCCTTCATCATTTGAAGAGAACATATGTTCGTTAAACTGAAAACATGTTACCATAAGCGCCATGGATACTTTGTTTACAGAATTCGAAAACGCCGAGCGCTCTAAAGTGGCGCCTCTTGCGGTGCGCATGCGCCCGCGCACGCTTGACGAGCTGGTTGGTCAAACCGAGGCGGTTGGTGAGGGAAGCTGGCTTCGAACCGCCATCGAGCAGGACCGCTTGAGCTCGGTCATTTTGTTCGGCCCTGCGGGAACCGGCAAGACCTCGCTCGCGCACGTCATCGCCGAAAGCACCAAGGCCACGTTCGTGGAGGTGTCGGCTATCGGCGGGACGGTCTCCGACCTTCGCCGGGAAATCGATGCCGCCGAGAAGCGGCTCACCATGAGCGGCTTGCGCACTATATTGTTCGTTGACGAGATTCACCGGTTCAACCGTTCTCAGCAGGATTCCCTGCTGCATGCGGTGGAGAACCGTCTCGTCGTATTAGTCGGCGCGACGACGGAGAACCCGTTTTTCGAAGTGAACTCGGCGCTTATATCGCGCTCGCGGGTCGTCGAGCTTCACTCCCTGTCCGATGAGGATGTGACGGATCTGGTGAAGCGCGCTCTCGAGAACGAGAGGGGCCTTGGCGGACGCTGCGTTCTCGAAGACGCGGCGCTCGATGCTATCGTCATGCTTGCGGGCGGCGATGGGCGTGGTGCGCTCACCACGCTCGAACTGGCCGCCGGCCTCTCAGGGGAGGGGACGCGTGAAGCTCCCGTCACCATCACCGAGGCCGACGTGCAGGCGGCAACTCCCCATCGCAGCCTCCCTTACGACAAGAACAAGGACATGCACTACGACATCATCTCCGCGTTCATCAAATCGATGCGCGGGAGCGATCCTGACGCCGCCTTGTATTGGCTTGCGCGCATGATCGACGGAGGGGAGGATCCGAAGTTCATAGCGCGTCGTATGTTCATCGCGGCGTCGGAGGATATCGGCAACGCGGATCCGACCGCTCTGCTCGTCGCTGAGGCGGCGTTTCGGTCGGCGGAGGTGATCGGCTACCCCGAGTGCCGCATCAATCTTGCCCAGGCGGCCATCTACCTTGCGCTCGCGCCGAAGAGCAATGCGGCGGAGGCGGGCATCGATGCGGCGTTGCGCGAGGTGCGCAAGGGTCCCGTTCGCGCGGTGCCCGATCATCTGCGCGATAGGCACCGTCCGGGATCGGAGGGCTACGGCGAGTACAAGTATCCGCACGCGTATCCAAGCGGCTGGGTCGAGCAGCGCTATCTTCCCGACGGTCTTGAGCGCGGATGCTTCTATCGATCGAGCGAGAGAGGCTGGGAGGCTTATCGCGCGGACGCCGCCGCGCGCGATAGGGCTCCGGAAAGCTTGCGCCCCCACACCAACGAAGACGAATGAACTTGCTGCTTGCTTGCGGTAAACGTTGGGTAAACTGCTTGCTGCCTCGGTGAAGACCGCGACTACGCTGGTTAACGTAAATAGGCGAAGTGCTATAGTTGACCTTTCAAAACTTGTGAGGAGGCTGGTATGGATTTCGGGCAGATACTCAACATTTTGCTGCCGATTGTTTACATCGTCGTCGGCGTCGCGTTGGTTTGGTTCGTCGTAGAGCTGGCGCTGACGTTTCGCAAGACGCGTCAGACGGTGACCGAGGTGCAAAAGCAGCTCGCACCGACGCTCGATCATGTTGAGAAGATCACCGCTCAGCTCGAGCCCGTGTCGGCGAAGGTCGATCCGCTCGTCGATCGCGTCTCTCTGACGGTCGATGCGGCCAATCTCGAGATCATGCGCGTCGACCAGATCCTCGAGGACGTCTCCCAGATCACCGATTCGGTGACGAAGACCGTCGATACGGTCGATTCGGTTGCAAGCGCCCCGCTCGATTTGGTGAACTCGGTGACCGACAAGGTTCGCGCGCGCTTCAAGCGCCGCGGTGCGAGCGAGGAGTCGGTCAGGCTCGGGTCGGCGGGCGCTCCCGCTGAGAAGGCTTCCGCCGTTCGCGACTTCGTCGACGCCACCGCCGATGCCGCATCTGCGACCATTGCCGAGCAGCGTCAACGTCGCGCCGAGCGAAAAGCAGAGGAGGGCGCACGTGAAGCCGCCGCTGCTGCGAAGGGCGAGAAGATCACGGCAGCCGCCACGGCGACGTTCGACGCTGCTGTGACGAACGCGACCGCTGCGAGCGCTCAATCTCAGAACGCTGCAGGCGCGGGTTACGCCACGGTCGATGAGGGCGCCGAGGGAAGCGCCGCTTCGCATGTCTGATATGTCTCGCGTCCCGCGTGTGGTGCCCGAGCCGGTGCGGCCTCATCCGGCGGATGCCGGTTCGTCCGCCGATGCGGCCCCCGATGCTTTTCATCGCGGCGTAGCCGAGGCGAAGAGCGGTGGCGTCGCGGGTGGCGAGCGCGAAGCTTCGCCTTCGGCTGCTTCCGAGCAGGCGGCTCGCGTCGAGGATGCCAAGCGCGCTGCGCGCTATCAGCGTTCGCGCAGCTGGTTCCTCAACGTCTGGACTGCCGTGGGCGCTATTCTGCTCACGGGCGTGGTCGTGTACCTGCTCGATATCTTGTCCATCCCGGTGTCCATCCTCATATGGACGGTCATCATCGTGTTTTGCCTGCGTGGTGTGGTGAACGGCCTCGAGAAGCGTCATATCAACCGCACCCTGGGGACGACCATCGCCTACGTCATCATGTTCGCCGTCATCGGGTTGGTGGGGTTGCTCATGTTCTCGCCGATGTTCGGCTTGAACAGCCAGATTGCGAACCTGATTGAAAGCATCCCGCGCTATGTCAACGACGTCGTGGTATGGCTCACCGACATGTACAACAAATACGCGCCGATGTTCGAGGACGAAACGGTCAAGCAGCTGCTCGCCGATGCGCAGGGCTCGCTTGCGACGTGGGCCTCGGCCTTGGCGCAAGGCAGCGCGAGCAGCCTGCTCGTTGCCGGTACCGCCGTGGCGAACGGCGCCATGGCGATCGGCTTCGCTCTGGTCATCGCGTTTTGGATTCTCATGGAGCTGCCGGGTCTCGGTCGAGAGGCGTCGCGTTTCGTCGGCCCCAAGCGTGCCGAGGATGCGAAGTTCCTGCATATCACGTTCACGCGCATCATGGGCGGCTACATCAAGGGAACGCTTTTGCAGTGCGCGATCATCGGCGTTGCGTGCGGCATCCTGTTCGGCGTCCTCGGCATTCCCAATGCCGCGGCGCTTGGCGTTATCACCGGCGTCCTGAACCTCATACCTATTATCGGCCCGTGGCTCGGCGGTGCCGTGGCGGCTCTCATGTCGGTGTTCGTCAGCCCGCTGACCGCGTTTCTGGCGCTCGCGGGCACCGTCGTCATCCAGCAGTTCGTCTACACCTTCATCTCCCCGAAGATCATGTCCGATTCCGTCGACGTTCATCCCGCGCTCACGCTCTTCGCCCTCATGTGCGGCTCTGCGCTCGGCGGCGCGATGAACGGTCTTCTCGGGTCGCTCGTGGGCATGCTCGCCTCCATCCCTCTGGTCGCGGTGGCGAAGGCGTGCTTCGTGTATTACTTCGAGAAGCGAACGGGTCGTCAACTCGTCGCGGAAGACGGTGTTTTCTTCAAGGGGACGCCCGTTGCGGGCGACGAAGTCGACCCCATGGCGGACGCGACCTCCCCTCATCCCGGCTCCACCGCTTCGTTCATACCGATCGAGGTCGACGAGAGGGGCGAGCCTACGGGTCGTTTCGCGCGTCTGGTTCGCAGACGCCGCACTCGGGACGAGGCCGCCTGTAACACCGATGAAGAACGTCACAAGCACTAGGAAACATACTATAATGTGTCCCCGTATCAGCGCCCGGCGGGGCGGGCCAAGCCCCGGAGGACCTGGCGTCTGTTCGAGACAAGGTATCTGAGCCGGCGCGTCCGGCTGCCATCATAAGACGAAAGAGCCAACATGGAATACATGACAACTGCTGAGATCCGAGAGAAGTACCTGCACTACTTTGAGGAGAAGGGCTGCAAGCGCATGCCGTCTTCCTCGCTCATCCCGGACGATCCCTCTCTGCTTCTCACGAGCGCCGGCATGGTGCAGTTCAAGCCGTACTTCCTTCAGCAAAAACAGCTTGAGAAGCCTTTCATCGGCACCACCACCGTCCAGAAGTGCGTGCGCACCAACGACATCGACATCATCGGCACGACGGGCCGCCATCTCAGCTTCTTCGAGATGCTCGGCAACTTCTCCTTCGGCGAGTACTTCAAGCAGGAGATGTGCTCGTGGGCGTACGACTTCTCCGTGAACGTGCTCGGCCTCCCCGCGGAGAAGCTGTACTTCACCGTTTTCGAGAACGACGATGAGACCATCGAGATCTGGAAGAGCCTCGGCGTTCCCGAGGATCATATCTCTCGCCTGGGCGAGGATGACAACTTCTGGCGCGCCGGCCCCACCGGCCCCTGCGGCCCGTGCTCCGAGCTGTACTACGACCAGGGCCCCGAGTTCGGCTGCGGCAGCCCCGATTGCGCTCCCGGCTGCGACTGCGACCGTTTCCTCGAGTACTGGAACTGCGTGTTCACCCAGTACGATGGCCAGGAGGACGGCACGCTCGAGCCGCTCCCGAAGAAGAACATCGACACGGGCATGGGTCTTGAGCGTATCGCCGCTATCATGCAGGGCGTGCAGTCCAACTACGAGACCGACGTGCTGCGCAGCTTGGTCGCGGTAGGTGAGAAGCTTGCGGGCGTAACCTACGGCGAGGACGCCGACACCGATCTGTCGTTGCGCATCATCGCCGATCACAGTCGTGCGGTCACGTTCATGATCGCCGACGGCATCCTTCCTTCCAACGAAGGCCGCGGCTACGTGCTGCGTCGTCTGCTCCGCCGCGCCATCATGAAGGCGCACCTCATCGGCGTCGAGGGTCCTTTCCTCAACAGCTACGTCGACGAGATCGTTCGACTCATGGGCGATGTGTACCCCGAGATCGTCGAGAACCGTGAGCTCGAGCGTCGTCTGATCATGGCGGAGGAGGAGCGTTTCGGCGCCACGCTTCGCCAGGGCCAGGCGTATCTGGAAGACGAGCTTTCCAAACTCGAGGGCACGGTGCTTCCCGGCGAGCAGGCGTTCACCCTGCACGACACTTACGGCTTCCCGGTTGAGATCACCGAGGAGATCGCGTCCGCGCGTGGCTTCAGCGTCGACATGGAGGGCTTCGAGCGCTCGATGGAGGCTCAGCGCGAGCGCGCCCGCGCCGCAGGCGCGAAGGACGCCGAGGCGGCTTGGTCAACCTACGGCGGCATCCACGCCGACCTGCTGAAAGAGTTCGGTCCCACGACGTTCGTCGGCTACGATCAGGAGACCGTCGAGTCGAAGATCATCGCGATCGTGCGCGACGGCGAGCGCATCGAATCCGCTTCCGCAGGCGATGCGGTAGAGGTGCTGCTCGACGTCACCCCCTTCTACGCTGAGATGGGCGGCGAGGTCGGCGATACCGGCGTCATGTTCAACGCATCGGCTCGCGCGTGCGTGAGCGACACCAAAGCTCCCGAGGCGGGTCTTCACGTGCACCACGTTCAGGTCGGTGAGGGCACGTTCAAGGTGGGCGACGTCGTCACCGCCACGGTCGACGATCGTTTGCGCGCCGGCATTCAGCGCAACCACACCGCCACGCACATTCTGCACGCTGCGCTGCGCCAGGTGCTCGGCGATCACGTCAAGCAGGCGGGCAGCTACGTCGGCCCCGATCGCCTTCGTTTCGACTTCACTCATTTCGAGGCCATGACGCCCGAACAGGTGGCGGAGGTCGAACGCGTCGCCAACGAGCAGATCATGTGCGCCACTGCAACGCGCATCTACGAGACCTCGCTTGATGCGGCTCGCGAGGCGGGCGTGACGGCGTTGTTCGGCGAGAAATACGGTGAGACCGTTCGCGTCGTCGAGATCGGCGATTTCTCCTGCGAGCTGTGCGGCGGCTGCCATGTGCGCAACACCGCCGAGATCGGATTTGTGAAGATCGTCTCCGAGTCGAGCGTCGGCGCGAACCTGCGCCGCATCGAGGCGGTTACCAGCTTCGGCGCGCTCGATTACGTCAACAAGGTGGAGGCCGAGCTGAAGCAGGCCGCCGCCGAGTTGAAGACCCCCATGTTCGACGTGGCCGAGCGTGCGGCCGCCAACGTCAAGGCTCTCAAAGAGGTGCAGCAGAAGGCCAAGCGCGCGAAGAACATGGTGTCGGATGACGGCATCACGTCCCTCATCGATCAGGTGGTTCAGGCCAAGGGCGGCTACCCTGTCGTCATCGCTCGCACGGCGGTGCGCGAAGGTGGCCAGATGCGCAACCTGTGGGATGTCGTGCGGGCGCGCATGACGGCTCCGGGCGCGATGGTGGTTGCAGGCGAGAAGGACGGCAAGCCCGTGCTCATGGCGGCGGGCACCGACGAGGCGGTGGCTGCAGGCTTCAACGCCGGCGCGCTGATCAAGGCCATGGGCCCTGCCATCAAGGGCGGCGGCGGCGGGAAGCCGACTATGGCCCAGGCGGGCGGCAAGGATGCTTCGGGCATCGATGCAGCTCTCGATATCGCGCGCGGTATCTTGCTGTAGCTCGTTTAACGCGGGGCATGCGAATCGCCATGTCCCTTTAACGCGGGAGGGCCATGATGCGCCCTCCCGCTTCATGTTCGGTCATTGCAGGGGAGGGGGCTCCAATGAGAATCATGGCGCTCGACATAGGCGAGGTGCGCGTGGGGGTCGCCATCAGCGATCCCGGCGAGCGGGTCGCAAGCCCCATTTGCGTGCTGCCCGCTAACGAGGTGTCGTCGTGCGCGAAGTCGTTCAGGCGTGTGCTCGAGGATTGGGAGCCCGAGCTTTTGCTATGCGGCCTGCCCTACACCATGGCGGGTGAGGAGGGGCCGCAAGCCCAGCGTATCAGAAAGGTCGCGTCCCAGGTCAGCGCTGCGTGCGGTATTCCTCACGAGTTCACCGACGAGCGTTTGAGCTCGTCGGAGGCCAAACGTAGTTTGCGTGAAAAGGGCTATGACGAAAAAACCATGCGCGGAAAAATCGATATGATAGCCGCGAGTTTGTTCCTGCAGGCGTGGCTCGACGAGCGTGCCTCGAAGCATCCCGAAAGGTGATCTCATGGGTCCTAACCGCAGAAAGATAACGTACTCATCTCACCCCAATCGCGCTGCACGCGCCGCGCACGCACGCGGCGATCGCGAGTTCAGAACATACGACACCAGCTACATCCGCCCGAAGAAGAGCAAGGCCCCGGCGATCGTCGCGCTCGTTCTCGCCCTGGTGGTCATCGCGGCCGTCGCCTTCTTCGTGTTCCGAAGCTGCGCGGCTCCTGCCGTGGATCTTCTTCCCGAAGGCGAGCAGGCCGTCGTCGTCGTCGAGCAGGGGGAGAGCGCTTCCGATATAGCCGATTCCCTTGTCGAATCGCGGTTGATCGCACGCTCCTCCGACTTCGTGGATATCGTGAAGAAGCAAGATACGTCATCGGCGCTCATTCCGGGAACCTACGTGTTTCACGGCGGGGTAACCGGCGAGGAGATTGTCAAAGCGCTCATGACCGGCCCCGCATCGACTGGTTTCACGCTCACCATCCCCGAAGGATACAAGCGCACCGATATCGCAGCCGCCGTCGAGCAGGCCACCGAGGGCCTCATCACGGCGGATCAGTTCCTCGAGGCGTCGTCGAACGCGAGCGTGTACGCGGCTGACTACTCCTTCCTCGAGACCGCGGGATCGAATTCGCTCGAGGGCTTTCTCTTCCCGAAGACCTACACGGTGACGGCGGTCGACGATGCGACGACGGTCGTTCGCATGATGCTCGACCAGTTCAAAACCGAGACAGCCTCGCTTGACTTGTCGTACCCGCAAAGCCGCAACATGAGCCTCTATGATGTGGTGAAGCTCGCCTCCGTTGTGGAGAAGGAGGCGGCTGCCGACAATCGCGCGACGGTTGCGTCGGTGTTCTACAACCGCCTCGCCTCCGATCGCCCGTATCTCGAGTCGGATGCGACGACCGCCTACGAGGTCGGTCATGATCCGACCGCGGAAGAGGTTCATGCGAACACCCCCTACAGCACTTATACGAACGCGGGGCTGCCCCCGACGCCCATCTGCTGCCCCTCGATCGAGTGCTTGCAGGCGGTCTGCAGCCCCGAGCAGACGAACTACCTGTTCTTCTACTTCACGCAGAACTCTTCGGGCGGGATGGACTACCACTTCAGCGAAACTTACGAGCAGCATCAAGACGCCATCGCGTCGTAGCGTGAACGGAGTTGGATCGGCCAAATGGGCTTTCTCGAACCGGAGCGCTACTTCTCGCGCATATCGCACATCGACGTTCAGCGCGATCTGCTCGATCTGGGGTTGTGTCATGTGCTGCTCGACATCGATAACACCATCTTGGCGCGCGATACCCACGCGGTCCCGCGCGATGTTGCGGTGTGGCTTGGCAAAGCGCGCACGGCAGGCGTCGATTTCTGCCTCGTGTCGAACAACTGGCACGAAAGCGTTCTCGAGCTTGCCGCCGAGCTTGAGCTGCCTATCGTGGCGAAGGCGATGAAGCCGCTCCCTCATGGATTCGTGCTCGGGATGCGCAAGCTCAAGGCGAAAAGCGAGGATACCGTGGTCGTCGGTGATCAGCTGTCCACCGACATCGTGGGGGCTCACGTCGTCGGGCTGGTTGCGTACATGCTGCAACCGCTCGCCGAGCAGGATCTTCGCCATACGCTCGTGCTTCGCAACATCGAGCGCGCCATCCTCGGCGACCGCGAACCCGAACCTGCTCCTGCGTGCTGGGACGAGTCGGGTTCTCATGCGCTCGCCCCGGGTTGCGATTCGGCGTGCATGGTGGGCTTCGCGGACGCTGCTGTGGCGCCAGGAGCGGATTTTCGTTGCAAGGGCGCTGCGACCTGCGGCGTTTCCGGAGAAAGGGGCGTCGAATGAGTGAGTCGGAAGCTTCCTGCAAGCACTTCATCCTAGGGCATCCGGTAGCCCATTCGAAGTCGCCTGCGATGTACAACGCCTTCTATGCGCGCCTCGGGCTTCCTTGGACCTATGATTTCATGGACTGCCCGACGATTGATCAGGCTGAGCGTTTCGTGACGGCTCGCGATTTCTTCTCGATAAACATCACCACGCCGTACAAGCCGCTCGCTTTCGACGCGGCGACGGTGCGCGCCTCCTCGGCCACGTTGGCGAAGGGCGCTAACGTGTTGGTTTCCAAGGGCGATGCGCTGATCGCCTACAACGTCGACGGGCAGGGCTGTATCGGGTTTCTCGAGCGAGCGGGTGTCGATTTCTCCGAGGCGAGCGTAGCGGTTTGCGGCACGGGACCGACGGCGCTTGCCATCTTGCACGCGGCGGCGCTCGCGGGCGTGGCGGAAGTCACCCTGGTGGGGCGGGACAAGGCGCGCTCTCGAGCGGTGCTCGAGGAGTATGCGGCGACGTTCGGCATGCTCGCGTCGACCGCCATCGACATGCCCGCCGCCGACGATCGCCATCTCGGATTCGGGCAGGCCTACGAGCACGTGTCGTTGAAGTTCGGCAGCTACACGACCTCGACGCGCGCCATCGCCTCCGCCGACGTCGTGATCGACGCGACGCCGCTTGGCATGAAGAAGGGCGATCCCGCCCCGTTCGACGTCGATCTCATCAGCTCCGACCAGGTGATATTCGACGTCGTGTACGGCCATGGCGAAACGGCCCTCGTCTCCGCAGCTCGTTCGGCGGGCGCGACCGCCTTCGACGGCGCCGGCATGCTGGTCGCGCAGGCGGTGGCCACGGCGGGCATCGTGTGCGACATCGCGGGGGTTGACATGAGTCTTTCGTTCGACGAGACGTTCTCCCTGATGGCGGAAGCGGCGGGTTTCGACGGTTTGTAGCGCCGCTCCGCGCGCGACGCCAAGCTCTTCGTCCGCAGACGTCTTCCTCTGGTTGCGCTGTCCGCTGCGTGCCGGGGGTTCGTAAAGCATTCGACGGTTCCTGTTCCGCAGGCGCATCGCGCCCAGGCAAGCTCGGGCGCGTGTGCGAGCCGGCTCCGTTTGCGGCGCAAGGGTGGTTTTCCCTGCCTTTTCGCGGTCGCTTTTTCGCCCTGCGCTACAATGTTCGCATTCAAAAATCGATAAGGCATCCACTCGACGCGACAAGCCGGCGAGCGAATGCCTTATCCGCATGCGAAAGAGTGGGAATATGCGCTACATCACGGCCGGCGAAAGCCATGGACCTGAGTTGACGGCCATCGTGTCGGGGGTTCCGGCTGGCTTGGAGATTTCCGAGAAGCAGATCAACAGCGATCTCGCGCGGCGGCAATCGGGTTACGGCCGAGGCGGTCGACAGACCATCGAGCGCGATCGAGTCGCCATTGTAAGCGGCGTCCGTTTCGGCAAGACCATCGGGTCGCCGGTGACGCTGGTGGTGCGTAATCGCGATTGGAAGAACTGGACCGATCGCATGGCGGTGTTCGGCAATGCGCCGGAAGATCTGCGGCGTGAGGTGACGCCGCGCCCCGGGCACGCCGACCTGGTGGGCGCGCTGCGCACGAACACCGACGATTGCCGTAACATCCTCGAGCGCGCGAGCGCGCGCGAGACGGCGGCGCGCGTTGCCGCTGCGGGCATCGCGCGGGAGTTTCTCGCCGAACTCGGCGTTGACATCATGTCGTATGTTGTGTCGGTGGGCGATGCCGTCATGCACGAGGACGACCCCATGACGCAGGCAGCCTCCTACACGCCGCTCGAGATAGAGCTCTCGGACATGCGCTGTCCCGATCCTGCTGCCACCGAGGCCATGAAAGAAGCCGTGAAGGAGGCCAAGCATGCAGGTGAGAGCCTCGGCGGCACGTTTCGCGTCGTCGCGACGGGGCTTTTGCCCGGCTTGGGAACCTACGCTTCGGGCCCCGACCGCCTGACGGCGCGCATCGGCGGCGCGCTGTTCTCCATTCCCGCGATTAAAGGCGTCGAGTTCGGCCTCGGCTTCGAGGCGACGCGTCGGCCCGGCTCTCGCGTGCACGACCCCATCGTGCTCGAAGACGGTGAATTCCGTCGATCCACGAACAACGCGGGCGGCCTGGAGGGGGGCATGACCTCCGGCATGCCGCTTGTGGTCACGGCGGCCATGAAACCCATTCCGACGCTTATGACTCCCCTCGACACCGTCAACCTCGATACGCTCGAAGTCGAGCAGGCGTCCCGCGAGCGAAGCGATGTGTGCGCCGTTCCCGCAGCTGCCGTGGTGGCTGAGGGGGAGGTCGCCTTCGCGCTCGCGCAGGCCTACATCGACGCGTTCGGCTGCACCTGCATGGCGGACATCAAGGCGGCCATGCGCGCTTACCAAAAGCGCGTGAGGACGATGTCCCGATGACGCACAAGGGCGGCTCGTGCCGCGATAAGGCGAAAACGCAGGGGCAGGGTGCGAATCAGCGGCCGCGCCGCGCACCCATGCAGCTTGCCCGCCCCGTCTTCTTCATCGGGTTCATGGGCGCCGGCAAGACCAGCGTCGCCCGCCGCATCGCGCGCACGTGCGGGGTCTCCTCGGTCGACCTCGACACTTTCCTCGAGCGTCGCGAGGGCAAGCGAATCAAGAGCATTTTCGCGGAGTCGGGCGAAGCGGGATTTCGCGCTATTGAAACCGATGCGCTTGCCGAGATCGCCGGCAAAGACGATCCGCTGCTCGTTTCGTGCGGCGGCGGGGTGGTGCTGCGCGAGGAGAACCGTGCCATTCTGAAATCCGCCGGCGTCGTCGTCCACCTGCGGGTTTCGGCCGACGAGGCCGCGTCGCGCATCAGCGACAAGTCGAGCCGTCCGTTGTTCCAGGATATCGAAGCCGCTCGCGCGCGTTGCGATGAGCGAGCCCCCCTCTACGACGAGGTCGCGGATTTTATCGTGGACACCGCAGGGCGTTCGGTTCCCTCCATCGCGTATGAGGTGCAGAAGCTGTTAGAGAGAGAAGGCGTGTTATGCCCGCAACGAAAGTAGTGGTGAACATCCCCGGCGAGAGCTCCTACGACGTGCGCATCGGCTCACGGCTCGTCGCAGGCGCCGGCGCGTATTGCCGCAAGATCGATAAGGTCGCGAACGCATCGCGCGTGCTTGTCATCACCGACGACAACGTCGCGCCGTTGTATTTGGACGAGACGAAAAACTCGCTGCGCGATGCGGGTTACCGGGTGAGCGACATCGTGGTGCCCGCGGGCGAGGGGTCGAAAAGCCTTTCCGTCGCAGGTGAGATCTGGGAGGCGATGGCGAGTCTCTCGCTTGAGCGTGATTGCGCGGTCGTGGCGCTCGGCGGCGGGGTCGTCGGCGATTTGGCGGGTTTCGTCGCGTCGACGTACATGCGCGGCGTTACGGTGGTGCAGGTTCCGACGACGCTGCTCGCCATGGTCGATTCGTCGGTGGGCGGCAAGACCGCCGTCAACCTGGATGCGGGCAAGAACCTGGTCGGCACGTTCAAGCAACCCGCTTACGTATGCGCTTCGACCGACACGCTCGCGACGCTTTCCGAGCGCGAGTGGCGCTGCGGGTGCGCGGAAATAGCGAAGTCGGCGGTCATCGAGTCGGATGAGTTCTTCTTCTGGATGATGGAGCACGCGCGCGAGTTGGCCGCCCGCGACGAGGAGGTCGTCGCCGAGGCCATTGCCCGCTCGGTGGTGTTCAAAGCGAACGTGGTGGCGCAGGACAAGACCGAAAGCCGCGGCGTGCGCGAGTGCTTGAACTACGGGCACACGCTCGGCCACGCCATCGAGACGCTCGCGGGGTTCGGCACGTACTCCCATGGCGCCGCGGTGGCCGAGGGCATGCGGTTTGCCGTGCGCCTCGGCGTCGATATCGCGGGGTGCTCATCCGAGTTCGTGCAAGCGCAAGACGACCTGCTCGATGAGCTCGGGCTTTCTGCTCTGCCGTGGTCGGCGCCTGCCGCCGACGTGCTCGCCGCCATGAAACGCGACAAAAAGGCGCGCGGCGGCATCGTGCGTTTCGTCGTGCCGCGCGACGTGGGGGACTGGCGGTTGCTCGAGGTTCCCGATGACGTGATCTTGAGCCATCTTGAGATGTGGAGGGCGGCGAAGTGAGGAAATACCTGCTGCTGAACGGGCCGAACCTCAACATGCTGGGGATTCGCGAGCCTGCGATCTACGGGCGCGACACGCTCGCCTCCATCGAGGCCGCCGTGGTGGCCCACGGAGTCGAGCGCGATGCGAAGGTTATCTGCTTTCAGTCCAATCATGAGGGCGACCTCATCGACCGCATCCACGCAGCGCACGGGGTGTTCGACGGCATCGTTTACAATCCCGGTGCTCATACGCATTACTCCTACGCCATTCGCGATGCCCTGGGTTCGATTGACGTTCCCGCAGTCGAGATTCACATTTCCGATGTGGACGCACGCGAGCCGTTCCGTGCCGTATCCGTGGTCGCGCCCGCTTGCGTCGCCCAGGTGAAGGGCTTCGGCGCGAAGGGCTACGAGATGGCGCTCGATCTTCTGCTCGACGGGGAGTACGCGCGCCTTGGCGAGGGCTTCGAGGAGAAGGTGCGGGGGAAGGTGATCGTCGGCACGCCCGACGGCCCGAAGGCTCTTGAGCTTGCGTGAGGCGGCGAGCGGGGGACGACCGGCTTGCCGCAAGGCGGGCAGGTCTCCATTTGACGATGTGGCGGTTAACGGTGTGATTGAAGGGAAGCGTGGGTCATGGGTTTTTCCGATGTGCGAATTGAACGTTTGAGGGCGTATTTGGCTGAGCGCGATATCGCGGCGATGTACGTGCGAGATACCTCGAACATCGAGTGGCTCACCGCGTTCGACGACGTTTTCGACAGCGAGCGGGCGCATGCGCTGCTCGTCGATGGGCGGCGTGCGCTTCTGCACACCGACTCGCGATACGTCACGGCATGCGAGCGCGCAGCGCGCGGAACGCACGTCGTGGTGAGTGCCGATGCTGCGGGTCACGCGAAGGTCGCGCGATCCTTCTGGGACGAGACGTGCGCGCCGGCTTCGGGCGAGGCGACGGCCGCGAGCGCTTGCGCATCTCTCGGCATCGAGGATTCGATGGCCCTTTCTGAGTTCCGCGCGCTCGAGAAGGAGTTCGCCTGCGAGGACGGCTCGCCTTCGGCACCCTTCGCCGAAACCGACGGCGTGGTCGTGGGCCTGCGCGCGGTGAAAGACGCCGACGAGATTCGCCGCATGCGTGCTGCGCAGGCCATCACCGATGCGGCTTTCGCCCATATCATCGCCTTCATGAAGCCCGGCATGACCGAGCGCGAGGTTCAGCTCGAGTTAGAGGACTTCATGGTGCGCAACGGCGCGAGCGGTCTGGCGTTCTCTTCCATCGTCGCAACGGGCGCTAACGGCGCGAGCCCTCACGCCATCCCCGGCGCCACGGTTTTAGAGGCGGGGCAGTGCGTGGTGCTCGACTTCGGCGCCCGCGCGTTGGGTTATTGCTCGGATATGACGCGCACGGTGTTTCTCGGCGAGCCCGAGGGAAAGATGCTTGACGCGTGGCTCACGATGCGACGCGCCAACGAGGAGGTCGAGGCCATGATCCGCCCGGGTGTCACCGGCGCGGAGGCGCACAATCACGCCGAGCGCGTGCTGGCCGAAGGCGGCTTCGGGGGTTTGATGGGCCACGGGCTCGGGCACGGCGTGGGCATCGACATTCACGAGCAGCCCGTTTTGAACCCGCGCAACCTCAAACCGCTTGCCGCGGGCAACGTGGTGACGGTGGAGCCCGGCATCTACATTCCCGGCGAGTTCGGCATGCGCTTGGAGGACTTCGGCGTGGTGACCGATGAGGGGTTCGACGTGTTCACGGAGTCGACCCACGAGCTTATCGTTCTCTAGTATTCGACGGCGTTCGACGGGGCGGTGGAAAGGGGAGGCATGGCCGAGCAAGGCGCGGATATGCAGGGCAGCACGCGTGAGGTAATCGACGATGCGCAGTTCAAACGCATGATGAAGGATCATCGCGGCACGTTCTTCACGCGTAACGATTACCAGATCGTCACGTTGGCGCTTATCGCCGTCAACGTGGTCGTCTTTGCGGTGGAGATGTGGCGTTCGGGAATCGGCTTCGATATTTCGACGCGCGTGCTCGTCGACATGGGCGCCATGCTTCCCGCCGCCATAACCTCTCCCGCCGAGTTCTATCGCTTCGTCACGCCGATGTTTTTGCATCTTGACGTGATGCATCTGCTGATGAACATGGTGGCGCTCTACAGCATTGGCGCTTTGCTCGAGCAGGTTCTCGGCCGCGCGAACTTCGTGCTGCTATACTTCATCGCGGGCATTACCGGAAACGTGGTCTCGTATGCGGCTGACTTGATGTTCGGCACGGGCATGACGGTGTCGGCGGGTGCTTCGACGAGCGTGTTCGGCCTGTTTGTCGCCGTTGCGCTTTTGGGCGTCCTCTGTCGCGGCGACCGTCGCTTCATCAGGGAGTACAGCCGAGGCATGATTGCCGTCATCCTGGTCAACATAGCCTACACGCTGCTCGTTCCGGGCATCTCGGTGAGCGGGCATTTAGGCGGCGCGGTGGGCGGAGCGGTTGCCATGCTCATGGTGCCGGCGTACGCGCTGCGCACTCCCGTCGCGCTGCGCGTTGTCGTTGCCCTCGCCTGGGTTGCCGCTGTCGCTTTCGTCCTCTTCGGCATGTAGGAGGGCTCGCCTTCCTACAGGGCTTGTGGGCTTGGCGGAGCTGTCCGTATTGGCGGAACGCGTTTTCCGCCGAAGAATGTGTTTGATCCCGGGCTGCAGAAGCAAGAGGGAAAAGCGGGATCGCGATTCGGGCGCCCGTGCGTTGGCGTCGATGCCGTCCTCGTCGTCAACGGCGGTGCGCCTTTCGCTCACCTTGTGCCATCGTTGAAACACGCGAGGTCATGTGTTTGTGTAAAATCAAACGAGTTGAAGGTCATTTCAGATTCGCGAGGCGATATCTGGTAAAATATAGCGGCTTTTTCCGATGGTGGAGCATGTGCGCAGCGAGGCTGCAAGCGTTGAGTCAAGGAGAAACCGCCATCGCACGATATGGAAGGATCGCAAGCATGGCAACCATCTCTACGGCAGATTTCAAGAACGGCATGTGCATCGTCAACAACGGCAAGATGTGCACCATCGTCGAGTTCCAGCACGTGAAGCCCGGCAAGGGCGGTGCTTTCGTGCGCACCAAGCTTCGCGACATCAAGACCGGTCGCGTTGTTGACTACACGTTCAACGCGGGCACCAAGTTCGACTCCGTTCGTCTTGAGACGAAGAAGATGCAGTACCTCTACAACGACGGCGCCGATTACTACTTCATGGACAACGACACCTTCGAGCAGATGGCTATTTCCGCCGAAACCGTCGGCGCCGCGTCCGATTGGCTGAAGGAGAACGACGAGGCTTCGCTGCTTTACGCCGCCGAGGAGCTCATCTCGCTTGAGCCGCAGATGTTCGTCGAGCTTGAGGTCACCGAGACCGAGCCCGGCTTCAAGGGCGACACCGTCCAGGGTTCCACCAAGCCTGCCACCATGGAGACCGGCGTGACCATCCAGGTGCCGATGTTCATCGAGATCGGTGACGTGCTGCAGATCGACACGCGCGACGGCCGCTTCATCAAGCGCGTCTAATCGGCGTATCGGCATATTCGCTTTTTCGGGGAAGTGCGTTTTGCGCTTCCCCTTTTTCTCTATAGAGGGACGTGGGGCAGGGGGCGAGGCTCGAATGGATCTGATGTACCGGTTGTCGCTTGCGGAGAAGCGTTTCTACCCCTTCCGTCGTTGGCCGCGGCAGAAGGCTCGATGCGTGCTGTTTCCCGGATGCGGGTTCGCAGCGCAGTTTCCTCGCACGCTTGAAGCCCTCGAGCTGTTGTGCGCGCAGCACGGCGTGCCCGTGGCTCATGATTGCTGCGGGAGCCCGTTCGGGGAATCGGGTTTAGCTGATGACGTCGCTCGGTTCGCTTCGAAGCTTAACGTGCGTTTTCGTGACGTAGGCGCCGAGGAGGTCATCGTCGTGTGTCCGAACTGCCTACGGCACATGCGCGAGACTCTCGACGTTTCCGTGGTGAGCATCTACGAGAAGCTGGCCGAGTGGGAGGTCGGGCTGGTCTCCCGCATGCCCGGCGGCTACGTGTTCCATCCGTGTCCCGAACGCGAGGGCGCCGTTATGTGGCCGGAGATCGAGCCGTTCGTCGCGGGCAGCGAGCTTGCTCCCGTTGCGGGCGTGCCCTGTTGCGGGTTGCGCGGGGATATCGCCGCGAGGGGCCCCGAGCCTGCGCGGAAGCTCTGCGCGAAAGCGGCACGGCAGGTGGGTGATGCGCCGCTGTACGTGTACTGCGCTTCTTGCGGCGGCCAGTTCGCCCGTCAGGGGCTTTCCGACGTTCGTCACATTCTCTCTGTGCTGTTGGGCGTCGAGGAGCAGCCCGACTGCAAGCATTCGGTGAGGAATCGTCTCGCGGCGAAGATGCGCAAACGCGACGTCTAAGGCGGGCTTCGCTGGGCGAGCGCTCACACGTTGGGGCGGCGCTCTTCGTTGAGCGAACTCTCGCGCGCCGGGGCGGCGGGGTGTGCACCGGGTTCGCTGGATTCGCGCGCGGTGTGTTTCGCGAATGCGGGTTCGGAAAAACATGGAAGAAGGCTGATCGAGGGTGACCGAGAAGGAACGTATGCTGGCGGGGCGGCTTTACCGAGCCGATGATCCTGAACTGCTCGACGGAGATGCGCGCGCCCGTCGGCTGACACGTGCGTATAACGCCACGACCGAAGAGGAGATCGATCGGCGCAGGCAGCTGCTCTGCGAGCTTTTGGGCTCGGCGGGGGAGGGCTCCTACATCGAACCTCCCTTCCATTGCGATTACGGGTCCAATATCCACGTAGGCAAGAACTTCTACGCCAACTTCGACTGCATCATCTTGGATCCCGCACGCGTCACCATAGGCGACGATGTCATGTTGGCGCCGCGCGTAGGCATCTACACCGCCACGCACCCGATTGACCCCGCGGTGCGCAACGAGGGGCTTGAGTATGCGCTGCCCGTCACCATCGGCGATAACGTGTGGATCGGCGCTCATGCGGTGGTGAACCCCGGCGTGAGCATAGGATCGAACACGGTGATTGGCTCGGGATCGGTGGTGACGCGCGATGTTCCCGAAGGCGTCGTGGCCGCGGGCAATTCCTGTCGTGTCATCCGAGCGATCACCGAGGAAGACGCACGGTATTGGGCGCAGCGCAAGCAGGAGTATCTCGACGAGGTTCGTGCAGAGTCGGGCGCTTAGGCGGGCAAAGCTGCAAAAACTTGCAAAAGTTGCAAAAACTTGCAAAAGTTGCAAAGACTTGCAAAAATCAAAGCGATAAGGCTTTGATGCAGCGTGAAAATGCGGATGTGAAGGGTGGTTTTGTGAGCATGGCCAATCCGTTTACGCCGACGTTCGGCATCATTCCCCCGTTTATGGCCGGTCGGGAATCCCTCATAGAGGATATTTCCGCTGCTTTCTCGAACGGGATCGGCGATCCGAATCTCGCAACCATCATTTCCGGAGCACGTGGTACGGGAAAGACCGCCATGCTCTCCTTCATGGCGGAGGAGGCGTCGTCTCAAGGGTGGATAGCGGCGAATACCACGGCTGCCGATGGGATGTTGGAAGATATTCTCGAACAGGCGACGTTCGCCGCGCGCGATTTCCTCGAAGCGCTGGGGGGAAGACGGCTTAAGGGTATAAGCGTCGGCCAGCTCGTCGGTATCGAGTGGGAAAACGAAACGCCTCGTGCGGGAAACTGGCGCGCTCAAATGAACGTGCTTTTGGATCAGCTCAGCGAGAATGACATCGGCTTGCTCATCACTGTTGACGAAGTGCGGGCGAATCTTGAGGAGATGAAGCATCTCGCGCGCGTGTATCAGCATTTCGTGAGGGAGGGGCGCAAGGTTGCTCTTCTGATGGCGGGACTCCCCCATTCGGTATCGGGTTTGTTGAGCTCGGATGACGTTTCGTTTCTTCGCCGTGCGAGAAGGCATTCCCTCGGCCGTATTTCAGATGCCGACATTCGGGATGCCATGCTCATGACCATCGAACAAGGATGTCGTCGCATAGCTCCTCGGGCGCTTGACGCTGCCGTTCAGGCTGTAGACGGATTTCCCTATATGATGCAGTTGGTCGGTTTTCGTGTGTGGGCGGAGAATCCGAGGTCGGAGGAGATAGCCGAGATCGATGTCGAGCGCGGTGTGCGTCTGGCTCGAAAAGAGATGGTCGAGGGGATCGTCGAATATACGTACCGGGAGCTGTCGAAGGGGGACAGGCGTTTTCTGTTCGCTATGCTGCCTGACGAGAAGGGGAGCTTTCTATCGGATGTCGCAAAGCGCATGGGTGTGAAGAGCAACTACGCTTCCCAGTACAAACGGCGACTGCTGGAACAGGGTGTTATCGGGGAACCTCAGGCGGGGTTCGTTCGATTCGACATGCCGATGTTGAGGGAGTATCTTTTCGAACAGGATTCTGAGACGAAGTGGTAAGTCGCTCGACGATGGGGGGTTACCCCGCTCGCAGGACGGCTTTATGCATCGTTGATTCACTGAAAAGGCCCGTTGTTGCTGATCATATTGAGGTCGGCGGCAACGGGCCCTCTCGTTTTGGGGCAGGGTAGTCTCGTGGTTTCTCAATTAATTATATTACGTACAACGTACAACATTATAACAATGAGGGAGGGCGATGGTGGCCGACGCTATGGTCATCGCGCGCATGTCACAAGAGAAAAAGCAAGAGGCTGGCAAGGTGCTCGAGGGGTTGGGCATGAGCGCCTCCCAAGTCATAAACCAACTCTACGATTACCTCGTTCAGAACAAGAGCCTGCCCTTCGGAGAGAAGAAGCGGCTTCGCAACGGGGACGAGATATCGCCTGAGGAATGACGAGCGGCGAGGGAATGGGTGGATAGCTTTCCCTATGTTTCCCTTGAAGGGGAGTTCGCCGATATGACCATCAAGAAGGCGCGTCTGCATCGATTGCGTGCCAAGGGTGAGTTCGATGGATTGGGGGAGTACCATGAGGCTGCTTCTTGATACCAACGTCGTTGTTGACTACGCCTCGCAGAGAGGGCGCTATTTCCCCTCGGCTCGTTTGCTGGTCGAGCTGGCGATGGTGCGGGAGTTCGATTTATGGATGAGCGCAACTCAGGCAACCGATGTGTTTTATCTTCTTTCAAATGGCGGGAGACGTTCGGATGTCCGGGGTGCGCGCGAGGCGTTGAGGAGCTTGAGGAGTTTTCTCCATATTGTTTCGGTGACCGAATCCGATATCGACAAGGCGCTCGATGCGGATTGGGAAGACTTCGAAGACGCATGCGTGTACTACGCGGCGCGCAAGATCAAGGCCGATGCCATCATCGCGTGCAACCGAAAGGGCTTCGCCCGGTCGTCTATCAAGGTTTTCGATTGCGACGAGCTATTCGCGTACCTTGAGCGGGAGGTGGGCGTCTCGTACGCAGAGGTGCCGTGGGGGTAGGGCTACGCCTTCTAGCCTTGCGGCGGTCGCTGCCATGGAGAGCGTCGACGACGCTGCCGAGAAAGGGTTGTGCCCTCTAGCCCTGCGGCAGTCGCTTTGCTTTGCCGCAGGGCCGTTTGCCTTCTATCTTTCGTAAGGCGTGATGGCCACTTTCATGCAGCCGTCTTCATGTGCGGCGAAAAAGCGGTAGGCTTCCTCGATGCGGTTGAGCGGGAACGAGTGCGTCATGAGATAACTCGTGTCCAGCTTGCCCGCTGCAATGAGGTTCATGGTGCGGTCGAGTCCGTGCGCGTCCACGCCGCCTGTTTTGAACACGAGGTTCTTGCCGTACATGAGCGGCAGCGGAAGCACCTGGTCTTCCTCGTAAAGCGCCATGAGCGACACCACGGCGTTGGGTCGGGCGATCTTCCAAGCCATTTCGAACGTGTTCGCGCCGCCCGCGCACTCGATGACGGCGTCGGCGCCGCGTCCGCACGTCGCGGCCAGCACGGCTTTCTCGACATCCTCGACGGCGGGGTTCGCACATGCGTCGCACGCGCCATGCGACCGGGCCATGGAAAGACGGTCGGCGTCGATGTCGATGGCGATGATGTTCGCTGGTCCGTAATTGCGCGCGCACAGCATGGCGCACTGACCGACCGGACCCGCTCCGATGACGGCGACGGTGTCGCCCGGCTTGATCTCGGCTAGCTCCGCGCCGAATACGCCGGTGGCTAGAACGTCGCCGAGCAGCAGCGCCTCTTTATCGCTGACGGCGTCGGGGATGTGCGTGAGGCCTTGGTTGGCAAGCGGCACGCGCACGTACTCGGCTTGACATCCGTCGATGCGACAACCCAGTTCCCAGCCGCCCTCGACGCAGTTGTTGACGTAACCGCGTTCGCAGAAGAAGCATGATCCGCAGAACGTTTCGACGTTGACGGCAACCCGGTCGCCCGGGTCGAAACCGCGCACGTCCGCTCCGACCTCCTCGACCACGCCGACGAACTCGTGCCCGAGCACCGTGTCGGGAAGCGCGCGGGGCACCGAGCCGTGCATGATATGCAGATCGCTCGTGCAGATAGACGACATCGTCACGCGCACGATAGCGTCTTGCGGATGCTCGATGCGGGGAAACGGGCGATCTTGAAGCGAGATGCCTCCCTTGCCGTCGTGCACAAGGGCCTTCATGGTTTCGGAAGCGTTCGCTGCGGCTGCGCTCATGTTGATCTCCTCTCGTTCGGGCCGCTGATCCGGGGGGGCGATATGAAGCATGATCCAGCATACGCCTTTGCGCAAGTTGCGGCATGTTCCCGTAATTGAGCGTGTGTCGTTCGGCGGGAAGTGGGTTCTCGTCGAGCTTGATGACGGCCGCGCGGGTCGCGCGTTCTCGTTCGGCGGCGAGCATGCGGTGTACGGGCAGGTCGATTTCGAGCACGTGCGCGGCATGCGCGTGCTGGCGGGCATGGCTGTCGACGCTGCGATCGGGAAGCTTCTCGACGAGGCGGATGCGCTCGATGCTGCCTCCGCTTGCGCTGGGGAGATGACGGACGTATCCGAGAGTGCGGACGATTATGCGTCGCGCACGCGTTCCCATGCCGCGGCGGCGGGCTTTAACCGCAGCGTCGCGCTGGCGGTGGCCAACGCGCTTTCTTGCAACGTGAACGCTGCAAGTGGGCTGCGCGAGCGCGGCTTCGAGCTATCGGAGGAGCGCGACTATTCGTTTCTGCGCCCCGATGACGCGGTCGTGCTCATCGGGGCCGGCATGCTCATGCGCGAGGCGAGGGATGCTTGCGCGCGCGTCGACGTTGTCGACATGCGGGCGCCGTCTGTGCTTTACAGCGCGTCGTTCGATGCGGAGGGCGAGCGTTTGGGGCCGACGAACGTGCGGTTCCACGGGCCCGAGGACACGCGCGATCTCGTCGAGCGCGCCGACGTGGTGGGCGTCACCGGGTGCGCGCTTGCCAACGAAAGCCTGTTCGAAATCGCCGAGATGGCGCGTGGCGTTCGCGAGTTCGTGGTGTTCGGCCCTTCGGCGCAGCTCCCCATGGAGCTTTTCGAGCAGCTGGGCGTGACGCGTGTGGCGACAAGCCGCGTTGTCGATGCCGCGGCGCTCGTCGAGGGCATGTTGACGGGATTCGAGTCGTCCGGCCCGCGCGATGCGTCCGAGGGATATGCGGTGTCGCTTCCCCGCGAAGGCGTGGCGTGCGCGCTCCGTCGAGGGGAGGCGCCGCTTCGGGGGTAGAAAGCGTGCGCGGGTCTTGTTCGAGACTCGTTATCCGATGAATGACGCGACTTTTATACTGTGAAAGGAAAAGCACGATGAACAGCTCGATGAATATCGACACGATGAGCCGCCGTTCGTTCGTACGGCTGGCGGTGGCTGCAGGCGCGACGGCGGCGGGGGCGCTCGTCCTCGGCGGATGCTCTCAGGCGGCGCCTGCTTCCTCGAGCGCGTCGTCGAGCGCGGCCGAGCAGACGGCGCGCGTGGTGATCGACGCGAAGGGAAACGAGTTCACCATCCCCGAGAAGGTGGAGCGCATCGCCATCACGTGCAACGGCGGCACTACGCACGAAGTGGCTATTTTCGGCGGCGCGGACAAGATCGTGGCGCAGCCTTCGATGAGCAAGTTCCCGCAGCTGCTCAAGATGTACCCGCAGTTCAACGATGTGGTGAACGCGGGATCGTTCGACGATCTCAACATCGAGGCCATGGTGGCCACCGAGCCTGACGTGGCGCTGGTCGGCGTCAGCTCGGACAAGGGCAACGCTCAGATCGCCGACGTGGGCATCCCCACCTATGTCATGCTCATCGGCTGGGCTGCGGTCGATACCCTCAAGCAGGAGTTCCTCAACGTTGGAAAGATCGTCGGCGACGAGCAGAAGGCGGAGGATCTCGTTGCCCACTGGGATCGCGTACTCGGAGGGCTTGCCGAGAAGGTCGCCGCTATTCCCGAGGGCGAGCGCAAGAAGGTGTACTACCTGAGCGCGCCGGATGTCACGAAGGCGAACCTCGGCGATTGGGGACGCACCTGGGTGGATACGGTCGGTGGTGTTTTCGCGGTGCCTGAAGCGGATCTCAACGGGGACGTGACCATTGAGAAAGCCCTTGAGTGGGACCCCGACGTCATCGTCATCCAGGGAGGAAAGGACATCAACGCGATTTACGAATCCGAGCAGGTGCAGGACATGAAGGCCATCAAAAACAAACAGGTCTTCTCCGTTCCCATTGCGGGATTTTGGTGGGATCGGCCGAGCCCGGAGGCCACTCTCGGCTTCCTCTGGCTTGCGCAGACGGTCTATCCCGACTACATGGCCGACATCGACCTCAAAGCGGAGACGTTCGCGTTCTTCAAGGAGTTCTACGGCTACGAGCTTACCGACGAGGAATACCTTTCGTTCTTCGGCTGATCGACGTGGCTCGCCGTGTGGGCGGCGCCGGGGTTCTCGGACGCCGCCCACACGATGATGCTCGGGGTCTGCAGACGGCGTTGCATCGGGGCGAGTCGGTTTCAGCGGGGCTCGAGAACGCGGTGCAACTCGAAGTGGCGGCGGTTGAACGTGATGTAGCCGTCTTTCTGGAGCTTGCTCAGCTCGTGGGATAGGGCGCTTCGCTCGACGTACAAAGCATCGGCGAGCTCTTGGCGGCTGTAGGGTATGTCGAACGCCGCGCTTCCCGTCGCCTCGGCTTGGCTGGTGAGATAGGCGAGAACCTTCTCGCGTGTCGATCGCATCGAGACGATGCTGAGCTTGCCGACGAGTTCGGCGCTCATCTGGACGGCGATGCGGGCGAGGTTGGTGCGAATGCGGTCGACGTGAACCATGCAGCACGGTTTTGCCTCGGCATGCTTTTCAAGGTTGAACTGTAGCACGGTGCAAGCTTCGCACGCGACGATGTCGGCAGGGGGGAGATCCATCTTGAAGAAGCGGTCGGCGGCGATGGCCGATCCCGCAGGGTATTCCCCGAGGATCGAGCGGTCCTCCAGAAGTCATTGCTGACCAGCTGGGCGCGTCCTTCGCAGAGGTACCCCGTTCGCATACGGTCGACGTCGCGGGCGAAAATGCGCGCTCCCTTTTCGTAGACGACCGGAGTTGCGTTCAGGCATTTGAGCACATGAGGGATCTTGCTAGCCGGAACGCCTTCGAACAGGGGGAGGTCGGCGGGGATGTCCGTGAGTTCTGTCATGGAGGGAGGTCTCCTCGGGGGTGGGTAAATTTATTCTCGTTTGAATATTATGGTTGATTGAGATTGAAATGCAACAGGAAAAACAGGGTGTCTGGAAGGCGCGGCGATGGGGCTGCGTTCGAAAGGAGAGGGTTCGATGAGGTTCGACGTTGAACGGGCGTTGACCCGGTCGGAGGCGGTTTCGGCTCTGAAGAGCGGCTGGAAGTTGAACGTGGCCGAGGAGTTGGTCGATGTCCGCCGATCGTGCGGCAGGGTGCTCGCACGGGATTGTTTCGCGCGCTACTCTTCCGCGTCATCGCGTCTCGGCGATGGACGGCATAGCGGTCAGGTCCGCCGATTTCGCCGACGGTATGCCCGACACCTCCGCATGGGTGCGCGGCGTCGATTTCGCCCAGGCGGATACCGGGGACGATTTCCCCGATGCGTTCGACGCGGTCGTCGCTATCGAAAACGTTGCGTTCGACGAAGGGGATCGCCTTCGCTTCCTTGAGGATCTCAAGGTTGAAGCGGGTCGTTCGGTGAAGCCTGCGGGGGCTACCATGCGCGCTGAGGAGCTGCTTTACCCCCAAGGCACGCTCGTCGATCCGTTCTCTGCCGCTATCCTCGCGGCGGGAGGCTCCGTGATCGCGCGTCCTAAGGTCGCCTTCATTCCGACGGGTACGGAGCTGGTGCCCGTCGGCGTCGAGCCGCAGCGGGGTGAAAACGTCGAGACCAACTCGCTTATGCTCAGCGCGCTGTTCGAGCAGTAGGGGGCCGACACCGTGGTCTACGACATCGTGGTCGATGACAAGGAGAAGCTTGCCGAAACGCTCGACCACGCCCTTTCCGAGGCCGATATCGTGCTCATCAACGGCGGTTCATCGTGCGGATCCGAGGATTTCAACTCGTCCCTGCTCCAGGAGCGCGCAAGCTGGTTCGCCCATGGCGTCAAAGCCGTTCCCGGGCGTCCGATCGGGATGGCGCTGATAGAGGGAAAGCCCGCGGTCAACGTGCCCGGACCCATGATCGCCGCCGCTCTCGCGGCTGATTGGTTGATTCGCGGCTTGATCTTGCATTACCTCGGGCGACCGATGCTGCAGAGGCAGCGCGTGAACGCCGTGCTCGATAACGCGCTTTCGGGGCGCCCTGGGTTCGAGATGCTCGCTCGGCTGGTGACACGCGAGGTCGACGGGGTTCTCCATGCGGCGTCGGTTCCGAGCGGCAGCACGCTTGCCGAGAACATTCGCGCGGTCGATGCGTTCCTCGCGGTTCCCGCCGACGTGCGCTTCGAGAAGGGCGATGTGGTGGAAGTGGAGCTTCTCGGCACGGTTACGCGCTGAGGTCTTTTATGCATCAGGCGGTTTTCGCTTCTTGCGGTGGCCGCCTGATGTCTTCTTCGCGCGCGACGCCTCCTCTCGGGCTTGCTGATGTCGCGTGTTGATGGCAGCCGTGGCTTATTTCTCGGGCGCGAAATAAGCCACGGCGATGGCGCCGGGGCCTACGTGGGTTCCGATGGTCGAGCCTATGATGCTCGACGAGAGCTCATCGAGATGCGCCTCGAACAAATCACGGCTGTCGGCGACGTACTTGCGGAGCAGCTTGTCGGACAGCCCGGTGTAGCCGAGGTGCACAGGGCGGGAGAAGTCGATGCCCGTTTCGGCGATCATCTCGCGCAGCATGTTGTTTCCCTGCTTCGAGCCGCGCGCCTTGCCGAGTACCGCGACCTCCCCGTCGACCACGCCGACGACGGGCTTGATGGACAAAAGCCCTCCGGCAAGCGCCGCCGCCGCGGAAATGCGGCCGCCTCGCTTGAGGTACTCGAGCGTATCGAGGGTCGCGATGACCTTGATGTCGGCCTTCTCGCGATCGAGCGTTTCGGCTATCGTCTTGGCCTCGGCGCCCGCATCGCGCATTTCGACGGCGCGCTCGACAAGGATCCTCTCGCCGATGGTGACGCTTTCGCTGTCGACGACGAAAGCGGGCGCGGGGCTTTGCGACGCGGCCGTCCTTGCGCTCTCCGCCGTTCCCGAGAGCTTGCCCGAGAGCGTGATGATGAGCGCTTCGTCGCCGTCTTCGAGCTTGTCGAGCTCGCGTGCGAACTCGAAGGGGGTCACCTGGCTCGTGCGCGGGAACTCGTCGGACTCCACCAGCTTCTCGTAGAACTGCTCGCGGGTGATGTCGATTCCCTCGGCGAACTCCTTCTCGCCGAAGATGGTCTTCATGGGTATGACGGTTATTCCCAGCTCATCGGCTATCTCGGGTTCGAAATCTGCTGACGAGTCGATGATGATGCGTACGCTCACGATGGTTCCCCTCTCATGCGCGCTCGGAAGCGCGGGTTTTGGTTTGTCAAAGCTTGTCGACCCCTTTGCGGCGATGCGCATTTTCATGCAGGGCGCCCCCGGCTCACGGAAGAGGCGTGCATGCGGCCGGTTCGGCGGGGCGAGGTCTTGCTGAGGTCATTGTTGCCCATCGGACAGAGGAAGACCCCCATAAAAGTTAGATCTTCAAAGTAATTTCAAACCGCAGGGGAGCGCCTCCGTGCGGTCTCCGGGTCGTTGGAGGGCGTCATGTCGACGGGGTCGAAGCCGCAAGGCCGCGCTGCCGTGCGGGCGCGGTGCCGGCGGGGACGCTCCCGCGCCGCCGGGTCGGTCCGAACCGCAGGGGGGGAGTCGCCTCCGCGAATCCTTCCGCCCTCTCGTTTCGCCGTCTGGACGTGCGAAGATGTTTCTTGTCGTTAAATTTCGCGCAGAGGGCGAGCCCGCGCAGGGCCTTCTTCTATAATCAATGATTCGATCTTTGGCTTTCGTGAAAAAGGAGGTGTGAGTTCATGCCACGGCTTCAAATTATGGATACGACTATCCGCGATGGCCAGCAGAGTCTTTGGGCTACCCGTATGCAGATCGGCGAGATGCTGCCGATTCTCCCGAAGATGGACAAGGTTGGCTATTGGGCTATCGAGGCGTGGGGCGGCGCGACGTTCGATTCCTGCCTGCGATTCTTGGACGAGAATCCCTGGGAGCGTTTGCGCTCGATCAAGGCGAACACGCCCAACACCCCGCTATCGATGCTCTCGCGTGGTCAGAACCTGGTTGGCTACAAGCATTACTCGCGCGAAATCGTCCACCGCTTCATCAACGCCGCGCATCGTAACGGCATCGAGGTGTTCCGCGTCTTCGATGCGCTCAACGACATTCGCAACGTGGTCGACAACGCCGAGGCCATCAAGGCATGCGGCGCCCACTTCGAAGGCGCCATCTCCTACACTATCTCGCCCGTGCACACGCTCGACAGCTTTCTCGAGTACGGTCAGCAGCTGAAGGATCTCGGCGCGGATTCCATCGCCATCAAGGATATGGCGGGCATGCTCACCCCGTACCGCACCGAGCGCATGGTCAAGGCGTTCAACGCCGAGATCGGCCTTCCCGTTCACGTGCATTGCCACTACGTCGGCGGCATGGCGCCCGCCAACATCATCAAGGCGGCGGAATCCGGCGCCGCCATCGCCGACACCGCGCATGCGCCGCTGGCGTTCGGCAACTCCCATCCTGCGGTGGAGATGATCGCCGCCGCGCTGCAGGAGAGCCGTTACGACACCGGGCTCGACCTCGATCTGCTCTTCGAGATCTCCGAGTACTGGGAGGAGATGCGCAAGCGCGGTCATTACAAGCGCGGCGTCTCTTCGCTCACGCATATGAAGGTGTACTCCCACCAGGTGCCGGGCGGCATGATGAGCAACCTCATGAGCCAGCTCGAGGTTCAGAAGGCTTCCGACCGACTGCCCGAGGTCATGGCCGAGATCCCGAAGGTTCGCGCCGAGGTGGGCTATCCGCCGCTGGTCACGCCGCTTTCGCAGATCGTGGGCACCCAGGCGGTGTTCAACGTCCTCACCGGCAAGCGCTGGTCGATCATCTCGAAGGAGATGAAGGACTACATCTGCGGCTACTACGGCAAGGCTCCCGGCCGCATGGATAAGGAAATCGTGGCGAAGGCCACCAGCGGCGCGGAGATTCTCGATCCGTCCATCGCTCCCGGCTCTCTTGTCACCACCACCTACGACGAGGTCGCCGAAGAGATCGGGGATCTGGCCAAGAGCGAGGAAGATGTGCTCATGTACGCCTTGTTCCCCAATGAGGCGCGCACCTACCTCAGCAAGCACCGCACTTCGGAAAGAGTTGACTTCATGCTGGAGCAGGAATCCAGCGGCACCAAGGAGGACGATTACGTGGACATCAATCAGATTCGCGAGCTGGTGAAGGTCGCTGAGGAAAGCGGCGTCGGCGAGATCGTCGTCGAGGAGGAGGGCGTTCGCATCGCCGTCCGCATGCCCGGCCAAATCGCTTCCGCGCCGGCGCCCGCGGTTGCCGCGCCGGCGGCTCAGGTCGTTCCCGCCCCCGCCGCTCCCGCGCCTGCGGCGGAGGAGAAGTCCGATCGCCCTGCAAGCTGGTATGCCGTCACGGCTCCTATGGTCGGCACCTACTACGAGGCTCCCGCTCCCGGCGAGCCGCCGTTCGTGAAGGTTGGCGACGAGGTCGCTGCCAACGAGACGTTGTGCATCGTCGAGGCGATGAAGCTCATGAACGAGATCACCGCCGAAGAGATGGGCACGGTTCGCGAGGTGTGCCTCGCCGACGCCACGCCCGTCGAGTTCGGAACCGTTCTGTTCTACATCGAACCCCACGACGTCGCCCCTGCGGCACCGGAGAATGCCTAATGTTCAAAAAGATACTCATAGCTAATCGAGGGGAGGTCGCGCTGCGCGTCATGCGCGCAGCGCGCGAGCTCGGCGTGAAGACCGTCGCGGTTTACTCGACCGAGGACGCCGACACTTACCCCGTCCAATACGCCGACGAGGCGGTGTGCATCGGGCCCGCTCAGGCGGCGAAGAGCTACCTTGTCATGGCGAACATCATCGAGGCGGCGAAAAACACCGGCGCCGAGGCCATCCACCCCGGCTACGGCTTCCTCGCCGAGAACGCCGACTTCGCCCGTGCGTGCGCCGACAACGACATCGTGTTCATCGGCCCTTCCGCCGAATGCATCGAGCGCATGGGCGATAAGAGCTCCGCACGCGAGACCATGAGGGCGTGCGGCGTCCCCACCGTTCCCGGTTCCGACGGTTGCCTCGACACGGTCGAGGAGGCGCGCGAGTTTGCCGAGGCCGTCGGTTACCCCGTGCTCATCAAGGCCACGGCGGGCGGCGGCGGAAAGGGCATGCGCGAGGTGCACGACCCCGCCGACCTCGAGGCGCAGTACAAAGCCGCGCGCACCGAGGCGGGCGCAGCGTTCGGCAACGACGGCGTTTACCTGGAGAAGCTCGTGCTTCGCCCCCGTCACGTCGAGGTGCAGATCCTCGCCGACGATTTCGGCAACAACGTGGCTTTGTGCGAACGCGACTGCTCCATTCAGCGTCGTCATCAGAAGCTGCTCGAGGAGGCTCCGTCCCCGGCGCTCACCGATGATCTGCGCCGCGCCATGGGCGTCGCCGCGCTCAAGGCGGTTCGAGCGACCGACTACCGCAACGCGGGCACCATCGAGTTCCTCCTCGATGAGCGCGGGCACTTCTACTTCATGGAGATGAACACGCGCGTGCAGGTGGAGCATCCCGTCTCCGAGGCCATCACGGGCACCGACATCATCAAAGAACAGCTGCGCATCGCGGCGGGCGAGCCTATGAGCTGCGCGAACCGCGCGCCGTTCTCTCCTTCGGGTCATGCCATCGAGCTTCGCATCAACGCAGAGGACCCCGAGCACGGCTTCCGCCCGTGTCCCGGCACGGTCACGAGGTTCGAGGTCCCCGCAGGGCCCGGGGTGCGCGTCGAGACGTATTTACGTGCGGGATCGCGCATTTCGCCGTATTATGATTCGTTAGTGGCGAAGGTCGTCGTGCACGGCCAGGATCGCGAGGAGGCGGTCGCGCGTGCGAAGCGCGCGCTCGACGAGTTCGTGATCGAGGGCATCGCGACCACCATCTCGTTCCACAAACGCGTGCTTGAAAACGAGGTGTTCCTCGCGGGCGAGGCCACCACGGACTTTATCGAAACCCAGATGGGAGATGTATTATGAGCAACGATCTGAACGTCGACGGCATGTCTCTGGCGCCGGGCGTGGTGGAGACCATCATCTCCATCGCCGCTAACGAGGTCGAAGGCGTCGCCTCGGTCGGCTCTTTCGCCGCGAGCGGCATCCGTTCCATGCTCGTCGCGAAGCCTTCGACGGCGGGCATCGAAACGGTGCTCGATGCGGATGGGAAGCTGCAGGTCGCGCTTCACATCGAGGTGTACTACGGCCAGGTTCTCCCCGAGCTTGCCGCGCGTCTGCGCGAGGCGGTTGCCGACGCCCTTCTCGTGCAGGTGGGCCTCGAGGTCGCTTCCGTCGATATCTTCGTCGACGGCATTCAATTCGCTCAGTAAGGCAGTTGCATGCGCCCGTCCTGTGAAGGACGGGCGCATGTTCGCTTCGGGGCGGCCCTGTGCGCTATAATCATCCATTCTTTGACAAAACGAGCTTACAGACGGAGTTTTCTATGTCCTCATCCAGAAGACACGAGCGCACGTCAGCGCGCCGCAGCACCGTTCAGGTGCTCTACACCAGCGAGATCCAAAACGAGCGTCCCACCGTGCTGATCGAAACCGGGCGCTGCCTCGAGGAGGACGGTCCGCTTTCCGATTACGCGATCGCGCTCATCAAGGGCGTCGAGGAGAAAATGGGCGATATCGACGCCCGACTTGAGGAAAGCTCGGATAACTGGTCGGTTTCGCGCATGCCCGTCGTCGACCGTTCCATCTTGCGCATCGCCGTTTACGAGATGCTCTACGTCGACGACGTCCCTGTCTCGGTCGCCATCAACGAGGCTGTCGAGCTGGCGAAGGCCTTTGGAGGCGAGGACGAGTCGCCGCGCTTCGTGAACGGCGTTCTAGGCAAGATCGCCCGTCGTCTCGAGTCCGAAGCGTCTGCGGCTTCCGCGGTGTCCGAAGACGCCGGGGCGGATGAATAGCCATGGAGGGGCAGCCCGAGAGCTTCGAGACGGTCAAATCGCGTTTGGAGGAGATCGTCGATGCCGTCAACGCGGAGGGAATCTCGCTTGAGGAGGCTCTTTCCTTGTACGAGGAGGCTGTGAAGCTCGGTCTTTCCGCATGCGATCTCAGCGAGCAAGACGCGCTCGCGGCGGCGGATTCGCTTGCCGACGAGCCTTCCGGCGACGCAGGGGAAGCGCGCGATGACGCGCGAGAGGGGATGCAGGGCGCATGAGGCGCGCACTCCGATGGGGCAGGGTCGCACGACCCTCCCTGAAGTAAGGTGATCTGTTTGAGCAACGACCGAATTCTTGATGCAATAACGTCCCCGGCCGATCTTAAGGTGCTGACCGAAGACGAGCTGGTCATTCTCGCGCGCGAGATCCGCGAGCAGATCGTCGCTACGACGTCGCGCACAGGGGGGCACGTGGCCTCTTCGCTCGGCGCCGTCGAGATCATCCTCGCGGCCCACAGCTTGCTTGACACGCCGAAGGACAAGCTCATCTTCGACGTAGGTCATCAGGCGTACGCGCACAAACTCGTTACGGGCAGACGCGAACGTTTCGACGAGTTACGCACGTTCAAGGGCCTTTCGGGCTTCACCAACCCTGCGGAAAGCCCCTACGACGTCCACCCCTCCGGGCATGCTTCCGATTCGCTGTCTGTTGCGACGGGGCTGGCCAAGGCGCGCGTGTTGAAGGGGACTGACGAGAAGGTCGTCGCCGTCATCGGCGATGCGGCTTTATCGGGCGGCATGGCGTTCGAGGCGCTCAACTATATGGGGCAAGAACAGCTTCCTTTGGTCGTGATTCTCAACGACAACGAGATGTCGATCTCCCGCAACGTGGGCGCTCTCATGCGGCACCTCGGCAACATGCGCGCTACGTCGCAGTACCGCGACGCGCGCGAGGCGCTTCAGGACAGGCTTGAGAGCTCCGGCCCGCTCGGCGTCGCCATGGCTCAGTTCGGCAAGAACGTCAAAGAGTCCATGAAGCAGTTCGTCATCCCCCACAGCATGATTTTCGAACAGCTCGGCATCGTGTGCACCGCGCCGATTGACGGCCATGATATTCACGAGCTGCGCGAGACCCTCTCGCTCGTTCTGTCGATGGACGCCCCCGTTCTCATGCACGTGGTCACCAAGAAAGGCGCGGGCTATGAGTTTGCGCGCCGCGATCCCGAACGCTTCCACGGTGTCGGACCCTATGACATCACCACGGGTCGCGCCGTTGGCTCGGGATCGAAAAAGCAGAGTTACACGGACGTGTTCGGAGCTTCTCTGCTTCGAGAGGCGCAAGCTGACGAGGATGTCGTCGCCATCACGGCGGCCATGGAGGGCGGCACGGGCTTGAAGCCGTTTGCCCAGATGTTCCCCGATCGTTTCATCGATGTAGGCATTGCCGAAGAGCAGGCGCTCGGCATGGCGTCGGGCCTTGCCGCGGGTGGGAAGAAACCCGTCGTCGCCATTTACTCGACGTTCATGCAGCGCGCGATCGATCAGATGATCACCAACATCTCGCTTCCCGATTTCAACGTGGTGTTCGCCATCGACCGCGCGGGCGTCGTGGGGGAGGACGGGCCGACCCACCATGGCATGTTCGACATCGCCTATACGCGCATGATCCCGCATATGCGCGTTCTCGCCCCGTCCGACGAGGCCGAGCTCGTCCATGCGCTGCACACGGCGCTTGCGCTCGGCGGTCCGTTCGCGGTTCGTTACCCGCGCGGCGCGGGCGAGGGCGTTGAGGTTCCCGAGGTTCCCGAGGTTCTCGCGGAAGGCGTTTCACGAGAAGTGCGCGCGGGCGACGACGTCGCCATCCTCGCGTTCGGCAGGATGGTCGCGCGTGCGCGTGCGGCGGCCGATATCCTTGCGGAGCACGGCATCGACGCGCGTGTCGTCGACATGCGCTGGGTGAAACCGCTCGATCGCCGTGCTATCGAGCGGGCCGCTGAGACGAAGCTCGTCGTCACGGTTGAGGAAGGCATCGTCTCGGGCGGCGCGGGCGAGGGCGTTCTCGATGTGCTTGCCGAACTCGGTGCGTCGACCCCCTCGCTGGTTTTGGGCGTCGCCGACAGGTTCGTCTCGCAGGGCAAGGTCGATCTGCTTTTGCGCGAGCTCGGTCTTGACGCCGAGGGCATTGCGAGCGCCATCGAGCGTAAGCTCGCGTAAAACCTGCCCGCATTCGTCGTTTCCTCCCTCGAGCGCTCCGACGATTCCGTGTTCGTAAAATCCGCGGCCCCGATCTTCCGCGAAGGTCGGGGCCGTTTTTTCGTTGCTATCGATGCGAGGCTAAAGTGCGACGGGCTTCTCCATGATGTAGTCGTCCATGATATAGCCCGATCCTATGTCGGTTTCGACGGCTTCGATGGTCTCGAACCCTTTTCCGCGGTAAGCGCGGATTCCCAGCTCGTTGCCCTTGTTCACCGTCAGGTACATGGCGCGGAAACCTCGCTCGCGGCAAAGGTTCTCATAGAACGCGATGGTGCGCGATGCGAAGCCGCGCCCTCGCTCGTCGGCGAGCAGGTATATCTTGGAGATGAAATAACGGTTCGTCTCGGGCTCGTCGTGGCCGCCCGTGTAACCGACGACGCGCTTTTCTCCGTTGCCGTCCGCCGCTTCGAGGAACCAGTACTCGTAACCGTTTTCGGCCATGTCGCGTTTGATGGCCTCGATGCTTTGGAAGTTGTCGACCATGTAGTCGGTCTGGTCGGTTCCAATGAGCGCGGGCCAGTACTCATGCCAGATCTCATCGGCCAGTTTTGCCAGCTCGAGCTGCTGCTCGGGCGTTTCGACGGGTGTGAACGTAACGTCCATGCGCCCTCCTTTCTTCTCCGCGCCCATTTTACGTCTTTTACCGCGCTCTCGTGAACGCGCTGATGGATCGCGAACGCGCTGCCGCCGGCGTCGGCTGGTTTTTCGAAACGTCCCTCGACGTTCTTCGTGCGCAGAACACCGCCGCTTCCTCGCGAGCGCGCGAAGAACCACGTTAACGCTTCGTGACGGAGGGGATTCCCCTCTGTTAAATCGAATTTGCCATGTTGTTAGGAAACGTGCCCCGTAACAATTCGTTCCCTACCCGCTGAGATGATCGATCCGTCAGCGGAGGTAAATCGATCTCAAGGAGGTAGGAAACATGCTCGATTCGGGATATACCGGGTTCATGATCGTGTGCACGATGCTCGTGCTGCTCATGACCCCCGGTCTGGCTTTCTTCTACGGAGGGTTGTCGAGACGCAAGAACGTGGTGAACACCATGATCATGACGTTTTCCGTCGTGGGCATCGTCGGCGTGGCGTGGATCATCGCCGGCTGGTCCCTCGCTTACGGAGGCGACGGCTCGATTCCGTTTTTCGGTGGGTTCGATCAGCTCGGATGCGTACAGCTGGTTCGCGACATGCTTGCCGAGGCTGAGGGCACGCCCGATGCGTTCGCCTTGCTTTCGGGTGCGGCTGCGCTCGACGCGGGGGATGCGGAACTCGCCGCAGGTTATCCCGCCATCATCGACGTGGCGTTTCAAATGGCGTTTGCCATGATCACGTGCGCCATCATCACGGGTTCGGTCGCGGGCCGTATGAAGTTCGGCGCGGTGTGCGCGTTCATCGCGGTATGGGTTCTCGTCGTGTACGCGCCCTTGGCCCACATGGTGTGGGGCGGCGAAGGCTCGCTTATCGGCGACATGGTCGGGGCGCTCGATTTCGCGGGCGGAGACGTCGTTCACATCAGCTCCGGTTTGACGGGCTTGATCCTCTGCTTGATCCTCGGGTCGCGTCGCGGTTTCGCCGTGATGACCTATCGTCCGCACAACGTCCCCTTCGTGGTGCTCGGAGCAACGCTTCTGTGGTTCGGGTGGTTCGGCTTCAACGCGGGTTCTGAATTCGCCGCTGATGGCATCGCGGGCTTGGCGCTGATCAACACGGTGGCGGCAAGCGCTGCAGCTCTTCTTTCGTGGCTTATCGTTGAGCGCGTGAGGGTGGGCAAGCCCACGCTCGTCGGCGCGGCGACCGGTTTGGTCGCGGGCTTGGTCGTCATCACACCTGCCGCCGGTTTCGTCGAGCCGTGGGCTGCTATCGTCATGGGTCTCATCGTGTCCCCGATCTGCTACTTCGCCATCTCGGTGTGCAAGCGTAAGTTCGGCTACGACGATGCGCTCGACGCGTTCGGGTGTCACTGTGTCGGCGGCGTGGTCGGCGGCGTTTTGACGGGCCTGTTCTGCGTGCCCGAGCTGTCATGGACCGATTTCGGCGGCCTGCTCTACACCGGCGACGCGACGCTGCTCGGCGCCCAGGTGCTCGGCATCCTGATCACGGTGGCGTTCGTCGGCATCGCGGACGTCGTCATCGCGCTCATCGTGAAGGCGATCTTCGGTGGCAGCTTGCGCGTCAGCGAAGCCGAGGAGGCTCAAGGTCTCGACGTGGCGGCGCATGGCGAGTCGGCGTACCCCGCTTACGTGGGCTTGGATTAACGCGGAAAGGAGAGAGGCATGAAGAGAATCGTGGCGATCGTGCGACCCGAAAAGCTCGAACCGCTCAAGGAGGCGCTGTTCGCGGCGGATGTAGCCGGCATGACCATCACGCAGGTGAACGGGTGCGGAAATCAGCATGGATGGAAGGAGTACTTCCGCGGAACCGAGGTGTTGCTGAACATGGTGCCGAAGGTCAAGTTCGAGATCGTGGTGGATGACGCGTCGGTCGATGGCATCGTCGAGGTCATCCTCGGCGCCGCGCAGACAGGCGAGGTCGGTGACGGGAAGATATTCATTTCGCCGGTTGACGACGTCGTGCGCATTCGTACGGGAGAGCGGGGCATCGCGGCGATATAGCGCGGCGGTGCGGCTTGTAAAACGCCGAGCGGATTTTAAGGCGCGGGTGCTGATCGCGGCGTGCGGTCGGTGCTCGCGCCTCGTCGTCTCCGCCGTGCGTTCGCCGACCTATCCCGCCTTCTTACGCCGCTTGCCGCCTGAGGAGCGGATTTCATGTCGAGTTCCCCGTTGCGTGCGCTTTCGCCGTGCACGTTGTACGAGAATGATCGCTGTAAGAACGAAGACGCTATGGACGTCGACATGGAATGGAGGACGGTATGCATTCGTATACGCCGCGCGGTGTTTGCTCGCGCAGAATCGATGTGGAGCTTGACGGCGATGTCATCAAGGAGGTCGGCTTCGTCGGCGGCTGCGATGGAAATCTCAAGGCCATCTCGAAGCTGGTGGCAGGGAAGAACGTCGAAGAGGTCGTGTCGCTTCTCGAGGGCAACACGTGCGGACGCCGCTCCACCTCATGCGCCGATCAGATGTGCAAGGCTATCCGCGAGGCTCAACAAGCGTAGGGACCCCTCATTCCGGATGAGTGTCGGGAGCGTCCCCGTCGGCGCCCATGCAATCCAACTGCTTCGTTGCGGCACGTATCGCCCGCGCGTGTCGGGGCTCATGCCGATGCCCGCGAGGGCTGCGCTGATATGCCGGGTGGCGTGAGCCGCCCGCGCGCGTCGGTCGCCGTTTTGCGGAAAACAACCTGTGTAGAGGTCGAAAATTCACGAATCGGCACAGGAGTTAAATGCTATACTAGGCAGGCTTGCGTAAGGATGCGCAGGCAAGTGTATTTGTAGGCCCCCGAGACATGTTTTGTTGTACAGCTGTGAGCAAGCTTCTGCAGGCGAACATGGTAAGTATCAATTAATCATGGCGAAGGGTCCCCGGCATTGAATGTTCGAAAGGGGTCCGTTTTGACCGAAATCAAGAACACGTCTGTCATCGACTTCTCCGACATCTCGGACGAGCAGATGAACGAGATGATCGACGGCACGCTGACCGACTTCGACGAGGGCGATCTCGTCGACGGCGTCGTGGTCAAGCTTGAGCACGACGAGGTGCTCGTTGACATCGGGTTCAAGAGCGAGGGCGTTATCCCGTCCCGCGAGCTGTCCATCCGCAAGGATGCAGATCCGTCTGACATCGTGAGCCTTGGTGACAAGATCGAGGCATTAGTTCTCCAGAAGGAGGACAAGGACGGCCGTCTCATCCTCTCCAAGAAGCGCGCCGAGTACGAGCGTGCTTGGAACCGCATCGAGGAGAAGTTCAAGGCCGGCGAGGTTGTCACCGGCGAGGTCATCGAGGTCGTCAAGGGCGGCCTGATCCTCGACATCGGTCTGCGCGGCTTCCTTCCTGCTTCGCTCGTCGACCTTCGTCGAGTCAAGGATCTCGATATGTACCTCAACACCGAGATCGAGGCTCGCGTCATCGAGATGGATCGCAATCGCAACAACGTCGTTCTGTCCCGCCGCGTTCTGCTCGAGGAGGGCCGCAAGAACGAGCGTGCCGAGATCCTCAGCAAGCTCTCGAAGGGCATGCGCCTCAAGGGCACCGTCTCCTCCATCGTGGACTTCGGCGCCTTCGTGGACCTGGGCGGCATCGACGGTCTGGTTCACATCTCCGAGCTCTCTTGGAACCATGTCAACCATCCTTCCGAGGTCGTCAAGGTCGGCGACGAGGTCGAGGTCGAGGTTCTCGACGTCGACCTGCAGCGTGAGCGCATCTCGCTCGGTCTCAAGCAGACCACCGAGGATCCGTGGGTTAAGCTCGTCGAGTCCTACCCGGTCGGAACCATCGTCGACGGCAAGGTCACCAAGATCGTTCCGTTCGGTGCGTTCATCGAGCTCGGCAACTCCATCGAGGGTCTCGTGCACATCTCCGAGATGGCCGGTCGCCACATCGACACCCCTGCTCAGGTCGTCAAGGCCGGCGAGGACGTCAAGGTCAAGGTCATGGAGATCAACCCCGAGCGTCGTCGCATCTCCCTGTCGATGAAGGCTGCTGCCGAGGAGCTTGGCTTCGAGATCGAGGTGGACGAGTCCATCCAGGCCGAGGAGAAGCCCGCGAAGCGCGCCAAGAAGGCTGACAAGGCCGAGAAGGCCGACGAGGCTGAGGTCGCAGCTGAGTAGCTCTTCGCGCCCATAAAACGCTATTTGAAGAGGACGGGTTTTCCCGTCCTCTTTCTTTGTCTTGCGTAGGGTTTGCATTTGGGGGCATAGAACGATAAGCGGGTTTGAGTTCGGCCGCCGACGCGGGCCGGCGCCCGTTCTTTTCCTGAGAAGTGGGATGTGGCGTGAAAGGCGTGTCTGCTGAAAGGATCGACCTGCGACCCTGGAAACGCACGTCACGTCATGTCGATGAGATGCAAAGCGCTACCGTGTCGGTATTCGACTCTTGCGATTCCCGTATTACGCCGAAATGTATCATTGCGATGGGATTTGATGGCCTCGAAGCACTCACTTCCGCACTCTTGGTAAACGCTTCGATTCCCGTATTCTTAAAACCGCAGGTGAGAGATGTGCAGAGGACGGCGAGCGGGGATGCGTGACTTCACCGCTGATACATGTCGTTGAAAAACGGGAATCGAGGGCTCCGTTTTCGTGCATCGTCGTTTTTGGCATGGAGAATCCTGCACGAAACGATAGCGCCCAGCCGCGTATTGAGGAGCGGTTGGGCGCGGGACGAGCGGTATGGTGGCTGCGGGGTTCTTCCGTCGAAGGTTTTCCGCCGTCAGCGGCGCACAGTGCCGAGCGCTTTAGCGCGCACGACGCCTTGCGCTTATGAGCACGGCGATGCCGCTTGCTCCGAGAAGCCCTGCAAGAGCGAAAACGGTGCCCGCGGTTTCATCCGACGTCGCGGGGAGGGAGGCGTCCTCGGCTTCGTTGCCTTCCCCGTTGTCGCCGGGCTCAACCGACGGCGTATCACCGCCATCTCCCGAACCGCCTTCTTCATCTCCCCCCGACGCCTTGTCGATCTCGTCGGTGACGGTGTAGTGGACGAATTCTCCTTGGTAGATGGACTCATCATCGTTTCCGTCGGAGGGCGAGCCTGCGCCGGAGGTGCTTTCGGTGACCTTCCAGCCGACCGATAGCCAGCGTCCGTCCTCGAGCCAGGTGCCGCTTGCGCGCGAGAACGTGAGCAGGTCGGACAGGCGCTCTAGCTGCGTGTTGTAAAAGATCACGTGTTGAGTGTTCGTGGCGGGTGCGTAGAGGCTCGGCAGGTATTCGACGGCGACGCTCCCGTTTTTCCCGATATGGATGGCGCTAAGCTGGGGGGAATCCATCGAAGGAATCTCGGTTGACGCCGTTGCGGTTCCGTCGGCGTCGAAAAGCGTGAGATCGCTGGTCATGGCTCCCGCGTCGTCGATTGTCCTTGTCGCCGTGCAGTATCCGGTGGGCGTTTGGGCGACATCGTTGAGCATGCCGGCGCCGTCGACCTCGAGTACGACGGTGGGCGTGACCTTTTCGAGCAGGTCGGGATAGCCCGCATCGGCGACTTCCTCTATGGAGCCGAAGCCTTGCTCGTAAACGGCCTCGACGATGCCGCTTGCATCGTAGACGGTGAACACTCCGCCCGACAGATCGCTTTCGTAGTTCGTGAAAGCCGCTTCGTCCGCGTGAGCGGGGTCAGCTGCTTCGGCGTTAAGCAGGCTTGATGCCGAAGCGAAGGCATAGGTGGTTTCAACGCCGCCGTCCTCGCGCGGGTCGATAGCGCGCACGATGCATCCGCCGTTCGAAAACGGTATGGTCTCGCCGGTGAGAACCGTGTTTCCGCTTGCGATAAACGGCGCGATTCCGTTTGAGGAGAAGGGGCCGTTGGCTATGACGTCTCCTGTGGAGGTGTCGAACCACAGGCACGTGCCCTGAAGCGAGGTGTCGCTCGAACGCACGACGGCAAAGCCCTCGGTTCCGACGGTTCCCGTGGCGGAGATGATCGTGCTTTCGTCGAACCCGGTTTCAAGCTGCATCAGGTTCTCGATCTGAACGCGCGTGGGGTCGGTGCCGTCGATCGTGCACAGGCGCACCATGCCGCCTGCTACCTGGATGAAGTGGCGAACGCCGTCTTCGGTGACGAACACGTTGGAGATGAGGTGGCTGTAGTTGTTGACGTTGGTGCCCGTATAGGCACCCTCGAGGTCGACGCTTGAAAGCTCGGCGATATCAAGTTTGATCGAAATCTCGGGGGAGAGCACGGCTTGCCCGTTCTCGTCGTAGCCGATGATGAAGGATTCCGCGGGGAAGACCATGAGGCAGTCTTGAGCATCGGCGAACACCGACGCGTTCGCCGTGTACGTGACGTTGATGCTCTTGCCGGACACTTCGGCCTTCACGCTTACGACCTCGCCGTCGACGATGAGGTAAGGGTAGGGAACGTCGCCTTGGGCGCGCGGACTGCCGACGGGCCCGCCGCCCGATCCTGCGGAGTTGAATTGGACTTCGGAAGAAGCCTCGAAGCTGACCTGGTCGATGTTGAACACGGCTTCATCATCTGCGCGCACGATGGAGAAATCGCTTGAATCGGGTTTGAACTCGGAGGAGTAGGAGACCTCGAGCGTGCCGGACGCATTGGCGTCATCGGTCGCGGGCGTCTCGGCGAGGAAGTCGATGCTCAGCCCCGTGAAGCCGAGGCTCAGGCTCTCGTAAAAGTTGGTGGAGGGCGATGTCGTGGGCGCGACGGCGTCGCCCGCGTGGTACATGCAGCCGTATGCGCTTGCTCCCTCGGCTACGATGAAGCCGTCGTAATCGGCGTGCTTCGCGTCTCCGTCGGGGTCGACGATCTCGATGAGCTGGTTGTGCACCTTGCCGTGCGTGTTGTTGTGGGCGAAGTCAACTCCCGAGGGAAGAAGCTCCGCCTGAACGCGGAAAACGCGGAAACCGGCGGGAAGTTCGATGCGTCCTTGCGCCGTGTCCGCCGAGACGCTCTGGTTGTTGACGTAGTCGTCGTATTGAACCAGGTAGTACGATGAGAACAGCCCGTCGCCCGTGATGAGCTCCTCGGAGTTGGAAACCGCCACGATACCGCCGCAGTCGTCGCCTGCGTATGTGGACAGCTCGGCGCGCGCGACGGCATCGGAGGCGTAGGACACAGGATCGGCATTGCCGTCTTTAACGGTGACGCCGTCGTCGTTCGCCACGATGCGCGTGATGTCGTCGGAGTCGATCCAGCCGAGCATCCACTTGCTGAAACCGTTGTGGTCCCCGCAGTTGGTGTTCATCATGTCGAACGTGAGCACGCCGGTGCGGGTGCTCGATTGGTCGAGGTAGGAGTACAGGTCGGGAAGCCCCAGCACGTGCCCGGTTTCGTGGATGGCGGTCCTCACCCCGTATTCCGTGTTCGACGCGTTGTGCAGCGACACGGCGTTCCAGAGGCGCACGCCGTCACGTAGCACGGCGGCACCTTCGCTTTTGCAGGTTTGCTCATTGCTCCACCAAGCGGTTCCCCACTGAGGGTTCTCGCAGGCGAAGTGCACGTACAAGGCATCGATGCGGCCGTCCCCGTTGCCGTCGAACTTCGAGTAGTCGAGCTCGTCATCAAGCTGCGCGAGCGCTTCGATGTAGAGTTCCTCCAGCCCGTTGTCGTAATGGGAGGCGGGGTGGAGCGCCTCATACTCGAGCGCGACGCCGTCGACGGAGAGCTTGCCGTACGAAGAACGGTAATAGTATTCATGAAGGCTCTCGTAGGGGTAGTAGCCCTCGTTGCCCGTGTAGCCGGATGCTGTGGACTCGAACCCTTCGGTCACCGGGCCGATGAGGCTTTGCAGGGCCTCGACGTCGTCTCCTTCGGGGAATTGCGCTGCAGACTCGCCCTCGTCGTCGGGGAAGGTCACGTGAAGCGCCAGGACGTGAGCCTCGCCGACCGACCCCATGCCGCTCTCCCAGTTGCCCGGGACGGTTTGGGAGTACGCGGACGCACCCGAGGTGGCGGCTGCCTCGCGGCTGCGCGCGCTCTCGATGAGGCCGGCGTCGTATTCCTCGTTTCCGAGCGACTCCTGGTAGGCGAGTCGTTGGTCGAGTGTCCCATCCTCGGCGTAGGCCTGAAGCTCGGATTCGGAGGGCAGGCAGGGCGAGGCGGTCTCGTCTCCGGAAGAGGCGAGGGCCGTCGGGTTTTCCGCCGTCTCGGTGGAGGCGGTCTCCTCGGCATGCGCGTAGGCGGAGAACAGCGGCGCCGTCGGCGTGAGCGACAGCGCGAGCGCGAACGCGAGCGCTGCGGGCAGTATGCGGGCTGAGAGGGGCATGGCGGCTCCTGTCGTGAAGGGACTCGCGCCGTTAAACCGGCGCAGGGCGTATCGTTCAACATTTTATTGAAACGCGATGCGAGATCTCACGGGAATCCGAGATGGGGAATCAGCGCCCGAGGCAGGGCAATGAACGCAGCGAGCGCCCCTCAGCCCCGCGTTTTACACAGGGGGAGGGGCGCTCGCTGTTGGGTTCGGGATCCGTCGACTGTCGAACGCTGCGGCGCGGGCCCGGGTTTTAGGAACGGTTTCGCTTTCGCGGGATGAAGTTCGCCGCGAAGTTTTTCGCCGTGCCGCGCTTGCGGTTCTTCACGTAGATGAACCCGATGACGGAGAAGGTGGTCGCGCCGATCAGGTTGACGAAGAGATCCGCCATGGTGTCGTGGATGCCGATGTCGAGGTACCCGCCGTCGATTTGGACGATCTCGCCTGCCGTGGTGACGATCTGCGTCGAGGCGATATCTCCGACGTGGATGGCGGTGTTGCCGCCCGCCGGGTCGAGCGTGACGGAGTTGAAGGCGGCGACGATGGTGTCCTTTTGCATATCGAAGCCGACGAACGAGTCCATCGCGTATTCGAACAGCTCCCATAACGCGCCGATGGTCATCGAGAAGCAAAACGCCGTGACCGCCATGTAGATGGGCGTGAGGTGGAACTGCGCTTGCTCGCTGCGGTTGAGGATGTCGACGAGTGCGAAGCCGATGCCTGCGGCGAGGAAGCCCCAGATGGTATGGAGCATCGTGTCCCAAAACGGGAGTATCACGTAGAACTCGCCGATCTCACCGAGGATCTCTGCCGCGAATATGAAGCAGAGTATGATCGCCTCGAGCACGCTGGGAATCTCGATCGAGAGCTTGCGCTCGAGGAAGTCGGGGAGCCACAGCAGCACGAGGACCAGCAAACACAGCAGGGCGTACTCGTAACGCGCCTCGAAAAGAGATCGGATCAAAACGATCAGCACGATGATGCGCAGCGCCACGTACAAGGCGAACACCCACGGTTTCTCGTGCGCCGCTTTGCCCGCCTCGTCGCGTATGTTCCTGATGAAACCGCCCATAGCGTGCGTCTTAGTAAGCGACGGGCGCCATGAGCACCTTGCCCGTGCCGCGGTACACGTTCACCAGTCCTTCGCCCGACGCTGCGGAGCCGACGAGCGACTTGCTCGAGCGCTCGACCGTGAACGCCAAAGAGCCGCTCCAGGCGATGGCCATGTTGCCGTCGATCTTCACCTCATCGTTTTCGAGCGTGATCTCGATGAGTTCTTCGCGCGGGACGGGGGATTCGATGCAAAGCGCGCCGTAGCCTTGGATGCCCAGGTTGAACAGCCCTTCGCCGCCGGCGACGGCGGAAGAGAACGAGCTGCGGGCGACGGCTCGCTGCTGCAGGGAGGAGTAGCAGGCGAGGAACAGCCCGTCGTCGAGCACGATGTTGTTACCCCAATGCGCTACGTCGAGGAGAAGGATGTATTTATAGGTGGGCTCGAGCACGAGAAGGCCCGTGCCCTCGTACTCGGGTTTGATGGCGGACTCGCCGGTCACCTTGCCGCGCAGGGCCTTGCCGATAAGATCGCCCGCGCCTTTGACGCCGGTACGCGCCTGCACGTGACCTGCGGTCCATTGCATGGCTCCTGCTTGGATGGTGACGGCGGATTGGCTCAGGTCGCAAACCACCTGGCGCCTGCGCACGTTCATCTCGCTCGCGAAATACGCGCTGATGGCGCTGGCGGCGTCGACGCTCAGGTCGCGCTTCCATTCGATGACCTTGAAGGCGCCGAGCTCGTCGACAACCGCGACGTCGTCGTTGTCGACGAAGTTCTTGATCTGGAACATGCTTCCCCGCTTTCTCGATGGGCTGACTTGAGATGGTGCGGCGCTATGCGCGACGGCGATGGCCCGTGGGCGCGTTGCCGATTGCGCGGGACGCGACTCCGCAGTGCATTAGTTTAGCATCAAGGCTGCGTTAAAATACCTGCGATGGAAAGGCGGAAGGGAAGGGCGCATGGAAAGAGCGAAACGCGTTGTCCTGGGCATGAGCGGCGGTGTTGACAGCTCGACCGCGGTCGCGCTGTTGCAGCATCACGGATACGAGGTCATCGGCGTGACGTGCGTGTTCGAAGACGATGAGAAGTCGCGGCGCAGCGCCGATGAGGCGCGTGCGGTGTGCGAGCGGTTCGGCATCGAGCACGTCGAGCGCGACGCCGTCGAATCGTTTCGCCGCCGCGTGATCGAGCCTTTCGTGCGCGATTACGAGCGCGGTCTCACGCCGAGCCCGTGCGTGGGGTGCAACGCGCGCATGAAGATTCCCGAGCTTATAGCGGTAGCGGATGATCTTGGCTGCGGCTTCGTCGCCACCGGCCACTACGCGCGCGTCAGCCGTATGCGCGACACGGGGCGCTATGCGGTGCTGCGCGCGCTCGACGACAGGAAGGACCAAAGCTACATGCTGGCGTCGTTGTCGCAGGAGCAGCTCGCCCGTCTCATCTTGCCTCTCGGCGGCATGACCAAGCTCGAGGTTCGCTCCCTCGCGTACGATCTCGCCCTGCCCGCAGCCGACGCTCCCGAAAGCCAGGACATCTGCTTCGCGCCGAACGGGTATCGGGAGCTTCTCGCCTCCTACGGGGTCGAAAGCAAGCCGGGCGTCATCGTCAACACGGCGGGTGACCCGGTCGGCGCGCACCAGGGCCTGTTCGACTTCACCGTCGGGCAGCGCAAGGGCATCGGCGTGGCGGGGCCGGAGCCCTATTACGTCACGGGGAAGAACGTCGCCGAAAACGAGCTGGTCATCGGCACGGCGCAGGAGAGCCTCATCCGTTCGGTGGAGGTGCGCGATGCGAATTGGCAGGCGATCGAGGAGCCGCGCGAGCCCGTCGAGGCCATGGTCAAACTCAGGTACCGCAGCGTTGCCCGTGCGTGTATCATAGAGCCCGTGGACGCCGGCCGTCTGCACGTGACGCTGCCATCGGCGCAGCCTGCGACGGCGCCGGGGCAGTTCGCCGTTTTCTACCAGGGATCCGCCGTGCTGGGCGGAGGCGTGATCGAGGAGGTCAACTCATGAAGAAGCTGTTCGTCATCGGCGGCATGGGAGCCGGCAAATCGACGGTGCGCAAGGCTCTGACCGATCAGGGGCTTCCCTTCATCGATCTCGATTGCGTCGGGCACGAGATTCTCAAGTGGGATGCGGTGAAAAACGATTTGAGGGAAACGTTCGGCGAGGACGTCTTCGGTGAAGACGGCGAGGTCGCCCGCCCCCTTCTGGCGGCGAAGGCGTTCCAGAGCCCGGCCGACACGCGCAAGCTCAACCGCATCACCATGCCCCGCATCGAGGAGGTCTACACCGACCGTCTCTCCGAGCTGGAGAAGGAAGGCTGCGAGGCGGTAGTGGTCGAGTACTCGGTCTTCAAGAACCGTATGTCCTCGCTGGCGTACTCCGCGGATGTGGTCATCGCCGTCTTGGCCCCGCTCGAGACGCGCATCGAGCGCGCGGTCGCATCGGGCTTCGACGAGGGTGACGTGCGCCGCCGCATCGCCAGACAGATCACCGACGCCGATCGCATCGAGGCGGCCGACGTCGTGTTCAACAACGATTCCTCGAAGGAAGAGCTGCGCAACGAGGTCATCGCCTGGTGGAGCAAGTACCGCGAGACCATCTAGCCCTTCACGCGCTTTGCGCTAGCTGCGCCGCAAGATCGCCCGCTGTAAGAAGAGGGGTGGCCGTCACGGGTCCTTCGCGCCCTTCACTAGACGCGCCTGAGGATATTGGCGCGCTGC
>CALADF010000036.1 GCA_937890835.1 uncultured bacterium
CCCCGCTTCCGGCATCGCCGCCCCCGGTCTCGCCCCCGCTTCCGGCATCGCCGCCCCCGGTCTCGCCCCCGCTTCCGGCATCGCCGCCGCCGGTCGATCCGCCGCTGGAATCACCGCCGCCGGTCGATCCGCCGGCGTCGCCGGCCGAAGACGATCCCGACGAGCTTGAGGACGAACCCGAATCGCCTGCGCCCGCAGACAAACCGCTCGACGAACTTGCCGAGCTCAACGACGAACTTGAGGACGCGTAACCTCCGATATGGTTCTTCTCGTCCTTAAAGCTCTTGTTGTAGGTCGGATCCTCGGCATCGGGGAACTTCTCGATCGACGCGTTAGCGAGCACCCGGTTGAGGAAGTCAGAGAACGTGCTCGTTGCATCCGTGGTGTAGATGGGCTTTGCGTCGACGTAGTTCTCGGCGCGTTCGCCGAGCCAGATGGCAACCGAGTACTGAGGCGTGATGCCGCAGAACCAACTGTCCTGCTCGTACTCGGTCGTGCCGGTCTTACCCGCAGCCTCCTGCCCGTTGGACAAGCGCGCCGCCGTGCCCGTACCGCTCGTCACAACGCCCTTCATGACCTCAACGGTTGCATGAGCCACCTCGGGCGAGACGACGCGCTCGCCGGTCGGGTTGGTGTTGTCGACGATGACGTTGCCTTTTCGATCGAGGATCTGCTCGATGCACTCGGGCTCGTAGTGCGTACCGCCGTTGGCGAGCGTCGCATACGCCTCCGACATCTCGAGCGGCGTCACCGAGGCGACGCCGAGCGTCAGACCGGAAATAGCCGGCAGATCGGAGTCGATGCCAAGACGTCGCGCCATATCGATGACGCTGTCTACGCCAACCGAGAGAATCAGACGCGTGAACGCCGTGTTCGACGAGACGGCGAACGCCTTCGAGATGGTGCACATACCGTAATCGTAATGCCCGAAGTTCGACACGTCCGCAGAACCCGGCACCTCCATGGTCGCACCCGCATCGATGATGGTCTGCGGATCGATGCCCTTCTCGATAGCCGTGGCGAGCGTGAAGGTCTTGAACGACGAGCCGGGCTGACGTCCGCCGGTTCCCTCGCCCGTCGCCATGTTGCCCTGAGCGTTGTCGTAGTTGGAGTCATCACCGCCGATCATCGCCTTAATATGCCCGTTGTCGGGGTCGATCGCAACCAGCGAGACCTCGAACTCCTGCCCCGCCTGGTCGACCTTGTTCTGAGCAGCGATTTCAGCAGCCTCCTGGGTCGCCGGGTCGATGGTCGTGTAGATGGTCAAACCACCCTCCCAGATATCGGAGGTCGTGTACTTGTAGCCGCCTTCGGGGTTGGTCAGCTGATTGCGCACATAGCTGGTGAAATACGGGTATTTGAGAATGCCCGTCGTCGAAGGCTCGGTGGGGTTGAGCACGATAGGATCCGCCTTCGCCGCATCCGCCTCCTCCTGAGTTATCACGTTGTTCGAAACCATGCGATCAAGGACGAGGTTGCGACGGTTGAGGCAGTTCTCCTCGTTGTCGATGGGATTGTTGTACGTGGGCGATTGCGGAATGCCGATGAGCGTCGCCGCCTCCACAAGCGTCAAATCGCTCGCGTGCTTGGAGAAGTACCGCTCGGACGCCGCCTCGATGCCGTACGCTCCCGAGCCGTAGTTGATGGTGTTGAGGTACATGAGCAGAATCTCGTCTTTGCTGTACTGCTCCTCGAGCTTAAGGGCGATGTACATCTCGCGAATCTTGCGCTTAAACGAGATATCGGTCATCTCGTCGGAGAGGATGGTGTTGCGAACGAACTGCTGCGTGATGGTGGACGCCCCCTCGAGCTCGCCGCCGAGGAGGTTGTTCACCACGGCACGCGCGACGCCCATGAGGTCGACACCGCCGTGATCGTAGAAACGCTCGTCTTCCGTGGCGACCGTTCCCTTCAGAACAAGCTCGCTCACCTGGTCGTACTCGACGGGAGTGCGATTCTCGAGCTGAAACTCCGCAAGCACCGTGGTTCGATCCGAGGCGTACACGGTCGAAGGCTTCGCGACGTTGAACTCATCCACGTTCGTGTAATCGGGAAGGTCTTGAAGCCAAGATTGGCACAGGGCGAAAACGCCGGCCGTACCCGCTACGAGCACCGCCGCGACGACGGCGAGAATGGACAAGACTACCGCCTTCTTGTTCTTCTTCCTTACGCCGTAACGGCCCTTCATTGCACGTGAACCCACGGTTACCTCCAATCTCAAACTCGGATCATTGTAGCATCGACGATATTTCGAGCGACGAACGCCCTCGTCAAAAGCATAAACCACACGCGCGTGAACTGGCGTTACACTAAATCACCGGAAACATGGAGCATGTCGCGGCATGGGAGAAGAAGCCGATGCGCCGAAGCACGGCAAGCAGACGAAACATCCGGCAAAAGAAAACGGGCACCGCGCGCTCTTGCACGATGCCCGCTCCATCCCCGGCAAGCGGCGAGCTGCGAGACCTGCGCCGTGAACCGCGAAGCGCGAATCCCTAGCGAATCAGATCCCGCTCATCACGCTCGAGGGCCTCGACCGCCTCGGCAAGCTGAACACGCACCACCTCGTGCCCGGTTCCGCCGTAGGTCGTGCGTGCCGCGACGATGGCCTCGAGGTTGAGCGAGGCCGCGATATCATCTTCGAACAGATCGCTTTCCGCCTTGAAATCGTCAAGCGGCAAGTCCTCGAGGTCGCATCCGCGCTTCTCGCACAAGAGCACGAGATGCCCCACCACCTCGTGTGCGCGACGGAAGGGCATGCCCTTCTTGGCAAGGTAGTCGGCCACATCGGTTGCGGCCAGATAACCCTTCTTCGCCTGAGCCATCATGGCTTCGGGGTGAACCTGCATGGTCGAGATCATGCCGGCCATGCACAGATAGCAGTCTTCGAGCGTCTGCGCCGCGTCGATGGCGCCTTCTTTATCCTCCTGGAGGTCTTTGTTGTACGCGAGGGGCAACGCCTTCATCGTCACGAGCAACGCGACGAGATCCCCGATGACACGTCCCGACTTTCCGCGGATAAGCTCGGCGAAATCGGGATTTTTCTTCTGCGGCATGATGGAGGAGCCCGTCGAATACGCGTCGGAGAGCGTAATGAAGCCGAATTCGGACGTGGACCACAAGATGATCTCCTCGCACAACCGAGACAGGTGCATCGAAGAAACGCTGCACGCGTAGATGAGGTCGAGCAGGAAGTCGCGGTCGGACACAGCGTCAAGCGAGTTGGGGATGGGATGATCGAACCCTAAGGTCTTCGTGGTTTTGAAGCGATCGAGCGGATAGGTGGTGCCGGCGAGCGCGGCGGAGCCGAGCGGGTTCGCATCGGCCGCGCGGTAAGCGGCGGAAAGGCGCTCATAATCGCGCGTCAGCATCCAAACGTAAGCGAGCATATGATGGGAGAAGAGCACCGGCTGAGCATGCTGAAGGTGCGTGTAACCCGGCAAGATAACATTGAAATGAGCCTCTGCCTGCTCGATAAGAGCGTGACGCAGCGCGATGTTGGCCTCCATGAGCTCGGTGCAGCGCTTCTTGCAGAAAAGGCGCGTATCGGTGGCAACCTGATCGTTTCTGCTGCGCCCGGTGTGCAAGCGCGCGCCCGCATCCCCGATCTTCTCGGTCAAAACGCTTTCGACGGACATGTGGATGTCCTCGTTGTTGATATCGAACTCGAAATCGCCCGCGTCGATGGACGCTTTGATTTCAGCGAGGCCCTCGTCGATCGCCAGGGCGTCATCGGAGCTGATGACGCCCTGCTCGGCGAGCATCGCCGCATGCGCGCGAGACCCCGCGATATCCTGAGCGTACAGCTTCTTGTCGACCGGAAGCGATGCTCCGAACCTCTGAGTGAACGCGCTGACGCCTTCCTCGAACCTACCCGACCACAAGGCCATGGGACACTCTCCCCTCTCTATAACAAGCGGCCGATCCCCGTCCTCGACGATCGGCCGCCCTCATTACCGCTGTTGCTGATAACGACGTCCTTCAGGACGTCATCGCCTCGAAGAGAACGCCCGGGGCGACCTCCGCTCATCCGCGCAAGACGGCGCGTCGTCGCAAGCGAGGCGAGTCCTGCCGTCTCCGCTTGAGGAGGCGGCAGCTTATCTCATAATCGAGCCGACCTATTCGGCGGTCTCAAAGCCCGCGGACGCGAACTCGTCATCGGTGGAATCGACCGGCTTGAACTGGGGAAGATCGACGGCCATCTTGTGGCGGTTCTTCGACCAGACCTTGCAGGTGAGGCCGAACAGATCGATGAAGCCCTTCGCGGCCTGGTGATCGAACTGATCGTCGGCATCGTAGGTGACGAGCTCGTAATCGTACAGCGAGTAGTCGCTCTTGCGGCCGACGACGGTGCAGCTGCCCTTGTAGAACTTGAGCTTGACTGTGCCCGTCACGCACTGCTGCGTGCTCTGGAGGAACGCCTCGAGCGCCGCCTTGAGAGGCGAGAACCACAGACCGTTGTAAACGCAGTCCGCCCAAGACTGCTCGATGTTGAGCTTGTAGTGCAAAACGCTCTTCTCGAGAGTCAAGTCCTCGAGAGCCTTATGCGCGGCGATGAGAGCCAAGGCGCCCGGGACCTCGTAGCACTCGCGGCTCTTGACGCCGACGAGCCTGTTCTCGACCATATCGATCCTGCCGTAGCCGTTGCTGCCGGCGATCTCGTTCATGGCGCAAACGATCTCATGCATGCTCATCTTCTCGCCGTCGATGGCAACGGGAACGCCGCCCTCGAAAGCGACTTCGGTATAAGTAGGAGCATCGGGAGCTTCCATGGGGTCGACCGTCATGGTGTAGATGTCCGCCGGAGGCTCGTTCCACGGATCCTCGAGAACGCCGCACTCGATGGCGCGCCCCCACAGGTTGTCGTCGATGGAATAAGGAGAAGCCTGCGTGGTGGGAACGTCGATGCCGTGAGCGGCCGCCCACTCCATCTCCTCGGCACGCGAGCCGAGATCCCACTCGCGAACGGGAGCGATGATGGCAAGATCGGGATCGAGCATGGTGATGGAAGCCTCGAACCTGACCTGATCGTTGCCCTTGCCGGTGCAACCATGGGCGATGTACTTCGCGCCGTACGTATGGGCCGCGTCGACGAGGTGCTTGGAAATCAAAGGACGGGAAAGGGCGCTCACCAGCGGGTATTTGTTCTCGTACATGGCATTGGCCATCATGGCGGAGGTCAGGTACTCGTCCGCGAAGGTTTCGCGCATGTCGACGACCAAGCACTCGATGGCGCCGGCCTTGAGAGCCTTGGCCTTGACGGCCTCGAGCCCGTCGTGCTCCTGGCCGAGATCGCCCACGACGGCGATAACGTCAAGATCGTACTTCTCCTGCAGCCATTTGATGCAGACCGAAGTGTCCAGACCGCCCGAGTAGGCGAGGACGACCTTGTCTTTCTGAGAGGTGGTGTCAGTGCTCTGAGTCATGATGATGCGCCTTTCTGAGATGCAAACGGTCACTATGCCCGGATCTGCGGCGTACATCAGGAAAAATGCTCACACCATAGGACATACGCCGAGGAGAACCCCCAAAACGACGCATGGCGATACTTTGAGAACACGGAACTGCTGTGCACCACGGCTTTTCGCTGAGCTGTGAGCGCCGGGCGGCCCTCACGAAACTTGCCCGGAGACAAGAGAGGAGGGAGAAAAGCATCCCTCGATCGGAAGCGGCGATTAACGTCGTCGCAGTCGGTCAGCAGCGCGAGCAGCAGAAAGCTCGGCAGCCGTGGTCTGTCCGTTGTCAAAGGAAGCGCTGCATGCGGCACCGGCAAAGCCGGATGCGTAAGCATGATATAAGGCGCTCATCTGCATTTCGTGCAATTCCTTTTCTTCAGACGATCAAGCGGTTTCCCGCTTCAGCGTAAAGCTGATGGACGGGATGATAGCGCATATTCATCCCGTTGTGTCACATTAATTTCGAAAACATGGCAAGCGGTTTCGCCCGGTTCCCGCCCGAACGAAACCTCGAACGAGAACCGGGCGAGCCGAGCGAGAGTCTCGGCGAGCGATGCGCCTAACGTGGATTCGCCAGGATAGCTGCGAGAGCGTCGACGAAACGATCCACATCGCCCTCGTCGCAGATGAGCGGCGGAAGGAAACGCAGCGTCGAGGGACCGGTCGCGTTGAAGACAAGCCCCGCCTCAAGACCGCTCGCCACCGCATCATGAGCATCACCCCACGATGCGTCGAGATCGAGGCCGACCATGAGACCGAGTCCGCGCACCTCGACGACCGCGTCGAGCGACGCGAGCTTCTCGCGGAGATATGCGCCGGTCTTCTTGACCTTTTCGCCGAAACCCTCCTCGACGAGGGTGGTCAGCGTCGCGTATGCGGCCGCCATGGCGAGATTGCTGCCGCCGAACGTCGATCCATGGTCACCCGGCGAGAAGGCCGCGGCAACCTCGGAACGCGCCGCGCAGGCGCCCATGGGAAAGCCCGAGGCAATGCCCTTCGCCATGGTGACGATATCGGGGATGACGCCGAAGTTCTGGAATCCGAACGGCTCTCCCGTGCGGAAGACGCCGCACTGAACCTCATCGCAGATGAGCAAGGCGCCCGTCGCGCTCGTCAGCTTCCTGGCGGCGGCGAGAAACTCCTGCGTGCAGGGATGAACTCCCGACTCGCCCTGAACGCACTCCACCATAACCGCGCAGATCTCGCCGCCGCGACGCTCGAAAAGCTCTTCAAGGGCCGAGACATCGTTCGCCGGCGTGGCGGCGAACCCGCCGGGGAGCGGTTGAAACGCCTCCTGCTTCGCAGGCTGCGCCGTCGCCGAGAGCGTTGCAAGCGTACGCCCGTGGAAGCTCTTCTCGAGCGTGACGATCAAGCGGGGCGCATCGGATACATCGCGCCCGAGCTGCTCGGCGCGCTTTCGCGCGAAAAGCCGCGCGAGCTTTATGGCGCACTCGTTAGCCTCCGCCCCCGAGTTGGCGAAAAACGTCTTCCACGGCATGCGCTCGGAAGGATCGACCTTGTCGTTCAACAGATCGGAGAGAATGCGAGCGACCTCCCCGCGTTTCTCAATGTAGAAATAATTGCTCACGTGCATGAGCTTCGCCGCCTGATCGGCAACGGCCGAAACGAGGCGGGGGTGACAGTGGCCAAGGCTCGTCACGCCGATCCCGCTGAGAAAATCGAGGTATTCCCTCCCCTCGTCGTCGTAGAGGAGCATGCCCTTGCCCTCGACGAACTCAACGGGGCTGCGGCCGAACGTGCGCATGACGTAATCGCGTTCGAGATTGACTTCATTCAGATAGGACATGTCCGTTCCCTTCAGCTTGGTTTCCAACACGAAAGCGATCTATTCGCGGCTCTCGATGAGCTTCGCGGCGAAGTTACCGAGCGGCGTGACGTTGAACGAGCCGGGAAGGCTCGGGCGCGTGATCATCGTCCCGATGCCCTTGTCGGTGAGAAGCTCGAGCAGCAGCGCATGGGGAATCGTGCCGTTGACGATGTGCGCGCGCATGACACCCGCATCGAGCGCGGTCAGACACGAGGAGAGCTTCGGTATCATCCCGGTGGAAACGCTCCTCTCCTCGACCATCGCACGCGCCTCCTCGACGGTCATGTTCGCGATGAGGCTATCGCAGTCGGGGTAGTTTTCAAACAGGCCGTCGACATCGGTGAGGAATATGATCTTGTGGGCCCCGATGGCCGCGGCGATATGACCCGCCGCCACGTCGGCGTTCACGTTGTAGCAGCCGCCGTCCTCGCCGATGGCGATCGAGGCGATGACCGGGATGTAATCGGCGGCGACGAGATCCGAGATCAGGGCGCTGTTGATATCGGTGATCTCTCCGACGCGCCCAAGGCGCTCGCTCGCCTGATGGGCGACGATGACGCCCGCATCCGTGCCGCTGACGCCGACCGCCATGTTCCCATGCTGGTTCATAGCCTCGACAAGCTCCTGGTTGACCTCCCCGGTGAGGACCATGCGAACAAGCCCCATGGCCTCATCCGACGTGACGCGCTGTCCGTCGACGAACTCAACGGGCATGCCGAACTGCTCCATCGCACGCGATATCGCCTTGCCGCCGCCATGGACGATGACGGGGTTCACCCCGATGATCTTGAGCAGCACGATATCCGCCATGACCTCAGCGCGCAGCTCTGCGTCCTCCATGGCGGATCCGCCGTATTTTATGACGACGGTCTTTCCCGTGACGTTTTTAATCCAAGGCATTGCCTCGGTGAGCACCTCGCCGGTAATGCTCGAGACGCCGTTGGGTCTGGTTTCGGTGTTGTATTTCATGATCGGTACTCTCCGTTGATGGTCACGTACTCGTGCGAGAAGTCGCACGTCCACATGCATGTTTCGGCATTTCCTTCGCCAAGGTCGACCGCGATTTCGATCTCCGGGTTCTCAAACAACTCGAGGGCGCGGTCCTCGTCGAATTCGACGGCGAGGCCGGCACGGCAAACGGGCAAACCCATTATGTCGATGTCGACGTTTTGCTGGGAGAACGCGGCGCCCGACCTACCTGCGGCAGCGGCGATGCGACCCCAGTTGGCGTCCTTGCCATACACCGCGGTCTTCACGAGCGGAGAGTTGGCGATGGCGCGCGCCGCGGTATCGGCGTCCTCGGCAGTGGCCGCACCCGCCACGCGTACCGTGACCAAACGAGTCGCCCCCTCTCCATCGGAGGCCATTGCACGGGCGAGGGCGGTGCAAACCTGAGTAAGCGCCCTCTCGAAAGAGGCGAACGCGGGCGTCTCGGGCTCGAAGCACGCACTGCCGCGAGGCGCCGCCGCGCCCGAGGCGAAGCAGATGCACGTGTCGTTGGTCGAAGTGTCCGAGTCCACCGTGATCTTGTTGAAGCTGACGTTCACGGCCCTGTCGAGAGCAGCGTGCAAATCGGGCGCCTTGATCGGCGCGTCGGTGGTCAGAACGGCGATCATGGTGGCCATGTTCGGCATGATCATCCCCGCGCCCTTCGACATGCCGCCGACGGTGAACGTGCAACCCGGATACCCGATATCGTCTCCTGAAAACGACACGGCGCACTCCTTCGGACGCGTGTCCGTCGTCATGATCGCGCGCGCCGCGCGCGCCCCCGACGAGGCGCTCGAGGACGCGGACGCCAACGCCAGAGGGACCCCGACCCTAAACGGATCAAGGGACAAGTGAACGCCGATGACCCCCGTAGAGGCAACGAGAACCTCTTCGGACGTGCAGCCGGCGGCGTCAGCGACGATATCCGCCGACTCACGTGCGGTATCAAGCCCGATCGCGCCCGTCGCGGCGTTGGCGATGCCCGAGTTGATCACGACCGCTCGCGCGCTTCCCCATGCAGGAGCCCCGGCGTCCATTCCGCCGACGCCTGATCCGGTAGCGCCGAGATGAGAGCGCGATACCTGCACCGGCGCAGCGCAGAACACGTTTCGCGTGAACACCGCCGCAGTCGGGACAGCCTCATCGGCGACGACAAGAGCCATATCAAGACGGTTCGGGTCCTCCCGAAAACCCGCGTGGACCCCCTCCGCCTTGAAACCTTTCGCAGAGGCGACTCCGCCATCGGCGAGGAACTCGCATCCGTGCTTTTGAGCGTACGAATCGCTAACAATGCTCATCTGATCTCCCCCTATATCGGCATCGCGACAGAGTCGATGCCGGTCGTCTCATCAAAGTCGAACACGATGTTGGCGCATTGCACCGCCTGCCCTGCGGCTCCCTTTCCAAGGTTGTCTATCGCGCCGACCGCGACGACGCAACGTGCACGTTCGTTAACCGCAACGCCGATCTGCGCGCGAGTCGTTCCCGCAACCGAAGCAGTTCTCGGCAGATCACCGGCATCGAGCACCGTCACAAGAGGCGAGCCCGAGTAGAAAGATCGGTACAAATCGACAAGCTCCTCGCTTGTCGGCAGAGCAGCCTCGGCGGCAAGCGGTATCGTCACCGTCGAAAGAATGCCCCTGTTCAGCGGAGCGAGATGGGGCGTGAACACCAAGCGTCCGCAAATGCCGAGGATCTGCTCGATTTCGGGCGTGTGCCGATGAGTGCCGACACCGTACGCCTCGAGATTATCGTTGGCGAAGCAGAAATGCGTGCGATCGGTCGCCTTCTTCCCCGCCCCCGTCACGCCCGAAACCGCATCGACGACGACAAGCGCGTCTTTCGCGGCGAAGGAAGAGCGGAGCATAGGGGCCGCTGCGAGCGAGGTCACCGTCGGATAGCATCCCGCGCACCCGACGAGCGCAGAGCCTCCCGCGAGCCGCCTCTCACATGCCGCGACAAGATCATCCCTGAAAAGCTCGGGGATGCCGAACGCCGCCTGTTTGATAAGATCGGGCGCGGTATGAGGGGTTCCGTACCACTGCTCATACACTGCGGGATCCTTCAACCTGAAATCGGCGGACAGGTCGATCACGCACGCCCCCCTCGACAAAAGATCGGGTGCCACGCCCATCGCGGCGGTATGGGGGACGGCGAGAAAAACCATGTCGCATGCATCGAAGTCGGTTTCAGCATGGGAGGTGAAGGCGAGGTCGGTCGCCCCCGCGAACGCTGGATACGCCTCGGCGATAGGCTTGCCCGCCAGCGAATCCGAAGTGGCCGCAACCAACTCGAAGCCCGGATGTTGAATGAGTATGCGAGTCAATTCGACGCCGGCAAAGCCCGCGGCGCCGATAACGCCTGCTTTATAAGACATATGTGCCCTCGATTCGTTCCGTCGATGTCCGCGCCGCACGCGGACCTGTCATCAAATGCCGGAAGCGCGCGGACAGCCAACGAGAAACGGCGCGAAAACGCCGGCTCCTCCCGTTTATCAAAGACACCGGGAGAGGCTGCCGCGCTGAGGACGTCGTCGAGGAGCCGTCTCATGCGAGATGGCGATGATCTTGGCCCTGTTACGTACTCCCACGATCCATCCTCGTTTTCGATGCCTTATGCGCGCGGTTCGGGCGATAGCGTCAACGACAGTGCTAAGATGAGCGCCGAACACGGGTATTGTACACAAGTTGCGAGAAATCGCACGAAATTTAACAACATCAGGAGCTGACCGATGACAAACAGCACGCAATCGGCTCGATCGGAAAACGTCAAGGCGATCGTCGACTTTTTCAAGAGCGGAATCAAAACCGATGCATCGAGCCTTGGAATCGAGCTCGAGCATACCTTGGTGAAAAAGGACGGGTCCCCCGTCTCGTACAGCGGAGAGCACGGGGTCGCCTGGCTTCTCAACGAGCTCAAAAACGATTCCTACACGGCCGCCTCCTACGACCAAGACGGCGATATCCTCGGCGTGGCGAAACCGGGTCAAGCGGTCACCATCGAACCTGCATCTCAGGTCGAACTTTCCGCAGGCCCCTTCACCGACCTCATGGAAGCTCGAAACTGCTTTGACGAGTTCGAGGACAGGCTCTCCCACCTGCTCGACCCGAAGGGCATCGAGGCGTTGACCGTCGGCTACCACCCAACCGCTCGAGCAAAAGACCTCGAACTTATACCCAAGCAGCGCTACAAGCTGATGAACGCCTACCTTGGTTCCGTATCTCCTTTCGGCATATGCATGATGAGAGGAAGCGCCTCAACCCAGATCTCCATCGACTACACGTCGGCAGAAGATTGCCTGAGAAAGCTTCGCCTCGCGTTTTCCCTCACTCCTCTCTTCTCCCTCATTTGCGACAACTCCCCCGTATTCGAAGGGGCACCGAGAACGCACGAGCTTGTGCGAACCGAAATATGGAAATACTGCGACCCCGACCGATGCGGCGTGATCCCGGGTATCATGAGCCCCTCCTTCACCCTCGAAGATTACGCTTCCTACATACTTGACACGCCCGCCATCCTCATCAACACCGCAGACGGCCTCAAGGAAGGGGAAACGCGAACGTTCGGGGAGATCTACGCCGATAAGATCATGACCAAATCCGAGGTCGAACACGCTTGCTCGATGTTCTTCACGGACGTCAGACTGAAAACCTACGTTGAGATTCGCCCTGCGGACGCCATGCCCATCCCCTACGTCATAGCCTACGCTGCGCTCATCAAGGGTCTTTTCTACTCCGAAACGAGCCTTTCCGAGCTAGAGAGCATATTCGCAGGAGTCGACGAAAACGATATAGCCCAAGCCAAAGAGGCCCTCATGGAAAACGGCTATGGAGCGACGGTTTACGGAAAGCCCGTTGCCGAGCTTGCGGACCGGATCATCGAGATAAGCACGCGGGCGCTTGACGACGATGCCGAACTGCTCGCCCCCCTTTCCGACCTCGTCTCCTCGCGCACGACGCTTGCGCGTATCGCCGAAATCGGCCGCTAGACGGCACGGGTGCGAAAACGCCGACTACCCTACCGGCAGAAGCCGAAGCGACATCGAGACCTCCACGCTCCATGTTATAGTGCAATGCACGATTTCCGTAACGAAAGGAACGCTCATGAGCAATGAAGGCAAGGTCGTCAAGATCCATTACACGGGAACGCTCGACGACGGTGAAAAGTTCGACTCGTCCTACGACCATGGCCAACCCCTCTCTTTCACCTGCATGGCAGGAGATGTGATTCCAGGGTTCGACCAAGGCGTTGTCGACATGGTCGTTGGAGAGAAGAAGACCATTCACATCGAACCCGCAGACGCCTACGGCGAGGTCGTGGAGGATCTCATCCAGGACATCCCGCTTGAGAACATCCCCAACGCCGAAGCACTGCCCGTCGGCGAGACCATCTACATGCGCACGCCCGCCGGCCAGCCCATGCCCGTTCGCGTCGTCAAGGTCGAAAACGGCAAGGCAACGTTCGACATGAACCACCCCCTTGCCGGAAAGGCCCTGAACTTCGAGCTCGAGCTGATCGAAGTCGCAGAGAAGTAACGCCACGACTTCGATAACTCAACTTTCACCCGCCGCCTCGCGACCCACGCGGGGCGGCGCCGTTTTGCAAGCATCCAACCGCCCAAGCGAAGAGGCGATCTGCAGCATATCGATCCGACAGTTGTAGTTGAGAAACGCGACAAAACCATCCCGTTCGAACATGCGAGACGCAATCGAGGAATCTGCGGTTGATTCATCAACCTGCACGCAACGCGACGAGGACCCCCCGCACGAGAGCTCCGCCGCGCCATCCCGGACTGATGAAATGGCCGATCCCGCATCCGAGGGTTCGCCGGAGACGAAGCGAATTTCATCATAGGGCTTAAAACCTTTATCCGAAGCGCGGACGCGCGTTGCGAGAGCAGATGGCGAGACGCCCGACGCGCAATCATCTGGAGCGCCTCGGTACGTCATAAGCCAAAACACGTTCCCCATCACGCACGCCCGCTCCCACGCGCTAAACGAAGAGGGAAGCCATATGCGCCTGGAAAGGGTTTCCGGCCAAGGGTCGACCGCCAAGGAAGCCAAACCCAGCGATCGAGACGACCACCAACGCCAACCCGGAGCCAAAGAACGAGATGCATCTCGCCGCCGCTCGAAAACCTCACGCGCCGCCCCTGCCGACGAAGTCAATCCGCCCAATTCGACAAGCGCACGCTCCGCATCGTCCGCCAAACTCAAGTCGACGCCAACTGCGAGAATCCGCCGCTGAATGCGGCCGTCGCCATCCCGCTCGAAGCGCTCGAGCGGAACGATCATATAATTCGGGTACGGGTCTGCAGTCGAGGGCATGCCGGAGAAAAGCACCAGGGCCTGCTTCGCCTTGCGCTTCAGAACGCGAAGCCCCTTGTCGTTTATGCGATCCACCGAGCAAGACCAGGCAAGCTCCTCCTCGAGAACCGCACGGACAAGAAGCCCGGGGTCGCACGAGGAAAGCGCCTCCCTTACCGTAACGACATCTTCGATTGAGACCATACGGTCTCCCGTGAAAAAACGAACCCGATGCTCAGCACATGACGCAGGCATATCGCACCCTCTTTCCGAGGATCCCTTTGTCGGAGAGGATCTTGCAAGCGTGGTAAGGGCTAACGGAGGGAAACGCCGCAACCAGCATTGGGCAAGGAGTGATGGCGGACATGCCGCACGAAATTCTCCTGCGCTTGCATTGGCTCTGAATACAAGCGCATTGTAGCATATAAATAGAACATTTGTTTGTTTTTAAATCAACTCTTCGACATCGAGCTATCTCCAGCTTACAGGGAAACTAGGATCTGAAAACGATCTCCCCCGTCGCAGGGTCCATCGACTCGACGATCGCGAGCGAGCGCAAATCGTAACCACGCGAGCGAAGATCGCCCCCACCCGGCTGGAACCCCTTCTCGACGGCGATGCCGATGCCTTCGACCGTCGCCCCCGCGCTCTCGCATATCTCGATCAAACCGTTCAACGCGCAACCGTTCGCGAGAAAATCGTCGATGATGAGAACATGGTCCTCGGGACCGATGTAGCGCGTCGAAACGATGACGTCGAACACCTTGCCATGCGTGAACGACTCGACACGGGTCGAGTAAACGGTTCCGTCAAGGTTAACGCTTTGGCTCTTCTTGGCGAACACTACGGGAACGCCGAAGCGTTGAGCGGCGATGGCGGCGATGCCGATGCCCGAAGCTTCGATGGTGAGAATCTTGTTGATGGGCTTCCCATCGAACAGGTGCTGCCACTCACGCGCCATCTCGTCGAACAAAGCGACGTCCATCTGGTGGTTCAGGAAAGAATCGACCTTCAGAACCCCTTCGCTTTTCACCGTCGCATCTCGCTTGATGCGATCTTCAAGCAGCTTCATCTCAACCCCCGCCCCAACGTCGTGAATTTACTTACCGAGCTTCTCCCGCGCAGCGCGCAGCTGACCGTTCGCCCGCACGTAGTCGCGCGATCCGAAACCTGCGACGCCCGCAAGGACAAGCGCCGTGATATAGAAAAGCGCGTTGACCATCATGTCCGACGCGATGGCGACGCCCTGGGCCACAAGGGTCTCCTTCACCGCCGTGATGACGACGAACACGATGATCGCCCCGACCAGGCGCATGAGCCCGTTGCGCTTCTTCACCTCGAGCTCGGCGATCTCCTCGAGCAGTCGCTGCTTTTTCCCGCTTTTCTTTCCGCTCCCGCGACCCATGGGGGCCTCCTCCCTCGTGCGGCGCCGTGCCAGGGCGCGTCGTTTCACGGCACACCAGTATAATAGAGTTTCGCAAAAGAAAACCTCCCCCATCGCGTGATGAAGGAGGTTTCGAAATATCACCAAGTCGTCGATTCAAGCCCCACCGCCGAAAGCCCGAACGTACGCGGCGCGGCCCCAGGTCGACCGCCTTGAAGCTCGGTCGATACGCGGCTGAGCCCGTCTCGGCCTATTTCGCCGCAGCCTGCACGTCGGTGAGCTCGGCTTCGTAACCAAGCTCCTCGAGGGAGTGCAGCGCCTTGTCCCTGTGAACCTCGCGCAAGGGCGTGCGTCCGTAGCGCCAGTTGTAGATGAAGAACGTGAACAGGGAGGTTAACGCAAGGCCGGTGACGGCGAGAGCGAACGAGCCCAGGTGAAGCAGAGCCGTGTCGATATGCCCGAGGAACAGGTCCATGCCGACGTTGTACATGTTGTAGCCGCCCACCGTGATCATGACCGAGAAGCCCTGGCCCGCGAAGTTGGCGAGCGCGCCCGAGATGCCGAAGGGCACCAGAATAGCGCCCAGCATCCATGCCAGGATCAGGATGTGCAGATGATTCACCTTCGGCGTGATCTTCTGAAGGACGATGTAGACGATTTGGAAGAACGCCGCGAGCAGGCCGCCCACCACGAACGCCCAGAAGAAGAGCATGCCGCCCGTGGTCTTCTCGACCGTGAAAGCAGGCTCGGTGAAGCCCACGAGACCGCACACGTAACCGAGCGCGATGCAGATAGCAGCGAACACGATGTTGAACCACACGACGAACCACACGCAGTTCCAAACGCACCTGCCGAACTTCTCGTTGCTCTTCGTCCAAGGACCGACCGCCTTCATGCCGACGGCCATGGCGAAACCGGAAAACGGAAGGAGCGCACCGAAATCGCCCCACTCCTCAACATACTGGTAAACGGCGAAGCCTCCGAGAACGCAGCCGATGACGCCCATGGAGATAAGCGTCGCACCGCCCATGAAGAACTCCAGCGGCGTTCCCGGCAGAACCGTCTGCCAAAACGAAAGAATAGCCTGCGCGATGAGCGCGAACATACCGCCAATGAAAAACGCATACACTATCGACTTATACGGCTTCATGATCATCCCCTTACAATGCAGCCCGTTGACATAGCAAAGCCCCACGGCTGACGCCGCGAGGCGACGCGAGCGATCTCGTCTTCGCACGCGCACGGGAAAGCTTATACGAACACCCCCCGACAACCTCAACCCCCGGGTTCGATTCGCCTGGTTGAACGGGTCGAATAAAAGCAATCTCCCAGGGCGTTTTCCCAGTTCGAACCTCACTCAACCCTCAAACGACCCAAGAGGGGCCAAGATGGAGCCCGGGCTACGGGAGGGCGTGCGGGAGCGGGTGTCCGGGCAAGGGCGTCGAAGGCCGGGGAAGCACGCGGGGGCGAGCGTCGGGCGGGGACGGAGACGATGGCGATGGTGACGACAGAAGCTGGGAAACGCGCGGGGCGCTGGAGCGGGAGCGGCGAAGACAAGAAACCCCCGCCTCCGAACCGCATATACGGCAAGTGGAAGCGGGGGCGAAAGGAAGCCGTCGAACGCAAGCCGATCGGAACCGAGGCGAATCAACGGGCAGGCGGCTCAACCCACAGGGCTAACCCTAACCGGCGTTGCGGGCCTCCTCGTATTCCGCGATGAGCTTCTTCGTCACATCGTGCGGAGCCTCCTCGTAGCCTTCGAGCTCGAGCACATAGGAGCCCGAACCGCGCGTGAGGGAGCGAAGATCCTTGGTGTAGTTAATCACCTCGGCGTAAGGCACGCGCACCTTGATGATGGTCTCGCCCGCATCGTTGGAGTCGGTGCCGACGATGCGCCCGCGGCGCGTCGAGATATCGCCCATGATGGCGCCCGCGTATTCTTCACCGACCGTGACGTCCATGGCGGCCATGGGCTCGAGAATGATCGGGTTCGCCTTCTCGCATGCCGCACGGAAGCCGATGCGCGCGGCGGTTTTGAAGGCCATCTCGTTCGAATCGACGGAGTGGTAGGAACCATCGTAGACCGCGCACTTGATATCGACCATGGGATACCCCGCCAGGAAGCCCTCCTTCATAGCATCCTGCACGCCCTTGTCAACTGCGGGGATGAGGCCGTTGGGGATCGCGCCGCCCTTGATCTCGTCGACGAACTCGTATCCGCCACCGGGATTCGGCTCGAGGCGCAACCAGCAATCGCCGAACTGCCCGGCGCCGCCCGTCTGCTTCTTGTGACGTCCCTGGGCCTCCGCCGTCTTGCGAATGGTCTCGCGATACGGCACGCGCACGGGAACGAGCTTCACCTCGACGCCCGTCTGCTCCTTCAAACGCGAAAGCAGCATGTCGACCTGCGTGTCGCCCATGGCGGTGAGGATAGTTTGATGCGTCTCCTCATCGCGCGTGAGATGCAGCGTCGGATCGGCTTCCGCAGCACGCGCCAAAAACGTGCCGAGCTTGTCCTCTTCCTTCTTGTTGACGGCTTCGATGGCAACCGGGTACTGCGGGGTGGGCAAATCAAGCGGCACGACGGAAATCTCGCCGGTTTGCGAGAGCGTGTCGCCCGAGCGGGTTTCGGCGAGCTTCGGCACGACGATGATGTCGCCCGCCTTCGCGCTTTTCACCTCCATGGGCTCTTTGCCCATCATAACCTGCAGCTTACCGAGACGCTCCTTCTTGCCCGTGCGGGAGTTGATCAGCTCGACGCCCGGCTCGAGCACGCCGGCAAGCACCTTGAGGAAGCTCAGACGGCCGACGAAGGGATCGGACGCCGTCTTGAACACGAACGCGGCGGGGCGCTTGGACTCGTCGATCTTGATGGACTCGCCGTCCGCCATCTGGAAACGACCATGGCTGCGCGGATGCGGGAAGTACGTGCAGATGTCCTCCATGAGACCCTGAACGCCCTGCATGATGATGGTCGACCCGACGAACACGGGGATGAACAGCTCCTGGGCGATCGCCTTGTCGAGAAGGGACTCGAGCTCCTCCTGCGTCAGCTGCTCCTCGCCGTCGAGATACTTCATCATGAGCTCGTCGTCAGCCTCGGCGACCAGATCGCACAGCTTATCGCGCGCCGCTTGAGCAGCTTCGGCGTATTCGGCGGGAATCTCGTCGACACGCTCATCGGCACTCGACGCCTCGTGGTAGCGGGCCTTCATGCGAATGACGTCGATGACGCCCTTGAAGTCGGCGTCGACGCCCATGGGAATGGTGACCGCGCCGAGACGCGAGCCGAAACGCGCATGAAGCGTCGCCATGGCGGCGTCGAAGTTCGCGTTCTCGCGATCGATATGATTGATGTAAACGGCTCGTGATAAGCGCATGTTCTCCGCCTCGCGCCACAGCTTGGTGGTCATAACCTGCGGCCCGGCAACGGCATCGACCATGAACAGCGCCATTTCAGCAGCTTGCATGGTCGCGAGGGTATCGCCTATGAAGTCGGGATGGCCCGACGTGTCGAGAACGTTGATCTTGTAGTCTTTGTAGGGCACGGGGGCGATGGACGTGCTGATGGTGAACTTGCGTTTGATCTCCTCGGGATCGTAGTCGAGGTACGATTTCCCATCGTGGGTCGTTCCCATGCGAGGAGTCTTGCCTGAGACGTAGAGCATCGCCTCGGCGAGCGAAGTCTTGCCGGCCCCGTCTTGGCCCACAAGCACAATGTTACGCACATGTTCGGTAGCAGGAGCTGCCATTTTGACCACCAACTTTCGTGTTTCGCGGTCGCGCCTCGTCCCATGCCAGGCACGATCCGCTCGAGCCTTAACACAAACAAACCAAGGTAGTGCACCGCCCGACCAGCGTGCGCCGGACGACTCCTTCAGTTTAGCGTAACTTCCTTCGCCGATAGCCCTTGATTTGACCTTGACTTTACACGTCGAATGGCCATACCGGGCGCATCCGCGCACGCTCGGTCGCCTGCGAGGTAGAGCGGAACCTCGCGCAGCCGGGCGCATCGTGCACGCGTGTTCAGAGGCGGAAGCCGCTCATGTGGCGACCATGCCGAGCGCACCACGAACCGGGCAACAGCGGCATACGGCACGCCGCGCCATCGCATGCGCCGCCCGCTCGCCTTCGCCGTGCTTTTCGCCCCTCTCCAAAGCCCAGCCCGGCGATAACATGGCACCCGCTCCCGAGAAGAACGCGAAGACGGCAAGGGCGATCCGATGCGTCAACGCCCGTGCGACGAGGTACCGCCGCCCTTGGCCGAGTGAAGGGAGAAACCCATGGGAAAAGCCACCTCGGGAACAAGCAACACGTCGACCGTCGAAGCACGACGGCGCATGTGGAAAACCGGCCTCGCCTGCACCGCCGAGGCGCTTTGCGCGGTGATGACGGGAGCCGTCGCCGGCGCGAGCATGCCGGCGACGCAGCTTCCGCCCGCATGCTCGGGGGCGCTTCTCTGCGCGACGATCGGCACAGGAGCCATGGCGGTGGCAGCGGCACGAGGCCCGAGACGCAGGAGTCCCGAAGCATCCGGCAACGCAGCGCCAGGCGAGAACGAGGACGGCGAAACGGCAAAGCCGGAAAGCGCGGGCAACAACCCGGACGAAGGCGCGGCAACAGAGCACGCATGGAGCGAGGGCAGCGCGCCGCGCAACACGAGATCACGTCTCGAGGCCGATTACGGCGACGTGCTCGCCCAATTGGAAAAGCTCATCGAAGAAGAGCTCGAGGAGGTCGGCATCGTAGACCTCGAACGCAGCGTTGCGCTGCGCATCATGCGCGGAGAGAGCTATCGGGAGATCTCCGAGCACATTTACTACTCCGAGAACGCGGTGAAATACCACGCGAAGCGCATATTCGAAAAAGCGCAGACGAGCTCACGCCATGAATTCGAAATGCTAGTGAGGAGGAACGTGGAGAAGCGCATCGGGCAGGTGAATGCAGCCGGGGAAACGATGCGCAAGCGAGCCGACGCGGCGGGAATCGCCGAGTCGCGAAGGACGGATCGGGGAAACGCCGACGCGGCGCCATCGGCAAACGGAGTCGAGGTTTCATAACCCGCGAAAAGGTCAAGCGGGCATTCGATGCGAACAGGCCGCATTCCGACTTCGCGGCTCTCGGACGGGCCTCTCGCGCCCGATTTCCAGCCCCCGCCCGTCCACGCTGAACGGACGGGGAGCTGCGAACAGACGTGCGAGGCGCGAAAGGTCGCCCCGCACGCAAGAGGCTCGCTACAGCTCGCCGATGATGCGCTGCGTGCGCGAGACGACTTCCGCCTTGGCGCGCTCGACGTCGATGCCGGCCCACGCGCCGTCGCGGTAGATCACCTTGCCGTCGGACATGGTGAGCACGACGTCGGACCCATGCCCCGCGAACACCACGTTCACGGCGGCATCGGTCATAGGGCACCACGACGGTCCCGTGACGTCGAGCACGCACAGATCGGCGCGCATGCCCTCGGCGACGAGACCGCAGTCCTCACGCCCCTGCGCCAACGCGCCGGTGCGTGTCGCAGCGGCGAGAACCTGCTTGGGAGACACGATGGCGGGATCGAGTTGAGCCCCCTTGTAGATAAGGCCCATGAGGTACATGTCCTGGAACATGTCGTGATTGTTGTTCGAGGCCATGCCGTCGGTTCCGATGCAGACGTTGACGCCCGCGTCGAGCATTTTCGCGATGGGAGCGAATCCGCTGCCGAGCTTCATGTTCGACGCGGGGTTCGCCGCGACGAAAGCGCCGCGGTCGCGCAAAATGGCGATGTCGTCGTCTTCGACCCACACGCAATGCGCCGCGATGACGGGAACATCGAACACGCCGATGCTCTCGAAGTACTGAACGGGCGTCATGCCGTTATGACGCTGCTTGCACTCCTCGTGCTCGCTTTTCGTCTCGGAGACATGAACGTGAATGGGCAGGCCCGCCTCCTTCGCAACGGCGGCGAGGTCCGTGCAAGTCTGCTGGTTGGAGGTGTACTCGGCGTGGATGTTGTAGTCGACGCGAATACGCCCGTCGAGCGCCCCATGATACTCCTTGACCAAACGCTCCATCTTCGAGCAGATGGCGTATTCGGAAAACGGCTTCGGCTCGAAGAACAGCTCGCTCTCGCAGACGTTCATTTTCATGCCCGCCTCGTCGACCGCGCGAACGCGCTCGTCGGTGTGATAGTACATGTCCGAGAAACCCACCACGCCGTAGCGCGCCATCTCCGCGCAGGCGAGAAGCGTCGCCCAATAATTGTCCTCGGGGGTCATCTTCGCTTCGAAGGGCCACACCGAATCGTTCAGCCACGCCTGGAGCGGAAGATTTTCCGCGTAGCCACGCAAAAGCGTCATCGGCGCGTGGGCGTGGGCGTTGTACAACGCGGGCATGAGCAGCCTGCCCGCGCCGTCGTAAGCCTCGCCGTAGGAATCCGCGTCAGCAGGCGCGACATCGCCGATGTAATCGATGCGGCCATCGCGCACGCCGACCCACTTTCCGATGGCGAAGTCGAAGTTCTCGTCGAGAATGCCGATGTTTTCAAAAAGCATGCTTCCTCCGTCCGTCGTTTTGAAATCAAGTTATAGGATTTCGTCCAATAATTGCTAGCCGTTATTATAGCCGCGCGCCAAAAGCTCTGCGCGCCCAATGTTCTCGCCGGCGGCATCGCAGAACCCGTCGGCCGCATGACGAGGGTCTGCTGCGAAGCGATCGGCATCCTCCCGAGCGAGAACATACGTCTCGATATCCCGAAGCACGCCGTCGGGCGTGCGCTCGCACGCGCGCAGGGTTCCCTCGTGGGAGAACCCGCATTTTTCGATAACGCGCTTTGACCGGGCGTTGAAGGAAAAATGCGTGCACGTGACAAGGGGCAGCCCGAGCTCCCCGAAGCCGTAATCGAGAACCGCTCTCGCGGCTTCGGTCATATAACCACGCCCCCATGCCCGCTTCGCCAAGGCGTACCCGAGCATAAGGCAATCGGCGTTCGAACGATGGGGGTCGGGGATGAGGCCGACCGAGCCGATGCACGGACCGTGGGACGGCGCCACGTCGGCGAGAACGCGGCTTTCGGAGCACCGAAAGCCCCCGACGCCAGGCGTTTCCGCGCGAGCGGGCGAGGAAGGCGAAGCCGTATCCTCCCCCAAGGGCGCACGCTTCTCGAACACGCCGAACACATGGGGGGCAGACGCGACTTGCTCGACGAAGAAACGCGCGTCCTCTAAGGTTCGGTGAGGATCCCACCCCGCATCGAAGCCGATGTCGGGATCGGAGCAATAGGCGAACACGTCCTCGACATCGGCGGAGGTCAACGGGCGCAAAACCAACCGCGGCGTCTCGATCGCGTGGCAATCGGCGGATGACGCGGCGAAAAGAGCAGGCGCGCTTCCCGGATGAAGCCGGAGCGTTTCCGCCACGCATGCGGAAACGACGCTCTCCCCCGTAACCCGAACGCCAGATGAGAGGAACCGCCGAGCGGTCAACCCGAAGCCTTCCACGAGCTTGCCCGTAAACGTCCCATCGTAAACGGCGCCGCAACCGCAGGAGGGGCTCTTCTCCTTCAGGATGGCAAGCGAGCAGCCCTCCCGAAGCGCGCGCTCGACGCACGAAGACGCCCCGCGGATGAACGCATCGGTGTTGTCGACCCCTTCGCGATCGACGACGCGCACGGCGCGATCGGCCGTCACGATCTCGTTCGGAAGGCGCGGGGTGGGCAAGCCGCCCGCGACCTCGGGACAGATCGAGACAACCTCGTGAGCCGAAAGCGCATCGATCACCGAAGGACAGGGCTTCGCCTTGCCGTCGTACCGGCACGGCTCACCGAGAAGACACGAGCTGACGGCGATTTTCATGAAGATCTCCTGAACGATTCCGAAAACGTGAAAACCCCGACGGAACGGGCGCGGCAGAACGAACGCAGCGGCCCCGGCGATGCGTTCGAACGCCGCCAGCGGGCACAACGCCCGAAGAGGGACACGCCCGCGTGATTACCCCTGATCGGGGGCCAGATCGGGAAACTCGCGCAGCATGCGCTCGACCGGCAGCCCGATGATGGTGTCAAGCGAGCCGTCATAATGATCGACCAGCTGCGCGCCTGCGCCCTGGATGGCGTACGCGCCCGCCTTGTCGAATGACTCGCCGAGACGCAGGTAATCGGAAATCTCCTCTTCGGTGAGGTCGCGGAAAGTCACGCGGCTCACGTCGTGGAACGTGCGAAACCCCAGCGAGATGTTCTCCACCTCGGGAGCAGCGACCATCCAAACCGACACCGCGGTGATGACCTCATGGGTCGAGCCCGACAGAGCGCGCAGCATGTGCTTGCCGTCGGAGAGACTGCGGGGTTTCCCGAAGATCTCGCCGTCTTTCACCACCATGGTATCGGCGCCGATGACGATGAGCATGCCCTGGTAGTCCTCGGCGAGCACCTCCTGGATAACCGCGCCCGCCTTGCGCTCGGCGAGCTTCTTGCACGCCTCGGCGGGCTCGGCGAGCTGGTCGGGCTCGAGCGTCTCGTCCACGGGGGTTTGGGGCGTGCGCACGGTGAAGGCCACGCCCGCCTTCTCGAGAAGCTCCCGACGGCGGGGGCTCGCGCTTGCAAGCACGACTTCGAATGCCTGTTCAGCCATTTACCTGTCCTTCTTCCTGCGCGCCCTGAAATACGCCATGGGCTCGACGCGCACACCTTCCTTGTTGGCGCTGACCGCCAAATCACCCTGGATGTTCGTCACGTAACCGCTGAGGGGCGCTCCGCCGGCGAAGCCGTCGAGCACCGCCTCGACCGACGCCGCGTCGATGCGCGCCTCCACCCCGAGCATTCGCTGCAGCATGCGAAGAGCCACGCGCCGCTGAAGCGGTCGAGGACTGCGCGCAAGCTCGGGTAGAAGAACGAACCCCTCGGTCAGGTCGATCCCCCACCGCTCGTCTTCCTGCACCCAGCGAACGCACGCTTCGCAAAGCTGCTCGGCCATGTCGTCGAGCATGTCGTCCTCATCGGCGATGAGGTTCATCGACCTCACGAGCGACGTGGTCATCTTCTCGTCCCACGCGCGCGCTTTCGGGACGATCTCGTGCCGGACGTAGGCGCGGAACCGGTCGGTATGCGCGTTGGTGGCGTCCTCGCGCCAAAGCTCGCCCTGGGCGTCGCACGCGACGGCGCCGCCCTCACGCTCCCTGCGCTTGATGAACGCGCGGAGGTCTTCACGCGAGAGATCCATGAGGGGGCGCACGATCTGCCCGTTGGCATAGCGCATCGAGCGGAAGCCGCCGGGACCGGTGCCCACGATGGAGCGCATGTAGAAGCTCTCGATGCGATCGTCGGCGGTATGCGCGGTGAAGATGCGACCCTCGGCGATGGGATAGGCCTCGTGGCGGCACATCGACTCGAGCGCCTCGTTAGCGGCGAGATAGCGCTCGCGTCGAGCGACGGCCTCAACGTTCTCACGCGTGCGCGCCACCTCGCCCGCGACGTCGATCTCGCACATGAACAGCGGAATCCCCAGCGCCTCGGCGAGCGTCGCGACGAACTGCGCGTCGTCGTCGGAATCCCGTCCACGCAGCTTGTGGTTCACGTGGAGCATCGCGAGCGCACCGAGCTCGCCTGCCGCCTGCAGCTCGGCGGCGGCGTAGGCGAGCGCCGTGGAATCCGATCCGCCCGACACCATGAGAAGCACCGCGTTATCGACCCCGGCCAAAGCGCGATCGACCAGAGTGCGGCGCATGACCTCGATCACACGATCGCACGCGGCCTCTTCGTTACGAGTCATGTCAAAACCTCCTTGAAACCCCCGACTGCATCACATTACGCGCGACGCAGGCGGCAGATGCACTCCACGTGATCGGTATGCGGGAACATGTCAACCGGGCAGACCGCGTCGACCTCGTAGCCCGCGCGGCGAAGGTGGGCGACGTCGCGCGCCTGCGTCTGCGGATTGCACGAGATGTAGACGATGCGATCAGGAGCGAGCTTCGCCGCTGCATCGAGAAAGCGCTCACTCGACCCCGCGCGGGGCGGATCCATCAGCAAAACCAGGTCATCGCGCACATCCGCCCCGCTCGCGCCTTCGCCCTCGGCGCTGTCGGCGCGCTTCACGGCGAGCGCCTGCATGAACGCGCCCGCGTCGAGCGCGACGAACTCGGCGTTGTCGATGCCGTTGTGCGCAGCGTTCTGACGGGCGTCGACGATAGCCGCCTCGACGTTGTCCACGCCGATCACCTTCCCCGCCCCGGCACGTGCCGCCGCAAGCCCGATGGTCCCGGTGCCGCAGTACGCGTCGATGACCGTCTCCCGCCCGACAAGGTCGGCGAGTTCGATGGCGCGCCGATACAAAACCTCCGTCTGCGTGGCGTTCACCTGGTAGAACGACTTCGACGAAATGCGGAAGCTCAGCCCGCACAGCTCGTCGAGGATGAACCCGGGGCCGAAGAGCGTGCGCTCCTGCTCGCCGAGGATGACGTTGGTGTTGCGCATGTTAACGTTCTGCACGACGGTCGTGACCTCGGGGACACGACGGACCAGCTCCCGGCAAAACGACTTCGACGAGGGAAACGCGTCGTCGTTGGTGACAAGCGTCACGAGCACCTCGCCCGACGCGTGCCCGACGCGCACGACGGCATGGCGCATGAAGCCCTCGCCCGTATCCTCATCGTAAGGGGCGATGTCCCACTTGCGCATGAGGTCGCGCACGACGAGCGTGACCTTCTTCGCCACCTCGTTCTCGAGCGCGCACGTGTCGGTCGGGATGAGGCGATGAGTCCCCTTCGCGTACATGCCCGTGAGGATCTCGCGACGCGGCGCGCCCGAACGCGCAGAACCCGCCTTGCCCTGCGCTTTGCCCGCCTGCCCCATGCGAGCGCCCGGCGCATAGGGGGAAACGACCTTGTTGCGATAATGGAAGGGGTCTTTCATGCCGATGATGGGCTGCAAAGCCTCGGCGGGCGCGAGCCCGGCGAACAGATCGGCGATGGATCGCTGCTTTGCGGCGAGCTGCTCGGCGTAGGGGACGTCGAGCAGGCTGCACGCTCCACAACGGTCGAACACCGGGCACAGATCGCAGGTGCGCCGCATCGCATGCGCATGCGATGCGTTCGCCTTCGATCGGGTTGAAGAGCGCTCGGCGGAAGCACGGCGGCGCGCATGCGACGCAGCGGCCTTCGGCGAGGCTTTGCGGGCGCGACCCGCCGTGGCGGCGGGGCCGCCCTGCCTGCGGGAGGCAGCTCCCTTCGACGAGGAGTGCTTCTTGACGCCTGTGTTTTTTCTCTTGTCGTTTTTCATGGGGAATATTGTGTCACATCGAAGCGCGACGGCAACGGCGCGTTTCGCCCCGTTCACGCTAACAGCACGGCACGGTGGCGCAGACGATGCGCTGCAAAGAGTTTCCACGCGTGTTTGATATGGTGGTGGCGAACATGCTGCAAGCGCCGCCTTAAGGCAGCGCGGACCGCGAAAGGACCGTCATGGGATTCGTCATACGCTGGATCGTAACCGCCATCGCCGTCGCCGCCGCCGTGTGGTTGGTGCCGGGAATAGAAGTGCTCGGAGGCGAGGCGTGGGTAGGCATCGCGCTGCTCGCGCTCGTGCTCTCGCTCGTCAACATCGCCGTCAAGCCCATCTTGCAGGTGCTTTCGTTGCCCGTGACGGTGCTGACGCTCGGGTTGTTCTACCTGGTGGTGAACACCGCCGTGCTCTACCTTGCCGCATGGCTTGCCAACGGGCTGTTCGGCATTGGGTTCGAGATAGCCACCTTCGGAAGCGGGTTCGTCGCCGCCATCGTCATCTCCATCGTGTCGTGGATCGTCAACGGCATCGTCGGCAACGATTAAACGGCCGAGAGGCCGCGGTCTCGCAGCGTGCGCCTGGCCCCGGGAGCATCCGCCCGGCGACGCGCACGCACCGCCGGGCGAACACCGCCTATTCCTCTTCGGCGCACCCCGCGAGCGCCAAACGGTAGATGGCGCGGGCGTCATCCATGTCGAGCTTCTTCATGCTACCGAACACCTCGCCTTTGTTCGCCCGCAACGTGGGAATCATGCGCTCGATGTCCTCCTCACCGACACCGAGCTCCTCGAGCGTCGTGGGCATGCCCAGAGAGGCGAAAAACATCCGCGTCTCGTCGACGGCCGAAAGCGCGTCGGCCTCAAGGTCGCCGGTCGGCGCCAGGCCGAACACCTCGCGTCCGTAATACGCGAAGCGCGCGTAGTTCGCATCGCACACGTACTCCATCCACGCCGGGAACATGACCGCTAGCCCCGCTCCGTGGGTGATGGAAGGATCGAGCGCCGACAGTTCGTGCTCGAGGCCGTGGGTGGCCCAGTCCTCGTGCCTGCCCACGCCCGCCAAGCCCTGATGGCACAGCATGCCCGCCCACATGATGTTCGCACGCGCGTCGTAGTTCTCGGGATCGACCAAAACGCGCGGCGCCTCGGCGCGCACGGTCTTCATGAGCGACAGGTTGAGGTTGTCGGTCACGGGCACCGCGCCCACATCGTCGAAGAAGCGCTCGAGCAGATGGCAGAACATGTCGGTGATGCCCGCAGCGGTCTGAAACGGCGGCAGCGTGAACGTGAGCTCGGGGTTCATGAACGCGTAGCGCGGGCGGTGGTTGTCGTTGGCGTATCCGGTCTTGCGGCCCAGCTCGTCGTTGGAGACGACGGTGTTCTTCGACGCCTCGCTGCCGGCCGCCGGAATGGTCAAGACCACGGCGATGGGAAGCGTTACGGGGTTGGGCCGCTTCGTCTCGAACAGCTCCCACACGTCCTCCTCGATGCATGCGCCGTTGGAGATGGCCTTCGCGGAGTCGATGACGCTGCCGCCTCCGACGGCGACGATCCAGTCGATCTCCTCGCGCTTGCAGAGGGCCACGCCCTCGCGTACCAGCGCGATCTCGGGGTTGGGGCGCACGCCGCCGAGCTCGAACACGGTCACGCCCGCCTGCTCGAGCGACGCCCGCACGCGCGCGACAAGACCGCTCGCAACCGCGGATCCGCCGCCGTAGTGGATGAGCGCGCGACGAGCGCCATCCGACGCGAGCCTCTCGCCCACCTGCGTCTCAACGCCGTGACCGAACACGAACCTGGTCGGCGACACGAATTCGAAGTTCTCCATGCTTTCCGCCTTTCCGCGCAGAATGCGCCCTCTTGCCGTTGCGCAGGCAGCCCACCGCCTCCTCGGCGCTCAACCATGATCCCATAAGATTATGGAGAAAAACCGACACGTTGCCAAACGCCGACGATACGCCCGCAAGCGTCGCGTCACACGCTAAACTATGCCGAATAGGGGATAGGAGTTAACCATGCAGAACAATCACGCATCGGCGATCAAAGGCGTCAACATCGCCGCCATCGTCTTCGCCGTCATCGCGATCCTCGCGTGCTTCGTCGGATTCGCCCTCGCCGGCATCGGCGGAAGCGCCATCAACCAGTACGGGCACCATCTGTTCGACGAGGCGCTGACGTCTCACCACGAGCTCGAGCGCGAGCTTGCCGCGAGCGGCATCACCGTCACGGGCGACATCACGGGCACAGACGTCGTCAATTCGCTGAACTTCGCCTTGGCCCTCGGCATGTTCGGCATCGGTTGGGAGCTCATCAGCGCCGTCGTCACCCTGGTGGCGGGCATCATGGGCGTCAGGGGCGCGAGCAGACGCGAAAAGCTCGGCGGCGTGCTCGTCTGGAGCATCGTCGGCGCCGTGGTCGCGTTGCTCGGCGGGCGCATCATCACCTGCATCCTGCTCATCATCTCCGCCGTGCTCGCCGGCATGGACAAACGCGCTTACGCCATCCCCTACGGGCAACCCGCGGCGCAGCCTTACGGGCAACCGACGACGCAGCCCTTCCCGCAAACACCGCAGGCATCCCCCTACGTCAGCACCTACGGCGCCGCGGGGCAGTCGCCGGCGCAGGCGGGCCCCGCCGCTGCGGACGAGGATCCCGCGAACGCGAACCGCCCGAACGCCTAGCTAGCCGAGCGCCACGTCGAGGATCATCATCACCAGAAAGCCGCCCATCACCGCGAGGGTGCCGGCGCTCGCCGCAACGCCCGAACCCTCGCGATCGCCCAGATGAGCCTCCGGGATGAGCTCCTCGACCACCACGTACATCATGGCGCCTGCAGAAAACGCCAGAAGCCAGGGCATGAAGGGCACGATAGCCGAGGCGAACAGCACCACCAGCACGCCGAACACCGGCTCGGCGAGACCCGACAACGCCCCCATGGCGAACGCGCGCGGCGCGCTCATGCCCTCTTGCATGAGCGGAAGCGCCACCGCCGCGCCCTCGGGCACGTTCTGAATGCCGATGCCGATCGCAAGCGCGACCGCCATGCCGAACGTCGCCGCATCCCCGGTAAGCCCCGCCATCGCGAACAGCAAGCCGACGCTCATGCCCTCGGGGATGTTATGAAGCGTCACGGCAGAGAACAAAAGCGCGGGGCGGCCCCACTTCGAAGGCAGGCCCTCGGCATCGCGCGCGCCGGGATGCATGTGCGGCAAAATCGCGTGAAGCACCATGAGGAAGACGACGCCGAGAACGAACCCGCCCGCAGCGGGAACCCATCCCACCTGCCCGGACTCCTCCGCCTTCTCGATGACGGGGATGAGCAGCGACCACACCGAGGCCGCTATCATCACGCCCGCGGCGAACCCGAGAAACACCCGCTGGGCCATCGCGCTTCTCCGCTTGCGGAACAAAAACACCGCCGACGCGCCGAGCGTGGTCATGAGGAACGTGAACAGCGTGCCGCACGCCGCCCACAGCAAAGCCTGCTGCACGCGAGCCTCCTTCGATAAGCCGTTTCAACATCGCGAGAAGATACGCGACCGGACGCGTGCGGTCAACAGATCCGCTCGCATGCATGAGAAGAGGCCGGGCGAACCCGGCCTCTTGAAGCGCGATGATGTTGCCTGACGAGAGCGCCTAGTTGCCGGCGAGCGGAGCCGGGGTGCTGTACACGCGACCCGCGTACTCCTGGTTGAGCTCGTAAAGCGAGCGGGCGTCGCTGCCGAACAGCTTCATCTTCGTGATCATGTCGTCGGCGTTGCTCTCCTCCTCGAGCTGCTCGTCGATGAACCAATCGAGGAACTTCATCGCGCGGTAGTCCTTCGCCTCCATAGCAGCGGCGTAGATGTCGTTGATGAGCGACGTGACGTACTTCTCGTGCTCAAGCGCCGCCTCGAGGGGCTCGAGGTGGGAGGTGAACGTCTTGTCGGGCCGGTCGATCGCGAGCAGCTTGACCCTCTCGCCGTTATCGTGCAGGTAGTTGCGGAAGATCATCGCATGATCGCGCTCTTCCCGAGCCTGGATCTCGTACCAGTTGGCGTAGCCGTCAAGACCTTCCTCCTCGTAGTAATCCGCGAAGGAGAGGTACAGGTAAGCCGAGTAAAGCTCCTTGTTGATCTGGTTGTTGATGAGTTCGTACACGCGTTGATCCATGAGACTCCTCTTTTCAGCGATGACTCCTGCAAAAGCGGCTTCATTTTAGCCCCGCCCGCCGGGTGCTCGAACCAAAGCTGAGCCGGGCTACGCAAAACCACCACGCGAAGGATGTCGGGCGCCTACTGCGCAAGGTCGGCAGTCGGGCGCGTGAAGCAGGAGCCGGTCGCAGGATGCACGCCGCGCCATGTCGGCAGCCAGGCGCGTGAGGCACGACTGGCCGCCGGACGCGCGCCGCACGAAACGGGGGGCACCGGCCGCAGGGCTCATACCGTGCCTGAAGATCCAATCGCCAAGCATAGACCATGTGTATTGTTTACAGATAGTTAGTCATCGCAAGTAGTTAAGAACTAAAATAAAAGAAAACTAACTAATTTCGCACAGCTAACGGCGAGTCGACGGTGGGCGCACCTACCATCGCGCGACCGCCGACGACCATCGAGGACCGCTCATGCTTCAGCTCCAGCACATCCGCAAGGCCTACACCACCGGCGACTTCACGCAAACCGCGCTCGACGATGTGTCGGTGTCGTTCCGCGACAACGAGTTCGTCGCCATCCTCGGGCCTTCGGGCTCGGGCAAGACCACCTTGCTCAACATCATCGGCGGACTTGACCATTACGACTCGGGTAACCTCATCGTCGACGGCATCTCCACGGAAAGCTACAAGGACCGCGACTGGGACGCCTACCGCAACAACCGCATCGGCTTCGTCTTCCAAAGCTACAACCTCATCCCGCACCAGACGGTGCTCGCCAACGTCGAGCTCGCACTCACGCTTTCGGGCGTCTCGCGCGACGAGCGCCGCCGCCGCGCGGAAGAGGCCCTCGCCGCCGTCGGACTGGCCGACCACGTCAACAAAAAGCCCAGCCAGCTCTCGGGCGGTCAGATGCAGCGCGTCGCCATCGCCCGTGCCCTCATCAACGACCCGGAAATCTTGCTCGCCGACGAGCCCACCGGCGCCCTCGACTCCAAGACCAGCGTGCAGATCATGGACCTTCTCACCGAGATCGCACGCGACCGTCTCGTCATCATGGTCACGCACAACCCCGAGCTCGCCGAGCAGTACGCCACGCGCATCGTGAACCTCGCCGACGGCGTTATCAGAAGCGACACCGACCCCTACGAACCCACCCCCGACGAGATGAAGCTCTCGGAAAAGCCCGTGCGCCGCACCTCGATGGGATTCCTCACCGCGCTGTCTCTATCCTTCAACAACCTCATGACGAAGAAGGGCCGCACCATCATGACGGCCTTCGCCGGCTCCATCGGCATCATCGGCATCGCCGCCATCCTCGCGCTTGCCAACGGCGTGAACGCCTACATTAAATCGGTCGAGGAGGACACGCTTTCGGTGTACCCTCTGCAGATCATGAGCACGGGCTTCGACATGACCTCCATGATGGTCGGCAGCGTCGCGGGCGCCGACGACGGCTCGGGATCATCGTCCGATGACGGCGCGAGCGGCGAAGAGGGAACGGACGCGGAGGCCCGCATCGGCGAGAACCAGATGATCACGCGCATGCTCTCGAGCATCGCCAGCAACGACCTCGCCTCCCTGAAGTCTTACTTCGACAGCGGCGAGAGCGGCATCGAGAACTACGCGAACTCCATCGATTACACCTACAACGTCACACCGCAGATCTTCGACGCGAACACCGAGAACGGCGTACGTCAGATCAACCCCGACACCACGTTCTCCGCGCTCGGCATGGGCTCTTCGGCCTACACCAACTCCCTCATGTCCATGTCGGCTTCGACCGACGTTTTCGCCGAAATGATGGGCAATTCGAGTATCGTCGAAGAGCAATACGACGTCGTTGCAGGTCATTGGCCTGAAAACTACAACGAGTGCGTGCTGGTGCTCACGGCGGGCGGCAACATCAGCGACTTCATGTCCTACGTGCTCGGCCTCCGCGACTCCTCCGAGCTGAAGACCATGGTGAACCAGTTCATGGCCGAAGAGCAGATCGATGTCGAGCTCGACGACATCGACATCACCTACGACGACATCCTGAGCAAGCGCTTCAAGCTGGTGAACGCGGCCGACTTCTACCAGCACGACGCCGAGCACGGCGTGTGGGTGGACAAGTCCGACGACAAGGCGTACATGACCGACTTGGTGAACGCCGGCGAGGACATCGTCATCTCGGGCATCGTCCAAGCCAAGCCCGAAGCCAAGGCGACGGCGCTTTCCATGGGCGTGTACTACACCCCCGCGCTGACCCGACACCTCATCGAGGAAGCCGCCGCGTCGCAGATCGTCCAAGATCAGCTCGCGAGCCCCGACGTCGACGTCATCAGCGGCAAAACCTTCGCCGAGCTCGAGGAGGGAACGAGCGAGGACTCATCGCTTGACATGAACTCGATGTTCACCGTCGACGAGGGCGCGATAAGCTCCGCTTTCAGCATCGATGCGAGCAAGCTCACCATCGACATGACGGCGCTGCAGAACAGCATGACGGCGCCGAGCATGCCCTCGTCGCCCTCCCCCGACCCCGACGCCTTCGCCATCGACGGAACGCCCCAGGTGAACAACGATGCCCTCGCGGCGGCGACGGCGAAGCTCACCGCCGACTACACCGAGAAGCTTCCCCTGATCATCGCCGATCTGAGCGCGAAGGATCCCTCGTTCGACATCACCACCGAGGCGGGACAGCAGGCTGCGATGGCGGCGTATCTGGCCATGCCCGAAACCCAAGAGCTCATGAACAGCCTCATACCCGAGGTCGTCGACACCACGGGGATGCAGGCCGAGCTTGCCGCGAAGGTGCAGGCGTACATGACGCAGACCATGACCGTCTACATCTCCCAGGTCGTGCAGGCGATGCAAACCCAGATGTCAAACGCCCTCACGCAGGCCATGACCCAGCTCTCGGCGAACATGGCATCCGCCATGAACATCGACACGGCCGCCTTCGCCAACGCGTTCAAATTCAACCTCGACGAGCAGCAGCTCACCGAGTTGATCATGTCGATGATGAGCTCGGAGGAGGCCACCTACGACGGCAACCTGTCCAAGCTCGGATACGCTGACTTGAGCAAACCTGCGGGCATCGACATCTACCCGATCGATTTCGACGGCAAACAGGAGATCATCGACATTCTCGACGGCTACAACCAGCGCATGATCGACGAGGGCAACGATGACCGCGCCATCACCTACACCGACATCGTCGGCACGCTCATGAGCTCGGTGACCACCATCATCGACATGATCAGTTACGTGCTCATCGCGTTCGTCGCCATTTCGCTGGTGGTCAGCTCCATCATGATCGGCGTCATCACCTACATCTCGGTGCTCGAGCGCAAGAAGGAGATCGGCATCCTGCGCGCCATCGGCGCGAGCAAGGGCGATGTCTCGCGCGTGTTCAACGCCGAGACCGTCATCGAAGGCCTCGTCGCAGGCATCCTCGGCGTCGGCGTGACGGCGCTGGTCTGCGTGCCCATATCGGCCATCGTCTACGCCCTGTTCGACGTGCCCAACGTCGCGCAGCTGCCCCCCGTCGCCGCAGGCGTGCTCGTGGCGATCAGCGTGCTCCTCACGTTCGTCGCCGGCCTCATGCCCGCGTCCTCGGCAAGCCGCAAGGACCCGGTCGAGGCTCTGCGCAGCGAGTAATGGCTTATCGGGCGGCATCCTCCTTTCGCAGCGGATGTCGCCCGCGGCGAAGGGCTGCGGTGCGCGAACCCGGCCGATCAGCGCTGACGAAGCTCATCGACGAGCGGCTTCGTCAGCGCTCGCCCTGAATGGGGTCTACGCAGAAGCGCTTACGCCAGCGAAATGAAGCGAAGCGAAGTTGACGGGCGTGCGGGCCCCCGGCGCAGGATCTTCCTAGCTTTACGCCGCCAACCCCGCTCTCCCCCGTTGCGGCAAGCACGCGAACCGCTAGAATGAAGCTCGTGCTCTCAAGAGCCCGCACGCAGCGCTCCGCACTCGTCCGCTTCATGCCGCAAGCACCGCGACGACGGAAGCGAACCGCTCCGTGCGCCGTCAGTCGGCGCCGTGCAACACCGCGCCTCGGAACGTGAACCCCATCGGAGGCGCCCTATGAGCTCCCGCTACATACCGGCACTCGACGGACTGCGCGCGCTCGCCGTCATAGCCGTCGTCATCTACCATATGAACGCCACCGCGCTGCAAAGCGGACTGCTCGGCGTCACCATCTTCTTCGTCCTTTCGGGCTACCTCATCACAGGACTGCTCATTCGGGAATGGTCCACCACCAAGAAGATCAACCTGCCCCAATTCTGGCTCCGGCGCGTGCGCAGGCTCTTCCCCGCCATCGTATTCGTCCTTTTGGGCACCATCGTGCTCACGGGCGTCTTCGCGCCCGATATGCTCACCAAGCTGCGCAACGACATCGTCGCCGCGCTTTTGTTCTTCACGAACTGGTGGTACATATTCCAAGATGTCAGCTACTTCGAGGCCATGGGCGCGCCCTCGCCGGTCACCCACTTCTGGTCGCTGGCCATCGAGGAGCAGTTCTACCTCATCTGGCCGCCGCTCCTTCTCCTGCTGTTCTCCAAGCGCGTGAAGAAGCGTCATATCCAGCTGGGACTGCTTGTCGCCGCCATCGCATCCGCTGCGGCCATGGCGATTCTCTACTCACCGCAAGCCGACCCCAGCCGTGTGTACTACGGCACCGACACGCGTGCGTTCTCCCTGCTCATCGGCGCGTTTCTGGCTTTCGAGTTCCCACCTGCGCGCGTGAACGGTCACGGGCGGCAAGGCTTCACCGCGCGTGACCGAAAAATCGCCCTCGGCGTGGGATCGGCGGCGCTCGCGGGCATCCTGGTCATGATGGTCGCCGTCAACGGCTATTCCCCGTTTCTGTACTACGGCGGCATCGCGCTGCTCTCCCTGCTCACAGGCGCGCTCATCATCACGTTGGCGGACGGGAGGAGCCCGCTCGCGCGCTTCTTCGCACTGCGCCCGCTGGTGTGGATCGGCAAGCTCTCTTACAGCATTTACCTGTGGCACTACCCGCTGTTGCTTCTGATGAACCCGCAGAATTTCACAGGCGAGACGCCCTGGTTCGCCTACGTGGGGCAGGCGCTCGTTATTTTGGCGGCATCGGCGATCTCCTACTACGTCGTGGAGACGCCGCTGCGCAAAGGCGCCATCGGCAAGGCGATCAAGGGAATTCGCGAGAAACAGTTCACCGCAGGCGAGTACGCGCTGCACCACGCCGTGCAACTGGGCGCGGGATGCATCCTCGCCGTCGCGGCCGTCGCGTGCCTGATCGCGGTGCCGCCGACCGCCACGCAGCAGAACACGCGGCTCGAATCCGCCGTGGTGACGCCCGAAGCGCCGCCCGAGGACGCGCCCGAAGCGCCCGAGGAGCGCACCGTCGAGGAGATGCTCGCCTCGACCGAGGGCGAAACGCCTGCGGATAAAGCGCGCAACACCGACTTCCTGATGATCGGTGACTCGGTCTCGGTAGCGCTCTCCGACTCGGGCGGATACGGGTACTTCGGCGACGCGTTCCCGCGCGCCACGCTCGATGCCGCCATCGGCCGCCAGCTCTACACCGCCAAAGACGTGTACCAGCAGCACGTCGACGGCGGATGGAACGGGCCGGCGGTCATCTTCGAAGTGGGAACCAACGGACCTGCCACGGCAGACGACGTGCGCGAGATGGTGGAGTCGGTGCCCCCCCGACAAGTACGTCTACCTGGTGAACGTGCGCTCGCCCGACCCGCTGCAAGACGTCAACAACGCGCTTTTGCAGCAAGCGGCCGACGAACATGAGAACGTGCGCATCATCGATTGGCACGCGGCAAGCGCCGGCCACGACGAGTACTTCGACGGCGACGGCACGCATCTCACCGCCGGCGACGGCTGCCAAGCCTATCTGGCGCTCATCGCCGGCGCTCTGGAGGAGCTGTACGCCGCATAGCGCAGGCTACGGTTCCGCCCGAAGCGCCGGGTGAATTCTCGAGCACCCAGGGTACAACCCCGTTATTCAAGTGCGCAAAACAGCATGTAAGTAGGCAGGCTCACACCTGATTCGTTTTCAGAAAAAGCCTTCGGATGCACGACCATCGATGAGCCTATACGCCTTCCGAAGCGTTTCTTGAACTTGGCATACGACAACGTGGTGTAATTTTTCGACGACTTAACCTCAACGGGGGTTACCTTGAGATTGGTCTTGCTGTCGTTTGACAGCAAGAAGTCGATTTCAATGTCGTTGCGATGTTTTTGCTCGGAATAATGGGTGTAAAAGTACAGCTCTCGACCCGCCGCTGCAATGGTCTGGGCGACCAGGTTTTCATGGAGCATCCCTTCGCTCAAAGAAAGTCTCCCTGCCATAATGCTTCGGTACAAATTCTCGCTTGCTATTTCACTCTCCGAAAAAGCAAGGCTCACCAGAAGACCCGTGTCAGCCAAGTAGCACTTTACCGCCGAGTCGTCCCTGCTCAGCGCAAAGCCGACGTTGGGATCGGTGCAGCGATAGCACAGATTGCACATCATGGAATCCCCGAGCCAAAACAACGGATCGTCGTAAACGTCGAACTCACCGCCATCGTCCACCTTGCGTAAAACCACCTTCTTCTCACGAGTGGAGAGGTAGCCTGGAATATACTCGAACAGAGCCGATACTTTCGATTTGCAGCGTTACGCAGCTTTGCGAATATCGTCTCGATACACATCCAGAATTCGCCGTTTCGCCTCATCTGCCGCGTAAAAATCTCTGCCGCCCTCGAGAAACGCCACAACTGCCTGCGGCATGCCGCCCACAAGCATATACTCCCTCACCAAATGCGTTGCACGCTTGTGGAACGCATCGTCCAAAGGCCTTTCCCCCTGTAGCAAGAGCGAATGTAGTCGAGAAGAACGCCTTCGCCTGAAGCTTCGAGGAACTCCGGAAACGTGGGGGGTACATGCGCAAACGTTCTTCCTCGGAAGGAACGATGATATCCCCCACGTTCTCGCGGATGGAGATCAACGACCCTGTCTCAATGAAATCATAGCGCCCGTCAGCGACCAGGTATTTTATCGACTCGCGAGCTTTCGGGAACTTCTGAACCTCGTCGAACACGATCAACGACTCTCGGGGGAACAAGCGCGTCCCGTACTCCAATGAGATTATCTGAAAGAATCTATCGAGATTGGTCAAATTGTCCTCGAAATTATCCTTAATGACCTTCTAGGCCGTAGCGAAATCAATGATGACGTACGATCGATAGTTTTCGCGGGCGAATTTCTCGGCTATGGTCGATTTACCGACGCGGCGCGCGCCTTCGATAAGAAGAGCCGTTCTGCCCTACGAGTTCTCTTTCCATCTTTGGAGCTTTACATAAACATCACGTTTGATATCCATGAGAAACACCTGTTCAAATGCCATGTAACCGTCAATACGCAGAGTATTTTACAATGAAATCACCGACAGTACGCAAAGTATAAAAGCTCCCGAACACCGTGAGTGCGCAAAGTATCGCGCCGTTTCCTCGGCCAGCCGAGCCTCGACCATCCCTTTGCAAGCGCAAAAAAGCCGAGCCGGCTGAACGCCGACCCGGCTTTTCCCGACAACTTCCACGCGCCACGAACTACGACGAGAACCGCCTCCGAGACAGCGGAGACGCTTCCGCCCCTAGCGCGCCCGCTACGCGCGTCCGCGCTTGACATCCCACAAATCGCGCAGGTCGGCGCCCTCGGGCCAGTCCTCGTTGAGGTATTCGCCCAAACGTCGCGCCGCCGCCATGGCCGCCTCATCCTGATCGGCGGGAACCTCGTCGGTGTTGTTGGAGATGACCTCGTAGCCTTCATACCCACGAGCATTGAACATGTTGAACATGCAGCGCACATGAGGCATCGCGCGGTCCTCGTTCTTGCGGCTACCCGCCGTCAGAATGAGACCCGCCTTCTTCGGGCTGATGTTTCGCGGAATGTCCAGGAAGAACATCGCGGCATGCTGCGGCTGGAATCGACTGAGCAGCGACATCATGGCGCCGGGCATCGTGCCGAAATACACGGGCGTTGCGATGACCACGTTGTCGTAGTCGTCGGCGTAGATGATATCCATGTCGTCGCGCACAACGCATTTCGCCGTTTTCACGCAGCCGCGGCAGTCCACGCACGGCGCGATGTTCGATCGGAACGCCGAGATCTCGATGACCTCGCCCTCGAGCGTCTTCTTCATCTCCTCGATGAGCGCGACCGTGTTGCCGTGCGGGCGCGGCGACCCGTTCACGATAAGCGTCCTCTTCGCCATATTGCACATCCTTTCCGCGCATGCGTTCGCGCGTACCCCCGATAAGTTGCCGAAGGAAATTATAGCCGATTAGATATAAATAGGCGTGCAAGGCGCCCCTCACGCGGTCGGGTACGAGCAAGGCCCAGCAGCCGCGCCCGACCACGATCCGCCTCGCTTACGACATCACCTTGACCAGCAGCTCATCGTAGGTGCTCACGAAGTCGTAGCGCACACCGCTCTCGCCCAGCTGCTCGAACAGCTTGCGCGCGCACTCGATCTTCGCGCTCTCGGCGCCCTTCAGGTTCAGGCTCTGCAGCGAGCCTTTCGTCTCCGCCACGAAGTAGATGTGGCGCACCGTCCCCTCGTTGAACGCGATGGCCCAGTCGGGCGCGTAGTCGCCCACTGGCGTGGGAATCCTGAACGAGCGCGGCAGATGCGCGAACGCGCACACCTCATCCGCCTCCTCCAGCTTTTGCGCGAACGTGCGCTCGATGGCGCTGTCGAGCATCGTCCAGTCCTGCACGCCGTGCCGCGCCGTGGGCAGCGCGCGCTCCAGGCTCTCGGGCATGTCCTCGGTGAAGATCTCGGCCGCATCGTAGGTTCCCGAAATGCGGTTGTAGCGGATGTGCTCCACCACCATGCGCGCCTTCTCGTCCACAATGAGCGACGCCGCCTTCACGATGAACTCCTCGGGGTTCTCGCGAAACATCGCGAAGCGGTCGGGGCGAATGCTCGCCAAAATGGCCGCCGCGCTCGCGCGCGTGATGCGCGCCTTATCGGCCACCTCGCCCACCAGATCGTACGCCACGTTGGACACGAACCCGCTGTTCACCTCGAGCATCTTGCCGGTGGCGTCGCCGAAGCCCTCCGAGGCCTCAAGCTGCTCGCGCGTGGCCTCGTCGCGCTGGGCGCCCTGCTTCAAGCGGTAGAGCGGCTTGGACACCGTCAGGTTGGCGTCGATGCTCGCCACGGCCTTGCGCCGCAACTCCTCGGTGTCGAACTCCACCGTGTAAGCATGCTTGTGGTTGATGCGCTCCCACAGCTGCTGGAACTCTCTCTTGCGGAAGTTGTCGTTCAGCTTGTTCTCGGGCACCTTGGAGCGCAGACCGTTCTCGATGACGACGCTTGGGTCCTCGGCGCTGCGCACGATCCGCTCGATATCCTCGACGAAGGGCTGCAGATGCTCCGGAATGACGTCTTTCTCCAGACCTGAAAGGCCCTCCTCGATGAACTTGTCCGTCGGGAGCTTCTTCGCGTCGATCAGCCCGAAACGCACGAGCGCGTATTCGATTTCCCCGGCGTCGTCGGCCGTCAGCGTGTACTCGTTCTCGCCCTGCCCAACCACCGCGCCCTCGAACAGCTTCTCATCCACGCGCTTCGGACGCGGGCGCAGCACGCTGGCGTCCTCTTCCTGGAACGTCCTCACGTAGCTGTCGTAGCCCTCCGAGGCGATGACCGTCAGCAGGTTCACACGATGCACGCCGTCGCGTCCCAGAAACGCCTCGTCCTGACGCACGCCGTCCTGGTTCACGCACAAGCGCAGGCCGCGGCCCACCTCCTGGCGCTTGCCGATGTCGGTGCTGCCCGCGTTCTTCAGTGTGCAGATCTGGAACACGTTAGGGTTATCCCAGCCTTCGCGCAGCGCGGAATGCGAGAAGATGAAGCGGCACGGCTCATCGAAAGACAGCAGACGCTCCTTGTTCTTCAGAATGAGGTCGTAGGCGGCCACGGCGTCGTCGCCCTCGGCGGACTCGCTGCCGCGCTTGAGCTTGCTGTCGACCGAGCGCCCCTTCTTGTCCACCGAGAAATAGCCCTTGTGAACCTCGTGCGCTTCGAAGCTCTGCAGATAGCGCAGGTACGCCCCGTCGCGCTCGTCGTCGATCGTGGGCGCGGCGATGCGTGCTTCAACGGCGGCGGCGTACTCCTCCTCGAAGATGCGTCCGTAGTCGCCCACGCCCTCGGAGCCGTCCTCCTCGTAGACGCGGTACTTCGCCACCTCGTCGATGAAGAACAGCGAAAGGCACTTGATGCCCTGGCGGAACAGCTTTTCCTCTTTCTGCAGGTGGGATGCGATGGTCTCGCGAATCTGGATACGACGCAGGTCCTCCTCGGAGGAGTCGTTGGCCACCTGTCCGCGGTAGAGCCGCTCGTGGTTGTCGAACTCCACGTAGCCGGTCTGTCCGTCCTGATCGGGTACGATGCGCAGAATGCGGTACCCGTGCAGGTACGCCTCCAGCTCGCCCGAGGCGTAGTAGAGGTTGTCGCCCTCGTCGAAGGCCTTCGTGCGCTTGGCTATCTTGCCGCCAGCAAGCTGGCACTTGTACTCGATGAGGGCCGCAGGCGGCTTGGTGGGACTCACGCGAATGTCTTGCAGGTACACGTAGCCGTCGGTACCGCGCATGCCCACCATCTCGATGCCCTTGACCTCGATGCGCTTGACCAAACGCTCGTTGTACGCATCGAACGGATCGAGCGAGAACACCTCGTTGTGGTGCTCCTTGTGCGTGGCGGAGAAGTTAAGGCTGAACAGCGGCTTGAACTGCTTCATGGCCTTGCGCGTGGCGCTGGTCTTCTTGCCCATCTTCTGCGGCTCGTCGATGATGAGGATGGGGTTGACGGCCGACAGCACGTCGATGGGGCGGCGGCTGCCGAAATCGTCGCGCTCGGAGAACATGATGCGCGCGGCTTTATCGCCCCCGCGCCCCTCCTTGCTCTTGGACTCGTCGAACGCGTTGAACGCCTGCATGTTGATGACCATGACCGAGATGTCCGCGCGGCTGGCGAACGAGTCGATCTCATTCAGGCGATCCGAGCTGTACACGAACGACCACAGGCGCTTGCCGTAGCGCTCGTGGAAGTGCTTGGCCGTGATCTGCAGGGACTTGGCCACGCCCTCGCGAATGGCGACGCTGGGCACCACGACGATGAACTTCGTCCAACCGTAACGTGCGTTCAGTTCGAACATGGTCTGGGTGTAGACGTAGGTCTTGCCCGTGCCGGTTTCCATCTCCACGTCAAGCTCCACCGCGCCCAAGTCGTGGTGCAGCCCGGCAGAGGTCAGCAGGTTGTTCTTGCGCTGAACCGCCTTCACGTTATCCAGCAGATCATCAGCGGAAATCTGCAGCGGCGCGTTGCGGTAGCTGGTGCCGTCACCCACATCAAAACCGCTTCTAGGGAGGAGGAATGGCGACGTCATTTGCTTTTTTTTATTCATGCGCAGCTCACCCAAATCGCGCAGATAGGTCTGCGCCTCGATTTTCGGCTGTCCGTCGAACACATCGACCACGGCGCGCGACGCGCGGGTTTGGTAATCCAGAACGGTGAATTTGAATTCCATGAAGCACCTATCTAACTGCAAACGGCATTGAGTACAATGAGCGATAACGACTCAGTAAACGCTGGAGGCTGACCATGATGTGGAACTATGCGGAATTCCCCGACGAGACGTGCATCGCATATTCGGACCTCAGGGATGACGGAACCATCAAAATCGCCGTGGAGCGCCCGCGCGACGGCGGCTTCGACGAAGCGCACTGCATCATGCCCGCATACCGCTGGACCGACGTCGACGGCTTCACGGACGCCGAGCTCGACGAGCTCAGAGACTTCCTCCGCGACAACGCTCCTCTCATCTTCGAGCTCGCTGAAGCCCCGTATGATGAAAGGCTGACCGCGTAATGCCTCAGGTGTTTACCGTCGGTTGCTACGTCTTCTTCTTTTGGGCAGGAGAAGACGGCGAGCCCATCCATATTCACGTTGCCGTCAAACGCCCCGAAAAGCACGCGACTAGGTTTTGGCTGCTTTCCGACGGCGGTTGCAGACTCGCCCATAACGCAAGCAACATCCCGCAGAAAGACCTTCAAAAGCTGGCGAAAGCCGTAACTCTCAACCATCGACGCATCTGCAAAGCGTGGGTCGAGGCATTCGGCGAGGAAAGCCTCTCGTTTATCGGTTAAATACGACAACGCCCTACACCACCCGGGCTTCGGTGGCGGGGCTTAAGGTCTTGAAGATCTCCTCGAAATTGGCCAGCGCATCGTCGCCGATGAAGGACGCATCGCGCAGCACGGCGCGCAGCGGCTGACGCTCGGCCATAGCGCGAATAACGTCCTCGGGCACCTCGGAGTCGAAGCAAGCCAGAAGCGTGTCATCATCTACGGAATAGACGGTCTTGTCGCAGATGCTCAGCGCCTCGATATGCGCGGAGAAGGGAATCTCGAACTGCGGGAACAGCTGGAAAAGGATGTCCTCGGGCGTGCGATCAGGCTTGAGATTATCCGCCATGCCAAAAAGAGCGTCCTGCTGAATAACGTCGGGCGTGCTCTTGACGTCCTTGAAGTTGGATGAGTCGATCTTCAGCACGCGAAAGCCAATGTCGGGCACGGGCTTAGGATCCTCGCCGAGTTTCAGCTGCGCGTTGCCCTCCTCCACCTCGGCCGCGATCTTCGCGCCCGCACGGCGGATGCGCTCCTTGCCGATCTCGCAGATGTTCTTGTAGCCGGCCTTGGCGGCATCGCGCGCCGGGTCCGTCTCCTCGGGAAGCTGAACCAGAACGAACCTGGCGTGAGCGCCCTTGTCTGCATTGCGCTTCATAAGCGCGTGCGCTGTCGTTGCCGACCCCGAGAAGAAATCCAATACGATTGAATCCTCATGTAGGTTGGCAAGCGTAATGAGCCTCTCGAGCAGGCGCACCGGCTTGGGCCCGTCGAAATAGCCCTTGCCATCAAACAGGGCAACAACCTCTTTAGCGCCCTCCTGGCTGTGGCCAACCTCTTTATAGAAGAGAATTGAAGTGGGAGCCATTCCATCGAACTTCAATTCGGACAGGAAACGCTTGATGCATGGAACGCTGTCCCCATTGGGGCCGAACCAAATCCGCCCGTCTTGGAGCCTCTCCAAAAACGCGTTTTTGGAGAGGCTCCAACAGCGAGCTGTTGGAGGCTCTACTATACGCCCGGAGGGCGTCGTTATCGGATAGTCACACTCAGCATTGTAGGTTTTCACGGACATATCGCTTGGTTTCCAGACACCACGCGGATCGTTATCGGGATTCTTATAGCGAGCATTCGCTTCTGCCGTGCGCTCGAGTCTTCCGATTTGAAAAGAAGAAGCGTCCCTTGCAACCATCAAAATGTAATCATGGCTGTTGGAAACATACCTTGCATCATTTTTGGGCGAATAAGCACGTTCCCAAATGAGCTGCGCTATGAAGTTATCCGCGCCAAAGACCTCGTCAAGAAGCTTACGTGCATTGCAGTCCTCATAATCATCAATCGAAATGAAGATAACCCCGTCGTCCGCCAGCAAATCCCTCGCCAGTACGAGACGGGGGTACATCATCGAGCACCAGTCGGAATGGAACCTGCCGTTCGATTCGTTGTTCTGCTTGTAAGCCTGATCGAGAACGTTTCCCTCGTCGTCAAACGCGCCGCTCTCCGTCCGCTCCTCTTCGGCACTGCGGGCAAAGGTGTCGTTGTACACGAAGTCATGCCCCGTGTTATACGGCGGGTCGATATAGATCATCTTGATCTTGCCGGCGTAGGTCTCACGCAGGATCTTCAGGGCGTCAAGGTTGTCACCCTCGATGTAGAGGTTCTCCGTGGTGTCCCAGTTAACGCTCTCCTCAGGGCAAGGGCGCATGGTCTTGTCGATGGGGCGAATGGCCTCGGCACGGGCGCGCTGCTTTCCCGGCCACGTGAACTGGTAGCGCTCGCGCTTGTCCTCGGCGATGTCTCCCACATGCGCGCGCAGCGCCTCCGCGTCGATGCCGTAATGAACGTTGCCCTCCTCGTCCATCACCTCGGTCAGCACGTCCGGGAACAGCTCCGCCAGCTTGGCGGCGTTCTCGGCGGCGATGTTCGTCGTCTGCAGATCAACCTTATCCATGGCCTACTCCCCTTTCAACGCGGAGAGCTCGGCCTTCGCCTGCTTATACGCCTTGAACGCGGCGTTGCGCTTTGCGGGCTGAACCTCCTTCGCGTACTTCCGTTCCAGCTTGACGACCTCGGCCTCAAGCTCGGCAATTCTCTTCTCTTTCCGCATGCGCGCATCGACGTCGGGAATGCCCGCATCGTCGAACAGCACCTGCGCGCACAAGCCGTCCCACACCTCGGCGAGCGTGGTTCCGATAAGCTCGATATTCAACTCGTCTTCGGAAACCCACCGTGCGCCAACATGCAAGCCGCGACGCACGGCAGCCAACCGCGCCATCCCCTCATGGCAACACACCATGAGAAGCTTGCGCGGCACCGCAGCCGCGATGGCGTCAAGCGCCTGCTTTGGAACCTCGCGCGACTTCAAATCCGCGCGCAGAACGGATATCTCCTCGACGCCCTCCGCTGCGGGAATGCCACACGTGGCCTCCTTGACGGCGCCGACCACGCACAGCGCGTCGATGCCGTGCACGAACTCGTCCTTAACGGGAGCCGCAAGCGATAAGCGCTGGTAGAACGCGGTTTTCGGCAGCGGCTGATGCACTTCCACCGTGCTGGGCAGACCGAACATCTACCTCACCACCAAAAAGCACACCAGCTCGAAGTCATCGAGCCCGGCCACGTCGTTTTCCAAGAAGCTCGTGGTACCGGCACTGAAGAAGCTGTCCAGGTCGGCTTCGCGCTTCTCGTCCACAATGGAGAGCACCGCCGCGTCCAAAAGCTCGGAGGCGTGGCGCATGTCGCGCCCGTCGCGGGTGGCGCGGTTGTACGCGCGGCAAAGCTCGGCGTCGGGCTGGCTCTTGCCGCGGCAGAGGCGCCGCATGGCGTCCAGCGTGTCCTTGGGGCTCAGGTACCCGTAGAGCACCTCGCCGTCGTCGCGCACATACACCAGATAGAACGGATGCACGGGGTTTTGCGCCGCAGCGTCGAGCTGCTGGTTCACGTTGCGCAGCACGAATATGATGCCCGGCACCTCGCCCGCAACCACGGCGGCGATGCCCGCGGGCGCACGCTCGATGTCCGGATGCGCCTCGTGATAAGCCACCAGATCCATGCGGAAGTCGTTCAGACCCAGGTCCGTGATGGACACGCCGCCGCTCACGTCCTCGAGGTCCACCACCTCGCTTTGCATCTGCTCCAGCTGCGCACGACGGTATTCAAGGTCGCCCTTTTCATCTTCGTTGAGGTAGTCGTCATCGCCGGTGGACGCCATCACGGTGGCGCGCATGCGGCTTTCGACGCGCTCCTTCAACTGGATGTACTTATCCAGCTCCACGTTCGGCCAGAAATTGACCAGCTGGATGCAATCGTTCTTCGACCCGATGCGGTCCACGCGGCCGAAGCGCTGAACCACGCGCACCGGGTTCCAATGTATGTCGAAATTCACGAGCGTGTCGCAGTCCTGGAGGTTCTGACCCTCCGAGATGCAGTCCGTGGCAATGAGCACGTCGATGTCCTTGCCCGCAAGGTGCGGATACACCTGGTCGCGCTCCTTAGATATAGGGCTGAAGCAGGTGAGGATCTCCGATAGGTCGCCGCGCACGCCCGGCACCGTGGTCTTAGATCCGGCGGCGCCCGTGACCTCGGCCATGCCCAGCCCCAGCTTGTCCACCACCAGCGGGCGCAACTGCTCGTAGAGGTAGTGCGCGGTGTCCGCGAACGCGGTGAACACGATGACCTTGCGGTTGCCCGCGTTTATCGGATGCGCCGCCTTCTGCTCGATAACCTGCTCGAGCGCGGTCAGCTTCGCATCGTGCGCGGGGTCGATGCCGGCGATAAGCTCCAGCAGCCCCTCGACGATCTCCGCGTCCGTCATGATGTCGCGCTGCCAGCTGATCCGGTCCATGTCGCGCAGGTCGTAGCGGGCCTTCTTGCCCACCATGAACTCCGAGGCCTCTTCGTCGTCCGCGTCGTAGTCGATGCCGTTAGCGTCCGCCAACAGCTCGCCCTCGGCGACGTGCCCGCCCGCATGGAACCGGTCGATCACGCCGAGCGTATGGTTCATGTGCGCCAGCACGCGCTCGAGCGTCAGCCGAAACGACGCCACGGAGCTCTCCAGGCGCTTCAGCAGGTTCGCGGCCATCAGGCGCTGCACGCCCTTCTCGCGCCCCGCCACCGACACGTTGCCGGCTCCGCCGTCGTATTTCGCCTTCTTGCTTGCCAGCACGTAGTCCATGGGCGTGTAGATGGCAAGGCTCAGGCTGTTCAGCTGCTCGGCGATGGCATCGTAGGTGGCGTCCGTGGGCTCGGTCGACAAGTCGGGGCGCAGGCTGACGGGCTTGTTGCGGCGCGGGAACGGACCGATGGCCGCCGCATCGTAGTAGCGCTGGATGTGGCTGCGCGAGCGCGCCACGGTGACCTGATCGAGCACGCGGAAGAACTCGAAGTCGAGCGCGCGCGCGAGCGCTTCGGTAGTGCGCTGCTCCGCGGCAAGCTGCGACCATTTGGTGAACGCCGTCTGCGCGCGGCGGAACACCTCTTCCACGTTGGAATCCAGGCCCATGCGCTCGGACCATTCGTCCGATTCCCCCTGATACGCCAGTGCCAGCTGATTGCGCAGGTCGCGGAAGCGATTGTTCACCGGCGTGGCCGACAGCATCAGCACCTTGGTGGGCACGCCGTCTTTCACCACGCGGTTGAGCAGGCGCTCGTAGCGGTTCTCCGCGCGCTCTTCGCCGTTCGCGCCGCCGCGCGAGCTGTCGGCGCCGTTGCGGAAGTTGTGCGACTCGTCGATGACCACCAGGTCGTAGGCTCCCCAGTTGACGGTCTCGAGGTTCATCCCCGTCGCCGACGTGCCGCGCACGCGCGACAGATCGGTGTGGTACAGCACGTCGTAGCGCAGCCGATCGACCGCGATGGGGTTGTTCGTCTGGTTATTGCGGTACGTAAGCCAATTGTCGCCCAGCTTCTTCGGGCACAGCGCCAACACGTTGCGGTTCAGGCTCTCGTAGTACTTCACCACGGCAAGCGCGGTGAACGTTTTGCCCAAACCCACCGAGTCGGCCAAGATGCAGCCCTTATACGTCTGCAGCTTGTTGATGATGGCCATGACCGCGTCGCGCTGGAAGTCGTAAAGCAGGCTCCAGATCTTGCTGTCGCGCAGGCGAGCGCCTTCTTTCGGCAGCTCATCGGCCGTGACGTCGTCCAAGAACTCGTGGAAGATGCGATAGAGAGCCGCGTAATACACCAGCTCGGGCGGGTTCTCGCGATACATCTGCGCGATGCTATCGACAACCGCGTCGGTTACGTCGTCGAGGTCGTCGGAGTTCCACGCCTTGTTGAACGCGTCGAGCAGCACGCCCGACGACGAGCTGTCCTGCCTGCAGATGACGCTGTAGCTGTTCGCCGAGCGCGCGCTGCCCAGCTCCACCGCAGTGAAGCCGCTGAAGGGGATGTAGGACACGGCGTCGCCGCCGCACGCGGGGGCGGGTGGGCTCGTGGCCGCACTCGAGGCAGCTCCCGCGCACTCGCCCGCGCTCGCGCCGGCGACCTCGCCCGGCGCCTGCTCGAGCGTCAGCGCGGCGGGCAGCCCCGCCTGGCCCCTGAACGACTTGAACGTCGCCTTCCGCCTTATCCAGTTCGCGCACTCCTCCGCAACCGACTTCTGCGTCAGCTCGTTTCTCAGACGGACCTCAAGCTCGGTGCCGCCCACGCCGCGCTCGCGGTCAAGACGCGGGATGTAGAACTCCCGCTGCTCTTTGGCATTGCGCTCGCTCAGAAACGCGGGCGAGGTGTAGATGAAGCGGAACGACTCCAGCCCTTCGAGCTGCTCGCGCAGCTCGCGATAGGCGTACATGGAGAACACCGATGCCGCCACCGAGAGCCTGTCGCCCTCATGGATGTTCGCGACAAGGTCGTCTTTCAGAACTTTCGCGCGGTTGTCGAAGAAATCCGGCTGCATGACTACACGCCGGCCTTCGCGCGAACGCAGAGCGCCCCGCCGTCGCGAGCGCGCATCCCGCAAGCTAGATCATGTTGCGGCGCCTCAAGAGAGCACGCAGCGCGAGCCTCATCGTATCGATTCGCCTGGGAGAGGCAACTCGCTTTTGAGAACCCCCCCCCCCGCAATATGCGCAGGGCTCAGCATCGCAATCCTTCTAGCAGTAATTTGACAAACTGCACTTCATTGTATCAAAGCAAAGCACCGGAGCCCCCGAAGAGTCATGCACCCAGTTCTCGATCGAAATCACGCCGCGAATACAATATGCGATCGACCTTTACTACGTCTTCCTCCACCAGAAAAAATGCCAGGTAATGCTCGACCGGCGTGAACCAATACTCCAAATCAAGCCCGTTGGCTCCGACATAACGCGGGCAAGCCTCGGCCGTGTACTCGATATGACGAAGCTGCGCGCGAATGCGCTTTATGTAGTTATCCGCGACAACGCGAGATTTAGAGAGACGGTACACGACGCGCCTGATCTCCCTCAGATCCTCAATCGCGTCGTCAAGCAGCATGATTTCACGCGGTTGCATGACGAGATCCATCGTCGGATCCCTCGCCATCCAACGAGAACGGTTCGTCAAGCAGCTCGGCTATCGCCGTCTCCATCGCCTGATAGCGAGACGTCCCCGCAAGCTTGTTGCACGACGCCTCCGCAAGCGCGTCGTCGATATAGCGCCGATACGCCGCATTCGCCAGATGCTCCTCGAAGGCATCGATGTCCATCAGCACCAAGCTGCCGCGGCCGTTCTTGGTCAGGTAAATCGGCTCGCGCGTCTGGCGGGCCAGCGATTCCACCTCGGAGAAGCGATTGCGCAGATCCGTCGACGGAATGATGATAGTCATACATGCTCCTATCATAATTATTACTCGATACCGATAGGATACTAACACCTTTAAGCGTATCAATCGATCCAGACCTCTTCCCCGCGCCACCCCAGGCATGAAAAAACCTCCCACCCCTCGTTGCCCGAGAGATGGGAGGCAATTCATAACGCTCGGAGCGTTTCAGGTTCCGCGGGCCGCAGATGAGCGCCTACAGCACCCAGGGAGATACCAAGGTAATCGGCAGCGCCGCAATAAGGACCAAAAGACGCAGCACGAAGCCGCCCACCAGCACGCCCACATCGGAGAACGCGCTGATCATATGGGCCTTGCGCGACTCCTCGAACTCGCGCGGGCTGAAGAACAAAAGCCAGGTCTCAAGCGCTGTCGGGGCAACCAGGCCCACGATAATGAACAGCACCCAGAACACGATAGCGTACTTGCCCGCCACCAGCGCCATGACCGAGTTGAAGCCGGCCTCGGAGTTGGTCACCGTAATGAACAGCAGGCTGGCCACCAGGAACAGCTCGATGATGGGGAAGCAGAAGTGGAACTTCTTGAACACGCCGACGCGGTTGAACTCCTCGGGGTGACGGAACACGCCGCCCAGAAGAACTGCCGCCATGCCGGTGGACATGGCCGACACCAAGAACAGCACGGGCAGAAGCGCGTTGTTCCACAGCGGGAAGGTCTTGCACACGCCCAGAAGGCAACCGGTGTAGATGGCCACGCAAATGCCCAGCACCGCGCCCACGATCTCGAGCCACATGGGCACCTTGCGCTTCAGGATGTCGAGCACCAGCGCCACCAGCGCTACCACGGTGAACGCCGCCAGAATGACGACGCCCCAGGTCATGACGGAGCCGAAGTTCGACAGCAAAAGCGCGAAGCGCAGCGGGTTATGCAAGCCCGCGGTAGCGTCGAACATCAGCAGGAACAGGCCGATGATCACCACGACAGGTGCGATGAAGTGGCCGATCTTGCGCATGTTGACCGCCTCGGGGTGACGCCAGGCCAAAAACGCCGAGGTGGCGAAGGCGCCGCCGCCCAGGCCGCCGAGGAACAGGTAGCAGGCGATGATGCCGCTCCAGATAGGTTCGTACATCATTTCACCATCACCTCACGTAATAGACTTTGGACTTGGTCAAGCTGCCGCCGATGGGCTCGGCATGCGTGCGGTTGATCTCCTTGACCAATTCACCGTCAGGATCATCCAAGTCGCCGAAGATGCGCACGCCCGTGGGGCACGCCGTCACGCAGGTGCACATCTCGGTGCCCGTCTCGAAGTTGGAAACCGTGCAGAAGCGGCACTTGTCCACCGCGCCGGTCTCCGAGTTGCGCACGCGCACCTGGTAGGGGCAGGCCGCCATGCAGTACAGGCATCCGATGCAGCGGCCCTGATCGACCGTCACGATGCCGTCGGGGCCCATATGAGCCGCGCCCGTCGGGCACACCGCGGCGCACGGCGCGTCCTCGCAGTGCATGCACTGCATGGGGGCGTGCTCGACCGTGACCGCCGGGTACTTCCCGATCTCGCGCTCCTCGAAACGGATGAAGGACTCATCCGGCAGAAGGCCGTTCTGACGCTGGCATGCCGTGCGGCACGCATAGCACCCGATGCACTTCTTGGTATTGATAAGCATTCCGTAGCGGGCCATTATGCACCTACCTTCTTAACCGTGACGACGGTCTCCTGCGTGCAAGCGCCGCCGTAGCCCTCTTCCAAGCGGAAGGGGACGTAATCCATCTGACGCAGACCCACGCCGTACGCCGTGTGCTGGTCAGGCGAGGAGCAGCCGTAGTGGCTCGGCAGGTACAGCGCGTCCGGGCAGATGCGCTCGGTCACCTTCACACGCGTGCGGCCGCTGGCGTGCTCGTTCTCCACCAGCACCTCGTCGCCGTCGGAGATGCCCAGCTCGGCGGCGCGATCGGCGTTCATCCACACGCGCTCGAGGCCGTACTCCTTGGTGATGGCCATCAAAGGCTCGATGTTGGCGGTCTGGGTATGCGTCTGCGTGGACACCTTGCCGCCGATCAGGCGGAACGTGTCCGCGCTCTCGGGAACCTCGACCGCAGGCGCCTTCCACTGAGCCGTGCGGGGCAGCCCCGCCTTCTCGCAGGCGTCGCTGGCGAACTGGATCTTGCCCGTGGGCGTCTTCCACGAGGGCGTCTTGCCGTAGACGTAGGCCTTCTCGGGGAAAGCGACCGTGCCGCCGGCCGTGCGCAGCGCCTCAAGCGAAAGCCCCACGGTGCGAAGCTGCGCGTCGGCGAGCTCCTCGACCGTGAACTGGAAGTACTCGCCCACGCCGCACGCCTCGGCCAGCTCGCAGAAGATCTGGTCGACCGGGCGCGTGTTGGGATGCACCTTCTCGATGACCTGATCGCGCAGGGTGACCACGGGGGTCTTCGCGGAAACGAACTCCGGAAGCTCCAAGCGCTCCAGGTAGCTGGTGTCGGGAAGGACGTACTGGCAGGCCATGCAGGTCTCGCTCATCTGCACGTCGATGGCGACGGAAAGCTCCAACGACTCGACGCACTCGGCGAGAAACGCCGGGTTCGCGTAGCCGGCCACCATGTTCGACTGGTAGAACAGCATGCCTTTGATGGCGCCGCTCTTCGCGGCGTTCGCCGCGTAGGTTGCCACGCCCATGCCCGAAAGGGAAAGCGGGAACTCGCTCGCGCCGTAGATCTTGCCCTCGGGCTTCGGCACGGACGGGAACTTGTTCGCATCGAGCTTACCCGCCGAGACGCTGGGAAGGAACAGCGCGCCGCCCTCCTGGTTCCAGCAGCCCAGAAGCGTGTTGAACATGCACAGCGCACGCGCGGTCTCGCCGGAGTTGTCGTAGGAGCAGCCAAACGCGCCGCGCCAGCTTGCCTCGATGGATGAGGCGGGAGCGGCGGCGGCCAACTCCACGGCGAGGCGCTCGATGGTGGAGGCGTCCACGCCGGTGATCTTCGACGCCCACACGGGGGTGCACCCGGTAAGGTAGGCCGCCCACTCGTCGAAGCCGACGGAGTTCGCGGCAACGTAATCGGCGTCGTAGAGGTTGCGGTTCACCAGCACATGCGCCATGCCCAAGATGAGCGCCATGTCAGTGCCGGGATTGATGGGCACCCACTCGTCGGCGAACGCGATGGTGTTGTTGCAGCGCGGATCGACGATGACTATCTTCGAACCCGCCTCGTGCGCCTTCTGCAGCGCGCGCAGGGCGCTCGGGCGGATGGCGTCGGCGTAGCTGCGGCCGATGAACATCGTCATCTTCGCGTTGGCCACATCGCTGGTGAAATCACTTGAGCCGATAACCTGGGTGAAGCCGGCGTTCTTCGACATGTTGCACGCAACGCCGTGCGTGTAGACGTTCGCGCTGCCCAACGCGTTCATGAAGCGCGTGGTGTAGTACTTGCCGGACGGACGCGGGTCCTGCACCATGGCAAGCGCCTCGGGGCCGTGGTTCTCGATGATCTCGTTGATCTTCTCGGAGATCTCGGAGTACGCCTGATCCCACGAGATGGCCTCGAACTTGCCCTGGGCGTTCTTCTTAAGCGGGTCGGTGAGACGATCCTTCGAGTACGCGATCTGCGCGTAGCCGTAGCCGCGAGCGCACAGCGTCCCCTCGCAGTACGGATGCGCGACGTCGCCGATCATCTTGGTCAGCACACCGTCTTCCACATACCCCGTAAAGCCGCATTTGCTCGAGCAAGAGTTGCACAGCGAGTGAGCGGTGCTCGTCGCACGAGCCCACCCCGCTGCCTGCGCCTGCTCCCAGGAGCCGAAGCTCAGAAAGCCCGTGCCCGCGACGACCGCCGCCACGCCCGCGCTTCCGGCCAGAAAGCTTCGCCTGGTAATAGCGTTTTCTGACATTGTGTTTCCTCTCTATATATGCACGCGCATCGCTGACGTAAAGTCAGTCGAGCGCGCCGATCGTTTCGCCCTCGGAAACGAGGTTCTTGAGCCAGATGCCCATGACGGCGTCGACGAGGCCTATGTAGAAGCTCGCGTCATCGTCGTCGATCTTGAGAAGCTGCTGCCGATAGGATTCCAGCCATGCGAAGCGCTCGCGAACGAACGTCAGCGCCTGATGACACATGCCGCTGCGCAAAAGCACGGCGGTCAAGTCGAGCTCGAGCGCCAGATGGTCGGGGCAGGCGGAGTACTCCTCGGGGATCTCCAACCCCAGCCGGGCGACGAGCTCGCGCATGTAGCGCGCCGAATCCCCCAGGTAGGCGCCCTCGCTTCTCAGGTACCCATCGCCCGCACGCGACGAACCCGCTGCATACAGCGACTCGATCGGCACCGCGGAGCCGGGCAGCCCGCCGGTGAAATGACGCGCCGCGAAGTCACGCTTCTCCTGAAAGGTCGGCGGGCGGAACAGCGCCGACACCTCCCCTTCGGATAGAAACTCCTGAAGCGGGCAGAATCCGCGCCTGCGAGCGAAGCGGGCCTCCTGCGAGCCGAGGGGGCGTTCGTCTTGCAGCGCGCTGCGAACCGCGTCGATGAAATCGGGCCACAACGCCTTCGACGTGACGGCCCTCCACTCATCCTCGCTCACCGCGCCGAAACACTTCGCGAACACCGAGAACATCTCATGATGCTCCACGAGCGGCTCTCCTTTCCCAAGTTCCCGAAAACACGCCGCATCTTAATCTGCGATGCGGAATGGAAAACGATAGAACGCCGTTACACCAGCGTGACCGTGCGGACGATACCCATGTCGATGCACTTCTGGGCGATGTCCTGCCAGTCGATGAACTGGATGGCGCCGTTGGGGCATTGCTCGGCGCAGCGGCCGCAGCTGATGCACTTCGTTGAGGTGCGGCTCTCGGTGTCGATGCGCGGCATGTTCCACGGGCAGGCCTGCGCGCACATGCCGCAGCCGATGCAGAGATCGCTGTCCACCATGCGGGCGCCGTTCTCCTCGCTCACGTAGATGGCGTGCACCGGGCAGTAGTTCAGGCAGGCGGGGTCGGCGCACTGCTTGCAGTGCTCGACCGTGAACTGGCAAGCGCCCTCGCCCTCGCCGAAGGAGCCCTGGCCGGTGTCGGCGCCGGGACCCCAGTTGTAATTGTCACGGACGCGGACGCGCGCGATGTGCTGGCAGACGCGCCCATCGTTTTTGAGCGTGCACATCATCTCGCAGCGCTGACAACCCGAGCAGCGCGCGCGGTCGGTCACGATGAGCTTGGTCGGCGTCGTGCGGATGTCGATGCGACCGGAAGCGATGGAGCGCTCGGTGACGCCCCAAGACGCCAGCACGCCGCCGACGACGAGGCCAGCGACGCCGCAGCCGGCCATGGCCAGCACCTGACGACGGGTCACCGTCTTCTTCGGAGCAGCGGCTCCGCCTTCCTGCTTGCCCGTCTCCTCGACGGGGACGTTGCTGTTGTTAACGTCTGACATATTGTTCCCCTCGCTAAGAAAAAGACCGTCTCACCCAAATCCTCTCGCAGCGCAAATGGCGAACATCGTGTTCGCGCAGGCCACCGCACAACGTCTTGCACCTTACCCGCGCATGGACGACCCTCACCCCCTCTTTAAGGGGCAAATGCCGTTCAACCTGCGGTTTTCCGCTTTTACCCTCAAAGAGGGGATACCCCGACCCATGCGAAAACGCATACTTTCGCCAGCTTCAAAAGCGAGCTTTCCCATGCTCGCCGGAGCTTTTTCCCGAGACTCCAAGTCGCAGCGCTTTACGGCCGCACAACAAGCAGGTAAAGAAGAGATTTGGAGTATGAACAATGGCTGACGCTACCAAAGACGCGAAGAAGTCATACGGCTGGACGGGCAAGATCCTCCGCGTCAATCTGACGACCGGCGACATCTCTATCCAGTCGACCGATCCCTACAAGTCCTACATCGGCGGCATGGGCATCGCCAACAAGATCATGTACGACGAAGTCCCCGCAGGCACCGATCCGCTGGCTCCGGAGTCCAAGATCGTCTTCGCCGTCGGTCCTCTGACCGCATCCGGCGTTCCGCTGGCAGGACGCACCACCGTAAGTTTCCTTTCCACCTTCACCACCGACCATCTGGTCGTCGACGCCCACTGCGGCGGCATGCTCGGCGCGCAGATCAAGCAGGCCGGCTACGACGGCATCATCCTCGAGGGCGCATCCGAGCGTCCGGTCTACCTGAAGATCGAGGACGACGACGTCAAGATCAAGGACGCGAGCTTCGTCTGGGGCATGGGCACCCGCGCGACCACCGAGGCCCTCAACCGCCTCGAGGGCAACACCGCCTGCGTCGCCACCATCGGGCCCGCCGGCGAGAACCTCGTCCCCTACGCCTGCATGCTGAACTCCCGCAACCACTCCGCGGGCGCGGGCCTGGGCACCATCATGGGCTCGAAGAAGCTCAAGGCCCTCGTGGTGCAGGGCAACGGCTCGGTCAACGTGGCCGATCCGCAGGCCGTCGCGGAGCTGTCCGATTACATGCTGCGCGAGGTCATCGGCTCCAACAACAACCACGTCGTGCCCTCCACCCAGCAGGAGTGGGCCGAGTACTACGACAAGGGATCCCGTTGGACCGCGCAGAAGGACCTGTACTGGGAGCTCGCCGAAGGCGGCCCCATCGAGACCGGCGAGCCTAAGCCGGGCGAGCTGAACACGGTCGGCTACCGCTGCATGAAGTCCTTCAAGGACGAGGGCCCGGAGGCCGAGAAGTACACCATCAAGATGAACGGCTGCCACAGCTGTCCCATCCACTGCTACTCCGACATGCGCGTGCCCGCCGCCAAGGATCATGGCGGATTCGAGATCACCGGCAACACCTGCGTGCCGAACTTCCCGTTCACCAACTACATGTGCGGCATCCTGAAGGGCATCACGCCCGTGGAGAAGGGCAGCGAGGACGCGCTGATCTGGGACCAGGTCATCGGATCGACTGTGGACGACTTGGGCCTGTGGTGCAACTACGCGCAGCTCTACCGCGATATCGCCCACTGTATCGCCGCGGGCATCTTCGAGCGCGTTCTTCCCGCCGAGGAGTACGCGATGTTCGATTGGGACAAGTTCAAGAACAACGACCCCTCCATCATGCCCGAGCTGCTCAAGCACATCGCATCCGGCGAGGGCGAGATGTCCTATGTCGCGCACGGCCCCATCGTGTGGTGCGAGCGCTGGGATGACATGGGTTGGTTCGACCAAGCGGCATCGTGCTTGATCAACTACCGTGGCTGGCCGGTTCACCACGCGGCCGAATGCTACGCCCAGGTCGGTCTGCTCTACAACATGATGTTCAACCGCGACGACATGATCCACTCCGCCGTCAACTTCCAGGGTTGCGGCCTGCCCTTCGATCTGAAGGCCCAGATCGCCGAAGAGGTGTGGGGCGGCGCGGACGCATGCGACGCGGACAAGAACTACACCCCCATGAACGAGCACAAGGCCAACTTCGCCTGGTGGAGCATCGTCACCGACGTGCTGCACGACTCGCTCACCGTGTGCAACTGGGTATGGCCGATGACCATGAGCCCCTCGAAGACCCGCGATTACCGCGGCGATCTGGACCTCGAGGCCAAGTTCTTCACCGCCGTCACCGGCGAGGAGGTCACCACCGAGGATCTCTACAAGGCGGGCGCGAAGATCATGACCCTGCAGCGTGCCAACACCGTGCGCGGCATGGTGGGCAAGGACGGGGCCATGGGCTGCAACGACATGCGCAACATCCACGACGTCGCCTGCGAGTGGACCTTCACGAAGGATCCCGACAAGGCCGCCTTCACCGAGGGCACCGACAAGATGGACAAGGACGACTTCCAGACCGCGCTGACCATGCTCTACCGCACGTTCGGCTGGGACGAGACGCTCGGCTGCCCGAACGCGTCGTGCCTGGACTACTACGACATGCCCGACGTGAAAGAGGAGCTGGCGGGCCTCGGCCTTCTGCCGTAAGCGGTCGGCTCGTCGCAGCGGCGATCTTCGGGTTGCCGCTGCGATTTCCCCGGTTGCGGCAAGGTTGTCACGCTCTGCCGCAACCGTTCAGCGTCAAGCCCGCGGCGACCTCCCGACATCAGGTCGGGCAGCAAACCCCGCGGCTGCCGCCGGCTGTCAAGCCCCGCGGCGACCTCCCGGCTTGACAGCCCTCAGGAAGCGGGCGGCGTACCTTGGAAACCACGCCGCCCGCTTGACGTGAGCGCTCGATGCAGGCTCTTCCCTCACCTGCATCGAGCGCTCATTTTTCTCGTCCACAGCGCATCCGCCGCGCCACATTCGCCACTTACCCCCGGCGAACATCCCACGCCCGTTCGTATGCGTCGAAGCATTCGTACTTTACATAAAAAGTAGTACGATAGTCCGACGTGAATTCACGACCGAACGAATGGAGGGAACAGTCGTGGTAGAGGGATACAACGAGATCAAACGCATGGTCGAGGAGAAGACGCTCGGCGACAAGCTCGCCATCACCGGGTGGTACCACTTCCCGCTCGCCGACCCCGTCGCCGATGATTTCTACAACGAGACCATCGACACCGCCAAGCAGGGCGATTGGGATCTCATCAAGATCATGACCTGCGGCAACTACATGCCCGTTGCCTACGGGGCCGACTACGAGTTCTCCACCAACCCCGAGAAGTGGGACGGCGTGTTCCACTCCCACCCCATCACCTGCGCCGAGGACGCCGCCAACCTGCCCGCGCTCGACGCGACCAACCCCACGCTGGCCGCCGAGGTCGAGGTCGACCGCCGCATCGTGGAGACCTACAAGGGCAAAAAGCCCGTGTTAGCCACGCTGTTCGACCCCTTGAGCTGGGTACAGGAGCTCTCCACGCCAATGGAGCCCGAGTGGACGCTCAACCTCATGCGCACCGATCCCGAAGCGCTGCTGAAGGCGCTCGACGCGCTCGAGAAGACCAACGACGCCTTCCTTGACGCGCTCATCGAAAAGGCGGGCATCGACGGCATCTTCCTGGCCACCAAGTTCTCCACCAGCGCGCTGGTCACCCCCGAGGAGCACCGCAAGTTCGTGGTGCCCTACCTCAAGCACCTCGCCGAGAAACTCGAAGGCCGCACCTGGTTCAACATGGTGCACGTCCACGGCGATAACGGCCTGTACTTTGACGACCTCATCGACCTGGGATTCCAGGCGTTCAACTGGGAGTGCGTCGGCATCGGAGACGATCTGACCACCATCGCCGATCTGCGCGCGAAAACCGACAAGGTGCTCATCACGGGCATCGACCAGCGGCGCGATTTCCAAGGCACCCGCGAAGAGATCAAAGAGCGCCTCGAGGGTCGCTTGAAAGACGCGCTCGAGCAGAACGCCGGCGGCGCGTTCATCTTCGGCCCGGGCTGCACGCTTCCGCTGACCGTCGACCACTCGATGTTCACCCTCATCGAGGAAGTGGTCCGCGAGGCCGGCCTGCGCTAGGCCACCCGCACCGTTTGCTTCGCACCACGCGGGCGACGCGCGAGAAGACGCCGTCGCCCGCCGCTCTTGCAGCCACATCTAACCAAAAGGAGGAGCAATGACTGCAGGTTCTACCGACGAGCGCGGAATAAAGACGCAGGTCAGCGCGGAGACCTACCAGGCTTTCGTTGACATTTTGCACCACGAGCTGGTCGTAGCCACCGGCTGCACCGAGCCGATCGCCGTTGCATACGCCTCGGCGCTGGCAACTAAAACGCTCGGATCCGAGCCCGACCGCTGCGTCGCCGCGGTAAGCGGCAACATCATCAAAAACGTCAACAGCGTGACCGTTCCGAACACCGGCGGCATGCGCGGCGTGAAGGCATCGGTCGCGGCGGGCGTGACCGTCGGCAACTCCGACAACCTGCTCGACGTGCTCGGCGACGTCGACGACGACGGCCGCGTGCGCATTCAGGAGTATCTGAGCAACCACGAGATCAAAGTGAAGATCGCCGAAACCGACGAGCCGTTCTACGTGAGCATCCACGCCTACGCAGGCGACGACTTCGCCCACGTCATCATGGATAAATCCCACACCAACGTGGCGTTCGTCGCTAAAAACGGCGAGGTCATCCTCGACGCGCGCGAGGACGGCACCGCCGAAACCGAGCGCACCCGCGAGTACCTCAACCTCGCCGATATCGTGGCATTCGCCGAGCACGCAAACCTCGAAGACGTGCGCGGGGTCCTCGAGCGTCAGATCGAGTACAACTGCGCCATCGCCGAGGAGGGTTTGAAAAACGACTGGGGAGCCCGCGTCGGCAAACTCTACCTGACCAGCTACGACAAAGAAGACGTGCTCATCTGCGCCAAGGCCGCAGCCGCCGCGGGCAGCGACGCGCGCATGAGCGGCTGCCCCATGCCCGTGGTCATCGTCTCGGGCAGCGGCAACCAGGGCATCACCGCATCGGCGCCCATCGCCGTGTACGCCAAGGAGTACGACGTCGATCACGACACCATGCTGCGCGGGCTCATCATCGCCGATTTGGTGAGCGTCTATCAGAAAATGGGCATCGGGTGCCTGTCGGCGTTCTGCGGAGCGGTGAGCGCAGGCACGGGCGCCGCGGCGGGCATCGTCTACATGCTCGGCGGCGACATGGAGGACATCGAGCACACCATCGTGAACGCGCTCGGCGTGGTGTCCGGCATGGTATGCGACGGCGCGAAGCCCTCATGCGCGGCGAAGATCGCCGCATCCGTCGAGAACGGCATCTTCGGCTACCGCCTGTTCAAGAATGGCAACCAGTTCATCGCAGGCGACGGCATCGTCACCATGGGCGTCGACGAGACCATCCAAAACGTCAGCCGCATGGCGCGCGAAGGCATGCGCCAAACCGATCATGAGATCCTGAGCATCATGATCGGCGAGTAAAGGAGGCTATCCCCTACTCGACCTTACGCATGCTCGGCCCGCCGGCACCTTCGTCAGCGGGCCGAGCATGAAAAGAGAGGCAGCTCCTGCGAGCTGCCTCTCTTGCTTTACGAGACGCGTTCGTCTCTGCTTACAGCACGTGCCGCCTCGGTTCCTACGCCTGCAAAAACTCCTCGATCTGCAGGGCCACGGCTGCAAAGCAGCTGTCCCAGAACTCGACGGTGGTCACATCGACGCCCGCGACAGCGGCCGCCTCCTCGACCGTGCACACCGTCGTGCTTGCGAGCATACGGCGGTACTTCTCCGCGAACGCCGGGCCCGCTACCTGATAACGCTCGTACAAACCCGCCGACAGCAGCAAGCCGAACGCATAAGGGAAGTTGTAGTACGCCAGATCGGGCGAATAGTAGTGCACCTTGTTCACCCACATGTACGGATGCAGCGCGTTCGCATCGAGCCCATCGCCGTAGGCTTCCTTCTGCGCCGCCACCATCAGCTCGCACAACTTCTCGGGGAACAGGAATCCCTCTTGGTTCTGCTCGATGACCGACTTCTCGAACAGGAAGCGCGAGTAAATGTCGCACACCGTCTGCGTACAAGCTTGCAGACGCTGCTCGAGCAAAGCTAAACGCTCGGCCCCTTCCGCCTCGGCTATGGCGGCGTTCATCACCAGGATCTCGTTGAAGTTCGAAGCAGTCTCGGCGACAGGCATGGTATAGGTGCGGTTGAGCGGACGGTGATCCTCGATCTGCTGGCCGTGATACGCGTGGCCCAGCTCGTGCGCGATGGTGGTGACCGCCTTCAGCGACCCGTCGAAGTTGGTCAAAACGCGGCTTTCGCGCTGGTTGGTGAGGTTCCGGCAGAACGCGCCGCCGCTTTTGCCCATGCGCGGGTAGAAATCGATCCAGCGGTTGGCGAAGGCGCGCTCGACAAGTTCGCCCAAATCGGGCGCGAAGCCGCCGAGGTGCTTCACCAGGTAATCGCGCGCATCGTCGATGCTGAACACGCGCGAGCACGCGCCCACGCCCGCCAGCACATCCCACCAGGGAAGTCCGCCCTCGTGCCCGAGCATCTGCGCCTTCTTGCGCATGTACGCATGGAACAGGGGCAGGTGCGCGCGCACCGACGTCCACAGCGCATCGAGCGTGGCGGCCTTCATATGCGACTGCGCCATGGTCAGGTCGAGCACGGACGCGTAGCCGCGCATCTGAGCCTCCATGCTTTCCTGCGCCTTGATGCCGTTCAAGCAGAAGCTCATGCCCTGCTCGATGGAGCGCGAGCACTCGATTTCCGCGTCGAAAGCGCGACGGCGCAGATCGGCGTCGTTCGACGTGGCGAAGTTGCGCAGCTCGGTCAGCGAGCGCTTCCGCCCGTCGAGTTCGGCGGAGGCGAACGACACCAGCACGTTGCGCTGATCCACCCACGCCTGGCCCGCGAAGGGCTGCACGCGCGCGAACAGGTTCTCCTCCTCGGGCGAGAGCATATGGCGCCCGCGCTCAGCCATCTGACCGATGAGGAAGCGGTACGCATCGAGCACGGGAAGACGCGCGAAGTCGTCCTCGGTCAGCTCGAGCTCCGCCGTCCAGCGACAGACGAGCGAGGTGGGCAGCGCCATGCGCGCGAAAATGGCGTTGAGCTTGCCCATGGACGCCTGCGCCACCGCATCAGCCGCATCGACCGCCTGGCTCAAGCTGGTGAACTTGGTCAGGTCGGCGCCGAGCACCCACATGCGCTCTTCCATCTCCAGAAGCTGCGCCAACGCATCGGCGTCAAACGCGCCCGCCTTCGCCAGCTCGTCGACGCGGGCGGCGTACGCATCGACGAGAGCGGAGAGCTCCTCGCGGTCAGCCGCGTAGGCGGGGTCATCGAAGCCCGCATAAAGGCTGGTCAAATCCCATGTGCGATCTATTTCCTGCGTCATGGCAATCCCCTATCGCTTCGCGCCGTCGTCGAGCAGAACCGCGCGGAAGAAATCGACCGCGCGCGGCAACGTCTCCAAATCCACGTTCTCGTCCGCCGCGTGCATGGAGCCGATCTGCTGCTGATCGATATGAAGCGCGGTGAAACGCAAGCACGAACGGTACAGCCCCGTGAAGTGCTTGGTGTCGGTGCCGCCCGAAAGCAAAAACGGCATCACGGGCACGTCGGGATATGCCACGTTAACCGCACGCTCCACGCGGGCGAAGTCGTCGTTGGCCGAGTCGGACACCGGGCTGGGATCGTTGGAGAGCAGCATTTCCAGCTCCACGTCGTAAGGCTCGCAACGGCGCTTCAACTCGGCGAAGGTCTCCTCCACCGTGCGGCCGGGCTCGATGCGAATGTTGCACACCGCCCACGCTTCGCTCGGCAGAATATTGGGAGCCGCGGAACCACCTGCCATGGTGAACGCCACCGTGGTGCGCGCCATTTCGCGAATGGCGCCGGGCAGCACGTCCCGCCAGCCCTCCTCGCGCGCCGCCACCTTGCGCAAACGCACGGCCTCCTCGTCGGAGGAGATCTGAGCCACGCGGTCGAGCAGCGTGACCGCAGGTTCCACGATGCGCACGTCGAACAGGCCGTTGGCGTCGATGTCGGCCATAAGCGCGCCCAGTCGCGGCATGGGAGACCCCACGCCCGGCGCCGAAGCGTGACCGCCCGCGCCGCGCGCCGTGATGCGCACGTTCATGAAGCCCTTCTCGGCCGTGGCGATGAACGCCACGTCCCCGCCCGCATCGCCGAAGCTGCACGGCTGCACCGACGATCCCTCGTCGAGCAGCAAACCCACCTTGATGCCATGCTCGCGCATGTAGTTCGGAACGCCCGCGTTGCCGCCGATTTCCTCGCAGTTGCTTGTGACCAGGTACACGTCATGCGCCGGGGTGAAGCCCTCGCCGATCAGCTCCTCCACCGCGCGGAAGATGCAGTACAGATTGCCCTTCACGTCGAGCGTGCCGCGACCCCACAGCTTCCCGTCGCGAATTTCGCCCGCGAACGGATCGCAGCACCACTCGTCGGCGTTAGCCGCCACCACATCATGATGGCTCATCAGCAGAAGCGCATCGTCGCTGCTCTCGCCCGGCCAGCGGTACATCAGGCTGCCGTCAACCTCCACGCGTTCGCACACGCGATGCACTTCGGGGAACAGCGCGCGCATCTCCTCGTGAAGCGCCGCGAACGCCTCCTCGGATCCGGGTCGCTGCACGGTCTCGTGCCTGATGAGGCGCGCGATATCCTGCGCGTAGGCAAGCGCCCTCTCCTCGTTGTTCATCTGTTGCTCCTCACTCGCGGGCATACGCCGCGTATCGTCGTCGAACAAACAAGGCGCCGCCTTCTCAGATGGCGACGCCTTGCTCAAGTCGGGTTATTTCACGTCCGCGCCCTGAGTCGCGGCGAACTTCTGCACCAGTAAAACCAGCATGTCGGCGATGCGACGCAGCGCCTGAACCGACACGTGCTCGTAGGGGCCGTGCGCGTATTCGCACCCCGAGCAGATGTTCGGGCACGGCAGACCCATGTAAGACAAGCGCGCCCCGTCGGTGCCGCCGCGCACCGCGATGATCAAAGGCTCGATGTCAAGTTCCTCCATCGACTCGCGCGCGAGATCGATCAGCTCCATATGGGGCAGGATCATCTCCTTCATGTTGTAGTACGAGTCGGTGATCTCGATGGTCGCCAGCTCGTAGCCGTATTCCGCGTTCAAAAGCTCGACGGCCTGCTTCATATAGCGCTTACGCTGCTCGAAGCGCTCGCGATCGTGATCGCGGATGATGTAGTCCAGCTCGGCATGGGCCACGTCGCCCGACATGGAGTTCAGGTGGTAGAAGCCCTCGCGCCCCTCGGTGCACGCGGGGATCTCCGCCGCAGGAAGCAGCTCGTTGAACCGCATGGCGATAAGCGCCGCGTTGCGCATGGAACCCTTCGCGGACCCAGGGTGAACCACGTGCCCGGTGATGGTCACGCGAGCCGAAGCCGCGTTGAAGTTCTCGTATTCCAGCTCGCCGAGCTCGCCGCCGTCGATGGTGTAGGCCAGATCGGCGCCGAAGCCGGCGATGTCGAACAGGTCGGCGCCGCGTCCGACCTCCTCATCGGGCGTGAAGCCGATGCAGAGCTTGCCATGCGGAATGGACGGATCCTCGTGCAAACGCTCAACCACCGTCATGATCTCCGCGACGCCGGCTTTGTTGTCCGCGCCGAGCAGCGTGGTGCCGTCGGTCACGATGAGGTCGTCGCCGAGGTGCTTGGCCAGGCCTTTGAACACCGACGGCTCCATGACCATGCCGAGCTCTTCGTTGATGACGATCGGGCCGCCATCGTAGTTCTCCACGATGCGCGGGTTGACGTTCTCGCCGCTCGTCTCGGTGGCGGTGTCCATGTGCGCGATAAGTCCGAGCGCGGGAACGGAGTTCGGCTCGGGAAGGTTCGACGGGATCGACCCCATGACGTAGCAGTGCTCGTCGACGCGCGCGTCCTCCACGCCGAGCGCGCGCAGCTCATCGACCAGCAAATTCGCCAGATCCCACTGGCACGGCGTCGAGGGGATGCTCTCGCAGCCCGCCTTCGACTGGGTGTTGATCTTCACGTAACGCAGGAAGCGGTCTTCTACGCGCTCCATTCAGCTCTCCTCTCCTCCATACTCGAAGGCGCCCGCCATGCGATACCGCACGGGGCGCCTTCGAAAGTCATCAATGTGCATTCGCCGATACCGCGACGCGCGGGCGGTTGCGCGACGCACGGAGCGAACCGCGCATCGCCCGTCAGCGCACGCCGCGAGCCGCACGGCCCCGTCGGGACGCGGGCGGTTGCGCGGCGGTTACCCCTCGTAAAGGAAGCAGGCCACCTCATGCCCCGGCTCCACCTCGCGCAGAGCGGGCGTCTCGCAACGGCAACGCTCCGTGCACTGCGGGCAACGCGACGCGAGCGGACACCCCTTCAAATCGCCGATGGGGCTGGGGATGTCGCCCTCGAGCACGATGGGAGCGTGTTCCTCGAACGGGCTCGTCGGCGGGATGGCCGACAACAACGCGCGGGTGTAGGGGTGCAGCGGATTGTCGTAAACGGTCTCCGCCGCGGTCAGCTCCACGACCTGGCCCAGGTACATGATGGCGATGCGATCCGAGATGTGGCGCACGACGCTCAGATCGTGCGAGATGAACACGTACGTCAGGCCGAACTCTCGTTGCAGGCGCCCGAACAAGTTCAGAACCTGAGCCTGGATGGACACGTCGAGCGCGCTCACGGGCTCGTCGCACACGATGAGCTTCGGGTTGAGCGTGAGAGCGCGCGCGATGTTGATGCGCTGGCGCTGGCCGCCCGAGAACTCATGAGGGAAGCGGTGAACGTGCTGGGAGTCCAAGCCGACGACCTTCATCAGGTCGACGACGCGCTTCATGCGCTCTTCCTTGTCGGTGACGGTCTTGTGGATGATCATCGGCTCCTCGATGATCTTCGCGCAGGTCTTGCGCGGGTTCAACGAGGAATACGGATCCTGGAAGATCATCTGCACGTTCTCGCGCTGCTTCTTCGCACGTGCGCCCTTATAGTCGAGCGGCTCGCCCTCGAAGAGAATCTCGCCGGACGTCGGCTGATGTAGACGCACGATGCAACGGCCGAGCGTCGACTTGCCGCAGCCGGACTCGCCGATGATGCCGAGCGTCTCGCCTTTGTACACCTTCAAGTTGACGTTGCTCAGCGCGTGCAGGTACTGCGACTTGCCGCCGATCTTGCCCGAGCGGATCTCGAATTCCTTCGAAAGGTCCTTGATTTCGAGAAGCACCTCTTTTTCCTCAGCACCGCTCATCGGCGCTCACCTCCCTTGCCGCGCTCGAGCTTGCTCTCCTTGGTCTGGTGATGGCACGCCGCGAAATGTCCCGGCTCGATCTCGATGAGCTCGGGCACCTCCTTGGTGCACTTCTCCGTCGCATAGGGGCAGCGGTTGTAGAAGTTGCAGCACGAGCCCGTCAAGCGCAGATCGGGCGGGGTGCCGGGGATAGTGGCCAAATTGGCCTTGCGCTCGCTGGCGAGCGAGGGCATGGAGTCGAGCAAGCCCCACGTGTAGGGATGCACCGGGTTCGCGTAGAGCGTCTTCACGTCGGCGGTTTCGACCACCTTGCCCGCGTACATGACCATGGCGCGGTCGCAGATGTCCCACACCACGCCGAGGTTGTGCGTGATGATCATAAGCCCGATGTCGTTCTCCTTCTGGAGGTCCTTCAGAAGGCGCAGCACCTGGGCCTGCACCGTCACGTCGAGCGCCGTGGTGGGCTCGTCGGCGATGATGACCTCGGCGTTGCAGCACAGCGCCATGGCGATGATGACGCGCTGGCACATACCGCCCGACAGCTCGAAGGGATACGACTCGAAGCGCGCCTCGGGGTTGGGGATGCCGACGCTGCGCAGCGCGTTAATTGCCACCTCGCGCGCCTCCGCCTTGTTCATGTTGCGGTGTATGCGCAGGTTCTCGGTCATCTGCTTGCCCACCTTGAACACCGGGTCGAGCGAGGTCATCGGGTCCTGGAAGATCATGCCGATGTCGCGGCCGCGGTAATCGCGCAGCTCTTTCTTGCCGAAGGAGAGCACGTCGCGACCCTCGAAGGTGATGGAGCCCTCCTCGATGCGCGCCGAGTTCTCGAGCAGCCTGATGACGCTTTTCGCCATGACGCTCTTGCCCGAGCCGGACTCGCCGACCACACCGAGCGTCTCACCGCGCCGCAGTTGAAACGACACGCCGTCGACCGCGCGCGCCGTCCCGCTGGCGAGCTTGAAGTAGGTTTTGAGGTTTTTGACGTCGAGGAGCACGTCTTTCTCGTTGTTTCCCATGACGTCCTCCTTACTTCTTCATCTTCGGATCGAGCACGTCGCGAATGCCGTCGCCGAGCAGGTTGAAGCCGATGACCGCGACGAAGATGAACAGACCGGAGATGGTCGCGATGTGCGGAGCCATGGCCAGGCAGGTCTGCCCGCCGCGCAGGATGTTGCCCCACGACGGCGTCGGGATGAGGATGCCCAGGCCGAGGAAGCTCAGCGAAGCCTCGGAGATGATGGAGCCGCCCACGCACAGCGTCGCGTACACGACGACCTCGGACACGGTGCTCGGCAGGATGTGCAGCAGCATCAGACGCAGCGAGGAGGCGCCCAGCACGCGTTCGACGTTGCAGAACTCTTCGTTTTTCGCCACGATGACCTTGCTTCGCACCACGCGGGCGAAGCGCGGCACGTTGCCCACCGCGATGGCCAGGATGACGTTGAACACGCCCGAGCCCAGGATGGTGACGAGCAGAAGGGACAGCAGGATGAAGGGAAAGGCGAACAGGCCGTCCATGATGCGCATGATGATCGCGTCAACGATACCGCCGGCGAAGCCCGAGATGAGACCCAAGATGATGCCGATGATACCGCCGAGGACCGTCGAGCCGATAGCGACGACGATGCTCATCTGAGCGCCGTAGACGATGCGGCTGAACAAATCGCGGCCCAGATCGTCCGTGCCGAAGATGTGGCCTTCCTCGCCGGGGGCGAGATACGCCGAGGTGACGTCGGTGGCGTTCGGGTCGCACGGGGCGATCCACGGGGCGAACAAGCCGATGCCCATCATGAACACGACGATGATGAGGCCGACGACCGCCGACTTGTTGCGGATGAACTTGCGCCAGGGGCTGTTAGCCTTGCGCTCCTTCATGATCATCGCGTTTTTCGTCTCTTCCGAGATCACGCCCGCGTCGACGTTGGGAGCCGTTTCCAGCTTGGCCATGGCTACATCCCTCCCTTCTTCGCCTCGGCGGCAACCTTGGGGTTGATCACCATGTACAAAAGGTCGGTCAAAAGGTTGATGACGACGAACGCCAGGGCGACGACGAGAACGGTCGCCTGAATAAGCGCGTAGTCGCGGTTGTCGATGGCGGACACGATCATGGTGCCCATGCCGGGCCAGGCGAACACGTTCTCGGTGAGGACCGCGCCCGCGAAGCAGCCGGCGAACTGGATGCCGATGACCGTGAGGATCGGCGGCAGGGCGTTTTTAAGCGCGTGCTTCCACGTGATGGACGCCTCGCTCACGCCGCGGGCGCGCATGGCGCGCACCGAATCGCTGCCGAGCGTCTCGATCATGCTCGAGCGCGTGATGCGCGTGAACGTGCCCATCGGGATGATCGACAAGCAGAAGCACGGCAATACGAGATGGCTCAAATAGCCGAGGAAGCCATCCTGCTCGATCGACCCCATTCCGAAACTCGGCAACCATCCCAGGTTCACCGAGAACAGCAGCACCAGCATGATGCCGACCCAGAACACCGGCACCGACACGCCGAGCAGCGAGATCACCGTGAGCACGTAGTCGACGATGGTGTTCTGCTTCTTCGCCGAGAGCACGCCGAGCGCAACGCCGACGACGATGGCGATGACGAGCGAGATGACGGAGATGAGAAGCGTGTTGGGAAGACGTTGCGCGATCATGTCGAGCGCGGGCATGTTGAAGTAATAGGACATGCCGAAGTTACCCTGAAGGATGTCGAGCAGGTAGTTGCCGAACTGCACGAGTATCGGATCGTTGAGACCGAGCTGCTCACGCATGGCCTCGACTTTGCTGACATCGTATTGATCGCCCACCATGGCGGCAACCGGGTCGCCGGGAATGAGTCGCGTCGCGATGAACGTGAACGTAACGACGACGAACAAGGTGGGGATCAGCTGGAGCAAGCGCCTAAGGATGGTCTTCCCCATAGCGTTGAACCTCCTTTAATCCCTGTCGGATCGAGCGACGGCACCGTCGACGGGCCCCCGAACGCACGGCGTCCCGGACTAAGCCGGGACGCCGATCCTCGCCCGCCGCCGAGAAGCCTTCGGGCGAGGATCGATTAGCCGCTCGACTGTCCAATCAGCAGGCGCTAAGCCTGCTTCCATACGTTGATGTCGCTGCCCTCGAGTCCGCAGACGCGCATAACGGCCTTGTTCTCCTGAACGTAGCCCTGCACGTTGGAGCGAAAACCCCACGAAAGCTTGGTGGTCGCGAAGAAGACGCCGATGCACTCGTCCATGGCGATCTGCACAAGCTGCTCGTAGATGGCCTTGCGCTCCTCCTGGTCGGTGAGCGACATGGCCTTCTGGATGAGCTCGTCGGTCTTGGGGTTGCTGTAGCAGAACGCGTTGTAGTTGGTGTGCAGCTTGTCGGTGTTGAGGAAGTAGCCGACGAACGTCGCCGGATCGGCGGAGCCGCCCTGGCCGTTGATCCACAGCTGCACCGTGTTATTGAGGTAGCGCTCGGTGACTTCGGTAGCGGACAGGCTCTGGATCTCGACGTTCACGTTGATGGCCTTGAGCTGCTCCTGGATAAGCGTGGCCGCCTGGATGTAAGCCTCGGAGGTGCCGGTGGTCAGGATGATGTCGAAGCCGTCCGCGTAGCCGGCCTCGGCGAGCAGTTTCTTAGAAGCCTCGATGTCATAAGCGGGAGCGAGCTTCTCCTGCTCCTTGTTGTAGCCCCACGACATCAGCGGAAGCGGCAGGTAGGAGATCTCGCCGTCGCCGTACTTGTAGACACCGCTGACGAGGGTCTCGCGGTTGATGGCGCCTGCGAGCGCACGGCGGACGCGCACATCGGAGAGGATCTCATGCGTGGTGTTGAAGCCGAGGTAGGTGACGCGCGGCTCGGTGTTCTGGGTGAGCGCAAGCTGCTTGTTGCCCTGAACCTGCTCGATGATCTTGCCGTTGACGTTGAGCGAACAGTCGATCTCGCCGGTGGTCAGCGCGTTCAAGGCCTGCGCGGCCTCGGTGATGATGTAGTACTCCAGGCCGTCCAGGTAAGGCTCCACGCCCCAGTAGTTGGGGTTCTTGACGAGCTTGGTGTACTGGTCGGGCACATGCTCGGAGATCATGAACGGGCCCGTGGAGATCGGGTGCATGCCGAATTCCTCGCCCCAGCCTTCGACTTCCTCTTTGGGAACCATGAGGACCGACGAGCTGCACAGCTCGTGCAGGAAGGTGGCGGTGGGGTCGAACAGGTAGCACGCGACGGTCTTGTCGTCGACGACCTCGGCGCGATCGAGGAAGAACAGGTAGTTGCACCAATAGCCCTTAGCGCGGTTGATGGAGTACGCGACGTCCTCGGCGGTCAGCAGACGGCCGTCCTGGAACTTGCCGGGCTGGAAGTGAACGTCGTCGCGGATGGTGAAGGTGTAGACCTTGCCGTCTTCGGAGATCTCCCATTTGGTGGCGATGCAGGGCAAATACTCGCTCTGGTCGAAGTTCTCCTGCACGAGGGTGTCGCCGTAGTTCTGGCAGACCTGATCGGCGGTAGTGCTGTCCACATAGAGCGGATCGAGCGACTTCGCGCTGATCGTGCGATTGAGGGCCACCTTGAACGTGCCGCCCTTAACCGGGTCTCCGACAGCCGCAGCGCTCGAGGAAGCGGCGCCTTCGCCGCCACCGCCGCAGCCGGTCATGCTGAGCAGGGTAAGGCCCGCGGTCGTCGTGCCGAGCAGGGTCACGAACTGACGGCGTGATAACGTGTTTTTGATCTCCTCCATTGGTTGAACCTCTCTGTTAGATTGGCGAAACAGCAAGGCCTCGGATGTCCCTTCCGATGACCCTCTGCCCCCTCCCATATAAAGGCCATCTTGCACGGGGCCGAAAACACGAAAGCCCCGAGAATTAGGTATCGCATATAGTAGCGAACGCTTTACAAAACCTTGTCACTTTGGATTCACAATGCCGCTTAAAGGCATTTTCCGCCCTTCGAGCGGAGAGAAGGAGGTTTCCATAACACCGAATCAATTGCAACAACGGTTCGTGATAGGATACGAACGGCAGTTTACCTGAAGATTTCGTGTGTTTTCGGTTGCTTGCAGCCAACTTTCACCAGATGAGCGGCGCTTTACAGGGGGCACGCTTACCCCGATTGAAACGTCGCGCCACCCGAAGGTCTCGAGCCGGAAGCAACCGCCCGCGGTCTTCTCGCCTGCATCGTTTGCGTAGTATCGGATCTGTAGAAAGGAAGTATTGCGTATGGCCACCATTTTCGCTGCTACGACGCTCGACCTGACGCGCGAGCAGAGAAAAGAACTCTCCGATGCCCTGATCGAAGATCTCGGCACCATGTACAAGCACGCGCTCGCGTTCCACCTCACGCAAGTTCCGCGAGAGAATTGCCGCGGTGATTCCCTCGACCAGACGACGTTCTTCGTTTGCGTGCCGCCCTACATCGATATCGACAAGAAGCGCCAGACCATCGAGCTTCTGCACAACACCATGGTTCGCATGACCGGCGATCACGGCCCGTTGAAGAACATCGTCTTGTTCCAGTACCACGACGACGAGGGCGTCGGCAAGGACGGCGAGCTGTTCGCCGACATCAAGGCGCGCGCCGCAGCCGAGAAGGCGTAAAGGCCCTTCCCTTCGTGGTCGGCCTCGCGCGCAATCGCGCCGCGAGCCGACGCACGATGCGCATGCGCATCCACCCAATACCACGACGCGGACATCGCCTGCGATGCGCCCGCAAACCGAAAGGATGAAACACCATGGCAACTATCTTCGCTGCTACCTCGCTCGAGCTCGACGACGAGAAGAAGAAGGAATTCCTCGACGAGATGGGCAAGTCCATCGGCACCGTCTTCAAGAACTACTCCCTGTACTACACCCCGGTTCCGCAGGAGAACGTCTCCGAGTGCGCCGTCGACCAGATCACCTGGTTCGTGTTCGTGCCGCCCTACATGGAGATCGATCGTCGCCGCAAGCTGATCGAGGTTCTCGACGAGTGCGCCAACCGCGTGATCGGCGAGCGCGGCCCGCTGAAGAACATCGTCATCTTCAAGTACCACGACGACGAGGCCTGCGGCGTTGACGGCGTTCTGCGCGCCGACGCCAAGGCTGCCGCCGAGAAATAAGCGGGGCCACCATGGAATACATGAAGATCGGAAAATCCGACGTCGAAGCGTCCATCATCACGCTGGGCGCCTGGGCCATCGGCGGCGGCGACTGGTGGAAGGGCTCCGAGGACGAGCTTTCCATCCAGACCATCCAACGCAGCCTGGAGCTCGGCATCAACACCATCGACACCGCCCCCATCTACGGCTGCGGCCACAGCGAGGAGATCGTCGGGCGCGCCATCGCGGGGCATCGCGACGAGTACGTGCTGTCCACGAAGGCCACCTTCGACTGGGATACCGGCGTCGGCCGCTTCTGGAACGACGTCGACGGCCATAAGGTCTACGTCGACCACAGCTACGAGAGCATCATCAAGGACTGCGAGAACAGCCTGAAGCGCCTCGGCACCGACTACATCGACATCTACTACGCGCACAACCCCGCGAAGGACACGAGCGTCTACCCGGTTGAGGATACCGTCCGCGCCCTCATGGACCTGAAGCGCGCCGGCAAGGTGCGCTGCCTGGGCCTGTCCAACGCCACCCCCGCGGAGATCGAGGACTGGATCGCCCACGGCTGCGAGCTCGACATCATCCAGCGCAAGTACAGCATGCTGACGCGCGACGTGGAGGCGGAGATCCTGCCTCTGTGCCAGAAGCACGGCATGTCCTTCCACGCCTATTCCCCGATCGAGCGCGGCATTCTCGCCGGCACGGTGCCGGGCGACCGCGTGGTCCCCGCAGGCGATGCGCGCGACGGACAGCTGTGGTGGAAGCCCGAGCGCCTGCCGCACGCCGTCGAGTTCGTCCACAGCCTCGAGGACATCGCCGCAGCTCACGAATGCACCCTCGTGCAGCTGGCCGTGGCGTTCCTGCGCTCCTCGGGCGACTTCGTGAACGTGATCTGCGGCGCCCACAAGCCCCATCAGATCGAAGCCGACGCGCCGGCCGCCGACGTCAAGCTCACCGAGCAGGAAGTCGCGACCATCCGCGAGCGTCTCGCCGCGCTCGAGGCGAAGTTCGCCTAAGCGCGCGAAACCCAGCGCTCGACCCGCTCACGCAGAAGGGGGATCTCGCAAGCGAGATCCCCCTTCTCTTTTTCTACGCCTGCGATGCGACACCTGCCGCCGCGCACTCCCCTTCGAACAGAAGCTCCATCACGCGCTCGTAAACGCTCCTCAGCGCGTCACGGGCGGGACAGTCCAAGTCGGCGACGTTCATCCCCGCGTTGATGGCAGCCGGGGCGCTCTTGTCGTAGGGGATCCTGCCCGCGAAGGGAATGCCCGCGTCTGCGCAGTAACGTTCGATCTCCTCAGCGTGGGCGGGGCTTGAGTCCCACTTGTTCACGCACACCGCGAGCTTCACGCCGAACGGCTTGGCGGTCTCGACCAGACGCGTCAGATCGCTCATCCCCGACAGGCTCGGTTCGGCAACCACCAACACCAGGTCGACCCCGTTCATCGAGGCGATCACCGGGCACCCGATGCCGGGCGATCCGTCGATGATGGCGAGATCGGCGCCCTGCGCATGGCCGTCCATGGCGCGCTTCACCTCGGTGACGAGCTTTCCCGAGTTCCCGCGGCCCATCTTCAGCATCGCAGTCGAGAACACGCGGCGCAACCCGGCGTCCTCTTCAATCGCGAGCCGTTTCGTCCCCGCGACGTCGGGAACCAGGTCAATGGCATCGCGCATGCACGCGTACGCGCACACGCCACACCCCTCGCACGCGCGCTCATCGACCGCGCACACGCCCCCGACCAGCCGCAGCGCATGGAATCGGCATCGCATGGCGCACAGGCCGCATCCGACGCACAAACTCGGGTTCACCCGCGCCTTGTCGCCGCCGAGAAAATCGCTCTCCTCAAACGACGATGCGCCCCGATCAACGATGTGCAGGTTGGGGGCGTCGACGTCGCAGTCGGCAACCGCCTTCGCGTCGGCAAACCGGATGAACGCCGCGGCGGTCGTGGTCTTGCCCGTTCCGCCCTTCCCGCTGAGAATCAACAACCGTTTCATAGCGCCGCCTCAACCTTTCCGAGGACATCCTCGAACCACGCCCGCACGCGTTCGTCCTCCTTCGCCGCCACGCGACCGTCCGCAACCGAGACTGCAACGCCCGCGTCGTAGGGGATGCGCGCGAGCACCTCGACCCCCGCTTCCTCGCAATACGCGTCAAGCGGAGGGAAGGGGCCGTCCTGCTTGTTGACGACGACACCGCACTTCTTCCCCATGAGGCGCACGAGCTCGTGAACCATCTTGAAGTTGTGGAACCCGAACGCCGTCGGCTCCGCCACGAGAATGCAGTAATCGGCGTCGGCGACGCTTTCCGTCACCGAGCAGGCGCTGCCGGGCGGGCAGTCGATGACGGTGAGCCCGCCCGCGTGCCCGAGGGCGTCGCGGATCACGGGAATGCCCGAGGCCTCGCCGGTGTCGAGTACGCCGGTCACCACGGAAACGCCGTCTGCGGCGCCGACCTCCAGCTTGCCGACGGGCTTTTCGATCTCGGTGACGGCATGCGCCGGGCACACCATCCTGCAACCGCCGCAACTGTGGCACATCTCAGCGAAAACCATCGGTTTGTCGGCTATGTAGAGCAGCGCGTGGAAGCGGCAGAACCTCACGCATTCCTTGCACCCCGTGCACGCTTCCTCGTCGAACGCGGGAAGCAGCGAGCAGACCGCCTCCTCCCTCACGCCCTCGGGTTTGAAGAACAGCCTTCCGTTGGGCTCTTCGACGTCGCAGTCGATGTAGACGACCTCACCCCGCTCGCGTAACGAGACGACATACGCCAGGTTGACCGCGACGAACGTCTTGCCCGCGCCGCCCTTGCCGCTCAGGCACGCGATTTTCATCTCACGACCCCTTCCTCTCGGTGCGGCGCAGGCCGCACCCGAGCTCCCGATGCAGCGCAGGCTGCACCCGGATTCCCGGCGCGGCTCGAGCCGCGCCCGTCTAACGAATGCCGTGGAACCCGCCGAAGAACTCGGTTTCCTTCTCAAGCTCGCCCGCCTCGAACGCAGTGATGTCCTCTGCTGCGGTTTTTCCGACCGACTTCCACACCGTGATGCCCGCGGCGTTCAACGCCTCGCCTGCGTTCATGCCGACGCGCACCGCGATGAAGTCGGTCACGCCCTTGTCGATGAGCAGCTGAGCGGCCTGCATCCCCGCGCCGCTTTCGGCATGGGCGGCGGGGTTTTCCACCACCTCATCGCCTTCTTCGCCGTGGATCAGGTAATACGGACAACGAGCCGCGAACGGGCAGACGTCCGTCCTGTCCTCCTCGACGGAAACCGCGACCTTCATGACACCGACCTCCTCGTCGTCGCGCAGCAAGGGCATGCTGCGGTGCTTCGCGCACCCGCCGCAGCCGCATCGCCGCTCCTCTCCGTCGCAAAGGCGAAAGTCCCCGCCTTCGATGCGCAGCGTCGCTCCCTCGACGAGCACGCGCGCGATCTTGCGGCGCGCCTCGTCGTAGATCTGCTGAACGGTCGTGCGCCCGACCTCCATGTAGGCGGCGCACTCCTCGCGCGAGAACCCCTCGTCGTCGATGAGGCGAATCGCCTCGTACTCGTCGACCGTCATGGTGACGATGAGGTCATCTGAAAGCTCTCCGACGGGGCGAAACTCTTTCGTTCCAGGAAGCTGACAGACTTTGCGGCGTTTTCGGGGGCGGGGCATAAGACCTGCTTTTCGACGAAGCCATTACGTTACCGATGGCATCTTCTGCCTATTTTCGTCATATGTCAAGAATGTAAACGGCATAAGACATTTACAATCCTGCACGACAGGGATTATGCGGAGATAAAGCGCGGCGGTCGCGATGTTCCCACCGCGACCGCCCCATTGAAGATGCGATGCTTCCCTCACGACCGTCCCGCCGAAGGCGCGAGCAGCTCGTGCGCCGAAGAAGCGACTGCGGCCCCGAGACCCGAAGCTACACGTTCTGATAACGCTCGACCGCGTCCCATTCCGCAAGCGCAGCCGCGCGCACCGGGGAAAGATAGTCCGTTGAGTAGAAGTACACATCCCCGTTCGACGCGACGACGCGCTCGAGGTCGGGATAAGCGCCCGACGCGTGCACCGCCCGCCATGTCGATTCGATCGCCTCGACGCTCATGCGGAACGGGGCGTTGCGCAAGCTCTCGAGCGGCATCGGCCGCGGATACACCCTCGACTCTTGGCGCACGCACTCGACGAAGGTCATCTGAGGGTCGTCCTCGGCGGCAAGGTAGGCCCATCGCGCGTACACGTCGGTCATCAGATCGGCATCGTATAAGTAATAGCTATGCGACCCGATGAGCGCCTTGATGCCCGAGGTTTTTATCTCGAGCTCGACGGGTTCGGGCTCCTCCCCCGTCTCGACCAGGCACCACTCCCCCTCAAGCTGGACCAGCTCGAAGCCCGCGGGAACATCGAGGCCGGCGAAGGGGTTCTCGTCGGAGCCGTCGGCAGGGTCTCCCGAAACCGCAGAAGCGCGCGCGGCGGCTGGAGCGCCCGAGTCGGCAAGCACGTCCGCGCCCGAGGAAGCGCCCGCATCCGCAAGGATGCCTGCGCCGGCAGAGCCGTCCGCTTCGGGCGCATCACCCGCAGCAGGGCTCCCGTCACATTCGGCTTCAGCGCCCGCACCGGCCGAGGCGGCGTCGTCCGAGCCCGACGCGGAATCGGCGCCGGGATCATCCGCCGCACGCCCGATGATCGGAGGCACGCCCACCGCCCGCGTCGCCGCGCGATACTTCCGCGCAGGAGGCGCGGGCCTTTCGGCCTCGGCCTCCTTACGTGCCGACTCGTCATCCTCCCAGTACTCGTAGACGAGCATCTCGAAGTCCTCGTCCGTCAAATGCTCGGGCACCAACCCCAGCTCCGTCCACCTGGCGGGCGAAACCAAACGCCCCTCGCGCGACTCGGCGCGCACGTCGTCGAACGCGAGCGCGAGCGCGTTGTGCTCGGCCAGGGCACGCGCCGCCTCCTCCTCGTCGGCGGGCGAAGCAGCTGAAGCGCCGGCCGCGCCCGCATCCGACGCGGCGGCATGTTCCGCGCAGTCCGCATCCGCGCACCGCGACCCGAGCGCAACCGCGTCGAGCATCGCAGCGTCCTCGGCCGTATCGCGCTTCGCCTCCGCCGTCATCGCGTCGCCTCCTTCGCCATCGCCTCGTCGACGAGAAGCTCCACGCGCGCGTCACGCAACGAGCAGTGCTCGCACATGAGGCAGTTGACCGACAGCTCATCGCAAGGAAGCTCGTCGTTCAGCTCGGCGAGGCTGCGCCCCGACTTGATGAGGAAATCACCCACGAGCGCGCGAACGCCCTCAACCGCGAACACGGCCGTGTGCGCTTTGTCCCACGGGATGCCGTCAAGCGCCTGCTTCACGTCATCCGGGGCGATCTCAAGCGCGCGGGAGAGCGTCAAGCCCTCGATCATGGTGCATACGACGCTCGCGCAAGCGGTCATGGCCAGGCAGCCGCGCGTCTTGAAGCCCGCACGAACCACCGTCTGCGTGGCGGGGTCGACCACCGCGAACAACCTGAGCGCCACCTCGCCGCGCTTGGACTTGCCCACCATGCTCTGCGCGTTGAACCCCTCGGGCGCCCCGCTGTTCTTGAAATTGGCCACCACCGATAAAAGCTTGTCGGAATACCCCACGACGCCGTCTTCGGTCTCGGTCTGGTACACATCCTCCGTGCGGATGACGGCACGGTTTTTCGGCTCGACGTAAACGTCGCGAACATCGCCCATAGAAACCCCCCTCTTCAGCGCGCCCGGTCGCGCGCGGTTCGGCACAATCGCCATCATATGATGAAAGCACCACGTCGGAGGGCATCACCTCTTTAGGGGTAAAGTACCCGATTCCCCCCTGTTTTGCGGTTTTCCACCATTTTGGGGTATGATCGGACAACGCTCGAGAAACCCCGCGGACCACGCGGGATCAAGCCCGCGGCGGCAATCCGCGATAGGAGGAGCACCATGACAACGCGCGTCGAGGAGGCAACCCCGACCCCGCCGAAAGCCGAGGAGGCGAAGACGGCGAGCAAAAACGCCATCGAGTCCATCGTGGTCCTCTGGCCCCTCATCTTGGGTCTTGCGTTCGGGCGCGCAGGACTCATCGCCGCCTGCTACGGCAGCTACGAGAACACCGACGAAGGCTTGTTCACCGACGGCGCCATGCTCGTCAGCCTGGCCGCGCTGCTCATCCCGTTCGTCATCATCACGCTCAGGAAGAAGGAGATAGGCAAACCCTGGGCGAACCGTCTCGCACGCATCTGCATCGTGCTGGAAGCGGTCATCATCGCCGCCATCGGCGTGGTGAACCTTTTCACGCCCGAGAACTTCGCCCTGAGGTTTTTGCTCAGCGTCGCGTGCACCATCACCGCATCGGGGTCGATGTTCTACTGGCTTCGACGCGCACGCGGAACCAGCGCCTCCATAGCCGCCGTCTACGTGTTCGCGGCCCTCATCATCAGCGAGATCGAGCTGCTCATCGCAGCCCTCCTGCCCGCAGGCATCGACTGTTTCTTCACGGCGGCGCTCGCAGCCCTGCAGCTGCCCTGCATCCTTTGGGCGCGCAAGCGCACGCAACCTTACGACATCGAGGTGGGCGAGCTGGCGACCGACGACTTCTTCGGCTTCACCGAGAACATCCTCAAGAGCAGGCAGCTGCTCATCGCGCTCGCGACGGGCATCTGCCTGCTCTCCATCGTCACGGGTTTTCTGCGCGGCTACCCCAACGGCGACGCCATCCCGTTCGCCCTCGCCACGCGCATCGGCTATGCGGTGCTCGTCATCGTCGCCGGCCTCACGATCATCGCGACGACCACGCGCGGAAACGCGCACGTTCTCTCACGAGGCGTCTTCATCGCCATCGAGTTGATCGCCTGCACGGCGCTTATCTGCTACGCAGCCTTCCCCGACGCCCTCGATATCGGCGCCATGTTCATCACGCTGCTCAACGCGCTCATGGTCGGGTTCTCCTGGTACATCATCATCGCGTTCATGAGCTACGGTTGGCGCGACCCGTACTACTATGCCATCGCCGGATGGCTCGTGTGGCTCGGCGCCCGAGCCTGTTCGCGCATGATCCTGTTCGGCATCGAGCCCGTATCGGGCAACAGCCTGCTGTTCTTCGCGTTGATGGGGACGCTGCTCGTCGCGGCGGGCCAGATCTTCCTGCTGCAGTTCATCAAAACCGAGCAGGCGAGCTCTGCGGAGGAGGCGCAGCCGCCCCGCACGATCGTGCGCATCATGGGCCTTGACAGCCACGACAACCTCGAGGATATGCGCCAAAACGCCATGAGGCACAGCGCGGAGATCATGGGCGAGCAGTTCATGCTCTCCGAGCGCGAAGTCGACGTGCTCGCGCTGTACGCGACGGGTCTGACGCAGAAGAAGGTGGCCGAGGAGCTGTTCATCACCCCGAGCACCGCGCATGCCCACATCAAGCGCATCTACGCGAAGACGGGCATGCACTCGCGCCAGGACATCCTCGACTATATTAAAGAGTACGCGTCCTAGGCGTAACGGCTGTCGGGCGGGCACTTCAGGAAAACGGTAAAGGCGCCTGAAAAGAGCAAGCCGTCCTGCCCTCGAGCATGAGGAGCAGGACGGCTCTATCAATCAAGCGGCTCTTCGTCAACGCGGCAGCTGCCTACATGGCAAGCTTCTGCCGATATGCGAAAGAACCAGCGGCGGTTCTTCTCTTGCAGAACGACCGCCAGCGCGTGGCTCTACGCCTCTATGAAAGAACGGCGATTAACGACGGCAGCACTTACGATGGCCGTGATGATGCTTCTTGCCGTGCTTGCGGCTGCCATGAGCGCCCTGATCCTTGGCGGAGAGAATAATCTTCTCGGTGAGGGCGTTCAGCTGAGCGATCTCCTCGTCGGTGAGGCAGGAGAGGATGTCGTCGGCGGTCTGAGCCTGAGCAGCGCAACGCTTCTCGGCGAGCTTCTCGCCCTCCTCGGTCAGCTTCACGGTGTAACCGCGCTTCTCATCGGTGCCCTCGATGGTGACGTAGCCGTTGCGCTCGGCCTTGCGCACGACGTCCTTGAGCTCACGACGATCGAAGCTCAGCGTCTCAACGAGCTCGCGCGTGGTGGTGGCGCCCTTCTTGTGCAGGACCTTGAGCAGCGCGCCCTGTCCGCTCTTGTAGCTCTTGGGGCCATTCTTGCGGTATGCACGGTTGCTGAGCTTGCTCGCCTTCTTCAGCTGCGCGAGCGTCTTCACGGCACTGGTCATGATTGCCTTCTTTCCTTAGTTCATCTCTTAAAACTGCGCCGACTCACTATAGGAGAGCTTCCCCGTACAAACCCGTCAACAAGCTTATTATTCACCTTTTGTGAACGAATAAACATAACCGCAGGTGAATATATAATTTTGTATTATTCACTAATTCCTATTATTTCGGAAATCGAATTATACGAGCTCGAAAAGGGTGCATGAGGGAACGACGTGGGCGCCACCGGGCGAAAAGAAGGCGCCGGGCGAAACACCTCGGCGCCTTCGTTCGGTGCATGCAAGCGACGGCCTTGAATCCAGCGGCCGCTCGGCGAGCAGGCGTGGGCGAAAGCCGCCCGACAGCCTTGAACCTATCCCTCGTAGCTCTCCTTCAGCTTGGCGAACGCGGGAAGCGAGCGCTCGATGACGTCGCGCGCGATGCAGTAGCTCAGGCGCACCCAACCGCCGACGCCGAAGCTGTCGGAGGGCACCAGCAAAAGCTCGAACTCCTTCGCGCGATCGGAAAACGCCTGGGCGTCGTCTTCGAGCGCACGCACCCACAGGTAGAAGGCGCCGTCGGGCTCGACGTACTCGTAGCCGAGACGATCGAGCTCATCGGCGAGAAGCTTGCGGTTGGCGGCATAAGCCTCCACATCAGACGGCTCGTCGATGCAACGGGCTATCACGCGCTGCAGCAAAACGGGAGCGCAAATGTAGCCGAGGGCGCGCCCGGCGCCCGCCACGGCGGTGGCAACCTCGCCCGCGTTCTCCATCTCGGCCGCAACGTAGATGTAGCCGATGCGCTCGCCGGGAAGCGAGAGCGACTTGGAGTACGAATAGCACACGATGGTGTTCGGGTAGATGGTGGGGACGTAAGGCACCTCTTTGCCGTAGGTGATCTCGCGGTAGGGCTCGTCGCTGATGAGGTAGATGGTGCGGCCGAGCTCATGCCCGCGTCGCTCGAGCATGGCGGCGAGGGATTCGAGGCTCTCGCGCGTGTACACCGCGCCGACCGGGTTGTTCGGCGAGTTGATGATGACCGCGCTCGTCTTCGCCGTGATGGCCTCGGCCAGCGCGTCGACGTCGATCTGGAAGCTCGGCACCAAAGCAGGCACCTCGACGAGCTTGCAACCGCTCGCGTGAATCCACGTCGCGTACTCGGGGAAGTACGGCGAGACGACGATCACCTCGTCACCTGGCTCGGTGATGGCGGCGATGGAGATGGCGATGCCCGCGGCGGCGCCCGCCGTCAGATAAACGAGGTCGGGGGTCGCAGGCGATCCGAATTTCTCCGCGATATGGTCGGCCACCACCTTGCGCACCGCGGGGTCGCCCGACGCCGGGGAATATCCGTGCAGCGCGACGGGGTCCTCGTCCATAAGCTCGAGGATGGTCTGCCTGACCAGGTCGGGCGCGGGAACGCTCGGGTTTCCGATGCTGTAGTCGAAAACGTTCTCCTCCCCTATCTCGGCTTTGCGCTTCATTCCGTAGGCGAACAGCTCGCGAATGGCGCTCGGCTCGTTGCCCAAATCGTACATGCTCCGGTTGATCATCAACGTTCCCTTGAATCCTTCCGCCGCTTCTCACGCGGCGGTAACGCTTTCCTTCCCCACGCCGCCCGAGCGCCCCACGCCGCGGGCGAACGCGAAACCGCCGCGCGCCGCCTCGATCGACCGGAGCGGCGCGCGGCGGTCGCAAAAAACTACTCCGCCTTCACCACGAGCACGTCGCAGCGCGACTCGCGGATAAGGTACTTCGACACGCTTCCGACAAACGCGTACTTGATGTCGGAGAACCCGCGCTCGCCGCATACGACCAGGTCGGGGTCGTAAGGTTTGACAAGCTCCTCCATAAGCGTCTCTCCGACGCGCCCGACCTTCAAGGAGAACGTGCATCCGGGGATGTCATCGTCGGCCTCGATGCGCGCGAACACCGGGGCGAGCCGTTCGCGCATGACCGCCTCCTCCTCGGCGGCGAGCATCTTGTAGTTGATGCCGTTGGCGTCCGAAGGGAGCACGTCAACCACATGGCCGAACATGAGCTCGGCATGATGAGCCTTGGCCAAGGCGATAGCGCGCTCGATGACGATATCCTGGGTCGACGATCCGTCGATCGCCGCGAATATGCGCGAGTAAAGTTGAGACATGGCAAGTCCTTTCTCTCGTAAGCGCCGAAAAGCGTCCGTTGAAGAACCGTGCGGCCATCCGCCGCACGGCAGCCTCCCTTTACGAGGTAGCTACAGAATAACCCTGCGAAGAGCCGGTAAAAAGCACACTCTGTTAAAATCCGTCATCGGATCACCCGCTGTACAACCCGGCGAGCTCCTTGAACATCGCGTGGAACCGAGCGCGCAGGACCCCGCCTTTCTGGCAAACGAACGTGATGTCGTGGGCGATGCCCTCATCCGCGAAGGGGATGCGCACGAGCCTTCCGCTTAACAGGTCGTCGGCGACGGCGGCCTCGTAGAGAAACGCGATTCCCAAACCACTTCCGACCAGGCGCTTTATGACATTGAGGCTATCGACTTCGGTGATGCGGACGAAGCCTTCTACAGACAGGTTGCGCTGCTCCATCGCGTGCTCGAACAACGCGCGCGTGCCGGACCCCACTTCGCGCACCACGAGATGTTCGGCGAGAAGATCGCCCCACCCCACTGCGGGACCCTGCGCAAGATGATGGTCGGGGGCGCAGACGCCGACGAGCCGCTGCTCGCAGAGAACCGACCAGTCGTAAGCGTTTTTGTCGAAGAAACCCTCGATGAGCGCGAAGTCGAGCGTTCCGTCGTCGATGCGGGAAAGGAGATGCGCCGTATCGCCCGACACCACGTGCGCGTCGACGCTTCGATGCTGCGCCAGCCACGCCCCAAGCGGAGCCGCGAGCAGGTATTCGCCCGCCGTCAGCGTCGCGCCGATGGTAAGCGACTCCCTCCCCACGCGCATGGCCTCGAGGTCGCGCCTGAGAAGCTCCGCCTCATGGCGCATGCCCTCGGCGCACACTCGCAGAGCCTCCCCCGCAGGGGTCAGCACGAGCTTCTTGCTGCGATAGAGAAACAGCTTCACGCCATACGCGCGCTCGAGCGCGGCGATATGCTGCGACACCGCAGGTTGGGTGAGGGAAAGTTCCTCGGCGGCCCGCGTGTAGTTGAGCGTGCGGCACACCGCGAGGAACGTCTCTATTCGATAGTCGAGCATGACCTCATCCCCCTTAGCCTGAAAACGCCGCGCGCGACGCGAGAGCGGGTCGCAGCGGCCCGAACGCACGACTCGCGCCTACGCGGGCGCGACCTCGTGCGCCCCGTATCGACAACGCCATGCGCGTCCACGCCCAACTCAAGCGCACGCCGAAGCGTACAACGCGGGCGCGGCATCGCGCGCGCCCGTGCCATCAGCGATAAGAAAAACTTATATCACAATAAGTTATTATAAGTTTTATTCACCTCACCCACCCATCACAATAGAGCGCGCTGAAAAGAAAGGACCTTCCGTGAACACCATCCGCACGCTCTTCGAACACATCCCCGTCCCGGTCGCCGGGGTCGCGCTCGGACTTGCCGCACTCGGCAACGTCCTCGCCCCCGCCTCGATTCTCGTCCACGACATTTGCGGCGCTCTATCCGCGATGCTAGTGGTTCTGCTTCTTATCAAGATCGCGTTCGCCCCCCACCGTTTCAGAAGCGACATGGAAAACCCCGTCGTCGCCAGCACGTGCGCGACGCTTTTCATGGCGTGCATGCAGCTCGCCGCGTACATCAGCGCGGTCAGCTATACGGCGGGTTTTGCGCTCTGGTGCGCGGCCATCATCTGCCATTTCGCGCTGATGGCGTGGTTCACGAAGAAGTTCCTGCTCGCGTTCGACCTGAAAAACGTCCACGCGACGTACTTCATCGCCTACGTCGGCATCATCGTGGCGTCTCTGACCTCGCCGACGTTTGGCATGCAGGCCCTCGGCAACGTCCTGTTCTGGTTCGGATTCGTCTGCTACGCCGCGCTGTTCGTGCTGGTGACCGTTCGCTACGTCAGGCACGAGGTGGCCGCGCCCGCGAAGCCCACCTTCTGCGTTTACGCCGCTCCCATGAGCCTGTCGCTTGCCGGGTATCTTGCGGTGACGCCCGAGCCGAACCTGGCCCTTGTCGCCGTGATGGCCATAGCCGCCCAGATGCTGTTCGTCTTCGTGCTCACGCAAGTGCCGAAATTCATCAAGGGCGGCTTCTACCCGAGTTTCGCCGCCATGACCTTCCCCTTCGTCATCACGGCAACCGCCCTCGACCGCGTGGTTGCCCTGCTGGCAGGCAAAGGCGTCATCTTGCCGGCGGTCTTCGACTGGATCGTCGCCGCAGAGGTTATCTTCGCCGCCTGCATGGTCATCTTCGTCTTCGCCCACTACGCCCGCTTCATGGGGAAGAACTTCCTCTCCGCCTTCCGCAGCGTACGTAAGGAAAACGCTTCCCACGCCGCCGAGGCCGAAGCGGGCGCGTAACACGGGATGGGTGTGCTACCGGAGACTCCTGCCGCTGTGGTCGAAGCCGGCGAGGTCCTCGGGCTTAGCCGCCGCGCCCGACTTTGACGCGGGGCCTGCGCCTTCCAAGCGGGCAATGGCCTTCTTCATATCCTCCATGCAGCGAATGGCCAGCTCCATGGAGAAATCCTGTCTGACGACCAGCCGCTGCACGTCGATGCTCTCGAGGTCCGCGGGCAGCGGGTAGGCCGGCACCAGCCACCCGCGCATGCGCAAACGATCCGCCAGATCGTAAAGCGTCCAGGCTGCATCGACATCCTTCTTCAGCCGCCAGCACACGATGGGAATTTCAGCCGCATCCTCGATGATGTCGAACAGGCCCATGGACTCGATCTCGCGCGCCATGTAACGCGCCACGTCGAGCGTGCGTTGATGAATCGCGCGGAAGCCCTCGAACCCGTTGCGCAGGAACACGTAGTACTGTCCGACGATCTGCGACGCCGAGCGCGAGAAGTTGATGGCCATCGTGGCCTCTTCGCCGCCCAGATAACTCACCCAGAAGACGAGGTCCTCGGGCAGCGCCTCCTTGCCGCGCCAGATGACCCAGCCGACACCCGGGTACACCAAACCGTACTTGTGCCCCGACGTGCTGATGGACCACACGTTCTCGCAGCGGAAATCCCACTTCAGGCGCGGCTCGACGAACGGAGCCACCATGCCGCCCGACGCCGCGTCGACGTGAATGCGCACCGGCATGGCGGGATGGGCCTCGTTGTAACGCCCGACGAGCGCATCAAGCGCGGCGACGTCGTCGTATTTTCCCGTGTACGTGATGCCGAGAACAGCCGTGATGCCGATGGTGTGATCGTCGACGTAATCCATCACCGTGTCCATGTTGAGGGAGAGATGCTCCTCGTCAAGCGGAACCGTACGCATCTCAACGTCCCAGTAGCGGCAGAACTTCTCCCAGCACACCTGGTACCCCGAGGAAATGACGAGGTTCGGACGCTGCCTCGAGTAAACGTCGATCCCCGCCGCCTGCGCAAGCTTCTTCCAGCGGAAGAGCATAGCCAAGCCTCCCAGCATGCACGCCTCCGATGAGCCGACCGTCGAGGTTCCCATGGGCTCCTCGTGAGGATCGGCATGCCAGAGGTTCCCGATCATGGCGACGCAGCGGTTCTCCAGGTCGGCGGTCATGGGGTACTCGTCTTTATCGATGGCGTTCTTCTGCAGATTCTCCGCCATGAGCTTGGTGGCCGTCGGCTCCATGTAGGTCTGGCAGAACGTCGCGGCGTTCTGCGTGGCGTTTCCCTCGATGGACAGATACTCCCTGATCATCTCGTAGGCGATGCGCGGCTCAACCGGCCCGTCCGCTAACTCGCGAGAGGGCATGGCCACGTCGCTCACCTCCGACCCGAAGATCGGCGTCAGGTAGCGATCGGTTTCGCTTTCGTCGTGGAACAACTCGTTTTCACCCATCATGAACTTCCTCCTTCTACTTATCGGCTCCCTGAATCGGCGACGACGCCTTGTCGCCGCGACGTCGCAGCGCGTATATCACGAACGGAATGGCCACCGACACAGCGAAACTCGCCGCGAGGGTGATCTCGTACACCACGTTCGCCTCGGCGGAAAGCTCCGACAAGGGGAAGAACGAGATGACCAACGTGGCCGCGGTGACGAACAGGCCTACGAGGGCCACGACCGCTTTCACAGGCACGCCGCCCGGAATTTGAAACGACCGCGCAAGGTCGCGCTTGGTGAACGCCAGGTCGAGGTACCCGAGGAAGAACAGCACGTATCCCACCAGGTAGATGACCACCGTGAGCCCGATTGCCGTCAGATACGCCACCGATGAGCTCGAGCCGCCCGAAAGCGCCATCGAGCCGCAGAGGACCGCATCCCAAAACGTCACGATGGCGGCCTGAATGACGACCGTCTTCACCGATACGCCGTGTTTGTTCGTGCGGGCGAACGACGCGGGAATGATGCCCTCTCGCGCGGTCTCGAGCAGCGCGCGGGAGGGGCCCACGATCCATGCGGAGATCTCCGCCAGAACGCCGAGCGCCAGAAGAACCGCCACCACGTACACGAGCCAGCCCATGCCGAAGTGCGTCTCGAAGATGACGCGGAACGCCTCGATAACGCCGTAGCTCATGTTGCCGTCGAGCGTCGATGCGGAAAGCGCGGTCGCAACCGCCATGCCGCCGATAGCGTCGAACAAGATGGCCATCGCGCACAGGATGATCATCGCGAGCGGGTAGTCGCGCTTGGGGTTGTGCAGCTCGTTAACGTGCGAGGCGCTGGCCTCGACGCCCATGTAGGCCAGTACGAACGAGGCGAAGATGACCAGCGTGTCCACGTTGGAGAAGTCGGGCACGATCTTCGACGGATCGAACGCGAGGGCAGACACCCCGCCGGTTGCGAAGTACGCGACAAGACCGCCCATGAGCATCAACACCGGCACCACGATGCCGCCGACGAAGCCGATCTTCGATATACGCGCGGTCAGCTTCGTTCCACCGAGCTGCGTCAGCGTCAAAAGCCACACGATAACCGCCACGCCGACGAACATCACGAGAGGGTTATCGTAAAGCGCGCTCCACCCGACCACATAGGACAGCGCCGCCAGCACGAAAAACGACATGGTGACGAACCCGACCGTGATCTGGAACCACTGGTAGAACAGCGCCGCGAAACCCCAGCGCCGCCCGAGGGTATTGCCCACCCACGCGTAGATGCCGCCCGATTGCCACCCGTCGACAGTCGCCATCTCCGCCGCGCACATGGCGACGGGCAGAAACCACAGCACCCCGCCGACCACAAGGAAGAACACCAGGTTCATCCCCGACGACGCGAACGTGGGGTACTCGTAGACCGTCATGACCATCGAGGCCGTGATGGCGAAGAACCCGAAGAAACTCAGCGCGTGCGCAGGACGAGCGCGCGTCGCCCCTCCTTCGCTAGAAGATCGCGCCTCGGCGCTGCAACCTGCTTTCATGCTCGACTCCCTTTCCTTCTCACAAGGGGCGCATCCGATGCCGGAGCAGCGCCTGCGCCCCGCCTGCGTTGCGCCCCTCGTTTTAGCACGGAAGAACGAGCGGCCATCTGCGTTCGGCGAAGGCTTTGACCGCGCGTGGCGAAGGCGTTTCCACCGCGTTTCCGTCGCGCTGAGCGCAGGGCGGGGAGACACAGGGCGCGGGAACCGCAGCGGCGACGCGGCCGGGAACCGCGCATGCGCGAACAAAGCGAGCGCGAGGCGCCCCGATGCGGAAGAACGCATGCAGTCGAACGGGAACGAGCGGAAACAAAAAAGCTCCGGCGACAACAGTCGCCGGAGCTTTTCAAAACCGTTTCTCGAGGGCCTTCGAACACGCGCGGATCTGCGCGAGAAAGCCCCCTCAACGGCGTCCGGCTGCGCGGGGAAAAGGATGCGCAGCCGGAAGCGATCGCTCAACCGCGCACGCGCAAAGGGAACGCGTGCTTCGGGTCGAACGCGAGAAGAACTACATGCCGATGACGCCTGCGATGAACGGGACCCAGGTCACGAGCAGCAGGATCAAGATGATGGCGGGAACGATGCCGGTCTTGAACATGTCGGCGAAAGTGTAGTAGCCCTCGCCGTAGGTCAGCATAACCGTCGGGTTGACCGGGAGAAGCACGTTGCCGGCAACGGCGATGGCAAGGCCGATGGTCGGGACCGCGGGAGACACGCCGAAAGTGGCGCAAACCGCGATGAGAATAGGCACGAAGATGCCGAGAATGGCAGCGCCGATCGGGCACACCGTGTGCAGAGCGTACACGAACGCGAACAGGATCAGCATGCACAGGAAGAAGCCGAGCTCGGTGACTCCGCTGCCCATGACGAGGTTGACCAGGAACTGAGCACCGCCGGTTGCCGTGACAACGCCGCCGATGGAGATGATGGTACCGCACATGAGCACGATGCCCCACGGCACGGAATCCTGGAACTCGCGCCACGTCAGAAGGTTCATGCCGGGAAGGAACATGACGACCAAGCCGATGAGGGCGACGACGGTCACGTTGAGGGCGGGAATCCAGTTGCCGGCGATCCAGAGGGCGACGAGAATGATGATGATGGCGAGAGCCTTGACGTCGAAGGCCTCGACCTTCGTGAGGGCGGCGGCGTCGTCCCTGATGCCCTGCAGGCACTCGTCAGAGATGGGCTCGGGCTTGATGATGGTGGTCAGGAAGAACCACAGGATGGGAGTCATGACGATGACCAGCGGCACACCGACGATCATCCAGTCGAAGAAGCTGATGCCATGACCGACCGTCTGCTGCATGATGCCCATGGCGACGACGTTGAAGGAGCTGCCGGCGGGGGTGGCGATGCCGCCCGTGACCGAAGCGACGGGAACGGCGATCATGAGGCACTTGCCCAAGTTGGAGCTGCCGGGCTTAGCGCCGGCGGCCTTGAGAATGGTCAGCGCGAAGCCGAGGAACAGAACCGTCGTCGGAACGTCGGACATGACCGTGGAAACGAGCGTCGTGGCGATCATGAAGCCGAGAACGAGCTTGCGGGAGTCGGAGCCGGTCCATTTGAGAAGAACGTTGATCAGGCGAAGGCCCCATTGAGTCTTCTGCATGATAACGGGCAGTGCGAACACCGCGATGATGAAGAACAGCGGAGGCGCCGCGTAACCCGCGAACACCGCGCCCGCGTTGGCTGCGCCCAAGACGATGAGCGTCACGGGAATGAGCAAAGCGATGATGCCGATCGGAAGAGCCGAGGTCGCCCAAAGGGCGGCGAGCGCAAGAAGAGCGCCGAGCGTGATGATGCCTTCGCGTCCCAAAGCCTCAGAGCCTGGAATGAAGCAGGCACCTGCGACGAGAACAACGGCGATGGCGATGCCGATCAACCGCTGCGGAAGCGATACGTTAGTACTTTCCATTTCCCCTCCTCTTTATTTGACGTGATCGACGTTCCCCTTTTCCCCAAAAGACGTCGAACGTGGAGAAATCGTAGAGATGCAGAGGCGGATATGGCAAATGCAGTTTACAACGCCACTAATACACATTTCGTATGAGCTTATTGCATATTTCGCACGCACTTTGCGCACGAGCACGGGTCATCCAAGTGAGCAAACGCGGCATGGCGACGGTCGACCGTGGCAAATGGGATCACCGCAACGAAAAGGCGCCCCGTGAGTGAACTAGACCCCAAAAGTTGGACGGTCAAATAAAGTTCTCAAGCGGCGCTCAT
>CALADF010000037.1 GCA_937890835.1 uncultured bacterium
TTGTGAACTGGCAAAAGAGTGGATAAACGGACACACTTTTTTGCCTATATCCCAACTTGGTCCGGACGGCGTCGGTCGTATTCCGCTTGCGCTACGCGGCGTTGATCAGCGATGCTGCAGCGATGGCTCCGATGACGCAGCTTGCGGCGATGATCGCGATGCGCAGAGGCGTCTTCGCGCCTCTGCGCATCGCGAGATCGCGCGCGAGCGACTTGCAGCCGATGTAGGCGTGCCAAGCTAGAAGCGCGAGCACGAGAAGGATGAACCATCGTGCGGAGGCGTCCCGGCCGAGCACATGAGGAGCCGCGCACGCTGCGAGTGCGGCTCCCGACGCCCACTTCAACCAGAGATGGTTCTTTTTCTTGCGACTCGGCGGACGCACTGTGTCCGTCAGCATCAATCGGCTGGTGATGAGGCACAGGGCGATGTGGACGAAGGCGACGGATATGAAAGCCCACACGATGATGGCGGGGGCGTCGGCGTTGAGAAACAGTCGCGAGAAGGCTCCGAGCAGAGCATGCGCGAGGAAGAACGCCGTCAGCAAAGCGGCTGCAAGTGCGTTCGCTTTCCTGATTTTGGAGTTGTGCTTTTGCACGTGAGCGATCCTTTCGCGGTGGGTTGGACGATGATCAGCCCGTGATGTCCATATCGTCGCACGACCCGAACAGCATGTCTATCATGAGCAGTCGGTTACGGATGAGACCCGTCTTGCCCAGCAGCACCTTCACCGCTTCCGATGCCTGAAATGCCGCCGTGCACGCGGCGGTGGGGGCGAGGATCCCTTCCTTGAGGTGAGCGCTTTCCCCGTTGGAGTCTCCGTAGACGAAGGGAAAAGCCGCGTCACCTGGAAGGACCGTGCACACCTGGCCGTACCAGCCTGCTACCGCTCCGTAGACGACGGGTATGCTCGTCTCGTTTGCCGCTCGCGCAAGTAGGAAGCGGGCGTGCGCGTTGTCGAGGGCGTCGATGACGCAGTCTGCGCCGGCGATGAGGTCGGAGACGTTGCCCTCGTCGAGCGCGATGGTTTTGTCGATGATCGAGACGTCGGGGTTCACCCGCGCAATGCGCTCGCGGGCTGCGCGCGCCTTGCTCTTTCCGAGGGTGTCCTCCGTGGCAAGCAGCTGACGGTTCAGGTTGGTTTCTTCGAAAGCATCGCAATCGATCGCGACGATGGTTCCGACTCCTGTACGCGCCAGGCATTCGATGACGTGCCCGCCGAGTCCGCCGCAGCCTGCGACGAGCACGCGTGCGTCGTGCAGGCGAGCAATCTCATCGGTGGTGAGAGATCTGCGGTTTCGCGCGTAGCGATCCGCATGGGCGTCGAATGGTTTGATCGTTTTCGCGGGGGGCTCGGTAGACATGGGCTGATCCTCTTCTCAAGACGGTGATCTTCACGAAAAGGCACGCGGCTCGCCTGCGGGAAGGCGAGCCGCGTGCGACGGCGCAGCTTCTGCGGGGAGGGAGGTGCGAGCACCCCTCCCATGCGCTTACACATACCGATAGGTTCTCGCCATCGAATCGGCGATGGCCTTCTTACGGCACTCGTCGCAAAGCTGCGGTGTCTCCACGTGCGCTCTCCCGGCCGCCGCCGCAACAGCTTCCTCGGTGCCCATCATGCGGCCGCACGAGGGGCAGCGCACGAGCCTGAAGGCGCGGTTCCAGATGATGCGCTCGGTGTCGGTCTGGGTGTAGGAGATAGCGTCCGTGGGGCAGACGTTCGCGCAGCTCAAGCACCCTATGCAGTCGAGAGACGGATCGGAGTAGGGCGTGTCGACGCGTTTTTCGGTTCCTCGGTCGACGGTGCTTATGGCGCCCGTGCCAAGGCTGTCACATGCCTGAACGCACAGGCCGCAGAGAATGCATTTTTCGCCGTCGAGTGTGACGAGTCGGTCGAATCCGGCCTCGGCCCCGAGCTTTTTCGCCATCGTTTGCATCTTCTCGGAATCGGGCGCTCGCTTGATCAGGAGCGCCATGACGACGGCGCGCTCTTCGCGGATGCGCTCGGTGTTGGTGCGCACGATGCAGTCCTGTTCGACGGGGTACACGCAGGACGTGACGATTTTCGTGCGGCCGCGTATCTCGACTTCGACGATGCAGATGCGGCAGCAGGCGCGATGGTCGTCGAACGCGTCGGATCGGCAGAGGACAGGGATGTCGATCCCGTTGCGTTTGGCGACGTCGTAGAGGAACTCGCCGTGCTCGCAGGTGCACGCGACGCCGTCTATGGTGAGGTTGATGGTGCTCATACGCCCCTCCCTTCGGTCAATACCGCTTCGAATCGGCATGCCTCACGGCAGCTCCCGCAGGCGATGCAGACATCGGCGTCGATGACATGCTGCTCCCGACGTCCGCCCGATATCGCGTTGACGGGGCAGGATCGTGCGCACAGGTCGCAGCCCGTGCAGGCGTCGGCGTCGATGGCGAACGTCGTCAGGGCGGGGCAGACGCCTGCGGGGCAGCGGCGCTCGGCGATGTGGGCGATGTATTCATCACGGAAGAACTTGATGGTTGTCAGCACCGGGTTCGCCGCCGACTTGCCGAGCGCGCAAAGCGAGGCGTCGCGCATGGTGTTGCATATGCGCTCGAGCAGCTCGATGTCGCCTTCCCGCCCGCGTCCCTCGCATATGTCGGTGAGGACGGCGCGCATCTGCCGCAGCCCCTCGCGGCACGGCGTGCACTTTCCGCAGCTCTCCTCGCAGAGAAAGTCGACGTAGTAGCGCGCGACCTCCACCATGCAGGAACGGTCGTCCATGACGATCATGCCGCCTGAGCCCATCATGGCGCCGTACTCGACGAGCGTGTCGAAGTCGACGGGTAGATCGAGTAGCGATTCGGGGATGCAGCCGCCCGAGGGTCCTCCTGTCTGGATGGCCTTGAACGGGCGGTCGCCGGCGATGCCACCGCCTATGTCGAAGACGAGCGTGCGCAAGGTGGTGCCCATGGGAACCTCCACGAGGCCGGTGTGCTTGACCTTGCCGACCATGGCGAACACCTTGGTGCCCTTCGATCCCTCGGTGCCGATGCTCGCGTAGGCGGCGGCGCCTTCCCTCAATATGATGGGGATGGATGCGAGCGTCTCGACGTTGTTGAGCACGGTGGGCTGGTCGAACAGTCCGCGTTGCACGCTGCGGATGTATTTCGCGCGCGGTTCGCCGACCCGGCCTTCGATGGAGGCCATGAGCGCCGTCGACTCCCCGCAGACGAACGCCCCGCCACCGCGGACGATCGACAGATGAAGCTTGTGCGCGGTGCCGAGAATGCTCTCGCCGAGAATACCCGCCTCCATGGCGTCGTCGATGGCGTGCTGGATATGGTCGCGCGCGAGCGCGTACTCGTCGCGGATGTAGAGGATCCCCTCCTCGGCGCCGATGGCGAGCGCCCCGATGATCATGCCCTCGATGACGGCGTGGGGACACCCTTCCATGATGGACCCGTCCATGAACGCGCCCGGATCGCCCTCGTCGCCGTTGCAGACGATGTACTTCGGGAAGTTGTCGTAGCCTGCCGCCGTGCGCCATTTGCGCCCCGTGGGAAAACCCGCGCCTCCCTTACCGCGCAGACCGCTCGCCTCGACTTCGGCGATGATCTCTTCGGGAGTCATGCTAAGCGCCCGTTTCAGCCCCTTGTAGCCGCCGACGTCTCTGTAATCCTCAAGGCTCAGCGGATCGACGACTCCGACGTTGTTCAAGATGATCTTCGTCTGGCCTGCGTAGAAGGGATTGTCCTGCATGTGCAGAAACGTCTTGCCATCGCGCTTGTGCAGAAGGCGGGAGACCGGCTCTGCGCCGATCGACCCGACGATGGCCTGGGCGTCTTTCGGCTTGACGTGGTAGTACATGATATCGTCCGGCATGATGCGCACGATAGGGCCGCTTTCGCATTCTCCCGAGCAGCCGCACCTTTTCACGTCGAGTTCGACACGGGCCTGAGATCCGGCTGCTGCGATGGCGTCTTCGAGCGCGCGTGCGACGTCGAGCGCTCCTCCGGCGATGCATCCGGTGCCGCAGCAGACGAGCAGAGTGGTTTTCTCGGACATGGTCACCTCGCCTCCTCGATGTTCGCGTCGGCATCGACGTCGGCGCTTGCGTACCGCGCTATGATGCGGCCCACGTCGTCAGGCTTCAGTTTGTTGTGATACACGCCGTCGACCAGCATGACGGGCGCGAGCGCGCACGAGCCCAGGCAGTTGACCATCTCTATCGAGAACTTCCCGTCGGGCGTGGTTTGCCCGGGGTCTATGCCGAGCTCTCGATTGAGGCTCGCGGCGAGGTTCATCGAGCCTTTGATGTGGCAGGCGGTGCCGTTGCATATCTTGATGATGTGCTCGCCCTTCGGCTTGAGCGAAAGCGCCTTGTAAAACGTCGCCATGGAATAGAGCTGAGCTACGGGGCAGCCTATGTGCTTTGCGAGCAGCTCGAGACCTTCCTTGGGGACGTAGTTGAATTCGTGTTGGAAATCTTGCATGACCGCGAGGGCATGGCGCCTGTCGGGTTCGTAGGCGCCAACGATCTCGCGTATCCTCTCAGTTGTTACCATAGCCCCTCGTTTCTGCGTTCGTCATGGTGTCGGCGGGTCGGGGAGACAGTTGATCACCCTCCTGCGACGAGCGGGGTCAAGGCGACGCGGTCGCCGTCGCAAAGCGCGGTGCGCGCGCCGTCGAGATGCTCGATGTGCCTGCCGTTGACCATCACGATGACGTCGTCGCCGATCTTCTCGCCCGTCTCGTCGAGGAACAGATCGCGAAACGCCGGCCACCTTTCGCTGAGCTCGCGCAAAAGCGCCAGCACGTCGGATGGAGCCTCGACGCTCGTCGACGTGACGCCCGAGATCTTGCGGTATGTGGCGAAGAATTTGACCAGCATGACGGCTCCTTGCTTGCTTGTCTGCCGCGGGTGGATCACCCCGTTTCGCGGCGGGGACGCGCCGGTGGCGCATCGCCCGCGACGCTTGCGGGATAGGCGCATCGCCTCGAACCGGAGCGCGCCCGCCCGATGCCGGGTAGGCGCGCATGTCGTCATCAGGCGAGCGAAAGCTCCTCGAGTTTCTCGGGGGTGGGGTCGCCCTCGTCGGTCCAGCCGCGTGCGGCGTAGTAATCGGCGAGCATGGTCTGCAGCTCGACCACCTTGCCCTTTGCCGGCCCGCTCGGCAGTTCCTCGCGCAAAAGACGCGGCGGCAACGTGTCCTTCTCGACGCCTGCGGCGATGTTGAAGCGCTTCTCGAGGTTCCAGATGCGCTCGCCCTTCAGCAGAATCTCCTCGTCGGTTTCGTCGCTGCCGACCGCCTCCCGGTATTGGCCGGCGATCTCGGGTAGCCCGATCGAGAACGTGGTGAACAGGCACATGCCCGTGGAGTCGCAAAGCGCGGTGAGATCTTGGAAGGTCTTCAGCAGCGCGCCTTTGCCCTCGGTCTTCAGCGGGTCGGTCTTGACGGGGAGGCCGAGCACCTCGGGACTGATCATGTAGCCGCGCACGTGGCAGCCGCCGCGATTCGAGGTGGCGTACTCGAGCCCGATGCCCTGGATGGCTCGTCCGTCGTAGGCGGGCATCTCCTGCTTCTTCACGCTCATCGAAAGCTCCGGGTGGCCGTAGCGCTCGGCCATGCGGTAGCTGCCCAGCGCGATCATCTTGCCGAAGCCCTCGTCTTTGGCCGTCATCTCGGTGAGGCGCACCATGGTCTCCGCGTCGCCGAAACGGATGGGGAACCCTGCGTCCTCCTCGGGGATGGCTCCGAGCTCGTAGAGCTCGCAGGCGCAGGCGATGGTGGAGCCCAAGGTGATGGGGTCCATGCCGTATTCGTTGCAGAGCCAGTTGCACTTAACGATGGCGGCCAGGTCGTCCACGCCGCAGGCGGCGCCGAAGCTCCAGCCTGCCTCGTACTCGGGTCCTTCGCCGAAGCCCGCGTAAGGGGAGTCTTCGGGGATGCGCGTGACGCGTCCGCAGGCGATGGAGCAGCCGAAGCAACCCTGGTTCTTCACCAGGTACGTGTCGGAGAGCTTCTCCCCGCTGGTTTCGTCGGCGCGATCGAACACGGAGCCGTCGCGCGCGTTGTGCAGCGGCAGGCCTCCCACCTCGTTGATGATGTTGACGAGGATCTCGGTACCGTAGGCGGCGAGACCCGATCCTGTCACGGGGTGCGCCTGCACGATGGAGCGCGCCTTCGAGATCTCGCGAAGGAAGCCCTCGGGGCGCGCGACGCGCACGCTGCCGGTTCCGCGCACGGCGATGGCCTTGAGGTTCTTCGAGCCCATGACGGCGCCGAGGCCGCCACGTCCTGCTGCGCGGTTCTTGTCGTTCATGATGGCGGAGTAGAGCATGCCGCGCTCGCCTGTGCCCGCGATGCACGACACGCGCACTTTGCCGCACTCTTCCACCAGGGCGTCGGTGGTCTCGTGGGCGTTCATGCCCCGCAGATGCCCCGCGTCGCGGATCTCGACGAAGTCGTCGTCGATGTAGAGGTAGACGGGCTTTTCGGCGCGTCCCTCGAAGATGAAACCGTCGTAGCCGGCGTACTTCATCTCGGCGCCGAAGTGCCCGCCTGAGTTCGCCGCGCCGATGGTGCCGGTGAGCGGGGCTTTGCTGACGACCTCGTAGCGGCCTGCGGACGTGGCAGCGGTGCCGGTGAGCGGGCCGGTCATGAAGATGAGCTTGTTCTCGGGTGACAGCGGGTCGATTTTCGGGTCGACTTCGTCGCAGTAGTACTTGGTTCCCAAGCCGCGTGCGCCGACGTAGTCGTTGGCGTTTTTCATGTTGAGCGGTTCGCGCTTGATGGTGCCGTCGGTGAGGTTGACGCGCAGGATTCGACCGATCCAGCCGTTTTGAATGGTCATGTTAGGCCCCCTCTACCATCGCTGCCTTGAGCCTGTCGGCTGCAAGTTGTTTTTTGTCGGGTACCTCGTCGGGATCCACCAAGAGGATGGCTCCGGTCGGGCAGAACAGGGCGCATTGCGGATCGCCGCCGCACATGTCGCATTTGAACACCTTGCGGGTTCGCGGCGAGAACGACATGTTGCCCAGAGGACATGCGCTCACGCACATCTTGCATACGATGCACTTGCTTTCGTCGTGGACGATGACGCCTTCTTCATTGCGGCTGAGGGCGCCCGTCGGGCAGACCTCCTTACAGCACGCTTCTTCGCACTGCAGACACATGACGGGCACGGTGACCGCCGCATGCTCGTAGGCGAAGACGCTGACGTTCGATAGGCGGGGGTTGAACTCGCCGTGGTGCTGAAACGAGCAGACGAGCTCGCAGGTGCGACACGAAACGCAGCGCTTCGGGTCGACGACAAGTTGCTTTGCCATGGCATTCCTCCTCAATCGCGGTGCGCGGCAAAAGGGCGCGGTGCGTTGCTCCCTGATGCCCATTTAAGCATCGTCGGATCGCCTGTTGGCTGGCGATCTGCCGACCGTTTTCGGAATTTGACCCTAATCTGCCCAATCGACCCATATACTTGTGCAAAAAGCGAGGTTGGAGGGCTGTTCGTTGTCCAAACAGGCTCGCTATAACCGCGAGGGCAGGTGATTTCATGAGGAAGTTCGATTACGTCAACGCTTCGGGCGATTGTTATTCTGCCCAATGCGAAGTGCTTGCCGGCGAGCTTGCAGAGTGCAAGGGACGCGCCCAGGTGGTCAAGCGAATCTACCCCGACTTGCTGCGCTCGCTGGAATCGCGCGCCTTCGTCGATACGCTCGAAGCGGCGGTGAAGCTTGAAGGGCAGAACATCGCGCGCTCGCGCATCGAGGAGCTTGCGGCGGGGGGCGTGTTCTCAAGCGATCTGGAGAGCCAGGTCGCGGGTTGCGCGCGGGCTCTGCGTCGAATCGACGCCTCCGAGCTGTCCGCGGATCCCGAGACGAGCGCGTCGCGGGTTGCACCCGAGGCGATGCGCCATATCGGTCCCGATCTGGCTTTGCGCGCCGAGGCGCTTCGCGCTGAAGGCAAAAGCGCCTCGATCGAGCCGCACGACGTCCTCGACGCGCACGCCGACGTGTTCTTCGCCCGTGCATCAAGCGGGAAGAGCCGCTACCGTAAGCGCGACCGCATGCGCGTCGTCATCGACGGGGTAGAGCAGGAGTTCCAGGTGAGCCCGGTGGCTGCCTACGAGACCCCGCTGTACCTGGGGGCTGCGCTCGACAGTTTGGAGGACGCGCTTCGGACGAATCCTCGTCGTGCGCTGGTGCTGATAGCGATGTTCCTCGTAGACTTCACGTGCATCCGTCCTTTCGACGAGGGGACGGGGCGCATCGCTCGTCTGCTTGCGCGTCAGCTCATGGTGCGGTGCGGCTACGACGCGTGCCGTTTCACGAGCGTCGATGCCGTGTTTGCGCGCGATCCCGCCCGTTATTACGAGATTCTGAACGCCTGCGCGCAGGGGTGGGAGCGCAACGCGAACTCCTATGAGCCTTTCGTCGTGTACTTCATGGAAGCGGTCGGGGAGGCGTATGACGCGCTGTTCGCCGCCACGCCGCTGCTTGAGGGTGGGCAGCCGAGCAAGACGGAGCGCGTCCGACTGTTTTTCGACGCGAATCCCGGTCGCCACGCGAAGCGCGATGTGATGGCTGCGTGCTCGGATATCAGCGTGTCGACCATCGAGGCCGCGCTCGGGGGGTTGGTGAAAAGCGGGTACCTGCGCATGGTCGGCGGCGGACGCTCGACCGCCTACGAGCGCGTAGGGGGAGTAGCGGGTCGACTCGACTGCGCATTCCTGCTCGTTCGACGGTCGAACCAAGGAGGAATTAACCGTATTCCCACGTAGAACGCATAGGCTGAACGCCGGACCGGTTTGCGACCGGCGTTCAGCCTTAGTTGTTTCTAGGTTCTTCGACTTGTCGGTTGCCTAGATGGTTCCTTCTGAAATGGCTTCGCCGACATCTTCAGCGTCGGCATCAAAGTTGAAGAAAATCGGAGCGTAATTCAACGCGGCAGAATCGGACTTGCGAATCACGATCGGGCTGCGATCTCCACCGACATATTCCGTTCCATCGTCTAAATCAAACACGAAGTATTTCTCATACTCTTCGTAATGGTTTATCCGATACGGGTATTCCTTCTGAGCGATTTTCAGTGCTTCGCGGAAAGATATTGCCATATATTAAACCCTCTTCCTCGTGAACGCGTTCCTAGCGTATTCGGTGAAATCTTGGTTGTCCAAACGCGTTATTTGAGCATTAGATACCTGGCTCAAATTGATATTGCTATATCGTTTATTAACCTGCGGGTCTACGTAGCTGATTTTACCACGAACGTTCTCCGCGATGAACACATGCCCCTTTCCTCCTGCTGAGACATGCACTATCGCGCGGGAGCCATCGCCATATCCCCTCATCTGACTTTCAAGCTTGATTTTCGATTTTCCGACATCGACTGTCTTGGGATTAGACAGCGCCTTCAAGTAATCCCTTCCATACGGAAGCATATCTCCCTTGTATGTCGGCAATGCTGTGCTGAACGCCGGACCGGTTTGCGACCGGCGTTCAGCTAAAGGAGATCATAGATGATGCGGACTCAGTAGATATTGGCGAATGGCGCGGTCGCGTCGGGCCTTGTGCATTTTGCTTGAAAGGGAACGATCTCGTGATAATCGATGTGTACAACGAGTTCGTGACGATCATGAAAGGCGGTGGGGATAATAAACGGTATAGAAGCGCTATCAATGCCTATGGGGCTTAGGGAGAACGATCCTACCGTCGATGAGAGGTTTTTGAAATACTTCTCCATCGTGCAGAGCGCCGCCGCCGAGCGTGGATCAGTCTTCTTCCTATTTTGCGGAGAGGATCACGATCTCATTACCGATGAGATCGACTGTCAGGACTTGTCGGGATGGCTTATTCCCGAGGATGATGCCGAAGACTTCGAATCAAAATGGCGCAAAAGCAACTGGTCAGCGTTGACCGAGGATCAGAGCGATCGAATGGTTACCGCCGTATGGTCTGGGACACCGGAAAACATATCGGTTCGTTTTGAGCCGATGCCTTAGATCGAGGCTTCGATGGGATTCGAGGAGAAGACGTTTCTCGTCTGCGACAGGTGCGGCTTCGCCGTCGATGTCGCCGAAAGCGACTGCATGTTGGACGTCGCGGACAAGCATGCGGGATGGGCGAGAGCTGCAGCCGACAAGGTTCTCTGCCCCGAGTGCGCGCCGCCTTACGAGGTGATGGTCGCGCGCCACAGAGTCGAGATCGACGATTACCTGAACGACAGAACCTAGAGCAACGCGCTCGCCGAAACCGCCCCCGGGCGGTTTCTTCATTTATAGAAGAGAACTGCCGGGAGGTGTTATGAGAGGCTGAACGCCGGACCGGTTTGCGACCGGCGTTTAGCTCTCCGCTGTTTCCGGCTTGTTGCCGTTTCGTCCCCACGTGCTCCGAATACGGCCTTATCGCCTTCAAGCGATATGGCTTTCGGA
>CALADF010000038.1 GCA_937890835.1 uncultured bacterium
GCCCCGGCCGGGGGCGGGAGGGGGCGGTCTCCACGGAATCCCGACAAACGGGGGGCTGCGAGGCGCGGGGGCGGGGGCGCTGGGAGCCGACGGGCTGCGGGGGGGGCGGGGCGCCGAGAACGGACGCGGGTCCAGGCTTGGCAAGCCGTAGTTGCGCTCGGCAACGAGGCGGAAACGCGCTCGCAGGACGCGAGCATCATCTGCCCTGCCCGTGGTGCCCTTCGCCATCGCCGCGACGATCCCGCGTCTGCTCGCGATCCGCGTTCGACCCTGCGCATGCAGAATCGCTGCAATCCTCCTCGGGGCACTCGTCATGCGTCGCAACACCCGCTTCGTCAAGGCGGTCCCGCAGCTCCCGCATGCTCATTCCCATGCAATCTTCGACCTCCACCGTCGGATCGACCTCGGACAAGGCTTTCGCGGCTTGATATTTGCCCATTCCCATGTGATGGGCGTGAGCCTCCTGCCGGTCCTCGGCATCGACCCTGCGGCAAGACCCCTCGTACGAAGCCTTCTCGATAGACGACTCGCCCCAAGCAAGCAGCGCGTTCACTTGATCCGCGTTATCCCCGGAAACGCTGATCTCCATATACGAATCGGCATTGACATATCGATCGAGGGAATCGCTTCCAGTCAAAATCTCGAGCGCTCGTTCGCACGGCATGCCGACAAGATCAACCTCGTCGAGAACGGTTTCCCCATCTTCGTTATACGCATGCGCCCCCACCACGTTGTTGAAGCGGTTGATCTCAAGCCCGATGGAGGGGTTCACGTCGATATCCATATAGGCAACCGGTGTTTTCACCATGCCGTAACCGAGCATGCCGATAGCGGCCACCGCCAAACACGCCGCGATCGCCGCCACGCGTGCAAACCGGTTTCGACGACGCGAAACGACTCGCGTGCGAGGAACGGAAGCGGACACCGAGGACCTTTCGGATCGAATCCGCGAACTCGCGTCGGAAAACGAAGAGTTCTCCGTGCCTCCTTTGCCTGCGGGAAAGCACGCCCCGACATCCTCCTGCGACCTTACCGCTTCGTTTTCAAGCGAGCGCCGCTGCTCTATTAGCCGCAAGGTGTCTTGATTCAAGCCTTCGGGGACGGTCATGGACAGGAAAGCGTCTTTGAGCTCTTTATCTACATCTCTCATGATAGCGCCCTCTTCAATTGCTTTCGGCCTCGGGCTATCCAGGTGTACACCGTGTTCACCGATGCGTTCATCATCTTCGCTATCTCCGTCGCAGGGTATTCTTCGCAAATCGACAGATACAGCGGGGTGCGCGGAGGATCGGGAAGCGAGCGAAGCGCATCGACGACCTCGCTCCTGACGCTCGCGGGGGAGGTCTCGGGATCCTCCGGCGAGACAAGCGACGCCTCCTCGATCGTACGAGAGTCAGGCGTCGCTCGGCGCATCGATCGCAGCATGTCGCGGCACACGTTCGTCGCCACGCGAATAAGCCACGCTTTTTGATGCTCATCATCGGCAAACACCGTGTTCGTCGATGAATAGCGAACGAAAGTCTCTTGATAAGCATCCTGCGCGTCATGCTCTGAGGGGAAGTAAAGACGGCAAGCCCTCCACACGGCGTCACCGTGAACGTGAAGGGCTTTCTCTATGTCCGCCGTCTCTCGCATGACCCCGATTTTAACGGGTAGGTCGACTACATGCACCCATGGCGCTGCTGCCCGCCGCGACCGGCATGATGCGAGGCCTCGCGATTGCCGCACGCGCCATCGCCGCGGTTGTCGCACACGCCGTCGCCGTCAGCGTCGACGAAGTTCACGCCGCCGACAAGCTGTCCCACGCAAGCACGGATGCGCTGCGCGGCCTTGCCGGTCTCCCCCGCCAAGACGCAGGCAACGCGCTCCCCCTGGAACATGCAATGCCGTTCGCTCGACGCAGCTCCCGACTGCGCCGCAACGGCCACGGCAGGCACGGCGAGCGTCGCGACCAGCGCGGTGCTCAATGCCAAAAGCGCGATTCTCTTGCTCTTCATCTGAGATCTCCTTTTATCGATTTCCGCCTTCATATACAACACGATCCACGGAAACGTTTCCTTTCAAATTTTTCGAAAAAAAATCGAATTGACTCATTGGGGCAACGGCAAGTCTTGAGCAACGGCAAGTTTCGCACGACTCCGGGCCTTGAACTGCGGCGACCCGCACGAACCGGAGCGCCGCAAGCGACGGCGAGCCGCACGCAGCCCCTGACCCCGCGCGTCGTCAAACCGCACACGACGGCGCGCCGCAAGCAATTCGGTCGCGCACGACGACGACCCGCAGACCACGCCAAGCCTCAAGCGCAGCGCGCCACATGCAGCTTCGGAGCTCGATCAGCGCCGAAGCAACGAGAAGGTGGGGCACGCTCGCACGGAGCCGCCCCACCTTCTCTCGTCGAAAACGCTTATTTAAACTTGAACTAAACGAGCTTCACGAACTTGCGCTTTCCCACCTGGATCGTCGCTCCCGCGAGAAGCGCGGGATCGAGATTGTACTCCCTGGCGGCGACCTGCTCGCCGTTCACCTTCACGCCGCCGCCGTCGATGAGACGACGCGCCTCGCCGGCGCTTTGCGCCATGCCGGCATCATGGAGAAGCTTCGCCAAATACACCTTGCCCTCGTCGTTGGGAGTAAGATCCGCCGCGAACTCGGGGATGTCATCAGGAACATCATGGTTCTTGAAAACGAGGTCAAACTGCTCCTCAGCCGCTTGCGCTACGGCCTCGTCGTAATACGCGGCCACGATGTTGCGAGCAAGCGCGCGCTTCACCTTGTTGGGATGAAGCTCGTCAGCCGCAAGACCCGCCTCGATGCGATCGATCTCGTCAACCGATGCAGTGGAGGCGAGGCGGTAGTACTTGACCATGAGCTCATCGGGAATGGACATGATCTTGCCGAACATGTCGGAGGACTCGTCGGTGAGCCCGACGTAGTTACCGTAGCTCTTCGACATCTTCTTCACGCCATCGGTGCCCTCGAGAAGCGGCAACGTCAGGCAAACCTGAGGCTCCATTCCCATCTTCTCCATAAGCTCGCGACCCGCGAGGAGATTGAACAGCTGGTCCGTACCGCCGAGTTCGACATCCGCCTTGATGACAACGGAATCGTAAGCCTGCATAACCGGGTAGAGGAACTCATGAAGGCTGATGGACTGATTCGATGTGTAGCGGTTATGGAAGTCGTCGCGCTCGAGGATGCGCGCAACCGTGAAGTGCGCGGTGAGCTTGAGCAGCTCCTCCATGCCGAGCGCGAGAATCCATTCCGAGTTATAGCGCAGCGTGGTCTTCTCGGGATCGAGGATCTTGAACGCTTGATCGACGTACGTCTGAGCGTTGACCTGGATCTGCTCGCGCGTGAGCTGCGGACGCGTGGAGTTACGGCCCGAGGGATCGCCGATAAGCGCCGTGCCGTCGCCGATGATGAGCGTCACCTCATGGCCGAGATCCTGGAACTGGCGCAGCTTGCGCAGCGGGACCGCATGGCCAAGATGAATATCCGGCGCCGTGGGGTCGACGCCGAGCTTGACATTGAGCGGCTTGCCGCGCTTGAGCTTCTCGAGCAAAGCGGATTCGGGAACGATCTGAGCAGCTCCCGACGAAATGATATGAAGTTGTTCTTCCGGTGAAAGCATTTCCTCTTCCTTCTTCGCGAGTACGAGAGCGATTCTAGCACATCGCCTTTCGCGCTTTAGATCCTGCAGAGACTACGATACGCCGCGGTACAAATGCCCGCTCGTCGTGTCGGGCATCTTCGCCAGCGTATTGCCGTCGAGCTGCGCCACCTTCACGGCACGAACGACGCGCTCGACCGCCGAAGCCGCCTCCTCGCCGTTCATCAACGTAGTGTCGACCATGAACGAAGTGACGCCCGCCGCAATAAGATCGGGTATAGCGGGAACGATATCAAGCTGCACGCTGTTGTAAAGATGACTGCGCCCGAGCAAATCGGTAACCACGGGGAACTCGAAACCCTTGCGATCCTTGAGGTAATGGGGACTTTTCCTGCGTGGGCAGGTCGAACACTGCTGATCGCAGGGGCCCTGGCTCATGAGCAGGCAGTGCTCGGTGGTCATCAGCTCCTGAGCTCCGATGGCCGTCAAGCCCAAAACCACCGGGGAATCCTGGCCGAGTTCGCGAATCTGGGACAGCGTCAACTCGGGCGACAGCCATACGCGCCGCGCTCCGAGCTCGCGCACCGCGGCGAGCGAGAGCTTGTTCGTCACAGGCACATGCGGCCCGACCTCGGGCAAGGCGTCCTCCTCCGCGGCCCGCTGAAGCCCCGCCAGATTCTCGACGAGAACCGGGCTGCCGGCGGATACGTAACGCCAGACGTCGACATCGACCGCATGCTCGCGCGAACGACCGATCGCCTCGTGGTCGACGACGGGCAAAGCCGGCGTGCAGTGCTTCGGAAAGCCCGATTGATCGGCACGACCCATAAGCTGTCCCGCGATGACGGCCTCGCCCCGCCGAAAGTTGAGAGCGGGGACGTAGACGACCTCGGCGCCTGCGCGTTTCGCCGCACGTGCGCACACGGGATTGGATGCCCAAGCCGCGACGACGCACGATGCGCGAGGCCTCTCGTAGACGACGCGATCGTCCGCGATACGAGGCAGCGAACGCTCGCTCATCCCCGCGAGCATCCTCTGCTCGAGCGCGTCAAGCGCCTCTGCCCGGCAACGGTGGATCTGCGAGAAACCGATGCCAACGCCCTCGTCAAGGTCGACGTCGAAGCCAACGAGGGTAAACGGAGTCGAACCCAATCGATCGACATGAGCGTAAACGTCATCGGCTGCGACGGGTCGCGTGCGCGCAGCCTCGATCGCATCGCCCTCGGCGATGCCGTGCGGCGCACGTCCGTCGAACAGCCTCTCCAAACGCGCCGCTATGCGAGCGTCCGCAGCATCAGAGCACGCGCCCGCGCCCGCAAGAGCGAACTCGATACGCAACGGCGAACCAATACGCAGGGTCGCCTTTCCCACCAGGGGAACGCGCGGCTCAAGCTCGCCTTCGGAGAACGCGGCGGCCACGCTGCGCACGCGAAACACGCGGTCGCCCGCGCGAACGCCCCGCGTTTTCTCGTCGAGGGGAACGCTCACCGCCGCCCCGCCTTTCGCGGCGGCAACGGCGGTCACGGTCAGCGCCGTATGGCCGCGTTTCGTCCAAAACTCGATGACATCCCCGACGACGATCTCCGTCTCGGTTGCGATCTTCGCCTCGCCGCGCTTCACCTCCGCGACGCGGCCGACGAACTGGCCCCGGTTGTTCGGGCGCTGATAGCTCATGATGTCGTTACCGCGCTCACCCTCAAGATAAGCGGTGGTGAAGCCGCGCGAGAACGCCGAGGCGAGCTTCTCCCTCTCCTCATCGGTCGCCGAAACACGCTCTGCCTCAACGCCGTCGGCATCGCAAGCCGCAAGAACGCGATCGAGCACCGCGCGGTACACCGAGACCACGGAATAGACGTAGTCGGGCGACTTCATGCGCCCCTCGATCTTCAGAGAGGAAACGCCGCCGTCCACGAGCTCGGAGAGAAGATCGATGGAGCAGAGATCGCGCGGCGAGAGAAGATGCTCCCCCGGAGAGGGGAGGCTTTTGCTGCGAAGCGATGCATTGCGCAACTCGTAGGGCAAGCGGCACGCCTGGGCGCACATGCCTCTGTTCGCCGATCGGCCGCCGATGAGGGACGACATGAAGCATTGCCCCGAGTAGCAAACGCACAACGCGCCGTGGGCGAACGCCTCGACCTCCATGCCCAACGAAGCGGCCACCTCGGAAAGATGCGCGATCTCCTCGAGCGAAAGCTCGCGGGCGAGCGTCACGCGGCTCGCACCTAAGCGCGCCGCCGCACGCAGACCCGCCTCGTTGTGCGTGTTCATCTGGGTGGAAATGTGCAAGCGAGCCTCGGGCAGCGTACGGGAGATCTCGGAAGCAAGCCCGATATCCTGAACGATGAAAGCATCCGCGCCGGCGCGGTACGCCTGGCGGGCGCATTCGAGCGCCTCGTCGACTTCGGCGGGGAGAACCGCCGTGTTCATGGTCACGTACACCCGCACGCCCCTCAGATGTGCGTAAGCGCACGCCTCCTCGAACGTGCGCACGGTGAAGTTGTCGGCGCCGCGACGGGCGTTGAACGACTCAAGGCCCAAATACACGGCATCGGCCCCCGCGCTCACCGCAGCGCGAAGCGCTGCAGCGTTCCCTGCAGGGGCCAAAAGCTCAATATTCTTGGTCATTTACAGTTCTGCGGCCTTCTGATCAGCGGCCTCAAGTCTCGAGAGACCGTCGTTGTACTTATCCTGAATTTCCTTCAAGCGATCGTTGTACGTCGAGTAGTCAAACGGGTGCTCTTCCGTCGCGGAATCGATCTCGGTGTACAGGGCGATGTAGCTGTTAAGTGCGTCCTTCAGCGCGTTGCAGCCATCGACGTAACCGGTCTGAACGTCTTTCAGAGCCTCGGGCGCCTCGAGAGAGGCGAGCGAATCGAGAACCTTGAAGGCGTTATCCGCCTGGGTGCGCATGGCAACGGTGTCACCGCGCGAGACTGCGTCTTCGAACCCGCCGAGCCTATCGGAAAGCTCGTCGATCGAGGTGTTGACCGACGACATGTACTGACGGTTGGCGGCCTGCTCCTCAGATGCCGCGCTCGTCTGCTGGGCGCACCCGCCGAAGAACGCGATCATCATGACGCCGGCGCACAATGCCAAGACGATGCGCGCGATCTTGCTTCGTTTCATAACACTCCTAACGTGCCTCGAAAGCACTTGACCTTAAACGCGTTGGAACCATGGCGCTCGTCAAGACCGCCAAGTCCTTCGAGCGCAATATCATACCGGCAGCTGAACAGGGGCTGAACCATCGTCATCGTATCGCGACAACTACACCGCAAGATCAAACGACCCGCACGGCAAGAGACCCCGTCATGCAGCTCGGGCCTCGCGCATCGCACGGTCACCGCCCCCGGAGGGGCTGCCGCCCCCGGTCTCGCCCCCGCTTCCGGCATCGCCGCCCCCGGTCTCGCCCCCG
>CALADF010000039.1 GCA_937890835.1 uncultured bacterium
ACCGAGGTCATTCCATGAGCGCCGCTTGAGAACTTTATTTGACCGTCCAACTTTTTGGGTCTAGTTCAGAGACGGGGCGCTCTCTCTTTCAGCGAGTCCTCGCAACTTTTCGAAGGGCCCCCTTCTTTCCCGCGCGTGCTATCATCGCCTACGGCGAAGCGAAGACGCGGTTTCGCTCGGTTGACCCACGTTGTAAGGAACGGCAGCGATGACTCGTAAGATTCACGTATTTGACACCACGTTACGTGACGGGGAGCAGTCCCCCGGCGCGTCGATGAACACGGAGGAGAAGCTGGTCGTCGCCCGCGAGCTTCTCCGTATGAACGTCGATGTCATCGAGGCGGGGTTCCCCGTGTCAAGCCCCGGGGACTTCCAAAGCGTCCGCCGCATCGGCGAACTTGCCGGTGACGCGGCGGTGGTTTGCGCTTTGACGCGCGCGGTTGACGGTGACATCGATGCGGCGGTGGATGCGCTCAAGACGGCGAAGCGACCGCGTATTCACACCGGGCTCGGCGTGAGCCCGACGCATCTGCGCGACAAACTTCGCATCACCGAGCAGGAGTGCGTCGAACGTGCGGTTCACTCGGTCGCCTACGCCAAGCGCTTCGTCGAGGACGTCCAGTTTTACGCCGAGGACGCGGGGCGTTCGGACTACGGGTTTCTCGCCCGCGTCATCGAGGCGGTCATCAAAGCGGGGGCGACGGTCGTCAACATCCCCGACACCACGGGCTACTCTCTTCCCGACGAGTTCGGTCGTCGCATCCGCTACCTCATGGAGCACGTCGCGGGAATCGAGGACGTCGTCGTGTCGGTCCACTGTCATAACGACCTGGGCATGGCCACGGCGCTTGCGCTCGAGGGGGTGCGCTGCGGCGCGAGCCAGGTCGAGTGCACCATCAACGGACTCGGCGAGCGCGCGGGCAACACCGCCCTCGAGGAGATCGTGATGGGCGTTCGCATGCACGCCGACGAGCTCGATGCGCATACGGACGTCAACGCGCGCGAGCTCATGCGCGCGAGCAGGCTCGTGTCTTCCATCACGGGAATGGGCGTGCAGGCGAACAAGGCCATCGTGGGCGCGAACGCCTTCTCGCATTCCTCGGGCATCCATCAAGACGGCGTGCTGAAGAGGCGCGAGACCTATGAGATCATCGACCCCGCGGAGGTGGGTGCGAACGCCAGCTGCATCGTGTTGACCGCGCGCAGCGGGCACGCGGCGCTCAAGCATCGGTTGGTCGAGCTGGGCTACGAGTTCGAGCCCGCGGAGCTCGACGAGATCTACGAGTCGTTCCTCAACATGGCTGATAAAAAGAAAGAGGTCTACGACGAGGATCTCGAGTCGCTGATCAACGAGAGAGACCGCGAGGTGTCTGCGCTCTACACCTTGCAAAGCATTCAGATCAGCTGCGGATTTCCCTTGAAGCCCACCGCGACCTTGACGCTGCGCAACCCGGACGGGGTTGATGTCACCGTGTGCGATTTCGGTACGGGGCCGATCGATGCAGCCTACAAAGCCGTGAACCAGATCGTTAAAGTGGAAAACGACCTGACCGAGTTCGCGGTGACCTCGCTCACGCGCGGCATCGACGCGCTCGGCGAGGTGACGGTTCGCGTGAAGGCGGGCACGGGCGAGGTGTTCACCGGCCGCGGTACCGACGGGGATATCGTCGTCTCGGCGACGAAGGCCTACCTTAACGCGCTCAACCGTCTTCTGTCGCATCGTCGTTAATTCTTCGTCCATCTTCCCAACTTCATCTTGCGCACCGCCTTCGGGGGTTTACCATGGATTTGCCGTGCGCATGGCTTGTCCCGTGCCGCACGGAGCATGCGGGGCTCTTCTCGCCTTGCGCCGTGGCCTCGTCTGCCCGGTGCACGACGGCCAGGCGAATCCGGAACATCGCCGTAATCGCGCCGTGTGCTGACACGGAAGTTCAGGGGGTAGATATGAAACGTGATTATCCGCATCTATGCGAACCGCTTGAGATAGCGGGAGGGGTCAGGCTGCGCAACCGCATGTGCTCGGCGCCGCTCGGCGCGACCGACGTCACGGCGGAGGGCACGCCCGGACCGCGTACGCTCGGGTTCTACGAGGCGCGTGCGAAGGGGGGCGCCGCTATCGTCACCGTGAGCGAGCTGGTCGTCCATCCCGAGACCGACGGCTCCCAGATGCTCCACCTGTCTCTAACGGTGCCGGGGCAGCTCGGCGCCTTCGCCTACGTCGCCGACGCCATCAAGCGGCACGGCTCGCTCGCCTCGATCGAGCTGTCGCATTCGGGTCAGTACGCGGGCACGTACATGGTCGACAAAAAGGGAAAAGGCGCGTTGTGCCAGTACGGTCCTTCCGACGGGGTGCGTCCCGACGGCATCGCGGTCCGCGCTCTCTCCAGGGAGCAGATCGCCTCGATCGTGGCTGCGTACGCGCAAGCGGCATCGCTTGCGAAGCGCGCGGGTTTCGACATGGTCATGGTGCATGCCGGGCACGGATGGCTCGTCAACCAGTTTCTCTCCCCGTATTTCAACCATCGCGACGACGAGTACGGAGGGGATCTCGAAGGGCGTGTGCGCTTCGCCCGCGAGGTTTTGACCGCCGTGCGCAACGAGGTGGGACCGCGGTTTCCCATAGAGCTTCGCATGAGCGGTGCGGAGCTGTTCGAGGGCGGCTACGATCTTGAAGAGGGGTGCCGCATCGCCCGGGCGCTCGAGGATCTCGTCGACATCATCCACGTTTCGGCCGGGTCGTACCAGTTCGGCTTCTCCGTCACGCATCCTTCCATGTTCAAAGATCACGGGTGCAACGTCTACCTTGCGGCGGAGATCAAAAAGCACGTGAGCAAGCCCGTCGCCACCATCGGCGGACTTTCCGATCCTGCGCAGATGGAGCGCATCATCGCCGACGGGCAGGCCGATCTGGTGGTCATGGGGCGTGCTCTTCTCGCGGATCCCGAGCTCCCGAACAAGGTGATGGCGAACAGGGGAGACGAGGTGGTCCGCTGCATGCGCTGCTTCGTCTGCATGGCGGAGCGTCCCGTAACCCAGACGCGGCGTTGCGCGCTTAACCCGCGCATCGGGCGCGAGCTCGAGGGCCTCGATGTCGTGCCTGCGGCTCGAAGATAACGCGTGCTCGTCGTCGGCGGCGGCATTGCGGGCATGGTCGCGGCGCATACCGCCGCCCTGCGCGGGCATGAGGTCGTCCTTTGCGAAGAGCAGGGGAAGCTCGGAGGCATTTTGCGCACCGAGGCCGCGCTGCCGTTCAAGCAGGACATGTACCAACTTGGCGTCACGTACGCGCGCCTGTGCGAGGAGGTGGGCGTTGACATTCGTCTGAACACGCGTGTCGATGCGGCGTTCGCGGAGGGTTTCGCCGCCGACGCCTGCATCGTCGCGGTGGGGTCGGAGGCTTTGAGCCTGCCTGTTCCCGTGGCGAATGCCGCCCGGGTGCTCTCCGTCGACGATCTCTACCTCGATCACGCCGAAGCCGGCGAGGAGGTCGTCGTCATCGGCGGCGGCCTCACGGGTTGCGAGTGCGCGATCCTCCAGGCCGACGAGGGTCGCTGCGTTCACCTCGTCGAGATGCGCGACGGACTTGCCCTCGACGCGAACATCCGCCATCGCCCCATCCTCCTCGACGAGATAGCGGCGCGCCCGATCGACGTGGTGTGCGGCGGTCGCGCGAAGGAGGTTCTGCCCGACGCCGTCGTGATCGAAACCGATGCCGGCGAGCGATTGATCCCCTGCGACACCGTGGTGTGCGCCATCGGCCAGCGTGCGCGTCGGGATGCGGCGGACGATCTGCTCGACGTCGCGCCGTTCGTGCGCGTCGTGGGCGATGCGGTGCGACCGGCGAACATCACGAACGCGGTCTACACGGCCTATCACGCCGCCTTGGACGTTTAGCTTCCTTCAAAGCCGCAAGCGACGCATCTGGTCTGTCCTTGCGGCTTGTTGCCGAGTTTTAACGTTTCAGAAACTTTTGTTGGAGGATAATGACGCTCAATACGCGAGCGCGTGCAAGCTCGCGTCGAGAGAAAGGGTAAGCATGACTGAAGAGAACAAGCTCGGCAAGAAGATCACCACGCTGCGCGAGGCGCACCACCTTTCCGCTCAGGATCTTGCGGATCGTTGCGGTTGCGAACTCTCGGTGATCGAAGGCCTTGAGGATGGAAAGCTTCCGCCCTCGCTTGCTCCTCTTATCAAGATCACGCGTGCCCTCGGCGTACGTTTGGGCACTCTCATGGATGATGACGAGGCGTTCGGGCCCGCTTACATCAACGTCGATCAGATGGAAGAGGTCGCGCGCATGAAGTCGCTGCAGACCTCGAGCGATGCAGGTGAGCTGTCTTACTTCAGCTTGGCTGCGGGACGTCCTTCGCGTCATATGGATCCGTTCATCATCACGGTCGACCCCTCCGAGGAAACCGAGCACGAGCTGGTCGGGCATGAGGGCGAGGAATGGCTGTTCGGCATGGAGGGTTGCGTCGAGATCGAGTACGGCTCCGACCTCATCGTGCTCCATCCCGGCGAGTCCATCTACTACGATTCCATCGTCCCGCATCAGGTTCGCGCCCATGACGGTCAGAAGGCCAAGTTCCTCGCCGTCGTGTACACGCCCATCTAGGAGGTTGTTTCATGACCGACCAAAACCAACCCGTCCCGGGGTCGCAGGACTATCCGCTGCACTCCGAGAAGACCATCGGCGATTACTTCCGCGATCAGGTTGCCATCGATCCCGATCATGAGTTCGTCGTCTATCCCGACCGCGATCTGCGCTGGACTTACGCCGAGTTTGACGAGCGCACCGACAACCTCGCCAAAGGCTTGCTTGCCATCGGCATGAAGCCGGGCGATCATCTGGGCGTATGGGCGCGCAACATTCCCGACTGGCTCACCTTCATGTACGCGACCGCGAAGATCGGCGTCGTCATGGTCACGGTGAATCCCGTCTACAAAAGCCATGAGCTCGACTACGTGCTCAAGCAGTCCGACATGAAGGCGTTGTGCGTCATCGACGCGTACCGCGACGTCGACTACATCAAGATCATCCGCGATCTGGTGCCCGAGTCGCTCGAGCAGCAGCGCGGGTATCTCGATAGCGAGAAGTTCCCCTGCCTCAAGAACCTCATCTACATGGGGCCGGAGAAGCATCGCGGGTTTTACAGCGTTCCGGAGCTGATGCTGCTCGGTCAGCATCAGCCCGAGGATTCCCTCGAGCGGGCGCGTGAGCAATTCGACAACAACGACGTCGTCATGATGCAGTACACCTCTGGGACCACCGGGTTCCCGAAAGGCGTCATGCTGACGCACCGCAACATTTTGAACAACGGCTTCTACATCGGCGAGGGCCAGCGCCTCGGCGCGCCTGATCGCGTGACGCTGCCCGTGCCGTTTTTCCACTGCTTCGGCTGCGTGCTGGGTGTGATGGCGTGCTTGACGCATCGTTCCACGATGATCATCGTGGAGGACTTCAACGCGGAGCTCGTTCTGCAGGCGATTCACAAGGAGCGTGCGACCGCCGTGTACGGCGTCCCGACCATGTTCATCGCCGAGCTCAACCATCCCGACTTCGACAAGTTCGACCTGTCGAGCTTGCGCACCGGCATCATGGCGGGAAGCCCGTGCCCGCCCGAGACCATGCGCGAGGTCATGGATCGCATGAACATGCGCGAGGTCACTATCTGCTATGGTCTGACCGAGACCAGCCCGGTGTTCACGCAGACCTCCGCCGATGACGATATCGAGCACAAATGCGAGACGGTCGGGCGCAAGCACCCGCCCGTGGACGTGCGCGTGATCGATCCGTCGGACGGGCATATCTGCGGTCCGGGAGAGCCGGGCGAGCTGTGCTGCAAAGGCTACAACGTCATGAAGGGCTACTACAAGATGCCCGAGGCGACTGCTGAGGCCATTGACGCGGACGGGTATCTGCACTCCGGTGACTTGGGCATGGTCGACGAGGACGGCTATTACCGCGTGACGGGCCGCATTAAGGACATGATCATCCGCGGTGGCGAGAACGTCTACCCGCTCGAGATCGAGAACTTCCTGCTCGGCATGCCGGGCGTGCTCGACGCGCAGGTGATCGGCATCCCCGACGCCAAATACGGCGAGATCGTCGGTGCGTTCATCCGCACGCGCCCGGGTTACGAGGACATGACCGAAGAGGACGTGCGCGAGTGGTCCATCCCGCGTATCGCGCGCTACAAGGTGCCCAAGCGCGTCTTCTTCGTCGACGACTTCCCCATGACCCCGTCCATGAAGGTGCAGAAGTTCAAGCTGCGCGAGATGGCCGAGGAACTGGTGGCTGCGGGCAAGTAGCCTCAGCGCATTCGTCGCGTCCTGTTCGGCTGGTTTCGACTTCAATCAAAAGCGCCCCCGCGTGAACTAGACCCCAAAAGTTGGACGGTCAAATAAAGTTCTCAAGCGGCGCTCAT
>CALADF010000040.1 GCA_937890835.1 uncultured bacterium
AGCTGTTATATTTTATCCATCGATGCCGGTCTGTCAACAAGAAGACCCTCGATTTCGAGGGTCTTCTTTAATCTCCCACAAACTTTCAAACCTCAAACTCGGCCTACCGTTCACACCGCCGCCATCGGGCGACTCGAGCGCCGTCGAGACCGAGTCGAGCTCGGCGGCGACGTTAAGCGGTGGTCGCCGCGCTCGAGGAAGCAGGAACGTCCTCAGCAGCCGTGCCCTCCGCCGCCTTGTTGGCCTCGGCTTCGGCCTTAGCGGCCTCGCCCGCGCTCTCGGCAAGCGGCTTGCCGTCTTCACCGAGAATCTCGTAGACCGTGTTGATGCCCGTACCTTCGATGTAGGTGAACGAGATGGTGTCACCGACGCGATAGGCGACGACGTCGAGCAGACCGGGCAACGCGAAGTCGAAGATGCCCTCGGTGCCGTCGATCGTCAGGTAGAAGTGCGAGTTACCCTCGATCACGCCCTGGGCGATGGAGCGAACGGGTCCGCTCGCCGTCAGCATATCGGCGACTTCGCCCTCGCTCGCGGCAACGCCGTTGGTGGCGAGTAGCGCCTCGTACTGCTTCTGGCAGTCCGCCACCGTATCGCCAACCGCGACGTTTTGGTAACGCTGGATGTCGACCATCGCGAACTTCTTAACCAACCCCGCCTCGTCCTTCAGAGCCATGAAGTACGTGGGCTGGTTGGAGACGTTGATGAGAATCGGGAAGGTCGCGGTGTAGCGCAGGTTCTGAACCTGGCCCTCGGCCGATTGCATCGCGGAATCCTCGGTCGCGCCCGAAACGCTGTAGAAGTGCGACTCCTGCGTGCGCTGGTTCACCAGAACGAAGCCGATGATCGACTTGTCGGCGGTAGCGGAGGTGACGCCGGTGTACACCCACACGTCGTCGTCCTTGGCGATGTAGTTGTAGCCGAGCGTGCCATCGGTGCCGGGCGTGGTGCGAACAACGCCCTCCTGACCGAGGAACGAGTTCAGCCAGCCGTTATGGTAGGAGCCGTACCAGTTGTACTGCTGGATCAGCAGATTGGCGGGGTACACGCGGTCAACCCACTCGGGAACTTCGTCGACCGAAAGGTCCTGGCATTCGCCGGTGGTGGCGTCGACCAGGACGGCGCGGCTGATGGTCTCGCCGCCGAACAGGCCGATGGTGAAGTCCTTAACCGGGCAGATCCACCAAGGATGCCCGTCCTCATCGATCTCGAACGATTTCTCGCCGAACATGTAGAAGGGGTACTTCAGCTGCACGTAACGATCGATGTTGCGCGCCAAAGGCTCAGACTGCGAGTAATAGATCGGGGAATCCCCTAGGCGCACGATCTCGGCATCCTGCGTGGTCATGTCGACCAGCGAGTAGGCGGGGATGCCCGTATCGCGGTTAGTGAACCACTTGAACAGGTCGGCGTAACCCAGAGGGCTCACACGCACCGGCGTGCCCTGGTAGTTGATCTGGCTGTACATCGAGGATATCTCGAACTGGCTGACATACTCGGGGATGGTGCCCATCTCGCGGTTGCCCAGAAGAATGGCCGAATCGCGGTCGATGACGGGAACCTCGGAGTAGTTGACCTCCTGAATATCCTGCGAGAACTCAAGCGTGTCGGTCTTCAAGATGCTCGAGTACTTCTCGGCGTTGCCGGGAACGAACGACATCGACAAGACGCCGCCGAGCACGCCGATCAGCGCCACGACAACGGGGATGTAGGAGAGGCGCTTGAAGGTCTTCGCCTTGCCCGTGCTCTTCTCCACTTTCTCGCTGCCGGTTTTATACGTGTGCGACTTCGTGCGGAAGAACAAGAACAGCGGCAGCAGGATGACGATGGCGATGAACATCCACGTATCGACCGAATGGATGTTGATCGGCGGATGGAACCACCAGTACGCGCCGAGCACGATGATGATCGCGAGAATGGCGAGCAAGATGATGGTCTTTTTACTCTTGGGTCCTTCGAAGTTCTCGACGAACGAGAAATCGATGTGCGGGGTCTCCGCACCGCCGCCTCCGTTCGACCCCGCGCCGGCTCCCGCCGACGAGGAGGCCTGACCCTGCGCGTTCCCGACGCCGTCGGTGTTTACCCCCGACTGCCTCAGCGCCTCGAGAAGCGCGTCTATACCGGATGTCTGTTTCACGGGCATCCTCTCTTCCTTATCTTGAACAGTGCATTCCTGTTAGTATACGGCAACGCGCCCATCCCCTTTCGAGAACGGGCGCGCCCTTACCATAAGATCACTATTCCCCACATCGTCAGATCTGACGAATTACGACAACCGCCGTAAAGTCGTGGCTTTCTACGCAAGACCGCGCAAAACGTAGTGCAGGATTCCCCCGTTCGCATAGTACCTGCCCTCGGTCGGCGTATCGACGCGCACGATGGCCTTGAACACGACCTCCGAGCCGTCCGCATGCTTCGCGATCACATCGACCTTGCCCGGATTCGGTAATCCAGCGGAGAAATCGATCGAGCCGACCGTGAGCGACTCCGTCCCGTCAAGGCCGAGGGATTCAGCACTGGCGCCCTCCTCGAACTGCAAAGGCAGAACACCCATGCCGATGAGGTTCGAGCGGTGAATGCGCTCGAAGCTTTCAGCGAGCACCGCTCTCACCCCGAGGAGCATCGGACCCTTAGCCGCCCAATCTCGCGACGATCCGCTGCCGTACATCTTCCCCGCAACCACCATCAAGTCGCGCCCTTCCGCGGCGCAGCGCTGCGCCCTGTCGAAAATGGTAACTACCTCACCGCTTCCCGCATCGAGCGTCCAGCCTCCCAAACGTCCCTCCGCGAGCTTGTTGCGCAATTTCACGTTGGCGAACGTGCCGCGCATCATCACTTCGTGGTTGCCGCGACGGCTCCCGTAGGTGTTGAAGTCGGCATCCGCCACGCCATGCTCGCGCAAATACGCCGCCGCCGGCGAATCGAGCGCAATGGACCCTGCCGGCGAAATATGGTCGGTGGTGATGAAATCCCCGAAGAAGCCGATGACCGCGGCGCCTTCGACGTTTCGGGGAGCCGCAACTTCACGCGTCATCCCGTCGAAATAGGGAGGACGGCGCACGTAGGTCGACTCCTCATCCCAGGAGAACACGTCGCTTGCGCAAGCGGCAAGCGAACGCCAGGAAGCGTCTCCCTCGAACATGCCCGCGCTGCCCTGCTCGAACAAATCCGCCGTGACGAAGCGTTCGACGAGCTCAGCCACCTCGTCATCGTCAGGCATGATGTCGGACAGGTAAACGGGCGCGCCCTCGGCGTTGAAACCGAGCGGATCGACGTCCATATCGATATCGACCGTGCCCGCTATCGCATACGCGATGACGTTCGCGGGCGCCATCAGGTAGTTCTGAGACACATCCGGCGATATGCGTCCCTCGAAATTACGATTGCCCGAAAGGACGCTGGCGAGCTCGATCTCATCGGCGACGGCATGCATCGCCTCCATCAGCGGGCCGGAGTTGCCGATACAGCTCATGCAGCCGAATCCGCATGTTGCGAAACCAAGGTTGCCCAACGATCCGAGAAGACCCGCGCGCTCAAGCAAGAGCTCGGTCGCGTGGCTCCCGGGCGCCAAGATGGTCTTCACCCAAGGCTTCGGCGTCAAGCCCGCCCGTTCGGCATTGCGAGCCATTAAGCCGCACGCGATCATCATCGCGGGGTCGGTCGCCGTCGTGCAGCTCGTCACCGCCGCGATCGCCACGGCACCATGGCTCAGCTCGTATTCCGAACCGTCGATGTTCACCGACACCGTCTTCTCCGCAACGCCGCGCTGCGAGCACGCCTCGTTGAAACGGTCCCCGACACGCGCGATGTCGGCGCGATCGTGGGGTCGCGAGGGACCCGCCGCCGAAGATTTGACCGTAGATAGATCAAGCTCGAGAACGTCGGAGTACACACGCTGATCCGCCTCGGGATCGTTCCACAAGCCCTGAGCCTTCGCGTAGGCTTCGACCAACGCGACCTGGTCTTCAGAACGACCGGTGAGGCGCAGATATTCGAGCGTGTTCTCGTCAACGGGGAACAACGTGCAGGTGCAGCCGTACTCGGGCGTCATGTTCGAAACGCAGGCGCGCTGCGTCGCCGAAAGGGACGAGACGCCCTCGCCGAAGCACTCGACGAAGCACCCCACGACCCCCTTCGCCCTCAACATCGAGGCGAACGTGAGCGACACGTCCATCGCCGTCACGCCCTCGGACAGCTTGCCGGTCAGTTTGACGCCGACCACGCGGGGCACGAGCGTCGTGATGGGTTGGCCGAGCGCCGCCGCCTCCGCCTCGATACCGCCGACGCCCCATCCCAAAACGCCGATGCCGTTTGCCGTGGGCGTATGGGAGTCCGTCCCCACCAGAGTGTCGAAATAGACGACGGGGCTTCCATCCTCGCCTGTAGCGCCCGAGGGGGATTTCATGACCACTTGCGCGAACTTCTCGATGTTAAGCTGGTGGCAAATTCCCATTCCAGGCGGGACGATGCGCACGTTTTCGAAGGACTCCTGCGCCCACTTGAGGAAGTTGTAGCGTTCAGCATTGCGCTCGTGCTCGAGGCGCATGTTCTCCTCAAGGCAACCCGCGCAACCCGCGACGTCGGCGATGACGGAATGGTCGATAACCAAATCGCACGGGATTTGAGGGTTTATCTTTTTCGGATCCCCTCCCAAGGAGGCGCACGCCTCGCGCATCACCGCGAAATCGACGAAAACGGGAACACCCGTGAAATCCTGAAACAACACACGCGCAGGAGAGAACTCGACCTCTTCGCCGGTCTCCCCCGCCAAGCCCGCGGAGACGATGCGATCGGCAAGCGAGCGGGCGACCTCGGGTGACTCGGCGTTACGCAGCACGTTCTCGAGAAGAACCGTTAAAGCGAATGGGAGCTTCTCGTATCCGGAAACCGCACTCACCGGAAAGTACGTGTAGCCTTCGCCCTTCGCCTCAAGACGTGCCGCGAAAGAGTTCTTCATGCTGTTCCTTTCTCATTCAAAGCGCTAGCGCGCCCGACGCCGAAGCCCTGACCGCATTAGCCGACGGAGCATGAGGCAACGCCGGCTTGCGACAAGAGCCGAAATAAAAAAGGGCATGGCGTTGCGAAAACGCTCATGCCCGAAATCAATAATCTAAGATACGTTCGCGACGATCTGAGCAGCCCGCTTCTTCAACGCGCCCTTCGCGTTACCTGCGTCAAAGCTCATGCGCGCCGCCAGATCCGTTTTCACCCCATCGGATAAGCTTCCCGTCGAATACTCGGTAACCGCCACGAGCATGTCCTGGAACTCAAGGTCACCGTGATAGCACTGGATGGCCTCGTCAATCAACGGCCAGGTCTTCTCGGAGCGTGCCTCGGTAGTTGCGCCGATTCTGCATACGAAGCGCATCGCCGCTAAACGCAGCATGCCGCTGTCTTCGTCGAAAAGCGCGGTTTCCGCATCGACGAGCGCCTTTTCGCACGAACGCGAATCGATGCCGACCAACTCGGTCAACGCATCAAGAAGCTCCCAGCGAGTTTGAGCCTCGGGATTCGAAAGCGCATCGACGAGCTCGTCGATATGAGGCGCGAGAACCTCCGGAGTCCCCTTCGCCACTGCAGCGACGAAACGCGCGGCTTGCTGCCTCTCACGACGAGAGCCGTTCGACAACACAGCGACCAGTTTCTCAAGCTTTTTCTCATCACTCGAGAAATCCTGAACCAACTTCTTCTCGGCCTGCTCCTTATCTTGCATGTCCTCAGTCCTCCAAACGCGCTCTCCGTAAAATGCTGCTATTCGCTCTAGGTTATTATACGCCCTTGGGATAACAAACCTTGGCTTTGAACAGGTTGTTTACATCCCTGCAACGGACGAGCGGCTCATGCGCCCTCTCACCCCCACGCTCGCGAATCTTACGCACCCGCATTGCCTGGGAACACCGAGTCACCTCTCAACGCCGCGCATGTCCTAGATGCGGCTCATCTCCTCCCCGACGCGGGAGTACCAGTGCTGCCAATTCGGAGGACAGTATTTCTTGGCGGCTTCCTCGCTCAACGTATACCCGTAGCCCCGAGCAAGACCGCGCACATGGGCGTCGATAGCCTCTTCCCAACTTCCCCAGCTGATCGAGCCCCAGCCCCATGCGTTGTACGGAAGAAAGCAGACGGCGCCTTTCGAGCTTTCCACGCAGGAAATAGCGGGCGAGAAACGTGGGTCCACGCCGTAATCCCAAGCTGCAGCCGCAAACACGGCGCCTTGACCGCTCAACGGCGACCCTGCAAGATACGCATCGATCCTGCCCGCCCAGGATTCAACGAACGTCGTCTTGTCGCTTGACCAATCAGCCCCGTCTTCGGAAGGCGGCGTTACCACCTGGGAATCCCCGCCGCTGTCGGAATCGCTCTCAGGCTGCTCGCCCTGAGCAGCCTGCTCCTGCTGAACGCGAGCTTCTTCCTCAGCCGCTCGCGCTTCCTCCTCAGCCTTAAGCTGCGCCTCGCGCTGAGCCTGCTCACGGGCCTCTTGAGCTTCGGAAAGCGATCGAGCAGCTTGCTCGCGCTCGGCTTCAGCTTCAGACAGATCAGTCTGAAGCTGAGCGCGCGTATTATTCAGCTCATCAACCATCGACGAAAGCACCTCGAGTTCACTAAGATGCTGATCGTAGATTCTGTCAAGAAAATCAACGCACGAAACGAAGTTCAGAAAACTATCCGAAGAGAGGACTAGATCTACGAGAGAGGAGCCGTCTCGTTGAATTTTATACAGCTCTTTAAGGGCGTCCCCGCCTCGCTCGCGCTGTTCGGGGAGCTGAGCCTCCAGCTCGGCAATACGAGCCTCGCTGTCGGAAACCGCAACCTCGAGCTCCGATACACGCGAGCAAGCCGCCTCGTAAGCCGAATTGGAATCCTCGATAAGCTGTTGAAGCTCATCGGGTTCGGCGTCAATCTCCGTCGTAACAGCAAAAGCGTCAGAACCGGAAACGGCGACAATTGGAAAAGAAGTCACGAGGAGAGTAGCGCAGAGAACAACGATGGAAACTCGTTTCACCATCTCTTTGCATAGCTTGCTCATCAAAGGTGTCCTTGGTCGAAATTCAAAATCGCAGATTTACTTATGATAAACGAGCACGTAAGCATACGTGAGACCATTTAAACGCAACACGACACATGCACGGACGAACCATCGAACCAACATGGGCGGAAACGCAGGAAGGCCCCGGATCCTCGTCGGATCCGGGGCCTTCC
>CALADF010000041.1 GCA_937890835.1 uncultured bacterium
GCATTCTGAATGGTTCGATTGAAACGGTCAAAACGCGATAAGAAGACTATAGGAGAGAATGATGGTAAGAGATCATACGAAGATGAATCCATATCTATTGGCGATTCCCGTTCTCGCCATTGGATTGCAAGATTCCGCTTCAGCGTGCATATCGGCGGCAATTGCCTCAATATGCGCGTCTTTTCCGGACATTCCGGTTTCTACGGTACAACTTCTCGTGACGCTTCCAAGTGTTGCTGTCTGCATTGTGTCGCTGTTTTACGGCTGGTTGTCCGTTCGCATCAATCCAAGGACGATCGTCATATTCGGTTTAACGCTGTTTTGCATTGGCGGAATCACGCCTGCATTTCTTGACTCGTTTTGGGCGATATTAGTATGTCGTATTGTTTTGGGTATCGGTGCCGGTTTGACGCTTCCTGCGTGCGATACGATTATTCCTAGGCTGTATACGGGCCAAATGCGGTCGAATATGTTCGGGTGGAATATGGCCGTAGGGTCGATTGGTTGTACGATCATGGTTTTCGTCGGCGGTTTGTTTGCCGCAACAGATTGGCATTTGAGCTTTCTTGGATATTGCGTAGGATTATTCTCGCTGATCGTGGTTGTGCTGCTGCTTCCTCGTATCCCTATGGTCAAAGACGAGGACGGCGAGAGCAAACCCTCCTTTTTCAAGATGGTGCGCGGCATTACGTTCTCGTCATGGGTGTACATCGTAGTGTATTTCGTTGGCAATATGTTTGCGACAATGGTTACGAGTAATTTGTCGCTTTTTGTGGAGGGGGCTGGCATAGGGTCTCCGGCTGCAACAGGAACGGCGTTGTCTCTTCAGATGGTAGGCGCTGCGATTGGCGCTGCTGTGTTCGGGCTGCTTCTCAGAAAAATGAACTGGTTCGTCATTCCTTTTTCGTGGCTAATTTTGGGAATGGGATATCTCATCGTTGTTATGAGCTCGGATATTACCATGGTGTGTCTTGGCATGATGGTGGCAGGAGCTGGTGTGGGAATCGCATGGCCTGCGTATAGCCTGAAAGTGACCGAGCTACTGGGCGATATATCTCAAGCAACGGGTATTGCGATTCTTGGCGCGGTGCAGGGTTTCGGCAACTTCTTCAATCCAGTTGTTGGAGCTTGGTGTGTGGCTCTGTTTGGTATCGGGTTTGGACTCGATCTCATTTATGTGTCCGTTATCGTGCTTCTCTTTCTTGCGGTGGCGACGCTCGTCTCTACGCTGGTTTCGAAATCGCGATTGCATAGCTGACGAAATCAGTTACTGGTGAAATGGAAGGGCTCAAAAGACCCTTCTGTGGTTTAGTTGAAAGGAAAATGTTATGTGTTTTAGGCCTCCTACTGCCCAAATTGATGGTAATCCTGATGGCGCCCCCGCCATTCCGGGTGTACCAGGAGCTCCTGGAGCCCCGAAAGCCCCTGGTGCTCCTGCGGTTCCTGGAGCCCCGAAGGCTGCGCCTGGTGCCCCTGCCGAAATGGAAGGTCACGATGCGGCCTTTATGGGAGATGCCCCTGGTGCCGATAAACAGTCGTGTGTCCCCACGCTGAAAGTTGGCCAAGAGGCTAAGATTAATATCAATATCCCATTGCCTCCTAAATAGCTTTATCTTGCAAGGTGGAGTTTGCGTGCTTGCGTTTAGTTAGCAATCACTTTTTCGTTCGCCGTGCGCGCCTTTGCGCTATCTTGGATCCATAAGAGGAAGCTAGCCCACAGGATTTGATCTGTGGGTTAGCTTCCCGTCGGTCTATGCGTTCGTTTTCTATCCGATCTGTTGTAGAAGAGTCGCGATTCGGGTTTGTTGGGTCTCTCTAAAATGATTTGAATGCTTTCTTGTCGATTTCGTGGTCCCGTAGGCGTGAATTTAATCGTTCTCTTGCGGCTCGAGAATGTCGTTGTACAGGGCGAACAGCTCCGGCACGACGCGTTTGATGCTCACCGGCTTGAACGTTTCGCGCTCGACCATGCAGCAGGTGATGAGCGCTGTCGCCAGGGGTTTGTCGTGCTCGGGGTCCATGCCCTCGCGGAACACGCGATGCGCGTAGACGGTCTTGGTGGCGGCGTTTTTCACCACGCTCGTCTCGATGAAGGCGCCCTCGCCGTAATGCAAGGGCGCGCCGTAGCTGATCTCGACGTTGCGGATGGGGCACATGTAGCCGGCTTCCTCGATTTTCGCGTAGGGGAAGCCGATGCGCTCGAGGAAATCGGTGCGTGCGTCCTCGAAGTAAAGCAGGTAGTTCGCGTGGTAGACGATCCCCATCATGTCGGTTTCGCCGTAGCGTACCTTTATCGGCGTTGTCAGTTTCATACGATGCCTCCTGAAAGCGGCTTTGCTTGCCTCTTCTTTGCAAACGGATCGTCTGCTTTTCCTTTGCGGGCGGCCCGTTTTCCCTTCTGTTCCTCCCTATGCTAGTGGAATCGGGGGCGCTCGCTGCGCCCCGCGTGCGGAATTTCCGCGAATCGCCATGCGTAGGACGCGCGGTTCGTCTTCGCCGTATACTTGGGTCGTCGTGGTGGCGACCACGTCAGGAGCGTCGTTCGGGACTCGGGTCGCGGAAGAGGTCGGAAGCGAAGGGGGAGGGAATGGGTGAAAGATCACTTGACGGGGCAATTGCGGTGCGCATTCCGTACGAGCGCCCGTATCGTTACGATTTGCTCGTTGATTTCCTGCGCTTTCGCGCCATCAAGGGCGTCGAGGTGGTTGACGAGTCGGGACGCTACGCGCGCACCTGCGCCATCGGCGACGATACGGGATGGATCACGGTTGAGAACGACGATGCTGCGAGCGAGATCGCGCTATGCGTTTCCGCCTCGCTCGCCGCTCGCGCCGACGACCTCGCGCGTCGCACGCGTCTTCTGTTCGATACCGATTGCGACCCTTCCTCCGTCTCCGCCGCACTTGCGGATTTCCATGCACGCGTCGACGGGCGCTACCGCATCGAAGGCGTGCGCCTTCCGTGTAGCTTCGAGCCGTTCGAGATGTCAGTGCGCGCCATTTTGGGGCAGCAGATCTCGGTGAAGGCGGCGAACACGCTTGCGGGTCGCGTGGCGGATGAGTTCGGCGTTCCGTGCGAGGTTCCGGTGCCTGGCCTTTCGTGCGTGTTTCCGTCGGCGCCGGCGTTTCTCGGAGACGACGTGCCCGAGCGATTGGGGCGCCTCGGCGTCATCGGGCGGCGTGCGCAGGCCATCTGCTTGCTCGCCCGCGCGCTTCACGACGGTTCCATCCGCATGGGGCCGGGTGAGGATGCCGAGGCGAACGCGAAGGCGCTGCTGGCGCTGCCGGGCATCGGCCCTTGGACGGTGAACTACCTGCTGATGAGGGCCTTCCACGATGCAGACGCTTTGCCTGCGGCGGATTACGGCGTGAAGCTGGCGTTTCCCGGCATGACGCCGAAGCAGATCGAGCGCGCATCCGAAGCCTGGCGGCCGTACCGGTCCTACGCGGTGATGAGCACGTGGTGCGCGCCGCACGAGTGATGCGGGGCGGCTACGCCTCGAGCAAACGCGCGCTCGTTGCGGCGATGCCCGCGCCGAGCGCGCTCGCGTCTTCTCCTCGTGCTGCAGCGAGCATTGCGAGCGTTTCCTCGAGCCGCGTCTTCCATGCATCGGCGCTCCACGTGAAACCCTCGGTTGGCGGCTCGTCGGTTTCAAGGAGAAGACGTTCGGCGGGCATGGCCCTCGCGTAGGCGCGTCCGCGTTTCGTTTCCAGCATGCGGGCGTTGACGGAGAAGAAGCAGCCGAGGCGTCGCGCCCGCGTCAGCTCGTCGGAGGTTCCCGAGAACCAGTGCAGAGCGCAGTCGTGATTGCGCGTCGCGTCGCGCTGCTCGAGCGCATCGAGCAGGTCGGTCGTGCCACGCACCGCGTGAAGCGTTATGAGCTTGCGGTCGCCGCTCGCATCGCAAGCGCGAAGCATGCGTCCGAGCGCCTCGATCTGCGCGCCGCGGCTTTTCGCATTGCCCCCGGCGAGGTCGAGCCCGATCTCGCCGATGAAGCGCGTGGAGCGACAGAGCTCCTCGAAGCGCGCGAGATTCCCTTCTGCGCAGGTTCCGTTGGCCAAACACCACGGATGCAGTCCGACGCCCGCGCGTAAACCGCGAACATCTGCTATCGCCGTGCGCGCGGCCTCGTAGTCCGCAGGCGTCACGGTCGCGGACAGCGCGCCGATGCCTGCGAGCTCTGCCGCTCGGGCGACTTCGCGTCCGTTGCTCGCGAAGGTCAGGTGGCAGTGCATGTCGTAGATGACCAAGGTCGCGCCCCTTCTGCCGACGGTGACAAGATCGTAAGCGTGCGTTTGCATGTGCTTTTACTGCAGGTTGTCGCAGCGCATTGCGGGCATGGTACCATATCGCGGCTGCACGTCGCCTTCCAGTGCGCGGCGCATGATGGCCCGACGGCGTTTCATCGGGCATGAACCCGGGCGCTATTCGCAGCGCTCCCGCGCTCTTGCGCGCATCGATCGAGGAAAGCAAAGGACTCAATATGGAAATGTTCATCGAAGCTTTGAAAGCGCTGTTCATCGGCGTGGTCGAGGGCATCACCGAGTGGCTGCCCATTTCGTCGACCGGGCATATGATCCTCGTCGACGAGTTCGTGAAACTCCAGGTCAGCCCCAAGTTTCTCGAGCTTTTCCTGGTGGTCATACAAATCGGCGCCATCATGGCGGTGCTCATCCTCTACTTCCACAAGCTGAACCCCTTCTCGCCGAGGAAAACGCAGCCCGAGAAGAAGAGCACGTGGAGGCTGTGGGGAATGGTCGTCATCGGATGCATTCCCGCCGCCGTCATCGGCTTTCTGCTCGACGACTTCTTCAACGAGTACTTCTACAACGCATGGACGGTCGCGGTGGCGCTGATCGTCTACGGCGTGATCTTCATCCTGCTCGAGCGTCACAACAGAAAGCGCATGCGCGCTTATCTGGAAGCGCACCGGCCGCGCGGCCGTCATGCGCGCGCTGCCGCGCCCGACAGCGACGAGGCCGTCGCCGAGGCAGAGGCCGCGCTGTACAAGGTGCAGACGGTCGACGACATCGATTGGAAGACGGCGCTCAAGATCGGCTGCTTCCAGATGCTCGCCATCATCCCCGGCACCTCGCGTTCCGGCTCCACCATCATCGGCGGCATGCTGTGCGGTTGCACGCGTACGGCGGCGGCGGAGTTCACGTTCTTCCTGGCCATCCCCGTCATGCTCGGCTGGGGTCTTCTGAAGTCCGTCAAATACGTGCTCGCCATGGGCCTGGCCATGACCACCACCGAGATCGTCGTTCTGGCCGTCGGCATCGTCACCGCGTTCGCCGTGTCGGTCATCTCCATCAAGTTCCTCATGGGCTATATCAAGAAGAACGACTTCACCGCGTTCGGCGTGTACCGCATCATCGTGGGCGTCGTGGTGCTGGGTTACTTCGGCGCGAAGATGCTGCTGGCGTAAACGTCGCTTTGAAACCTTGCCGGCTGCGGTTGCGGGCGGGAAGTTCACGGGCCTCGTCGGCATCGGGCGCGAATGAGTCGCGGCCGGCAAGTTCGTGATCCGTTTCGTCAGGAGGACGCGGCCGTAGGCGTTGAGCCTGCGGCCGTTTTTTTTGAGCCAGGGGACATACCGCGCCATCGTTGCCTTTAGGTTTCCATCTCGCTAAATTAACCGCCGATGCACCGCCGCGCGTTCGTGGAAACGGACGCTTTTGCTATCATGAGCGGCACGCGTGCGGCAAGGCCGCGCGTTTCGCGTGATCTGTCGCCGACGAGTCGTTGGCTTGCAGCCGTACAGGTTCGCCTGCCGCTCGGGCTTTTCGGATTTGCCCGCTTCGCTCGGTCTGGAGGCGGGGCGGCGTCGCCGCGCAGACGGATTCCGAAACGCATGGTCTTTCACGCTACGGCTACGAAAGCGAAAGGAATAAAGCGATGTCTGAAGAGAACGTCAATATGCGCGAAATCCAAAAGCATCGTGAGCAGATCGACGTCATCGATCGCGAGATTGTGTCGCTCCTCAACAAGCGCGCCGGCCACTCGCTGGTCATCCGCGGCTTGAAGCCCGGCGCTCATCTGGGGCTTTACGATCCGAAGCGCGAAGAGGAGATCTTCGCGAAGGTCGATAGCTATAACGAGGGTCCTCTTTACAACGAGAACTTGCGCGAGATCTATGCAACCATCTTGAAGATCATGAAGGAGACCCCGTCCGTATGAGTGCTGTCAACATTGCCCCCATCCCCGATCTCGGCCAGCGAACTGACGAGATCACCATTTACGCAGGTCCGTGCTCGGTAGAGTCGCAAGAGCAATTCGACGAAGTGGCCGAGTGCATTGCCGATCTGGGTCTTACCTGGGTTCGCGGCGGCGCGTTCAAGCCGCGCACCAACCCGCATTCCTTTCAGGGTCTTGGCGAAGAGGCCTTGAAGATCATGAAGAACACCAGCGACCGCCTTGGGCTGAAGACCTTGACCGAGGTAATGGACTCCGCTCATTGCGAGCTGGTGCACTCCTACGTCGACGGCTTGCAGGTGGGTGCCCGCAACTTCCAGAATTTCAGCCTTCTGCGCAAAATCGGCCAGGTGACCGCCGATTCGCACAAGATGGTGCTGTACAAGCGCGGTTTCGCGGGTTCCATTGCCGAGTGGCTGGCGGCGTGCGACTACGTGACCGCCGAAGGTAACGACAACATCGTGCTGTGCGAGCGCGGCATTCGCACGTTCGAGACGGCGACGCGCTTCACGCTCGACATCGCCGCGGTGCCGGTGGTGCACAAGCAGTCGCTGTTCCCCATCTGCATCGACGTCTCGCATCCTGCGGGGCAGCGCGACCTGGTGCCCTCCCTGGCGAAGGCCGCGGTGGCGGCGGGGGCCGACTCGCTGATGATCGAGGTTCACCCCAATCCGCCGGCGGCGCTCTCCGACGGTCCGCAGCAGCTGACGCCCGATCAGTTCCGCGTGCTCGTCGAAGAGCTGCGCGAACTCGCCGCCGTGCTGGGGAAGAAGATCGTGTAGGAGCTTCGTCGTAAGGCGAAGGCGTGTTCGGCTCGAAGGTGCGATTTGCTTTGCCGTCTTCGAGCCGGGCCTTTGAAGGAGAGGGCTGCAAGCGGTTGTTGAAACTCGCTTGCAGCCCTCTTCGCGTTTGCTGCGGCGTTGTGTCTTCGGATAGGAGCGCCCGTGCTAGACCAACTTGCCCTTGCAGTGGTCGATCATGTGCTGGATGATCTGCGCCGTCCAGCCCTCGAACTCGCGTTTACGCGCGACCAACGCGCCGCCTGAGAGCTCTTGGTAGGCCACGGTGATCTTGTCGTAGCGGGTCACCTTCGACTCGCCCTCGACGGTAAGGCAACCTTCGATCGTCTTGAAGGGGCGCAGCGCGCGCGACATCTTGGGGTTGTACATGACATGCGCGTTCTCGTCGTCATCGAGGTAGGCGACGACGCACACGGCATGCCCGATCTGGTTGGCGGCCAAGCATGCCGCGTCGTCGAGGGAGGCCAGCGTGTCGAGCAGGTCGGCGGCGATGGCGGCGTCCTCGGCGGTCGCCTCGACGCAGGGCGTCGAGAGCAGCTCGGCGTCGTTCACGAGTTCTTTGATCATGGGTACTCCTGTATCGGCCCGCTTCCGCGCATGACCGCGCGGTCGCGGGCGTCGGTGGTTCGTTGCGTCGTTCAGTATATCGCATGGGGCAAGGGACGTATCGCCTCCGCCCTGGATATCGGTTTTGCATCGCTGCGGGTTCTCTCGTTTGCCGGGGAAATGGCTTTCATGAGCCGGAGACCCGAGGCTTTTCGTCCGGGGGCTTGCTGCTTGGTGGGTGGGTCTCGGCTATCATGTAATGCGTTCAGGCTGTCGACGTCGAGCTTCCTCCTGCAGCGGTCGCGTTGCGCTTCGGGATGGAGGGCGAGGGGAGAGGACCGGTTCATGGATTTCGATTTCACCTCCATCATGGAAAGAGGCGGGCGTGACGCTTTGGCGCTTGACGCCATCGGGAGCCCGGGCGGTTTCGCTCCCGCGGCT
>CALADF010000042.1 GCA_937890835.1 uncultured bacterium
CAGCTGCAGGGGGGTCGGCGGTGGCTATCGTGCGCGGGTTGCGCTGCTCGGGTCGCGCCGGCGTCTGCGCCGTCGGTGCTCGGAGCGTCTGATCGGCGTCACATCCCGCGCGCAGCCGGTGCCGCGGTTCGTTTGATCCCGCGTATCGGAGCTTTTCCACCTTAAACCCCTGCATCTTGCTCAAGATGCAGGGGTTTTCTCTGCATTGCGGGACTTCGTTGCCGCGAGTGCCGATGCTGGCGTAAGGCTTGTGCTCGTTTTTCGGCTCTTCGATTCCGATTTTTTGACGAAATGTATCAGCAGACGGGCGCTATCCGGTCGTTGGAGCGGAATTCACGAGCGGTTCGCAAGGAGGGTTCTGTGAAACACCTGGTCAGAAACATGGTGCCGTCAGCGGAATTAACCTTTAGGGCAAACGTTGATACAAGTCGTTGAAAAACGGGAATCGGTGCGCCTGCTTTCGAGCGCGCGCCCGGGCGCGATCCACGACGGCGCCGTGGCCGCGTGCCGTGGGTGCATGGCGGGCGTACGCTGTTGCGATCGGTGCGGGGCGCGGTTGGGCGCGCGGTGACGCGGGTGCGCGCCCTGGCGCCGCTGCGATCGCCGTGCTCGCCGACCCCGCCGCAGCCGCAGCGCGGGCGCAGCTGCGGCTATCGTGCGCGGGTTGCGCTGCTCGGGTCGATCGACATGCTTTGGAACCGATCGGCCATGTACGTGTTGTCGAAGTGGTCGGCGCAAAAGACGGCCATGGCGTTATCGGCGGGCATTCCCGCGAGCCTTCCGTACCAGCAGTCGAGCGTGATCAGCGTCATGGCCCCGTCGAACAGCATCAGCACGGCGCAGACCAACGTCACGGAGTAGCGCCACTTCCAGGGAATGAGGTTGACCACGTTGAGCATCACGGGCAGGATGAGCTTGATCCAGACGACGCCGAGCGCGCCCCACATGCACATGAACTGGAAGTTCGTGCGTCCGCCGATGCTGAGGAACGTGCCGGTGTAGTCCCAGGCGCAGGCGCCGAACGCGAACTGCAGGAACCAACTGACGAAGTACTCGAACGCTCCGCCGATGACGGCGCTTACGAGGAAGATCACGACGATGTTTGACTTATGGAAGCGGTTGAGCGCGATGGTCATCAGCACCGCGCCGAATCCGTAAATCGGCGAGAAAGGCCCCCACAGCATCCCCGCGCGAATTTGGAAGACGCCGGGGTCGACGACGAGCATATGGTAGACCGTCTCGATGGCGTCGCCCATCACGCACGCGATGACGAAGATCCAGAACAAGTTGAAGAAATCGAGCGCGATGTAACCTCGCCCCGTTTCGTCGCGTCCGAGCGTTCCCTCTTCAAGCTCTTCGCGCGTCTCCATGTCGCGCAGCTTGCGTTGAAGCTGACGTTCGTCGGAAAGCGACGGGTCGACGTAGGTGAGCATCGCCACAAGCAGGACGGTGGTCGCCAGGTAGCCCACCAAGTCGTAGGAGACGCCGACCAGCATGAGCGAGCACAGGCAACCCGCCGCCAGAAGGACGATGATGAACTCGGCGGTTTGCCGTGCGCCGCGCCGCTTGAACAAGACGAGCCTGACGCCGAACACGACGAAAGCGACGACGATGACGGCGACCAGGGCGACGTTGAGCACGTAGAGGACTTGCGTGATGAGCGAGTTGTGACTCAGCTCGCCGTTGGCGAAGTACAGGCACGTGTCCACGAGCATCGCGATGTTCTGAGGCACGAGCGCAAGACCGCCGATGATGCAGAGGATTCCGTATATCTTGAAGCCGAGCGGCGTCCTCGCGCGTCTCTCTTCTCCATCGCGCCGCGAGGCTGCATCCGCCGTGTCCGCGGTGGGCTGTGCGGCTTCGTCCGCCGGGGTGGCGGCAAGGTGCGCAGCGGCCTCCGGCGGCTCGGCCTCGCCGCGCGCGTTGCGCCCGTGTTTTCTCGAAAAGCGGATCGAATCTATCGGCGACATGCGTGCTCCTGGTGTTGTGCTCGGTTCACAGCGTTCGTCCTAGCATAGTCCTCAGCGTGCTTTCCGTGCGAGGCCGGACAGCATTGCGAACTTATCGTTAACGAGCCGGTTGCCGGCGTTGCCCCGATGCGGGAGCGTGCACCGCGAGCAGTCCTTCACGCCGTTTTCGCTGAAAACAGGCGAGCCTCCGCAATCCTCGCCGAGCGCATAGAGGGGGCAGAAGCAGAACAGGCAGTTGAACAGGTGCGGCTCGATGCCTTCGTGGCAGGGGAAGTAGGGGCATTCCGTGTTCGCGAAGTGCGGAAGGTCGGGGTCGAGCTCGGCGCTCTTCTCGGGGTGGGCCACGGTTTCTCCTTTCGGGTTTCGTCGATGGTTCGTCAGCGTTTGTTCTGGAGCGCGAGCGTGCGCAGCCCCGAAAGGGTCAGGTCGCTCTCCACTTCTACGTCAAGTGACGAAAGCGCGGCTATGCCGCTCGCGCCATGGCCGGTCATGATAATCGGCGTTTGCGTGCCCAGTTCATCCCATATCATGGCGACCAGCCCGTCGATGCGGGCAACCTCTCCCATGACGATGCCCGAGCGCACGGCGTCGTCGGTGTTTTTCCCGATGATGCTCTTGGGCGCTTTCATGGTGATCTGCGTCAACTTGGCTGCCGACTCGGACACGGCGCGGGCGGACACGTCGATGCCGGGCGCTATGACGCCGCCGCAAAAACCGCCCGATTGGTCGACCACCTCGATGTTGGTGGTCGTTCCCAGGTCGATGACGAGGGCGGGGGCGATCCGACGCGCCACGACGGCGGCGATGTTGGCGATGCGGTCGGCGCCGATGTGCGCGGGGTCGTTGTAGCGCATGGGGATGCCCGTCTTCAACCCGGGTCCTACGACGAGCGTGCGAGTTCCCGTGAAGAAGCGCGCGGCGTTCGACCACGTGTCGGTCAGCATGGGCACGACCGACGCCACGATGGCGGTTCCGGGGAGAGAGGCGGTGGCGGAGCCCGCGGCGTCGGCGGCCGTCGCGCCGAAGGTCGCGCCGCTGCCCGGCGCCGTCGCGATGCCCGCCGCCGCCATGGCGAAGAACGAATGCAGCTCGCGCTTCGCCTCGTCTACGGTGAGCGAGGACGGGGTGCTGATCGACCAGGTGGCGAAGGGACGCTCCTCGTCGCCGGCGAAAAGGCCGAAGCGGGTTGCGGCGTTTCGCACGTCGATGGCGAGCAGGCCCGCGTTCGCGTCGGGCGCTGAGGTGCGGTTGTTCTTCATGCGGGGTCTCCCTGAGCGCGGTCGAACGCGCGAATTCGACCGCGGTACTGCAAAACCGGTGAGGTATTTTGCGCGCGGTGCGACTATACTACACCCGTCGTAGCGTAACCCGACTTCCCGGATGAGGGGAAGCGGATATACCGAAGGAGACGAATATGAACATCCCCAAGGGTCAGCTGACCCTGCGCGGCGCTGTGGTCGGGCTTATCGGCTGCGCCGTCATCACCGCGGCATCGGTTTACACGGCGCTGAAAATGGGCGCTCTTCCCTGGCCGATAATCTTCGCCGCCATCATCTCTCTTTTCTTTCTTAAAGCGATCGATCGCAAGCGCGGCACCGCCACCCTCAACGAGGCGAACGTCACGCACACCATCATGTCCGCCGGCGCCATGGTCGCGGGCGGGCTCGCGTTCACCATCCCCGGCATCTGGATGCTCGGCGCGGGGGAGGTTTCGTGGGGCGAGATGTTCGCCGTCGCCATCGCGGGCGTCGTGATGGGCCTGGTGTGCACCGCCGCCCTCCGCAGGCACTTCATCGAGGAGGATGACCTCGAGTTCCCCATCGGGCAGGCGGCGGCGCAGACCCTCATCGCCGGCAACGGCGGCGTCGATGCGGGGGCTGCGGCGAAGCGTGCGGACGAGCCTGCCGACGCGCCTCGGAAGACGGGCGGCAAGCTGTTCGGCGCCATGGGGGCGGCGGGCGTGTTCTGCGCGCTGCGCGATGCGGTGGGCGTCATCCCCGCGATGATCGCGACGCTGCCCATCCCGGGTGTCACGTTCGGCATCTACTGCTCGCCGATGCTGCTGGCCGTGGGGTACCTGGTCGGCGTCGGCGCGGTCGTCACCTGGATAGCCGGCGCGGTGTTCGCCAACTTCGGTCTCATCGTGGGTGCGTCGAGCTTGGGGCTGTGGGACGTAGCCGCAGGTCAGGGTATCGTGTCGAGTCTCGGCATGGGGCTTATGATGGGCGCCGGGTTCGGCGTGGTGGCCAAGCTCGTCTACTCGCGTGCGCGTGCGGCGGGGTCGCGCTCCGCTGGCGGGCGGAAGCGGGCGAGGCGCGTCGAGCGCGATGGCGAGCAGCGCCGTCGGTTCCGCGTGACGGCGGGGCTTGCGGCCTGCGCCGTGGCGGCTTGCGCGCTTATCGTGTGCTTCGCCTTGGGGCTGGGCCCCGTGCCCGCGGTCATCGTGGTCGCCCTTGCGTGGGTCACCACGGCGATGAGCGCCCAAAGCGTCGGGCAGACGGGCATCGACCCCATGGAGATCTTCGGGCTCATCGTTCTTCTGGCGGTGGCCGCTGTGTCGAATGTGCCGCAGGTCCAGCTGTTCTTCGTCGCCGGCGTCGTCTCGGTGGCGTGCGGTTTGGCGGGCGATGTCATGAACGATTTCAAAGCGGGTCACATCCTGGGAACGGATCCACGCGCGCAGTGGCTGGGTCAGGCCGCAGGCGCCGTTTTGGGCGCCGTGGTGGCCGTGTCGGTCATGTACGTGCTGGTGGGGGCATACGGCGCAGATGCGTTCGGACCCGGCAAGGAGTTCGTGGCGGCTCAGGCGTCGGTGGTCGCGACCATGATAGCGGGCATTCCGAGCGCCCCCGCGTTCGCGATCGGCCTTACGGTGGGGTTCGTCCTGCAAATCGCGGGCCTTCCCGCGATGATGCTGGGGCTTGGCGTCTACCTTCCGTTCTACATGTCGTTCACGGCGGCGCTCGGCATGGTCGCGAAGCTTATCTACGACGCCATCTGCAAGGCGCGGCATCGCCGCGCGCGCGAGCAGCTTATCGCGTCGGGGGCGGCGGATGCGCCGAGTCTCGAGCAGATGCGGGCGCGAAGCGACGAGTCCGGCCTGGTGGTGGCGTCGGGTTTGCTCGGCGGCGAATCGGTCGTGGGCGTCATCATCGCGCTCTCGGTCGTCTTGATGGGAATGTAGCGCATCGGAGCTCGCCGCCATCGCCTGCGACATCGGCCGAAACGTCGTCACCCGTTGCGGGTTCGACGCGCGCCGCGCATCGTCGGCGGTCTCTCACATTCGCGAGGTTGATCGTCGGCGATCAGCCGACCTTCTTCGCCCTCCCGTGGCAGTACCACATGAGGAGCGCGACGACGCAGCCTCCGACGATGTTGCCGAGCGTCACAGGGACGAGGTTCGCTGCGAAGCCGGCGAAGGTCAGCGCGTCGAGCGATACGCCCGCAGCGCTCGCGGCGGCCGCGTAGGAGGGGTTCGCCGCCGCGAGGATGCCTGCGGGGATGTAGTACATGTTCGCCACGCAGTGCTCGAAGCCGCTGAGGACGAACGTCATGATGGGGAACCATATGCCCGCTATCTTGCCCATGACGGTTTTCGACGACATGGCGAGCAGCACGGCGATGCAGACGAGCACGTTGCACATGATTCCGCTGGCGAATGCGGTGAAGGGATCGAGCGAGCTTTTCGTCACGGCGATCTTCATGGTGAGGGCGGCGAGGCCGCCCTCGCTGTAGCCGAGCTGGCCCGACAGGTTGACGAGGACGACGACGATCATCGCGCCGACGAAGTTGCCGAGGTAGACCACGACCCAGTTCCTCAAAAGCCCCGCCGCCTTTATGCGCTTGTCGCAGAGGGGGGCGATCATCATGCAGTTGCCGGTGAACAGCTCTGCGCCGAGCAGCACCACCATGATGAGGCCGACCGGGAAGATGCATCCCATCACGAGCCTCTGCACGCCGGTTTGGGTGATGTTGTGGGCGGCTATGTTGGCCGCCTCGGCTCCGATGGCTATGAAGGCACCCGCCATCAGGGCGAGAAGGAACATCTTCGCAAGGGGCAGGCCCGCCTTCCCGGTCATCGCCGCGAGCATCGTCGCGGCCGTTTGCGCGGGGGTGTTGGTCATCGTGATCTCCGCCGCTGCGGCCGTTGCGTTTTTGCCCTGTGCCTCGTTTGCCATCCGCTTCTCCTTTGCCGTTTTCGTCTTCCTTGCGCGTTCATGCGGGCTTCGCGCGAGCACGCAGGTTCGGTTCGTCTTCGCGCACGAGAATCCCATTCGCGTTCAGGGCAGCCTTCCTGCGGAACGCCGCAAGGCGTCCGGTCGACTCGCGGGGTTCCGTTTGGAATCCCCCCGCCTGATCCGAAGGTGCGCATTCTCGTGCTGCCTGCGTCGACGGCGGTGTTTCTCCGGGTTCTTTCGCCCGCGGCGCGAATCGCGCGGCGCGGTGCTTCGAGCGTGGCGTCGGATTTATGGAGCCACGGCAGCAACGTCACCGTATAGGAGATGCCGGCCAAGACCGGGATAATGTCGACCTTGGTAGAATGCGGTCGGCGAACGGCTCTCACCAGGTGCTATGCCGAACGGCGTCCTTAGGGGGCTCGGCGGCAAGACCGGGGATCCGAAGGGTGCTGCGAACCTCACGAAGGATGCGACGCGAAGCGCGCTCGCATGACCGTTCGCAACGCGAGGAGCGCGGGCGCTCGGACGGTGTCTTCGGTGGTTGGCAGGATGTAAAAACGGCACTTGATCTCGTGAGGGAGTGTTGCGTTTGATAAAATGCTGAACGCTCGAGAAAGAGCAGGGAGTTGAAGGGCGCGGCAAGAGCCGCGACCACGCAACAGATTGGCAATTGGCCGAAGACGATGCGTCCGATGAAGGGCGCTGATCCCGCTCATGTGCGCGGGATACGAGGGAATGAGGGTGAGAACCCCTCGCTGTACCAGCAACCGTAAGGTGCCGAACGCGTTGGTTTGGGATGAAACCGCGTTCGACCGAAGTCGGAATACTCGTTCGTCCTAAAGCCCTGGATAGAAAGGCTCTGGATATGAGCGCAACGACACGGGCGCGTGCGAGAAACGTGCGCGGCTCGTCGGGCGAGGTCGCCCGGCATCACGAACCCGAACTGGGTTTCATCAAGAAGCTCCTCCCTTTAATCGTCGCGATGTCCCTGGTGGCGTCGATGTTTCCCGCACCGGCACTCGCGGGTGTCGATGGCGCGGACGGATCCTCGGACGCCACCGATGTCGCGCAAGCGGCGGGCACTGAATCCTCCGGCTCGGATGAGCCTGCGGAGCCGGCGGACGCTGCTGACGCAGCCGGCGCAAAGGCCGAGGGCGGCGACGCCGACGCTGCGGAACCGGACGGCACGGGCGAGGAGCCCGCAGCGGTCGTCGAGGGCGAGAATCCGCCCACCGCTGCGACGGCCCCCGCGACTCAGCCGTCATCCTCACCCGACGCGAATGACGTCGGAGTGCAGGCCGCGACCATCGAGGTGACGTGCTCGATCATCGGCGTCGACGCCGACGGCAACGCCCAGGCATGGGCGCCCGCGTCGTCTTACACGCTCGAGGAAGGCGCGACCGGCGCCGACTTGACGCTGGCGACGTTCGAGCGCGCGGGGCTTGTCGCGGATTACGACCCCGACGCCGCTTATGGTTTCTATCTTAAAAGCATCACCTCTCCCTTCGACGAGAGCCTCACGCTCGGATGGGATCAGGCGACGGGCAGGTACTGGCAGCTGTTCGTCAACGGAAAGCCCTCCAACGTGGGCGCCACCGGCGTCAAGCTTTCCGCAGGTGACGTGATCACGTGGGCGTACAGCTCGTCCGGCCAGGGCATCCCCGAGATCGCCGAGTCCATCGAGGTGAAGTGCGGTATCGTCGGCGCGGATGCCGCGGGCAACCCCGTGGCGTGGGCGCCCGAGACGGCGTTCGGCGTGAAGCAGGGCGCGACGGCGGCCGATGCGACCATCGCGGCGTTGGAGGCTGCGGGCATCACGGCCGATTACGACCCCGACGGAGCGTACGGCTTCTACATCAACACCATCACCTCGCCTTTCGACGAGAACCTCACGCTCGGCTGGGACGAGGCGACGGGCAGGTACTGGCAGCTGTTCGTCAACGACAAGCCTTCCGGCGTGGGCGCCTCCGAGGTTCTCTTGCGCGAGGGCGACACGGTTACGTGGTACTACGCCGCCGACGGCTCGTCGCTTCCCTCCGAGGGCGATATGGTCGACCCGGATGCCGAGCGTCCTGACCTCGATGCCGACTGGCCCGGGTTCGCGGGTGGTTCCTCCGGCGCGACGGTGACGGCGCCGACGCCTACCGAGGCGGCCGACCTTGCGTGGACCTACGACTTCAAGGACGGCGGCTGGTACGCGACCGTTTCCGATCTTCTCATCGTCGACGGTGACGTCTATCTTGTCGCCATGGGCAAGATCCAGCGCATCGACGGGGACACGGGCGAGCTGGCGGCGTCCGCCCCCACCGGCGAGGACACGCAGTACATCTGCCGCCCCGCTTACGCCGACGGGTTGATCGTCGTCGCGTACGACGGCGGCAAGATCGCCGCTTACACCGCCGACACGCTGACGTGCGTGTGGAAGACCGCGTCCTTCGCTCCCGAAGGATCCGGCCGCAAGTACCAGGCGATGTCCACCCTGACCGTTTCCAACGGCTTCGTCTACGCGATGTTCTCGCCGCAAAACGGCGACAATCCCACCACCGAAGGCGTGATGGCGTGCGTTTCCCTCGAAGACGGATCGACCAAGTGGATCAAGCGCACCGGCACCGCCGCGCAGGAGGACACGGGCGGGTTCTACTGGGCCGGCGCCGCTGTGTCGGGCGACGACCTCATCGTCGGCGACGACTTCGGAAAGGTCGCGCTTATCGATGGCGAAACCGGCGCCGAGCTGTCCTCCGTCGCCGTGAGCGGCTCGTGCCGTGCGGGCATCGTCGCCGCCGAGACCGCCGAGACGGGCGAGGGTAGCTATCTCGCCGTGACCAAAGGTGACGGCGTCCTTCATAAGATCGAGCGCACGGGCGACGAGCTGAAGCTTACGGGTTCGGTGAAATTCTCCGCCACCTCGACCTCCACTCCCTCCGTCGTGCAGGGCAAGGCCGTCGTCTGCGGGTCGGATTCGCTGAAGTACCCGGTCAACGGCACGATCTCCGTGATCGACATCGCCTCGATGACGCTTGAGAAGAGCGTTGTCGCAGGTGCGGGCCAGTCTCAGAGCTCGCCTCTGATCTCGGTTCAGGGCGACGGCGTCTACGCGTACTTCACCTGCAACACCATGCCGGGTGGCGTGTACCGCTACAAGATCGGCGATGACGCCGTCGAACAGCTCTACGTCCCCAAGAGCGCGATGCAGAACTTCTGCGTGGCTTCCATCGTTGCCGATGCGGAGGGCAACCTGTACTACACCAACGATTCCGGCACGCTGTTCAAGCTGAGCGCTGCGCCGAGCTTCTCCGTGAGCTTCGAGACGAACGGGGGGTCGACGGTTTCGACTTTTCGAGTGGCGCAGGGCAAGCCGATGACCCAGCCGGGCAACCCGACGCGTGAGGGGCACCTGTTCCTGGGCTGGTTCGCCGACGAGGCGCTGACCGAGCCTTGGGATTTCTCCCAGCCGGTTGCCGGCGACATGACGCTTTTCGCGAAGTGGGGCAAGGATGTCAGCGGTGGCGGGGACGTCAAGCCCCCCGTCGACCCCGATGAGCTGAAGCCGACCGTTCCCGAGAGCAACGCGTCTCCCGCAGGGCCGACCGTGGCCGTGGTCCCCACCTACAGCGTCGTGACCACGCGCACGCCGCTTGCCGACGTGAAGCAGGATGCGGCGACGTCCGTTGCCGCTGACGGCAAGGCCGCCCCCGTTTCGTCGAAGAGCGCAGGTTCTGCCGGCACTGCGAAGGAGGGCGCTGCAGTTGCCGTCGCCCAGGCTGAGGACATGCCCGCCGCGTTCAACCCGATCGCCGTCGCGGGCATCGCCCTCGGCGTCGTCGTTCTGCTCGGTGCCGCGCTGTACTTCGTTCTCGCGCGTCGTCGCGCGTAAGGTCGGAGGTTTGCCATGACTGATGAAAGCAAAAACAACGCAGTCGAGCAGCGCGCCGAGGCTCGCGTTCCGAAGAAGGGCGAAGGCGACGTTCGTATCGCGCCGGGCGGGCAGGCTGGGTCTCCATCGGGAAAGAAGTCCCTTTCTCGAGGCCAGCGCGCCGGCCTCGCCGTCGTTGCCGTCATCGCCGTGCTGCTGATCGCTGTTTCGGCGTTCTTCCTGTTCTCGCCGGGCGAAGGCGGGACGGGTTCGGCGAATTTACTTCAAACGACGGCGTCCTCTTCGAGCGCGGCGACCGAGACGTCCTCGTCCGCTGCATCATCCGATGCCGACGACGCGGATGCGCAGGTCTCCGATGCATCCGAGCAAGGGGCTGCCGAATCGACCCAGGTCATTCAGAGCGGAACCGAGACGGTGATCACACCTGGAGCGGGCGGACAGTCCTCGGAGTCTCCCGTCCCCGCGCCCGAGCGCGATCTGGTGACCATCACCATCTCCGTGACGAGCGCGACGGTGGGCAACCCCGTGTCGGCGGGCCCGGTTCAGTTCACGTTCGAGAGAGGAGCGACCGTGCTCGATGCGCTGGCGGCGACGGGGCTTTCCGTCAACGCGAGCAGCTCCGCCTTCGGCGGTTCGTATGTTGCCGCCATCGGCGGCCTCGCGGAGGACCCGTCGAAGGGCGCGTGGGGCTGGAAGTACTCCGTCAACGGGGTCGACCCCCAGATGTCCGCCGGCCTGTACGCGCTCGAGGACGGCGACGTCGTCGAGTGGCGCTACGTGACCGACCTCAACGGCTAGCGGCCGGCATGTTGCGAACGCCCGCCCCGTGAGGGGCGGGCTCTTTTCGTATGTTTCCACCGTATGACCGGAGGGTCAATGGACAACGTCTTCTCCACCTACCATCCCGCAGTCGCATTCATATTCCTGGCGTGCGTCATCGTGTTCTCCATGGCGGCGATGCACCCGGTGTACGTGGCCATCTCGTTTGCCGGCGCGTTCATCACCTCGTGCGTGACGCGCGGGTTCAAGCACACGGCGCGCTCCCTTGTTTGGATCGTGCCCATGTGGCTCATCGTCACGATCGCCAACCCGCTTTTCTCCTCCATGGGCTCGACCGAGGTTCTGCGCTTCGGGTTGTTCGCCATCTACGCCGAGTCGCTGCTCTACGGGGCATGCGCGGGCGGCATGCTCGCGTCGGTGTTTCTGTGGTTCTCATCGTATTCCGCATGCATGAACAGCGACAACTCGCTCGCCTTGTTCGGAAACATCGCGCCGGTGGTCACGCTCATGATCACGCAGGTGATGCGCCTCGTCCCCCAGTTCGTCGCGCGCGGTCGCTCCGTCGCCCTGGTGCAAGACGCCGTGAGCGCCGCTGCGCCCCGAACGAAGAAGCAGAAGCGGGACGGCAGGTTCAGGATCGTCAGCATTCTCATGGGCTGGGGGATGGAAGACGGCATCGAGCGCAGCAGCGCCATGCGCGCTCGCGGCTACGACTGCGGTGCGCGTCGCACGACCTACAAACGCTACCGCTTCTCCTCCGCCGATGCGGCGGTTGTCGCGGTGACGGCGACGTTCGCGCTGGTCAACGCCGTCTTGGTGTACACCGCGTGTTCTCAGTATCAGTTTTACCCGACGGCGAGCGTGCTGGTGGCGTGGTGGGGTTACATCCCGTACGCGCTCATGATGCTCGTCCCCGTCGCGTTGTATGTTAAGGAGTGGTGGCTGTGGCGCTCGTTGAAGTAAACGGGTTCTCGTTCGCTTACCCCGCCGACGGCGAAGCGCGTCACGGCGGCGTAGGGGAGCGTGTTCTCGACGGGGTTTCTTTCGAGGTGAACGAGGGGGACTTCTGCGTGCTGGTGGGTTCGACCGGCTCGGGTAAGACCACTCTTCTGCGCTCGCTCAAGCCGGAGCTCATGCCCGAAGGGCAGCGCGAGGGGTCGATCACCGTGGCGGGGAAGAGCCTCATCGAGGGCGGGGAGGTCGTCTCGCCGAAGGACCCGCGCGGTCTTTCCCCTCGGGAGTCCGCCTCCTCCATCGGGTTCGTCATGCAAAGCCCCGAGGCGCAGATCGTGTGCGACACCGTGTGGCATGAGCTCGCGTTCGGGCTTGAGAACCTCGGCATCGAGCAGGACGAGATGCGCCGGCGCGTCGCGGAGGTGGCGCACTTCCTCGGCATCGGGCCGTGGGTGCGCTCTTCGGTGGAAGCGCTGTCGGGCGGTCAGAAGCAGCTGGTCAACCTGGCGGCGGTTTTGGCGCTGCGTCCGCGGCTGCTGCTGCTCGACGAGCCGACCTCCCAGCTCGACCCCAACGCGCTCAAGCAGTTCCTGTTCATGCTGGCTCGCGTGAACCGCGAGCTGGGCGTGACCATCGTCATGGCGACCCACGCGCCCGAGGACGTCGCGTCGTACGCGACGCGCACCATCGCCATGGGCGAGATCGGCGATGCGGCGACGCGCGAGCAGGTGGAGGCCGCGCTTCTTTCGCGTTGGAAAAGCTGGGAGGCGGCGGTGGCGACAAAGCGCTCGACGCGCGACGCCCGCGATTGCTGCGTGCGCGTGCGGGAGGCGATGTTCCGCTACGAGAAGAGCGCGCCGTGGGTTCTGCGCGGCGTCGATCTGCAGGTGCGGCGGGGCAGCGTTCACGCGCTCGTCGGCGGCAACGGCTCCGGCAAGACCACGCTGCTCAAGCTCATGGCGAAGGTGGGCTCCCCGCAGCGCGGCAAGGTGGAAAACGATCTCGTCTCGGCGCAGGCCCTTCTTCCCCAAGACCCCAAGACGTTGTTCGTGTGCGACAGCGTGGAGGAGGAGCTGGCCGAATGGCGCGAGCGTTGCGGCTACACCCGTGATGACGAGCTCGAGATGCTGCGCAGGTTCAGCCTGGAAGGTTGCGAGAAGCGTCATCCTTACGATTTGTCGGGCGGGCAGCAGCAGAAGCTCGCGTTCGCGAAGCTGCTTTTATGCAGACCCGATCTGTTGTTCCTCGACGAGCCGACGAAGGGTCTCGACCCGACGTCGTGCGCGGAGGTCTCCCTGATCGTGCGCGATCTGGCCGCCGAGGGGCGTACCGTCGTGTTCGTGACCCACGACCTCGATTTCGCGCTGGTGACCGCCGACGAGGTGTCCATGCTCTTCGACGGCGAGACGGCGTGCACCGAGGGCGCGCGCGAGTTTTTCGCCAACAACCTGGTGTATAGGCCCAACGGCGCATCGCGCCTGTTCGGCACGTTGCTTCGATGCTGGGAAGAGGGTCGCGCATGAGACGGGTCGTTAACTTCATCGTGGAGTTCGTCGCCATCGTGGCGGCTCCCGTCGCGCTCATCGCATGCGCGGCGTCGGGCGTCGACCAGGCGGCGCTTCTGAGCCTTGTCGTGGCGGTGGCGTCGCTGGTGCTGTTCTTCGCAGGGTACGAGAAAAGCGCGCCGCGTCTGCGCGACACCATGCCCGTGGTGGTCCTCGCCGCGCTCGCGGCGGCGGGGCGCATCCTGTTCGCGCCGTTCCCGAGCTTCAAGCCGGTATCGGCCATCGCAATCATCGCCGGAGCCGCCTTCGGAAGACGCAGCGGTTTCATGGTGGGCGCTATCGCCGCTCTCGTTTCGAACTTCTTCTTCGGGCAGGGTCCGTGGACTCCCTGGCAAATGTACGGATGGGGCCTCATCGGTTACCTCGGCGGCGTTTTGGCTCAGCTCGGCGCGTTCGACGGCGTGCGTCAGGTGTTCGGGCGCGTGCAGCTTGAGCCGGGTGCCCCCGACGCGCCCGGCTCGGATTCGCGCCGGGCGTTCGCGAAGGCCATCGTAGGGCTGATCCCGCTGGTCGTCTGGGGTTTCGCGTCGGGCTACGTGTACGGTTTCGTGCTCAACATCTGGAGCATCGTGGGCTTTTACCATCCGCAGTCCATCGGGCAGGCGCTCATCGTCTACGCCGCCGCGTTGCCCTTCGACACCACGCACGGCATAGCCACGGCGGTGTTTTTAGTGGCGCTGTACGGCCCGTGGATGCGCAAGCTCGCGCGCATTAGGAAGAAGTACGCGCTTTTGGGCGGTTGATCTGCGGGTTTGAACTTGCTGGAAGTTGTTGAACCTTTCTTGCAAGAAAAAGAGGTCAGCGTTTTCTGCGGCTTGTCCCGAATGCTTTCAGTGTGTTCGAGACGGGATCCTCTTGCTTCGCTCCCAAAACTTCAAAATAATTTGACTTTTAGGAGTGCAGAACATAAGCGCAGCGTCCGCATCGACGCCGCGAACAGGCTTGTGTACAAGATAGAGGATGTCTCTCTTTTCATCGTCACGTGCAAAGGCCATTATCGATAATCGCGTTCGATCCCGCTCCGGTTTTCGCTTACTGCGTCATAGGGTGAACGAACTTGTCGTCGTAGGCGAAATCCTCGTAATAACGGTTGTCGATAGGCAGCTGATCGAAAATTTCTTTTCCTTCCTTTGTCAGTTGAGCGATGGTTTTATCGTCTACGCTGAGCTGACGAAGGAAGAACCTGATGCCGAATTCGGCAGCTTCTTCATAAGTGTAGTCGTATTCGGAATCTTTGATGGCGTGAATGAGTCCGTCGCTCATGCCGATCTGTGCGCCGACGATGAGAGTGAGCTCTTTCTCGGAAATCCCTTCGATACCGCGGTCATCCATGACGCAACGATAGAAATAAGTAATCGCATCAACGGTTGAAGCGGTAGGAAGCCTGTCGCTTGAAATATCCAGGAGAAATCTTCTGATTCTGGCGTCCTCGAAAATACGCTTCCACATATGGAAGTTCTCGATGACCATCATCTGGGTAAGGCTGAAGCGATCTCCGCACAGCTTTTCGATATAGGTTTTGTTTTCGCGCTCGTACTCACGGTCGATAACCGCAGCGATGTCCCTTTTTCCGTTGAAATGGTAGGTGATCGTCCCTGGTGGGATATCTGCCGCTTTGCAGATATCTTCATAAGTCGTATTAGCGTATCCGTTCCTGTAAAAAAGCTTCTTGCACGTATCGATGATGAGAAGCTTCTTTTTCTCTCCTGCGCTCAGCCTTACCATAACCAACCTTCGCCTTTTCGATAACCCTTTACCAGTCTAGCTGATTTCCCATGTCATCGTAGAAAAAAGCGATTCATCAAATGGCGGATCCGCCACATGTCGTATAGACGTATATCGACATCAAGATTTGAGTAGGTACGAAAATAGATAAGAGTTCAAAAGTTATTGACATGCGTTATTTATGGGTTTATTTTGTCGTATTAGAAATTGAGTACACTCAATTTCTAAAAAACACACGAGGAAAGGGGTTGTCGTGGCGATTCTCGCAAGTGTCGCAATGGATCTTGTGCGCGATAAAGAAGCGAACAAGATGAAAATGACGAAATTCATCGAAGAGGCGGCGGAGAAAAACGCCGATTTCATTTTGTTTCCCGAGTTGGCCTTGGGTGGATTGCCCGAGAATCCCATGTTCATCTTCAATTCGGAGGATGCGTTCTATCAGCATGAGGTTGCAGAGGTGATCCCCGAAGGGGATAGCACGCAGTACTTCATCGAATTAGCTAAGAAGCACGATATTTATATCGCTTGGGGCATGACCGAGCAGGATTCCGAAAACTGGGATATGTTGTACAACGCCTTGGTCTTGGTCGGCCCCGAAGGCTACATCGGAAAATACCGTAAGGTTCATCTGCCGTTGACGGAACGTATCATGATGTACCCCGGTGACGGGGATTATCCCGTGTTTGAAACGCGCTTCGGCAAGGTCGGCTTGATGATCTGCTTCGACAAAGCCTATCCCGAGGTAGCGCGCTCTCTTGCCCTTAAGGGTGCCGAGATTCTGCTTTGCCCGACGGCGTGGCCTTCCATCGAGCCGAACGAGGAGGACAACGACTATAAGGCGGGAAATGTTTTCAGCTATGCGCGCGCCCTCGAAAACATGTGTTTCTTCATCGACTCTTGCGTAAGCGGCCCCTTCGAGATGGGTCACAGCCGAATCATCGGCCCGAACCCTATGCAAGTTTGTGCAACCACGGGTTTCGAGGAGGGAATGGCCGTCGCCGATGTCGATATCAAAGCCGAGATCATGCAGGCGAGACTCGCCTCGATGGCGGGATCTGATCTGCTGAAGGATCGCAAGCCTGCGACTTACGGTGAGCTTGTCAAGAGAAACCGTCGTAATCCCATTTCGGGTGATATGGGTCAATTCGAAGAGTAGTGAATGTAAACGGCTGACGCATTAGTTGGGGATGCGTATGGTGCGTCGGTGTTGTTAGGCAAAGTGGCAGGAGGGGATTGAAATGACGTTTAAAGGTCCTGGCGGTTTCGGTCGTATCGTAAACGGCGTTATGAACATCATCATGTGTGCGATTTTGAGCTTCTATGTTTTATGGACGGTTCAGAATCTTCCGGGTAATGAAGCATTGCCCATTCTCACCCCGCTCGGCTTCTTCGTTTCCTGGATCGAAAGCTTCTGCGTTGGTATGTTCATCGGCGATTTCGTTCCCGGTTTGGCATGGGGTCAGAAGCTCGCTGCTGCCCTGAAAATCAAAAACGGTATTGCCGTGCACTTTGTGAGCGTTTTCGTTCTCGCTTTTGTCATGATCACGTCCATCAGCTTTATCTGCACGTGGCTCAACAACGTCCAGGCTGGGGGCATGGCGGGTACCATAGCGGCATGGACGATGGTTTATCCGTTCCTGCTGGTTTGCGGGTACATCGTCCAGCTCATCACCCTCAAGCCGATCATGAAGCTCGCGACGGCTATCAGCGGCTTCGATCCCGCAGCGGCACCTGCTCCCGAGAAGCAAAACGGAGCGGGGTAGTAATCGACGCTTCGACCCCCTAGGAAGCGCCCGTTTCAGCAGTGAGACGGGCGCTTGTTTGCGAAGGAGAAAGGTTCGGTGGGTATGCTCCAGGATAAGAAGGCGGGATGCCGTTTTGCCCGGGAGGGAGGCGACTCGGTTTCTTCGAGGGATCCGTACGGTCAGGTTCGCCCCGGGTATCTTGTTTTGAGCGCGATCTTGCTTCTCGTCGGCGTGGCGATCACGATAGTCCAATACAAGGTGCCGAGCATACTCGAACCTGTTGTGGGGTTGTACGAAATGACTCCATCCACCGGTGCATGGTTGATGTCGGTGTTTACCGCCGTCGGTATTTTTTTGTCCATCCCTACAGGATCTCTCGCAAAAAAACTAGGCCCCAAGAACGTTTTGCTGCTCGGCTGCGTGGTTATCGTTGCCGGCAGCATCATGGGGGCGTTTGCCTCTGCGTCTTGGATGATGATTCTATCTCGCGCCGTGGAAGGCGTCGCTTTCGTGTTCGTGACGGTGGCAGGCCCGTTGGCAGTGGAGAAGTACATTGCCCCCGAACACCAGGGAACCGCGAACGGGATCTGGTCGTTGTGGATTTGCCTCGGATCGGTTATCGGTTCGACGGTAACCCCTTGGGTTTTCGAGGCTTTCGGTCTTGAGGGGACATGGCTGATATACGCCTTTGTCGTCGTAGCTGCGGCGCTTGTCCTCGCCGCCTTTGTGAAGGTTCCGTCGGTTCGCGAAATAAGGGAAGTTGAAGATGTTGGGCATGGGGCTTCTCCTTCGTTGCGAGATTATCTTGCCTTTGTCCAACCTAATGCATTGCTGTATTTCTTCGCGTACCTTGTATTCAATATCGAGATCCTTGCCGTTCTCAGCTACACCCCTACGTTCTTGCAGGATCAGGGCATGAACGCTTCCCTTTCGGGGTTTGCAAGCTCGTTGCCCGGGCTGTTGGCAATCGTTTCCGCTCTCGTGTTCGGTCGCTTGATCGATAGAACCGGTAAAACGAAGGTTTTCTACGTGATTGCCGTTGCGGCTGCGGCTCCTGCAACGTTCCTCATGCTGACGCAATCGAGTTTTCTGCTTTGGCTCGGCGCGATTTTGATGGGATTCATCGGCTACGGAATTCCCGTTGCATGTTTAACGAGCTTGCCTCAGATTGCAGGTCGTTCGGAAATGATGCCTGCTGCGATGGGCGTGCTCATGTTGGTTCAATGCTTGGGAGAGTTCCTGGGGTCACTTGTGACGCCGATGTTGCTTGGCCCCGATATGGCGAATTGGATGTTCTGCGGTGTCGTCATGGGGGCTGTCGGTTTGCTTGCCGCGGTTGCCATAGCGGTATGCAAATTCAGGTAACACCGCATCGAGCACGCCATCTAAAAGGCGAATCCTCTGTTTCGCGGGAGCCTTCTTCAGACGATGCCACGTTGTCGGACTGACTGGGTGGATGCTGCGAATCGCCTGGATCCTATCATCCGGCATACGGATTCCGTCGATGCCGCCCGTTGTTGAATGAGCGGACGTTGCGCGAGGTTCGGGTCGATCGCAAACAACTGGTGAAAGCCGAAGAGCCCGGGATATCCCGGGCTCTTCTCATGCGATGCAGCGAAGGGTCGCTCTATCGGTAGTCGATAGGTCCGCTCTAAGCGTTTTTCGGCAGCGCTTTCGCGGTCATGTCGGCAACCTCCTGGTCGCTCATGTCGTAACCGTAGAACATCTTGTAGTAGCTCTTGGTCACATCGGCGATGGAGGTGTCGAACTTGTCGGGGTACAAAAGACGCGGCAGCCACTGCATGCCCATGACCTGGTTGACGGTCGGCGGGTTGTTCAGCCAGTTGTAGGGAGTCGCGGGAGTCTCGTAGACTTGGCCGGATTTCACGGCGGCGATGGTAGCCCATGCGGGGTCATCGGCGACGGTGTCGTAGATGCTCTTAGGCGCGAAGATGATGAGCTCGGGGTCCCACATGGCGATTTGCTCCATGCTGACCTCTTGGCCCTGGCCGCTGCCCGTGACGTTGTCGAGCTCGGCGACGTTGTTCGCGCACAGGTCGATAACCTGGCCTTGATAGGAATTCTTGGCGATGGTGTTAAGACCCGCGTCACCCAGGAAATAGCCGAGGTTCACTCGCTCGGAATCGGGGATGGTGGCCATGACATCGGTGACCTCCTTGTACGCAGCGGCGCAGTAGTCGGAAAGCTCCTTTCCGCGCTCGGGCATGCCGAGCAGCTCGCCGAGCATCTCGTAGGCCGCACCGTAGTCCTCAAGCTTGGTCTCGATGAATACAACGGGAATGCCCAATTGCTCCTGCAAAGTGTCCATGTCCTCTTCGAGTCCGTCTTTCACTTCGCCGGTGTCGATGATGACCTGCGGATCGGCGGCGGCGACGGCTTCTTTGTTGATGTCGCCCTTAGAGCCAAAGGCAGCGCCCGTGATAGGCAGGTCGGCGTAATTGGGCAGATTGATGTACTTCAGCTGATCTTCGGTGAGATCCTGGCTCAGGCTCACCATTTTCTCGGGAGCCATGGTGAGAAGCACCTGGTTGGCGGTGTGGCCGGATGGCGCGATGCGATCGATTTGCGCGGGCAGCTCGACCTCGCGTCCGAGCGAGTCGGTGAACGTCCGCGTCTCGTTCTGAGTTGCGGCGGAGCTCGAGGCGCTCGAGGCTTCGTTCGACGAGGAGCAGCCGCTGACGAGGCCCATGATGCCCAGGCACAGCGCGGCTGCGGCGACGACGGCGAAGAACCTGCTTACGCGTTTCTTCGTTGTTGCTGACATGTTCTTCCTTCCCTTTCTATCGGTTCGGTTCGATGGGCCGAAGCTCGCCCGATCTCGAGCGCGCCTTGCCTATCGCGCGATTTCCTTCACAGGCACGCACACGCGCACCTTATCGCCGTAAAGTGAGTTGACCTCCACGTCAACGCCGTACAAGTCGCTTACGAGCTCCTTGGTGATGACGTCTTTGGGGTCCCCGAATGCGGACACGCGTCCCTTGTTGATGACGAGCGTCTTATCCGAGTAGAGAAAAGCCTGATCAGGCTGGTGGGTCGATTGCACGATGGAAAGCCCCTCGCGGGCGAGCTGACGCACGCAGGAGAGCACGCGCACGGTGTTGCCGTAATCGAGCGCACTCGTCGGCTCGTCCATGATGATGGTTTTGGCGTCCTGCGCGATGGCGCGCGCGATGAGCGTGAGCTGCTGTTCGCCGCCTGAAATCTGGGTGTAGGTGCGATGCGCCAAGTGTTCGATGCCGATGCGCTCGAGCGCCCGGTAGGCGCGCTTGCGGTGACGGGGTCCGGGCGTGCGCATCATGCCCAGATCGGCCCCCGTGCTCATCAGCACCACGTCGAGCACCTCGTAGTCGTAGACGGGGGCATGCGATTGCGGTATGTAAGAGATCTCGCGTGCGCGTTCCTTAATGGAGAGGCTGCGCAGGTTCTTCCCGTTGATGAGGATGTCCCCCTGGTAGTTGCCGTTAAGTCCCAAAATGCAGCGGAATAAAGTCGACTTGCCGACGCCGTTCGGTCCGAGCACGTTAACCAGCGTGCTGTCGGGAATGGACAAATTGATATCGTGCAGGACTTGGTGCTTGCCGTAAGAAAACGAGAGGTTTTTGATTTCGATGCTCACGGGGGCTACACCTTCTTCTTTCGCGTGATGAGGTACAGGAAAAACGGTGCGCCGACGAAGGCCGTGAGGATGCCGATGGGAATTTCCGCGGTAGACGCGAGGCGCGCGATGTTGTCGACTACCAGAAGAAAGCTCGCACCGAAAAGCATGCTAGCGGGAATGAGCTTGCGGTAGTCGCTGCCGACGATCATGCGGCACAGGTGCGGTACCACCAGGCCCACCCAACCGATCATGCCCGAGATGGCGACGCTCGCGGCGGTCGCCATGGTGGCGGCGACGATGATAAACAAGCGCAGACGACGCGCGTTGATGCCCATGGTGGATGCTTCGTCGTCGCCCATGGTGAGGATGTTGATGCGCCAGCGCAGCGCGAACAAGATGACCATGCCGATGGCCATGGGGATGGCGGCGAGCGCGATATCGCTCATCTTCGCGCCGGTGAGCGACCCCATGAGCCAGTACGTGATGGCGGGCAGCTGATCGGTCGGGTCGGCGACGAGCTTGGTGAAGGAGACTCCTGCGGAGAACAACGAGCTGATCATGGTGCCGGCGAGCACGGTGACCAGGATGCGGTTGCCCTTCGCGCGACTGCTGATGAGCAGCACCAGCAGCACGGTGAGGATGGAGAAGCCGAACGCGGAGATGGACACGCCGAAGGCGGCTGATCCTGCGAGGATGGCGAGCGCCGCGCCGAAGGCCGCGCCCTGCGATGCGCCGAGGATATCAGGGGAGACGAGCGGGTTTTGAAACGTTCCCTGAAAGGCCGCGCCCGCGGCGGCCAGCGAGCAGCCCACGATGAGCGCGAGGATGATGCGCGGCAGGCGCACGTTGAAGAACAGCGTCGCCTGCTGGTCGGTCCATGTTTGCTCAAGCGATATGCCGGGAATTTGGTTGATGAGCATCGAAATCGCTTGGATGGGCTCGATAGGGTAGCGACCGAGCATCAGCGAGACGATGACGGCGAGGATCATGAACACGCCCATGCCGACGATGAGGATGTTCGCGTGTTTTGCCCTGCGCGACATCCCGCATACGATGGCCGGGTCGTGCGGCTTATCCTCGACCTCTTTGGGGTCCCCCATTTTGTCGTTCCTCCCGAATAATTCAGAAGCGAGATCAATCGTTGCTAAGCCATTATAGACAAAAGGGTATATAAGTACATCAAGATATTCTCATAGGAGATAATCCTGAAACAAAAGCGGCGGAGCGGCTCTGCGCGTGCGCGCGATCCGCTCCGCCAGGAGGCGAGATGGTGCTGTTGCGTTGCGGTTAGGCTGCGATTATGCCGCGGTGCGGGCGTTGATGTCCTCGTTCATCTTGGCGACGTCCTCGTCTTTGATCTTGAACAGGAAGATCAGCGGAATGAGCGAGGCGATGAGCAGACCCAGCGGCAGCAGGAAGTACATCTGCACGATACCTGCTTGCGCGGCTGCGTCGAACACCGTGGCGGTGGCATCGTAGGACACAAGCGCAAGGAACGCGGGCAGGATCATGGCGCGCAGGGTGACGCCCAGCTTGACGGCCACGGTCATGATGGACATGGTCACGCCCACGGTGTTCTCGCCGGTCTTCCAATGACTCCACGTGGCGCACATGGAGTACAGATTTGCGGAAAGGCCGTATGCGAAGCCGAAGAACACCTGCGAGCAGAACAGCAAGACGTTCAGCAGAATATAGCCCGGGCTCAGGAAGTAGGCGACAGCCCACAGCACCAGCCAGCCGCCGACGCCGATGAGCGTGGCGTTTTTCGTGCCGACGACCTTCGCCACGCGCGCCGCGATGAACGACCCCACGAAGCATCCCAGGTAAAACATCATGAGCACGGTCCCCGATGCGGCTGCGTCGCCGAGGACGACCTTGGCATAGTAGGCGGTGCCGGCAGCTACCGTGTAGTAGGCGATAAGGCGCAGGATGTCGTGCAGAACCACGCCGATCAGGTTGGGGTTCGAGACGATGTTTTTGCCCATGGCCACCAAAGAGACCTTCTTGCCCTCGGACTTGGACTCGGTGTCGTAGCCCTTCGTCGCCCAGAAGCACACGGCCATGGCGGCGATGTAGAGCAGCGAGACGATGGCGGCGCATGCGGTGTAGGCGCCCACGCCGCTGACGATGGCGGTCAGGGCAGCGGTGATCCAGGGAACCAGCTTAGAGGCGGCTACGCGGCCGAGAGCGGCGCCGGCACCCAAGCGGCCGGAGAGAAACGCGCGCTCTGCGGGATCGTCGGTGAGGACGTTGGTCATGCTGCGGATGCTGGCGTAGGTGACGTTCCAGAAGAAGTGGCTGATGATATAGCCCACGCCGATGATGATGCCTGCAGTCAGATCTCCGCCTATTTTGGTGAACGATAGCACGAAGAACACCATGGCGGCGGTGGGAGCCACGATGAGCCACGGGCGGTATTTGCCGCGCTTGAAGTGGAACTTGTCGATGAACACCCCGGCTACCAGCGCCGATACGGTGTCGACCGCCGACGCGCCTGCGGCGATGAAGCCTGAGATGGCCAGCGGCAGCTGCGCCACGTCGGTGAGGAAGAACAGGAAAAACGCGGTCTCGAGCGTGGCGGCAATGGAAAAGCCGATTTCCGAGGCTCCCCAGACCGTTCTTATCTTAGAGTTGATTCCTTTCATGAAACCCCCTTCCCTTGCCAGGACGGGCGTCCGCAGCTTTCCGACGTGCAGACGCCCGTCCTCCTCTCTTTCGGTCTTCGCCTGCACGGACAAGTTCTGCAGGCGAAGACCCCCTTCACAGCGCAAGTGTACGGAGCAAAATGCGAGGGGGCATTGTACGAAAAGCCTCATGTCTTCGGCATGTGCATTGTGCAACTTGCAATCATTATGCAAAATGCACAATAACGCGATGGATGGTGCAAGCTTTCTGCCTAAAGAACAATCATCTTATGGTGCGTATAATGTTCAAAGTTTGCGGCATCGAGGGGAGGCCTCTTGGGTGTTACGCTGAATATCATCGAGCATGAGCTGCGTGATTGCGGACGCGTGGTGCGCGGGTGCGCCGAAGCGTCCTATACGGCGGTGCGGTTGTATCTGGGCGTTGCCTCCTTGACCTCTGAGGACGTTTTGTACGTGTGCGACGAGGCCGCAGCTCCCGCGCGACATGCGGGATTCTCGTTCATGTTCGTCGGCTCCGAAGACGACGAACCCGCGCCCGACGCCGTGATCTCGCTGCTCGGGACGCTTGACCGCTGCGAGGTGCTGAACGCGGTGGCGGACGTCATGTACCGCTATGCGCAGTGGGAGCGCACGCTCGACGAGCTGTGCTTCGCCAATGCCGGCATCCAGGCGTTGCTCGACGCCAGCACGCCGTTTCTGAGAAACAACGTGGTGGTGGTTGATCCTGCGCTGAAGCTTTTGGCCTATACCAAAGACGTGCCCTGCGATGATCCCATCACCATGGAGCTGATCAAGCACGGTTACCATACCGAGGAGAACATCCGCAAGTTCCGTTTGAACAAGCGTTTCGCCCCGTGGGCCAGTCAAACCTCGTTCATCATCAACGACACGCGCAGAATCTGCAAATACGCGACAGTGGTCTATTCGTTCAAAACCAGGAACTCGTTCTCGGTCATCTTGGTGATGATGTGCAACGTCGAAGAGGCTGATGCATGGCTTCTGGACACGTTTGCCCTGTTCATCAAGCGGACACGTCGTTTCGTCGAGCGTGATTACCCCGACGAGAAGCCTTCTGGCAACATGACCGACGCGTTTTTCCAGGATCTGGTGAGCGGGCGTCTTGTCGATGCGGCGTCGGTGCGCGAGCGCTGCCTGCACGTCGGCGTGCCGTACGAGTCGCGCTTCTGCCTGTTCTATTTGAAGCCGCGCGATGACGATCAGGTCCTTTTGCCGCGCGTGCTGGCGGATGTGTCGCGCGTGGTGGCACCCGCCAAGACGTTTCTGGTGGGCAAGGCGGTGGCGGTGCTGTGCTTCAACTGCCGCGAAGACGCATGCGCCCTGCATTGCGTGGCGGGAACCTGCGCCCTGGCGCGCAGATCCATTTCCATGCGCCTGAGCGAGCTGCTCGACCAGTACGGCATGGTGGCGGGCAGAAGTTCGAAGTTCTCGACGCTTCTGGGCGTGCGCACCGCGTTTTCCCAAGCGGTCGAGGCGCATGCTATCGGCAGTTCATCGACGGGTGATCCCCGCGCGCTCAGCGCGCGTCAGAGATGGACGGGCATCTTCTCGTTCGACGATTTGACCATGAGCTATCTGGCGAAATGCGAGTCGGCGTGCGGCGAGAACCTGGTGGGGTCGACCTACGCCTGCCGCGTTCTGGCGGAAATCGAGGCGAGCGATGAGCGCGCCCATACCGACAACTACGAGTTTTTGCGGGTGTACCTTGAATGCGAGCGGCGCGCCTCGGTGGTGGCGGAGCGCTTGCACATGCATCGCAACAACGTGAAGTACCGCATCACGCGCATCGAAGAGCTGTTCGGCATCGACACCGAGGACGCCGATGCGCGTTTCGACCTGCTTCTGGCGTACCGCATTCGCACTGCCATCGTTATGCAAAATGCACAACAAGATGCTTCGCATTAGCTGACTTTCGCCCCATGACGCACCTTACGCCCTGCTTCTAAACTTGCGGCATCGCGACGAAGACGTTCTGCAAAAGGCCGAGCGAGAGGGTCGCGTAGGACGAAAGGATTTTCAACATGGCTATCAAAAAGCTCGATGGCGTTCGCCTCAACGTCAAGCCGATGTTCCTCACCTTGTACCATGAGTACGTGTTCGAAGGACCGTGCCGCTTCGGCGAGGGCATGCAGCTCGAGTCCGAGTTCGATCTGCACATGGCCGCCGAGAAGTTCAAGGGCTGGTACAAGCAGCTGCAAGACGCAATGCCCGCTGATGTGGTCAACCTGCTCGAGCCGGTCAAGGTCGAGCGCGACGAGAACTTCCTGACCACCGACGAGATGCTCGACAAGCTCTGCGAGGGCAGCGAGGACGTCGACCTGTACTACATCGGCTACGCTTCGCGTCCCTACGACCTGGCGCTCGAGTTCGCCCAGCGCACCGGCAAGCCCTGCGCCATCACGCAGGCATGCTGCGCTTCGGCCATCACCTCCGCCGAGTTCCTCTCGCGCGGCCTTGAGTTCTACTCCTTCGAGGATTGGGCCGACGCCACCGAGTACATGAGCGTGCTGCGCGCCCGCAAGGTTTTGGCGGAGACGAAGATCCTTGCCGCCACGCGTTCCACCAGCGCCGTTTCCGTGAGCGCCCCCGACTCGATCATCGACCCCGAGAAGCTCACCCAGAAGTTCGGCACGCGCTTGCGCTTCGTGAGCGCACACGAGCTGCTCGACCAGATCAGCTACGGCGACCCCATGCAGAACCACTGCACGCCCGGCCGCAAGGGCCTGAACCTGACCTCCGAGGACGAGAAGGTCATCGACCAGATGACCGACGAGCTGATCGAGGGTGCCGAAGAGTGCCAGATGACGCGCGACATGGTGAAGAAGTCCGTTGAAGCCAACTACGCCATCAACAAGTTCCTCGACGCCTTCGAATGCAACGCCTTCACCGCTCCGTGCCCCGATCTGTGCGCGACGCGCCGTCTGAACGACATGAAGTTCACCATGTGCCTGAACCACTCGCTTAACAACGAGAACGGCATCCCCTCCGCTTGCGAGTACGACCTGGGCGCGCTGATCTCGAAGGTCATGCTGCAGGCAATCGGCCGTCGCCCCTCCTACATGGGCAACTGCTTCACCAGCCCCATCCGTAACGGCGTGCGCGCACCTTTGCCCAAGGCCTTGTTCTTCACGCCCGACCATGTCGATCAGAAGACCGAGGAGCTTGCCGACGAGGAGAACGTGGTCCTGACCTTCCACTCTGTGCCGAACCGTCGCTGGGAATCCTTCGACGAGCCGTACCGCCCCTACGCCATCCGCGAGTTCGCCCGCTCCGGCTTCGGCGCCACGTTGCGTTACGAGTTCGCCGCGGATGCCGGCCAGACCATCACCATGTGCCGTATCGATCCCACGTGCGAGAAGCTGTTCGTGGCGAAGGGCACCATTCTCAACTCCATGGGCTATGACCAGACCAACTGCTCCATGGGCGTGTTCTTCCAGGTGAAGGACTCCAAGGACTTCTTCAAGAAGCAGGCCGCCATCGGCAACCACATGCCGCTTATCTACGGCGACTTCGAGGAGCAGATCATCGAGCTCGGCGAGCTTCTGGGCTTGGAGATCGTGAACGCGTAACACCTTTGTCTTTCGATGGCCGTGCGTGCGCTGCTTCAAGCGGCGCACGCGGGAGGGCGGGCTTGCGAGTTCCGTCCTCCCGGCGGTTTTCGATGGCTTTTCGCGAGGGACGCAGTAAATCTCGTCGTTCAAGCGTTTCTCATTCCCTCAGCAGAAACGCGCCTGCGTCCTTCTCGAAACGCGCATTGGAATTGCGGGAGACAAAGTCGCCGGCTGGGCGGCAACGGTGTCGGATGAACGGGAGCGGGCATGCTGCAGCCTACTGAAATACAGGATCAACTTATAGAGCGCATCACGCAGGCAGGCGAGGCTTTCGAGCAGTTCGACTGCCTGCTTGGTTTGGCGGCCGAGCTCGACGAGCTGCCCGAGCAGGACAAGCGCGACGATGTGCTGGTGTCGGGATGCCAGTCGCAGGTGTGGCTGTACCTCGAATGGCGTGGAAGCGCGCCGGGACGCGGGTTTGCCTTGCGCGCCGACAGCGACACGCTCATGGTTCGCGGCGTGCTGCGCATCTTCGAGTTGATGTTCGACGGCCAGGACGCACGCGCCATAGCGCAGTGCCCGGTTGAATTCGTGGAGAAGACCGAGCTTTCATGCATATTCGACGCGCAGCGCAAAGCCGGCGTCGCTGCCATCGCCGGCATGATCCGCGCGTTCGCGCTCGAGGTGCTTCCTGTCGAAGGGGCCGCGCAGATTACGGGCGGGCCTGGGAAGGCGACGCTGAAGGATCGACTCGACGCCGCCGCGCTAGACGCAGACGCCTCACTGCAAGCGCTTGCGAACGACGATCTCGATCGTGCGGCGTTCCGCGCGCAGGTGCGCAGCTTCACGTTGTCGAAGTTCTTCCTTACCGAGGACGAGGCGCTTGCGGCGCAGACTGAAGACATCCTGAAGCTTGCCAGCGTGAGCGTCGAGAAGCTGCTGCGCCAAAACGACAAGAGCGTGAAGCTGGCGGAAGGATCCACCACCTGCACGAATCAAAGCTCCACCGACATCAAGAAAGTGCTGCTTTCGATGACGTTGCAGCGTGCGCTGGGCGTTAGGTTCACGCCCGAGCAGTCGGCCAACTGCGAGACCATCACGCAGCTGGCCGACGCCCTGTTCGACGCGCGCCCTCAATAGCGGGCGCAGGTGACGAAGAAGGAGGGCGCGCATGTTCGATGTGGAGCAGGTTCGGAAGGATTTCCCCATTCTTGAGACCAAGGTGCACGGCTGTGACTTGGTGTATCTGGACAACTCCGCGACTACGCAGGTGCCCGAGCAGGTGCTTGCGCGCATGGCGGACCACTACCGAACCAGCAACGCCAACGTTCATCGGGGCATGCACCACCTGTCGCATGTCTCCACGGCGGCGCTTGAAGATGCGCGGCGCACGGTCGCCGCGTTCACGGGCGCGCCGCAGGTCGAAGGCGTGGTGTTCACGCGCGGGACGACCGACTCTCTCAACATGGTGGCGCGTGGGCTTGCGCACATGGTAGGTTGCGGGGATCGCGTGGTGGTGAGCGTGTTGGAACACCACTCCAACTTCGTTCCGTGGCAGCAGCTGTGTGCGAAGCGCGGCGCGCAGTTGGTGGTGCTGGATCTTGACGAGCGCGGGGACGTCGACTTGGGGCAGCTTGGGCGTGTTCTAGACGATTCGACGGCCGGTCCTGTGCGCATCGTGGCGCTGGCGGGGTGCTCGAACGTTCTCGGCTCCACGCTTCCGGTGCGCCGCGTGGCCGATGCCGTCCATGCCGCAGGGGCTTTGCTCGTTCTCGACGGCGCGCAGGTCATGCGCCACGGCAGGGTGGACGTTGCGCAGATGGGGTGCGATTTCCTGGCGCTTTCGGGTCACAAGATGATGGCGGGCACGGGCATCGGCGCGCTTGTGGGGCCGCTTGCAAGCATGGAGCTTCTTAAGCCGCGCGATTTCGGCGGCGAGATGGTGGACAAGGTGACGCACGAGAGCACAACGTTTTCCGACTTGCCGCTGCGTCTTGAGGCGGGCACGCCGAACTACGTGGGAGCGGTGGCGCTTGCGGCGGCATGCGACTATCTGACGGCTCTGGGGCGCGAGGACGTGGCGGCATGGGAAGACGAGCTGGTGGAACATGCGCTTGCGCGTTTGGCCGACGTGCCCGGATTGAAGGTGCTCGGCTCGCCGCGCAGGCGCAGCGGCTTGGTGTCGTTTGAGGTTGATGGCGTTCATCCGCTTGATTTGTGCACCATGCTCGATACGCGCGGCGTCGCGTTGCGCTCAGGGCACAACTGCGCGCAGCCGGTGCTCGACTGGTACGGGTTGACCAGCGTGGCGCGCATGAGCCCAGCGTTTTACAACACCAAAGCCGAGATCGACTACGCGGTCGACCAGATGCTGCGGATCATATCTCTGCTGCGCGCTGCGCGATAAGGGCGCAGCGCGCACGCGGTTGCTGTGAGCCGATGCGGCGGTGCGGCAATCGCGTGCGAGGGTTGTCCCTTGCCCGCCGCATCGGCTTGAGCGGGTCGCCTGCTATCCGCGAGCGCGCGCGAGGGCGGCTTTCAGCTGATCGACGGCGCTGTTCAGCGCGTCATGGTCGGCGGGCTTCATCTTCTCGGGCTTCTTCATGAGGCATCTGCTGACGTTTGCAAGCGTTGCCTTCAAATCCTTCTTCAGGGTCTTGTCGAGGTTTTTGCCGCGCTCGCGCAGGATGGCGTCGGCCTCGTTGCATAAACGCTGCGCCTCCTCGCGTTCGCTGAGAGAATCGCGCCGCGCCTGGTCCTCGGCGGCGTAGCGTTCCGCGTCGCGGATGGCCGCTTGGATCTCCTCGTCGGACATGCGCTCGGAGTCGGTGATGGTGATGGACTGCTCGTTGCCGGTGCCGAGGTCCTTCGCCGACACCGTGAGGATGCCGTTGGCGTCGATGTCGAAGCTGACGTTGATCTGCGGCACGCCGGCCGGCGCGCGCTTAATGCCCTTGAGTTGGAACTTTCCGATGGTCTTGTTGTCGCGCGCCATGGGGCGCTCGCCCTGCAGGACGTGCACCTCCACCTTCGTCTGGAACGCCGCCGCCGTGGTGAAGACCTGCTCGTAATGGATGGGCAGCGTGGTGTTGCGCTCGATGACGCGCGTTGCGACACCGCCGATGGTTTCGATAGCGAACGACATGGGAACCACGTCGAGCAGCAGAAGCTCGCCGCCGCGGGGCATGAGGCCCTGCGCGGCGTTGGCGAGAGTCGCGCCTTGCACGGCGGCGCCTTGGGCGACGCATTCGTCGGGGTTGACCGAGGACGAGGGGCGCTTGCCCGTCAGGCCCTGCACGTAGTTTTGCACAGCGGGGATGCGCGTGGATCCGCCGACGAGAAGCACGCTTCCCAGCTCGCTCGCCGCAATGCCCGCATCGCCGAGCGCCTGGGTTACCGGGCCTCCCGTCGCCTCGACCAGATCGCGCGTGATGCGATCGAACGTCGCGCGCGTGATGGTCTCTTCGAGATGCAGCGGGCCTTGAGGCCCTTGCGCGAGGAAGGGGAGGTTCACGACGGTCGACTCGGTGGAGGAGAGCTCCTTTTTCGCTTGCTGAGCCGCTTCGCGAATGCGCTGCATGGCCATCTGATCCCGTTCGAGGTCGACTCCGGTCTTGGTCTTGAACGCGTCGGCGAGGTGGTTCGCGAGACGTGCGTCGAAGTCGTCGCCGCCGAGGTGGTTGTTGCCCGCCGTGGAGAGCACCTCGATCACGTTGTCGCCGATTTCGATGATGGAGACGTCGAAGGTGCCGCCGCCGAGGTCGTACACCATGACCATCTGGGGATCGCCGTGGTCGAGCCCGTAGGCGAGAGCAGCCGCGGTGGGCTCGTTGATGATGCGCAAGACGTTGAGGCCGGCGATACGCCCGGCGTCCTTGGTGGCTTGACGCTGCATGTCGTTGAAGTAGGCGGGGACGGTGATGACGGCGTCGGTGATCCCTTGATTGAGGAACGTTTCGGCGTCGGTGCGCAGCTTGCGCAGGATCATGGACGAGATCTCCTGCGGCGAATACGCCTTCCCGTCGATGTCGGCGCGCCAATCGGTGCCCATGTGACGCTTGACCGAGGTGATGGTGCGGTCGGGGTTCATGGCGGCTTGACGCAACGCGATGGTTCCGATGAGGCGCTCGCCTTCTTTGGAGAACGCGACGGCGGAGGGCGTGGTGCGTTCCCCTTCGGCGTTGACGATGACTTCGGGCTGCGTTCCCTCGACGACGGCGACGCAGCTGTTGGTGGTGCCCAGATCGATTCCGATGACGGACATGGCGAAAAGCTCCCTTTCTCGATCGATGATGATTGTTTGGCTAGAGGCAGAACACGAACGGTTGGCAGAGGGCGGGCCCGAAGCACAGGCAGCAGCACAGCGTGCTCGGGTCGATGAATCCGGTGGAGAATCCCTGCGCCGTGCTTTCCTGCTGGTAGACCGTGCCCCGCTGGGTGAACGAGCGCTCGGCGCGAACGTAGTCGGCATTACCCGGGTCCATGCGTTGCGCGCGCTTGATTTGCTCGAGCGCTTGCGTGATGTTTCCCGCGGCGTTGTTGGCGATGGCGGAGAGGTAGTACCAGCGGGCGTTTCGTCCCGCCGAGGTGATGTTGTTCAGGATGCCGATGGCGGCCGCGGGGTTCCCCGCGTTGATGTAGGAGATTGCCTGGCGCACTTCGGCGGTGTCGGTTGCGGCGGGCTCGGGGTGGACGGGGGCCGCCGTTTGGCCCCACGCCCCCGTGTTGCCGAAGATGTCCTCCCAGTTGACCTCGACCCAATCGTATCCGGGCTGACCCGGCGGGTTCGCGTAGCCTGCAGCCCCGCCTGCCGAGGTGGAGCCGGTGCCCGGGCCTCCCCAGCCGTCGCCCTGCGGGGAGTAGGGCGCACCGTAGCCGTTCTTGCGCGCATCCGCCTTGACGTATTTGTCCGGATTGATGATGCGATCGTAGGCCTCGTTGATCTTGTTCATGCGATCGGCCGCGGCGGGATCGTTCGGGTTGAGGTCGGGGTGATTCTCGCGGGCTTTCTTTCGGTAGGCGCGTTTCACCTCGTCGGTGGACGCGTCGCGGCTGACGCCCAGGATGTCGTAGGGGTTCTCAGTCATGATGCTCTCTCTCGCCGCTCGCGCGGTCGGCGGTGTCGTCGGATGCGGTGTCGGTTGCGTCTCGCGCGGCGGGCGCGGCGTTGCCTCGGTTGGCGGTCTTGTCCGCGCTTCCCGCTCCCGATCCGGCAGCTTGCTTGCGGTAGGTCTCGTTGAACTTCTGCCAAACGCCTGCGTACAGGATGCTCCTCATAAGGTGGAGATCCTGCTCGAGGGGGAGTTTCTCGAACACGGCGCAAGCTCTTCCGATGAGCTCGGAGAGCAGTGCCTCCATGTCCTCGGGTGTCATGTCGATTTTCACGAGCGGGTTGTACGAGCCGTGCTCCCGGTCTTCGTCGGCATCGACGGCGGCGTCCATGAGGTAGATGAAGCGTCCGAGCTCGTAGCCGAGCGCTTGCATGGAGTCGGACCATATGCCCTGATCGTGCTTGAAAAGCTCTCCGAGAAGGCTGCCGAACTCGCGCGCTGCCGCATCGGGTGAGGAACTCGGGTCCGCCTCGATGAGCGCTTCGCGCGTCATGGACTGCTCGATGACGCGGCACTGCTCGCCGATGCGCTGACAGGCGCGCTCGTAGGGAGCCTTCAGGACCAGCTGCGCGGCGCGCGCCTTTTTCGAGCGGTCGTCGTTCCAGTCGTCGAGGCATTTGTGGTAGGCCAGCGCCACGGCGAGATCGGCCGCGTAGTCGGTGTACTTCGACTGCGCGAAGGGCATCTTCTTCACCGGGTGCGTCACGCAGTGCTCGGCTCCGGTCGTCTCGGCGGGTTCGTGCAGCGAGTTGCACAGCATGATGTAGAAGGTGAGGTCGTAGGTGAGAACTGCGCGGCTGATCTGGCCGTAGCGTTCCTTCAGCGCGCGACACAGCCCGCAGTACAGGGCGTGGTAGCGCTCCTTTTCCGCATCGGATATGGTGGACAGCTGCGCGGTGACGATTCCGAACACGGCGCGTCCTTTAAGATTTGACGGTGGTCGTCGCGTGGCACTTCGGGCAGGTGACGCGCAGCGTGCCCTTCCCCTTCGGAACCGAGAGGGACTGGCCGCACTGAGCGCACTTGAAGTACTTCTTGACCTTGCGGTTGTCCCAACGCTCGTTGAAGCGGTTGAACGCCGAGCGGGGCTTGCGAGCCCAGGATTCGAACCGCGCGTTCTCCATGGCGCGTGAGGCGATGTTTTTCGAATAGCAGCGAAACATCGAGTAAACGAGGCAGGCCAGTCCCAGCGTCGAGAGGATGACGCTTCCGAAGATGAAATCGAGCACGGTGAGCACGATGCCCGCGCCGAGCGCCCAGCGGGCGAGCGTGTCCATGCCGTTGCGACCCTGCATGAAGCGGATGAGCCGGTAGCCGAGGTTGTCGAAGAAATTGCCCATGAAGGCGCGTCCTTTCACGTTGTTTTCCCTTATGGTTATATATGAGAACGCACGTGTTGGAGCGGGGCACATAATAGTCTCATACCTGCTACGGCTTCTCCACAAATCGCTCGGCCCCGGAGCGTGAACGCGCGGCGCGCGATGCGCGCGGCTCGGTCGGGCGGAGCGCTTAGCCGGCGGCGGATCGTGCGCGGTCTTGCGGTGCGCATGCTGCGTGCGCAGGCGAAATCGTTCGAAGTAGGCGAGGAGGGAGGAGCCGGCATGGCAAGCCCGAATGCGCGGTATTTCACGACAGGCGCGCGACGTGCGGAACGGGCGGCGTGGGGCATGATGGCTGCGGGCGCAATCATCACGTTGGCGGGCGTCGCGGTGCTGCCGGAAGAGGTGCCCGTGCACTGGGGCGCGGGCGGGCAACCCGACAGGTACGGGTCCCCCGCGACCTATCTTCTGCTTCCGGGCATACTGGTGTTTTGCAACGCGATCATGAGCTTCGTCGTGCATTTCCTCGACCCCGATACCTGGAGCAAGCCGGGCGATTTGCGCGAGGAGGACAAGCCGCGATGGTGGCAGACGAGCGTGTCGGTCGTGGTCGGATGCGAGGCGGCGCTCGGCGGGTGGCTTTTGCTCGACTCTCTGCTGACGGTTGCGCAGCTGTCGGATTTAATGCTGCCCTCGATTGCGCTGCTCGTCGTGGTGATGGCGGCGGCGATCGTGTTTCCGCTGGTCGAATGGCGTCGCTATATACGGGATAGAAGTTGACGGGCTAGGCGCGCTACGCGGCGAAAGGCGCGGGGTCGTGTTTCGCCGCGCCTTTCGCACGGGGCGGGGGTGGCGCGCGGCTCTTTTCCGCAGGGTCCGAACCGCCCGGTTCGGTTTCGCATGCTGCCGTTTGATTGGGAGCGGCTCGGGCCTTATCGAACGATAAAGCCCCGCTCGTCTTCTCGGTTGAAGCGGGCGGGGCCTTGTTCGCTTCGCCTATTCGCCGTACTCGTGGACGAGCGATCCGCCGCAGCTCGAGCCGAAGCCGGCAGAGCAGCTGTAGCACACCGGGTGCGTGCGCAGCGCGCGCTCGGGGAGCGGGCCTTCTGCCAGATCGAAGATGGTGGCATCGCGCGTTTCGCCGTCGGGGCGGGTTGCATCGACGGGCAGCTGAATGGGCAGGTTGAACACGTGGTTCACCTCGCAGTCGTACAGGCGGCCGTCGACGTCGACGTTCACCTGGTCGCGGCACATCATGCGCTGCACGGCCAACGCGTTGAAGTTGTCCACCAGAAGCTTCAGGTACGTGTCGAACATGTTAGCGTCGAGCAGGTCGTGGGCGAAGCGCCCGAGCGGGTAGTTGTTGAACGCGAACAAGTCGTCGAAGGCGATGCCCTCGCGGCGTGCGAGCTCCTCGTGGTACAGATCCCCCAGCATGTCTTGCGGCGGCGGCAGGAACGGGCCGCTCACGTTGTACACCAAGTCAAGTTGCAGGTGGGGTTGCGCCGCCTCGCCCTCGTCCGCCGGGTCGTCGGCGCGTTTCACGTCGGCGATGCCGAATCCGCGTTCGTTGAGCTTGCGGATCACGCGCATTGCGCGCTCGAAAACGCCGCGTCCGCGCTGCGCGTCGGCGCCCTCGGAGTTGTAGTAGGGGATCGACGCGGTCACATGTGCGCCGGCGGCGGCGTACTCGTCGATGAAGCGGGCGTATTCGGGCTGATCGAGAAGCGTGAGATTCGTCCTGATGATGACGTGTCCGCCTGCCGCCCGCGCGCGTTTGGAGGCTTCGGACAAAAACCAGCTGAAGTCGGGATGCATCTCGGGTGATCCGCCCGTGATGTCCATGATCTTGAACCCGTTCTTCTCGAACGCCTTAAGGCAGGCTTCCATGGCCTCGCGCGACATGAACTCGTCGTTTTTGGGTGAGCATTCCAGATAGCAGTGGCGACACGCCAAGTTGCAGCGGTATGTGATGTTGATCTGCATGGTGGCAAGCTCGGGCGTGCCGGGTGCGGTGAGCACCGAGGGCGCGTTGACGCGATCCGCGAAGCTCGGCGCTCCGATGCGCGCGAGCGCCTGGTTCGCATAGGCCAGATCGACCGCCTTCTTGCCTCGTCGTGCGGCGACGGCGTCTTGCGCGCGCTGGAACGCGAACTCGCCGCGGTGCGCGCCGCGCGGTTTGATGTCGAAGTGCGCGCCGTAACGGGATTGCGCCAGCATTTCGGCCATGTTGCCGCTGATGGCGACGTCGCGGCCTTTGATCAGGCGGATCTCGTCGGTAAGGTCGAAGTAGCGCGGCATCTCGGGAATGGTTCCCTTGTAGCGCGCGGTCTGCCCGTAGTTCTCGTCGCGATCTTCCAGCCCGTCTGCTTTGATGGCGCGCACGGTGCGCGAGGTGAAGCTCATGAAGCCGAGTTTGGTCTCGAGCGCCAGATCGCTCACGTGAATGTCGTCGACGACGGTGCACAGGTAGGTTTTCCACCCGTGCTTGGCCATCATGCGACGGAAGTCCTCGATGTACAGCGCGCCGCCGAGGCACTCGCCGCGCAGCACGGGATCGTCGCGCAGTTCATCGGGAATGCGGCGATCGCAGAACACGTCGGAGAAGTACAGCTCGCCGCCGGGCTTCAGCACGCGGTAGATTTCGGAGAAGACCTGGTCTTTGAACGGCGTCAGGTTGATGACGCAGTTCGACACCACCAGATCGACCGAGTTATCCTCGATGCCGAGCTCGGCGAGGTCTTCGATGAAGCCCGCGCGGAAATCGACGTTGGAGGCGTCGAAGCCGAAGCGACGCGCCTGCTCATCTTGGTATTTGCGGGCGATGCCGAGCTGGGCGTCGGTCATGTCGACGCCGATGACGTGGCCGGCCGGTCCTACCAGCTTCGAAAGGATGTACACGTCGCGACCCACGCCGCAGCCCAGGTCGACCACGGTGCAGCCTTCGAGCGCGGGCGGGATGGGGCTGCCGCAGCCGTAGAATCGCTCCATGATCTCGTCGGCGATGTCGGACATGACGTCGAGAACGTATTTCGGCGGGGCGTCGGTGGTGCAGCAGCAGGCGTTGGTCTTCAGGTCGTCGGAACCTGCCAAGATGCGCCCGTAGTATTCGCGGATCTGATCGTGAACGGAAAGTTCCGCATCGGGTATCTGCGAATCGTCAAGCGAAGGAACCAAGGACGCATGAGCGACGGTCTTGTTCGCGATTTCGGTGTTCTCAGAGCTCATGGGTTACTCCTCTAGTCAGTAGATGAAAACGGCGAAATGCCGCGCCCGTTTCTGCCCGCGAAGGTGGATGCGGAACCGACGTTCCCGCCCGCCTCGCCGGGCGAGGGGGGCGAAGAAAAGCCAAACCAGCCGCGAAGCCCGATCCGACACCGCCGCTTCCGAGCGAAACAAGGGGCCGTAGGCGGTGTCGGATCGGGCTTCGGGACCAGGTCCCAGGCCCATTCTCCCCCTTAGAGGGAGACTAACCGCCCTCTAAGCGAGGTGGGCAAGGCCGTGCCGCCGTTCCGGCAACGGCTGGAACCGATGAGCGCGTGACGGGCGCCGCCGCTTCCGAGCGAAGCGAGGGGCCGTAGGCGGTGCTCGCCACGCGCTCATCAGCGCGCGAAGCGCGGAGGGCGGGTCGGCCTTGCCCGCCGAGCGCTTCATGAGAGGCGTTTATCGTCCCTCGTCCGCCATGCCGAAGCACTCCGTGAAGAACACCTGGCAGTCAAGGTCGTAACGGTCGCAGATCTCGTCGATCGCGTCATCGACCAGGCGCGCCATCGGACGCGACTCGCACACGGCGCGGGCGTTGATGATCATGCGCATGTTCTTGTGGTCGCGCAAGAACTCCTGCTCGTATTCGGTGTCGTAGTCGACGCCGATGAGCGATGCCTTGTTGAAATCGCCGTTGCCCGAGGTGGCGAAGGTCTTGAGGTGCGGCACGTTGCGCTTGCGCTCGATGAGACCCATGCGGATCTCCTCGATGAGGTCGTCGACCACCTCGTTCATATCGATTTTCTCGCCCGTGTTCGTCTTGAAGAACACGCGGCGGTTGTACCAGGTCAGCTTCGCCTCGGCCTGCTCGAACTCGTGGTTGTTGCGCACGGAGAAGTTCTTGAGCGCCGTCTCGTGCGTGGTGATGAACGCGGCCAGCTCGTCGATGCCGGTTTTCTCGCGGGCGGATATGGTGAGCACCGGGATGTCCGGCACGGCGGTCTTGAGGAAGTCGACGTAGCGGGCGATGTCTTCCTCGGTCAGCAGGTCGCACTTGTTGAGCACGACCAGATCGGCTTCTTCGAGTTGGAGCTTCAGCAGGTACACCAGCTCTTCGGGCAGGTTGATGTCGGCGTGCTCGGGCATGATCATGCGCAAACGCTCAGGGTCGACGATGACGGTGAACGGCGACAAGATGAACTCGTCAGCGTGCGCGTTGGCCAGCGTGTGATACACGTGGTCGAGCGCGCCGACGCCGCAGCCGGGGATGTCGCTCATCACGAAGATGGCGTTCTCCTTGTCGCGCAGACGGCGGATCTGGTCGATGGTGTTGTCCATCTGGTAGCAGATGCAGCCCGACGCGATCTCGGCGACGGTGCAGCCGGAGGTCTGCGTCAGGTTGGTGTCGACCAAGTTGGCGCCGAGGTCGTTGGCGATGATGGCGGTTTCGCCGTAGGTCTTGTTCATGTGCTCGGCGAGCGCGATCATCGTGGTGGTCTTGCCTGCGCCCAAAAAGCCGCTGACGACCATAAAGCGGATGGGATCCATGTCACTCCTCAACTATTCGAAAACAAAGGCGTACGCGGGGGTTTCTATCGACGGATCATCTTAGCAGCACGAGGCCATGATGGGCTGATCGTCCTCGTCGACGACCCCGTTGAAGTCGGGTGCGCATTTGATGACGGCATCGCCGTGGATATCGCCGTAATGAACCTCGCGCGTTCCTTCGACGGTGATCGCCTTCGCGTAGCGCGTGGCCAGGCCGAGCACCGATACGTTGTCGCACACATGGCAGCTCTTACCCGTGGGGAACTTGATGTCCTTGTCGTAGAGGAAGAAGTCGGGATAGTCGGGAAGCGACCCATCGTAGACGATCTCCTCCCCGTAGTCCTCGCAGTGGTCGCTCGTCAGCTCGGAGTTGACGAGGCGGCAGGTGATGGTGGCGAAGGAGACGTCGCCGAACATCTTCTTCTCGCGCGTGGAGAGCGGCGCCTTCCACGTCATGACGTAGCGCGGGTCGTGGAATCCGCCCGCCTGGGCGAGACGGCGGAAGTCCTCGATGAACATGCAGCCCGCCAAGCGCGTGGCGCGTGCCTTCGCGTCTGCCGCCAGGGCGTCGGGAACGCGGCGGTCGCTGAACGCGTCGGTGAAGTACCACTCGCCGCCGTCTTTCAGGATACGCTTCACTTCGGCGATGTAGCGCTCTTTATCGGGGGAGAGGTTGAAGGTGCAGTTGGAAATGACTACGTCGACGCTGCCGTCGGCTATGAACGCGAGGTCTTCGGGTGCGGCGTTCACCAGCTCGACGTTGCTGTGCGCGTAGCCGAACTGCTTGATCTCCTGCGCGTGGTACTTCTCGGCGATGGCCAGGCGCGCTGCCACGGGCTCGACGCCGATGACCTTGCCGGATTCGCCGATCAGCTGCGCGGCGAGGTAGGTGTCGCGGCCGCTTCCGCAGCAAAGGTCGACCACCGTGCAGCCTTCGAGCAATGGCGGCAGGGGGGCGCCGAACTCGTGGAAGGTGTTTTTGATCTCTGAGGAGACGTTGTACAGAAGCGGACGCACCGACTCGGGGATGGTGCCGTCGGCGTCGCGCGTGCGCGCGGTGGCCTGCGGATCGCGACCTTGGGCGCGTGCGATGTCCTCGTAGTAGGAGATGAGGTTTGCGACATCCTGACGGTAGTGCTGTGCGTAATCCATTTCAACCTCCCATTGATGTAAGCCGGGGCTTCCGCATTGTGCGGAAGCCCCGTGATGCTCGCGTTTGACGACGTGAGCGCGATATAATGGTTTCAGTTTACTACTGGATATGGTCTAGTATCAAGCAGCAAACGGGCGGGAGCTCGCGAAGCGGCGTGGTTCGCGAGCTCCCGCCCGGGGCGTTTGGGATGTGTCGGGGCCGGCGTTGTGCAAACCGATGGTCCCGACGGCGGTTAGCAGATCTTGCAGACCCAGCCCTCGGGGCCTTCGATCTTGCAGCGCTGGATGTCGGTCAGCGTGGAGCGCAGCTTGCTCATGACAGGGCCTGCGTTCTCGGTGCCGTCGGGGAACTCCACGTGCACGTCTGCCGTTTCGATGCATCCCACCGGCGAGATGACCGCCGCCGTTCCGCACAGGCCGCACTCGACGAAATCGCCGTTGGCGACCTCTTCGAACTTCACGGGACGCTCGATGACGTTCATGCCGAGGATGTCTTTGGCCACCGTCACCAGCGAGCGGCGCGTGATGGAGGGCAAGATGGAGTTCGTGAACGACTGCGGCACCACGAGGTTTCCCTCCTTGTCGACGAACAGCACGTTGGCGCCGCCCGTTTCCTCGACATAGGTGCGCGTCTGCGAGTCGAGGTAAAGGTTCTCGGAGTAGCCGTTCTTATGGGCCTCCTCGTAGGGATGCAAGCTCATGGCGTAGTTCAGACCCGCCTTGATGTCGCCGGTGCCGCGCGGCGCCGCGCGATCGTAGTCGGCCACGGTGATGGTGATGGCCTCCTTGTCGCCCTTGAAGTAGGGGCCGACCGGCGTCACGAGGATGCGGAACTGGTACTCGTCAGCGGGTTTCACGCCGATGACGACGCCGGTTGCGAACATGTAGGGGCGGATGTAGAGCGACGCGCCCGAGCCGTAAGGCGGCACCCATTCCTTGTTGGCCTCGACGACCATCTTCACGGCCTCGACGAACTTGTCCTCGGGGAACTCCGGCATCACCAGGCGGCGCGCTGAATCGGCCATGCGCTTGGCGTTCATGTCGGGGCGGAAGCAGACGATGTCGCCGCTTTCGGTGGTGTAAGCCTTCAACCCCTCGAACACCTCCTGGCAGTAGTGCAGGATGCCCGCGCACTCGCTCATGGTGACGGTGTGGTCCTCGGTCAGGCCGCCTTCCTCCCATGCGCCGTTGCGGTAGTTGCAGACGTAGCTGTAGCTGGTCTCCATGTACGCGAAGCTGAGGTTGCCCCAGTCGATGTCCTTCTTTTCCACGGTAGCTCATCTCCAAATCGTCAAGGGGGGGACATTGGTATGTAACTCCATACCGTAGCGCATGCTCGTGTCCAAGCTGTTAAAAGCCCGGTGCTTTTTCGGCGCTTGGCCTGCTTGGCCGAGACACCTTCGGGCTTGCGTGGGGTGTGACCGCTTGGATGAGACGGCCTTGCGACCGGATGTTTCTGCGAGCGATCACGGGGCTTGCGTGGGATGGACTGTGCGGCTGGCGGTCGTCCCGCGCAAGCCGCTGCGCGCACGTCGCCCGCACGTCGCCCGCGTGTCGCACGTCGCCCGCATGCCGCACGTCGCCCGCGTGCCGCATGCGCAACGTCACCACTCGTGCGCCGTCTTCGCCCCATCGTGTCCGCGCCCTCTGCCGCACGCCGCCTTCGTGTCGCTTGTGCACCGCCTGTGCGCACAGCCGCAGCCTGCGCGCCGGATGCGCATCCACGCGTTCTCGCTGAGTCGTCTGCATTTTCGTTGTTTCAGCCTGGCGTGCACGAAACGGGGCTTTGCGATTCCGTTTTTTTAACGACTTGTATCACTCGCTGTGTTGAGTGCGACCTTAAGAAAAAAGGGGGGGTGTATCCTGACCAGGCATTTTCGCAGATGTTATTCAAGTTTTACGGTACTCGATGGTTCCAGATGGGGCTGAACGACCGAAGAGGAGCCTTTTGATTGATACAAGTCGGCCGAAAACGGGAATCAAGGGGGCGGAAAACTCGCGCGAGCCTTGCGGGTCGTGCCTGCGGGTTTCGTCGCGCGAACGTTTTCGGCGACGCGAGGGGCGGAGATCCGCTCGGACGCGCCGGCTTAGCGGTTCG
>CALADF010000043.1 GCA_937890835.1 uncultured bacterium
TTCAATTAGGCGAACGAATTCGGTTACTGTGCGACGAAACATAATGCAGACTTGTTGGAAGGGCTTGGCAGATCAACAGCTCGGCGGTTGCCGACATCGTGACTTACAGGATGACAACAAGAAGCGAAATGAGGGTTCCGATCGTAAGAGCGACGGCAGCTTGCGCAGGGGTCATTCGACCCCGACCGTACGATGCCTCATTAGGCGCGCCCTGAGCATCATCGCGGGGAAACTCGATGATGACAGCGTTTTGGACTGAATGATCGTTCAAAGAGATATCGAGTGCGGCTGTTCCGTCAATTGCATTGCCGGTAATGAGCTTTGCCATGCCTATCTCCAATCACTTGCATAGAACCTTTGTTCGTTGTTATAATATAGCGAACAAAGGTTCATGTCAACGAATTACCAAACATTTGTTCTTGATTGGAGGTTGTCGATGCCGCAGAAGATTACTAAACGACAGCAAGCCGTTTTGAATTGCATCGAGCAATGTATCCGGGAAAAGGGATACGGCCCTACTGTTCGTGAGATATGCACGTCGCTCGGCTTATCCTCCCCTTCAACCGTCCATGTGCACCTCAACGCACTCGAAAGCAAGGGCTACATTAAGCGAGATCCGCTCAAGTCGCGCTCCATTGCGCTTGCGTATTCCATCGACGAAGATATCGTCGTCGATGACGAACCCGAGCTTCGCAATATCGTCGACGTGCCGCTTGTTGGGGATGTTGCAGCAGGCGTCCCTATTTTAGCCGAGCAAAACATCACCAATACGATCTCCCTTCCAACCGAAATCGTGGGAGATTCGCCGTCTTTCATGCTTTCCGTTCGCGGCGATTCCATGATCGACATCGGAATCAACGATGGCGATTATGTCGTCGTTAAGGAGCAGCCCGTGGCAAACAACGGAGATATCGTCGTCGCCATCGTCGAAGACGGCGCTACGGTCAAGCGGTTCTATAAAGAGCACGACCATATTCGTTTGCAACCCGAGAATTCCGCAATGGATCCCATCATCGTTGAGAATTGTTCTATAGCGGGTAAGGTTGTCGCGGTGTTTCGGAGGCTGTAGCTTCAAGCAGCTACCTCGATCGAGACGATTCGTACGCTCTAAACACCCCCGAATAGCTTTTCGGAACAAGCATCTCGATTATGGTTCCACGATCGTCGTACTGCTCGGATAAGATCTGGCAACGTTCATGCGCCGTTGAAACCAAATCACCTCTGTCGTAGGGAATATGGACGCTCATCAGTTCATCAGCGGCTGAAGCTGCGGCGCCGATGCGGGATATCAGCTCATCAATCCCCTCCCCTTTCTGGGCTGATACAAATACAGCAAGAGGATAGCGGCGGGTAAGCGCTTCTTTTGCCTCGGCGTCAAGCAGGTCGACTTTATTGAACACCTGAATGGAAGGAATACCATCCGCTTTAATCTGCCCGAGAACATCCTGGACGGCTTCGATTTGCCGCTCGAACTCGAAAGATGATGCATCGACAACATGTAAGATCAAATCGGATCCCGTGATCTCGTCGAGAGTGGACTTAAAAGCCTCGATTAACGTCGTTGGTAATTTCTGGATAAAACCCACCGTGTCCGTTATCGTTATTCTTCTTCCCTCGGGCAGGACAAAACGGCGGGTCGTCGAGTCGAGCGTTGCGAACAGCTTGTCGTAGCTTAAGACGTCAGCGTCGGTCAATCGGTTGAGCAAACTTGATTTTCCAGCGTTGGTGTATCCTGCAAGAGACGCTTTGAACATACCGCTCGCATAGCGCTCTTCACGTTGAACAGAACGGACACTTGCCAAATGATTCAATTCGCGCTTAATGGAGGTGATGCGCTTTCGCACCATACGCCTGTCGACTTCGAGCTGGCTTTCGCCTTCGCCGAATCTCGAACCGACTCCACCGCCCATTCTGTTCGAAGCGAGGTGAGCCCACATGCCCCGCAAGCGAGGGTATAGATATTGATTTTGGGCAAGTCGCACTTGAAGGCGCCCTTCTTTGGTCATGGCATGAAGGGCGAAGATGTCGAGAATCAGAGCGGTTCGGTCTATGACTTTGACATCTCGCGGGACGATCTTTTCCAGATTCGATTGCTGCGAAGGAGTTAACTCATCGTCGAAAATGACGATATCAGCTGAAAGCGAGCGCACGGTATCAGCGATCTCCTCCGCCTTGCCGCTGCCTATGAACGTACGTGGGTTAGGCGCTTCGAGTTTTTGCATAGTGCGCGCTACCACGTCCGCCCCCGCAGTTTCAGCGAGACGCTCGAGCTCGTCAAGAGAGGATTCGACAGGCCATTTTTGACCGGGTCGCTCAACTCCGACGATAACGGCTCGCTCCCTGAGCACTTTGCTCGCATCCGTGGTCTTCAAGTCGATTCGTGCCATTTCCAGCTCCTCAGTTCCACTGAACCGCACCATTTAAGCAACATCGGGAGCGTTGCCTGTATTGTCGGCTGCCGCAATCCCTCGAGTGCGGTTAGAATGACGGGTATTGCGGCATGTTGCTAGCTTAAATCTGCTTGCTCTATGAGCATCAGCGATTCGCCAAGCATTTGACGCATGCCAGATTCCGCGTTTATCCATGAGATCCTTTTATCTTTGCCGAACCAGGTACGTTGCCGTTTTGCATATCGCCTCGAGGAGGTTTTGATCTCCTCGACAGCATCCGCCATCGAGCAATTCCCATCGAGCGCGGCAACGATCTCCTTATAGCCAATTGCCTGTGAAGCGGTAAGACCCTCGCGAAAACCTCGATTCAGAAGGCTCTTCACTTCGTTTACAAGCCCTGCAGCCATCATGCCGTCAACTCGCTGGTTGATGCGCTCTCGCAGGACTTCGGGCTCAACTTTTAAACCGATGAACGTTGCAGGGTAAAGCTGAGGGATGAACTGAAGTCGCGCCTTCTGGCGGGCATAGCTCTCCCCTTCCTCGATGAGCTCGAAGGCGCGGACGACACGACGAACGTTATGAGGGTGAATCACCTGTGCGCTTAGGGGATCTTGCTCGTTCAAGAGATTCCAAAGCGCCTGCGCGCCTTGTTCTTCGGCGTATTTTTCATACTTGTCTCGGACGGGATTGCATACGTTATCGCCGTTTGGGAACGAATAATCATCTATTGCAGCGCGTATGTAAAGGCCTGTGCCCCCAACGAGAACAATCCTTTTTCCTTTGTTGGAAATAGCGGAAAAAGCCGATCGAGCGTATTCTTGATACAGAGCAGCCGAGTAAGGGATCCCTGGGTCAACGAGGTCGATGCCGAAATGACTCACCCGTTGTTGATCGGAAGTGACCTTTCCCGTTCCGATATCCATACCCCGATATATCTGCATCGAATCAGCGCTGACGATCTCTCCGTCAAGGGCGAGGGCGATTTCCTGAGCAAGGTCAGATTTTCCCGAGGCGGTGGGACCGACGATGCATATTATCTTATGTTGAAATGGGACCATGACTAGATCAACGTACCGGAAAGATACCAGGTTCGAGCTTCGTCAATACGAGCTTCAACAATTGTTCCAACGAAATCATCTACGCATGAACCTTGCGGAAGACGCATGTGAACCGTTTGGTTTTTCGGGCTTTTCCCGGTGAGGATAGTTTCATCTCGTTTAGAGCCACCCTCGACCAAAACCTTCACAACGGTGTCCCTGTCGGCTTGATTGAGCTCGTATGCGCGATCTTGCACAAGCTGAACGAGTCGATCGAACCGTTCCTGAATAACTTCGCGTGGCGTATCGTCTTCCAGCTTAGCCGCAGGCGTGCCTTCGCGTTTCGAGTAAATGAAGGTGAAAACCTGGTTGTACCCCACTTCTCTCACCAAATCATAGGTTTGACGAAAATCTTCTTCGGTCTCCCCTGGAAAGCCGACGATAATATCGGTCGAAAGCGCTATATCGGGACAAACAGCTCGAAGCTTCTTAATTAACCCAAGATAGTGCTCGCGAGTATAATGCCTGTTCATCGCTTTAAGAATCCTGTTTGATCCAGATTGAACAGGCAGATGCAACGCGGGCTGCAAAGACGGCAGCGAGCCAAAACGCTTGATGACCTCATCGTTGAGATCCTTCGGATGACTTGTCGCAAACCTCAACCGCGCGATACCGGTGGCGTCGAGCGCGTCGAGGACGTCGACGAAGCGCGCGTCACCGTAGAGATCACGACCGTACGAATTAACGTTTTGACCAAGTAGGGTGATTTCCTTGACACCCGCATCGACGTAAGATTGAGCTTCCTTGACTATATCCTCAAGTGGTCGGGATTTTTCCCGCCCGCGAACATAAGGGACTATGCAATACGAGCAGAAATTGTTGCACCCAATCGTAATAGGAAGCCAAGCCGCCCACGAGTGCTCTCGGGCGGTAGGAAGCTCCGTCGGAAACGAGCTTGAAGATTCGAGGATTTCAACATGATGCCTCCCGTCCTCGATCGCCGACTCCAACAAAGAGGGTAGCGAGGCGAGATTATGGGTTCCGAAGACAACATCGAGATGTGGGAGCTCTTTGATAAGCTTTTCGCCGTCCCGTTGTCCGATACAGCCGCCGACGGCAATAATACGTTTAGCAAGAGGCGAGCCGACGCGAACCTTGATGTTCTTCATCGAGGCAACCTGGCCGTAAAGGCGTACATCAGCGGCTTCGCGAACGCAGCATGTCATGAAGACGACGATATCAGCTTCTTCGATCGTTTCAACCTGCAAGGCGCCAAGACCTTCAAGCATACCCGAGATTCGTTCAGAGTCGTGTTTGTTCATCTGGCACCCGAAAGTGTGGATGCAAAAAGTTAAGCCTTGAAAAGAAGAGCGCATGTGCTTCCTAAACTGTAATGAGGGATGTTACTGAGCTGGGTTAGACCCACGGAAAGACTGGGGCTCGACGGCGAACCGGATGGCCGTGCGGAATTCTCCGTCGATGACGATATCGGCGAAGGTCGGAACGCATGAAATATCAATTCCAACGGGAGACAGGAAACCGCGTGATATGGCGATTGCCTTCACGGCTTGATTTACGGCTCCTGCGCCCACTGCTTGAATCTCGACTGAGGCACCGTCTTTTATCATTCCGGCAATCGCACCCGCAACAGAAGCGGGAGAAGATTTCGACGACACCTTCAGGCATCCTGATTCGGGCATTTGTTGTTGTGTCACAGATTCCTCATTCGTCAGTGGATCGATTGTGCTGCGGAAATATGCGATTAAGAATATGGATCCTCTTAGACCATATTTAAATAATTTTACCTTTTGCGCAAAGGGGCTGCAAGGACGGTGGCAAGATAAGTGAAGCATGAAAACCGCGATAACGATCTGAATTAAAACGATAAACGATACAACCACCTAACTGCAGATTTCTTCGTCTCCTCTGCAGCAAGAAGGGTGGTTTTAGAGTAAATCTAGAGCTGTTTTTCAATGGGTATGGAAACGCGGATCGAATCTCCGGTAACGCGAATCTCGGGCCGCACATCCCGCGAGAGAAAATACCTGTCGGCTATATCCTGGAATGCTCGGCTTATCTCGTTTCTCAATAGGTCGACATCCTTTTCGTCAAGTTTCAAGCCTTTGGATCGACCGCGGTTGAAAGCGGGGGGTCTACTGGCGCTATGTTGCGTCCTAAAACCATCCGATTGGAGCCTTTCAAGCATAGATCGAACAGACTTGATCGAGCCATCCATGATGCGACGCGCGGAACGTGTTGAAATATCAATACCCAGCAAGGAAGCTTGCTCGACGAAATCCTCCGGTTGCACTGCGAAAGCTAAGGATTGAAGGATGCCGGAATCATCATCCGGCTTGCCGAGCGCCCGGGAAACAGGAGAGACCGAAGACAAGCCGTACTCGTATATTGTGGCAGCGATCTCCGTGAACGAGCCGCAATACACTTCGCAATCCCTACGATGCTCAAGGGCAAATTCAGCGCATGTACGCAAGAGGTTGCGCGGACCACGCATAACATGGACTCCATCACGAACCTCAAAAGAAGGAAACGTCGACTGATCGGTCTTTTCGCCGAGCTTTAAAAGATCGGTTTCGACCACTATCGAGGATCCGTACTCTGGGCGGGAACACGCGACATACGCTTTCGCAGCATTCATCTTGATCGAATATAGAGCCATGCCACGTCCGTGCATTCCCCATTTATCCATATGGGCGGTGTCGAGCTTTGAGGTGACGCGTGGTTCGAAGATGCGATCATGCATGTTCTCGGGAATACCCGAACCGTCGTCAATAATGACGACGGTTCGCTTGGACTCATCGCGAGTGAGCGCGACGAAGATTTTACCGGCTCCCGCGTCGCGCGAGTTCCTCAAGCATTCGATGACGATGTCTTCTGTTGATCGGATATCCTGAGTCGCTTGACGCCTTTCTGCTTCGGATTGCTTCAAACGAACGAAGCCGTCTCCGAAATCTTCGTCAACTCGGAGACGGCTATCAGTGCATACCGATTCGATGAAAGAGCTGAGATCGTTCATCGTGAGATTATTTTGCGTAGTCGACCGCGCGGCTCTCGCGAATTACAACAACTTTAACTTGTCCGGGGTACTGCATCTCGCTCTCAATGCGATGGGCGATATCATGCGCAAGGACAATCGAGTGAGCCTCGTCCACCACTTCAGGTTGAACCATGACGCGAACTTCGCGGCCAGCCTGTATAGCATAGGTGCGCTCGACCCCGTCGTAGGAGTTCGCAATCTCCTCGAGCTTTTCAAGACGCTTGATGTACGCATCGAGCGTCTCCTTACGGGCTCCGGGACGTGCAGCGGACACTGCATCAGCTGCCTGGATCAAGACGTCGAGGACCGTATTAGGATCGACGTCGGCATGATGGGCTTCGATAGCGTGCACAATCTCGGGGCGCTCTCCAAAACGTCTAGCGAGATCGGCGCCGATGACGGCATGACTGCCTTCGATTTCGTGATCGACCGCCTTGCCGAGGTCGTGAAGCAGGCCTGCGCGTTTCGCAGGAACAGGATCAAGTCCAAGCTCAGAAGCCATTACGCCCGAAAGATAAGCGACCTCAAGTGAGTGGTTAAGGACGTTTTGGCCGTAAGATGTGCGATAGCGAAGCCGGCCGAGTGTTCTCACAAGCTCGGGATGCAGATCATGGATACCGGTATCGAACGCAGCTTGCTCTCCTGCCTCCTGAACGCGCTGATTCACGAAGGAAACCGCTTTACCGTACATTTCCTCGATGCGCGCAGGATGAATGCGTCCGTCGGATACCAGGTTCTCCATGGTGACTCGACCGATTTCTCGTCGAACAGGATCGAAGCAGGAAATCGTCACGCATTCCGGCGTGTCATCAATGATGAGGTTCGTGCCCGTCAGCTGCTCGAAGGAGCGGATGTTGCGCCCCTCGCGGCCGATGATGCGACCCTTCAGGTCGTCTGAGGGGATGTGTATGGTTGAGACGGTGTTTTCCGCCGAATGATCCGCCGCAACACGCTGGATCGCAAGGCTGAGGATCATTCGTGCTTTTTTGTCAGCTTCCGCCTTCGTGCGCAACTCCGCATCGCGAATGATGGCTGCGGACTCATGCGTAACCTCATCACGCAAGGAATCAAGAAGCTCTTCTTTAGCCTCTTGCGGCGTCATGCCCGCAACGCGCTCGAGCTTATGACCCATCTCGATCTCAGCCGCGCTGAGATCGCGCTCACGACGCTCAATTTGACCCTGCATCGAGGACAGCTGATGTTCACGGGCGTCCAAGGATTCAACTCGTCGATCGAGGGACTCTTCGCGCTGGGCAACGCGATTTTCAGCCACGCGAACCTCGCGCATCCTCTCCTTGCTCTCCTCGTCGATTTCCTGTTTGTACTTCAAAGCCTGGTCTTTGGCCTCGATATCGGCTTCGCGACGCATGGTTTCAGCCTGTTTTTTCGCGTTAGCCACCAACGATTCGGCTTCTTGAGCCGCCTTCTTGGTGAGCGAGGCCGCCTCGTCAGCGGCTTTCTTCGTCGAAGATTGGGCAAAGAAACGTGCGACGACGAAACCGAGAGCAAGTCCAACGACTACGCCGATAACGATGAACAGCGGGTCCATGTTCATGCTCCCCTTTCTTTTTCATGGTCGTCAATTCAATGTGCAATAAAAAAGTCGGCATAAGCCGACATGAGCAAAGGCACTGAAAGAACTACTATGCTTTTGTGTATATAGTAAGCACCTGCAGGTGCGCATCGCTCAAGGTCATATTAGTATAACTCAAAGATGAGATGTTGCTTGCCATAACGCCGGGGAATACTCAAATCACCTATCGTATAAGGCGCAATGCGTGCCCATGATCGATACCGAGATCGCGAACGTTCAGGACGGGATGAGCGAAGAGCGTCGTGTGCGACCGATCCTCTCCGCTCATCGTATTCGCAAAGACGAACCTTTGGTTTCATCAAGCGTGTCGTTGCATTTTGCAACCCGCCGACAAGTAAGTGCGAGTCTTACTTGCCTTCGGCCTTTTCCGACCAGATACGCGCACATGAAGCGCTTGTTTCAGGTGAATAACCTTGGGATATCAACTTGCGATATGCCGCATCTCGCAAGTTTCTGGCGCGAGGGGGGTGCTTAGACAACACCGCCAGGGCTCGATCGAGCTCGGCGTCGTCTTCTTCTTCCTTGTATTGGCGATACGAGTCAAGTTTGTCGAGATCCACGTCGAGCTCTTCTATTTCCCTCAAGGCGAATCTTAGCCCCTTGCCCGAGGATATCGTTTGTCTGATGAGGGCGTCTGCGTACCTTTCGTCGTCTACGATGCCCAGTTCAACCGACTTCGCAATAGCGCGTTCGATGGCTTCCGTGCTGAAGTCGGCATTCTTAAGCTTACTTCTCATGCGAGCGGTAGACTGCTCGCGTACGCTTGCGCACCTTAAGATCTTTTGAAAAGCTCGGTCGCTTTCGTTCGGATCCTCTTGATGGGAGGACGCGTGCGTTAAGCAAGCGGCATCGTCGACGCCGTCCTCGATTTCCCTAATTCGAGAGCGCAGGTTCGTCAAGACTGTATCGTAGGCGAGAGCGTCCATCACCTCTTCTTTCCGTCCTTGAGAGCAGGTGCTGCGGCTTCTTCTCCGAAGTCGGCATCGATAACCGGAATATCGTATGCCTCCCGGACGCGACGCTCGATTTCATCGCGCATGTCGGGGTTTTCACGAAGGGTCTGTTTTGCGGCTTCCCTGCCTTGGCCGAGGCGTTCTTCGCCATAGGTGTACCACGCGCCGCTTTTCTTTGCGACGCCGCATTCAACCGCCATATCGACGATGCATCCTTCGCGAGAGATGCCCTCTCCGTACATGAGGTCGAACTCAGCCTGTCTAAAAGGAGGAGCGACCTTGTTTTTTACGACCTTTGCCCTCACGCGGTTTCCGACGACCTCGCCACTTTGCTTGATGGAGTCGATGCGACGGATATCGATGCGAACGCTGGCGAAGAATTTGAGCGCTCGACCACCGGTGGTTGTTTCGGGGTTGCCGAACATTACACCGATTTTCTCACGAAGCTGATTGATGAATATGCAAGTTGTATTGGATTTAGAAAGCGAGCCTGCAAGCTTTCGCAAAGCCTGGGACATGAGGCGAGCCTGCAAGCCCACGGTTGTATCCCCCATCTCCCCTTCGATCTCAGCACGGGGAACCAAAGCGGCGACCGAGTCCACGACGACGCAATCAATCGCGCCCGAGCGAACGAGCATGTCGCATATTTCGAGTGCTTGCTCCCCTGTATCGGGCTGCGAAATGAGGACCTCGTCAATATCGACCCCGAGGCGAGCGGCATAAACAGGATCCAGGGCGTGCTCGGCGTCGATGAATGCGACGATACCCCCCATCGCTTGCGCTTGCGCGATGATCTGAAGTGCAAGCGTGGTCTTTCCGCTTGACTCGGGGCCGTAGATCTCCACGATCCTGCCGCGGGGGACACCGCCTATGCCGAGCGCAGCATCCAAAGGAAGCGCTCCGGTCGGTATGACGCCGATAGCGAGATCGGCCCCACCTTCTCCGAGCTTCATAATCGACCCGCGACCAAATTTCGACTCGATTTGATCGGTCGTGATCTTGAGCATCTTCTCTTTATCTTGATTCATTCCCTCACCTCGAACTGACCTCTGCAAGCTAACGTATCGTTTCATAATAGACGAACACTTGTTTGCATGTCAACACAAGCGTATGCATTCAGCGGTCAAGAAAAATCGATCGCTGCAAACTCGTCCTTACGCGGCAATCATAACTGGCGAGTCAAGCAGAAGCCTATCTGGGTTCTATCAGTGAACACGATGCGACTTCGCACTCATCTTGTCGGCATCGCGAAACTCCCTCTATCGAATGCGCCGGCAATCCCGGCAGCGCGTGAGCGCTTTAGGAGATGCATCTTGTCCAAAGGCTTGCGCAAATCAAGTTATCTCGATCGATGCCCTGGGAAGGTTATTGCGCATTGGGAGGGACAACGGTATTGCGAGCGGCTTACTCGAGACCGACCCGCTCGCGCCGTTAACTTTGATTACCTATGCTCAAGTGACGACGCGAGTGTCTCAAGCGCGCATGAAAGCGTTTGCAAGCGCACGGACTCGCGATCGCCGTTGAAATTGCGCGTGAAAGAACGTACGTCGTTGCGCGTCGCCACTCCGAAGCAAACCGTACCGACGGGCTTACCCGGTTCCGCGCCCGTTGGACCGGCGATGCCCGTCACCGATACGACAAGGTCGGCATCGAGAGCCTCGATGGCTCCTGCAGCCATCATGCGGGCTGTTTCTTCGTTGACGGCTCCCTCGGTTAAGAGAACGTGCTCGTCAACGTGGAGCACGTTGGCCTTAACGGCGGATGAGTAGCTTGCAATTCCGCCGCGCACGACAGACGAGCTCCCCGGAACTGACGTGAGAGCCGAGCAAATCATGCCGCCCGTTAAGCTTTCCGCAGTACCGAGGCGAATTCCCCGCCGCGTTGCAGCCTCGACGACCTCAGCGGCAAGCCGCTGTGCATCGCGCTCGGCAGAGTAGTGCGCCTCAGATGATCCGCTTACGCACCCCGGAGAGAGTGCGCTCCCATTCGACTCCGGAGCTTCAGGCTCCCGCTCTGGCTTTCGCGGTCCGAAGCCGATGAGGTGACGGGCCTTTGCGATGTAGTCGACCATCGAGACGATCGTCAATGCAAGCGCTATGAACATGACGAGCCAGGAAAGCAGGTACAGCGGCGTTTGCATCACCGATTCGAAATTCGGCAAAACCAAACTATCTTTCACAATGAACAAGACGATGGCGATAATCTGAAACACCGTCTTCGCTTTACCGTACCAGCTCGCCGCGATTACCTCGCCTTTCGTGGCTGCGATCATGCGAATACCCGAGACGATGAACTCGCGGACCAAAATGATGAGCACAGGCCAAGAAGGTAGAACCGAAAGCTCGACCAAAGCGAGAAGAGCCGCAGCTACCAGGATCTTATCGGCAAGCGGATCCATGAACTTGCCGAAATCCGTCACCTCGTTACGGCTGCGAGCGAGATAACCGTCGATCCAGTCGGTGCACGAGATGATGATGAAGACGCCGGCGGCAACCAGCGACTTCATCTGATCAGACATCCATACGAGACCCATCCATTGCGGCCAAGGACTCAAAAGTGCAAGGACGAACACGGGGACGAGGCAGATTCGGACAAGCGTGATGATGTTTGCCGGCGTCCAAAGTTTTTCTGCTCCCGCGCTGGACTCAGCTGACATGCGTTATTCGCCCTCCATCTCGTACATGAGGGTGTCGACGATCCGTACGCTCACAATGTCACCGGGTGAACCCGAGGAAACGTACGTCACGCCATCGACCTCAGGGGCCTGGCAGCGAGCACGACCGTAAACCTGTCCGTCCTCCTCAATTCCCTCGATCAGCACATCGAACGTCGAACCGATACGTTGAGCTACGAGCGCGGAGCTCGCTGCGTCGGCGGCGTCGCGGATACTCTGTGCTCGTTCGATTTTGACTTCGTCTTCTATTTGATCGGGATAGGAAAACGAACGGGTGCCCTCTTCGCGCGAGTACGCGAACACGCCGACGTAATCGAACAAGCCCTCCGAGACGAAATCGAGCAGCTCTTCGAACATCGCCTCGGTCTCTCCCGGAAAGCCGGCGATCAGCGTAGTGCGCAACGTCACATCGGGAACAAGGTCGCGCACATGATTGACGAGTTCTTCGAATCGCGCTCGAGAGCCCGAACGATTCATCTCGCGCAAAATCCTCTCGTTCACATGCTGAAGAGGGATGTCGAGATAGGAGCAGATGTTATCGTGTTCGCGCATAGCGTTGAGAACTTCGTCGGTTACACCTTCGGGCTGCAAGTACATGACGCGGAACCACGTCTCGGGAAACTCCTCCGCCAGACGACTGAGAAGCTCGGCGAGTGAAGAGGGATCATCGAAATCCGTCCCCCAGCGCCCTGTATCCTGAGCGATAAGGTCGATCTCCTTCACGCCATGCCGAACATGATAAGACACATCGTCTCGTATGCTGTCATAAGGAAAGCTATGGTACCGACCGCGAATGAGCGGAATGGTGCAGTAGGAACACCATCTGTCGCAGCCATCGGATATCTTGACGTAGGCGAACGTCCGGACCTCGTCATCTGCCGACGGCTCCGGTTCCACGATGCTTCCGGCATCGGGCAGCGCCGATCGATCGAGCCCTAAGCACTCGTCGACGACCTCCACGATATCGCACTCGCGAGCACAGGGAACGAACGAAGACGCCTCTGTCAGCTCCTCCTCGAGGTCGGATCCATAGCGCGCGGGCATGCAGCCTGCAACGACGATTTTGGTGTTGCCGGAAGCAACGCAATCGAGATCTGCCATGTCGAAGATCATCTCGAGGCTCTCTTCGGTTGCATCCTGGATGAACGAGCACGTGTTGACGACGATGACGTCCGCCGTGCTGACATCATCGTCGCAGCGGTAACCCGCATCGCTCAGGCGGGATTTCATCTTCTCGGTGTCCACCTCGTTTTTCGCGCATCCCATGGTCACGAACGCAACATGGGGCCGCGTGGTTGATTGCGATTCCGGAGAAACAACTTGTGACATGTACGCTTCCCCTAGCGATAATTGACGAACTGGAGGGGTTGGCCATAGTCCTTGTCGCGAAGGAACGCGATGACTTCCTGGAGCGTATCGCGCGACGCCGAGCTCACGCGAAGCTTATCGCCCTCGATTTGAACCTTGCACTTCAACTTAAGGGCCTTAATGTCCTTGTTAATGCGTCCCGCCGTATCCTTGTCGATGCCGTCGACGATGGAAGCGCTCACCCTAACCGATTGACCGGTGGCGGGCTGAGCTTCACCCCATTTGACGGCGGTCAAATCGATGCCGCGCTTGATGAGCTTGCTTCCGATCACATCGATAACCTGCTTCGCGACGAATTCAGCAGGTGCCGAAACCGTGAGGGACTTGCCTGCTTTGTCGAGCGTGACTTCTGCCCCCGAGTCCTTAAGATCATAGCGCTGCGAAAGCTCTTTACGTGCCTGCTGGTAAGCGTTGTCGACTTCTTGCATGTCGACGGTCGATACAACATCGAAGCTTGATTCTTTAGCCATGTTTCTTCCTTTCATACACCCTGCGCAGCATGCGCGGGACGAATAACAAAACGATATAAGCCGATTACGCTACCTCGTCGAACCCGAAGATGACGACGAAGATGACGACGAAGAGGCGTCCTTCGATTCGGAGTCCTTCTTCGCATCGGGATGCGCCTCGTACCATTTCTCGAGATAGGAGTCGAAATCGACCTTCCATGTGGGAATGCCTGAGCCATCTTGCGTGTATTCCACCTTCTCGCCGTCGACGGTGACCGTGATCGCGTCGGTCACCCACGCGGAGAAGCTCCACGTGCCCGTAACCTCGACGGTCTCGGTAACCGGTCCCGTCAGCATTTTCGACTCAGCCGTCCCGTTGTCGTTGACCTCCGCATAGACTTCCGCTCCTGAAGCGACTTTGTACTCGACCTTCACGCTCGTCGGCGGCGTGTCGACTTGCTGAACCTGCTGCTCGGTCTCGGGATTGGAGGTGTCGGTAAGGCCGGAGATGGGCACGCTCGGAATATCTTCTTGCTGCTTGTCCTTTCCGCCCAGGGCGAAAGCCAAAACGATAACGAGGATCAAAACGACGACGGCAAGCCCAATGAACAAAAGCGGACGACCCGCGATGCTCGGACGCGATGAGTTGTTCGAGTAGAGGCTCGGGTATGAGCGACCGCCCACATAGCCTTGCTGGGGTTCGCGCGACCTGCTTGGGCGAGGAGCGGTTCGGCTCGGTCGCGCGCCGACATGCTCGGTCCGCGTTGCCCTGTTGCGGCGATTCTCGCGGGTGCCTTGAGCCGAGGAGCGCTGCTGCGAAGAAGAGCGAGCGGACCTCCCCTCGGCGTGCGGCCTCGATCCCGGGGTGTCACGTCTCTCGACCCCCGATCGGGCACGACCTGTTTCGAAAGCATGGACCTCGTCGAGATACATCGAGGATACCTCGACGGGATCGAGGCCCACGAGACGAGCATACGAGGTGATCATGTTGCGCGTGTAACCACGTGGGGGCATCTTCTGAAAATCGGCAGCCTCGATAGCCTTGAGAATATCCGGGCGAATTCGAAGCCTTCTCGATACACTTGCAAGATCCATGCGCCTGCGCTCACGAGCCTCACGCAGCAAGTCCCCGTAAGATGTTTGTCGAGCCACGCTATCCCTCCGTATGCGACGAGCCTGCAGCGTCGTCATTCATTTCGAACGCCTTAAGCGTTTCAAGCTCCATGGCGTCGACAAGCACATCACGCGGCTTGGGCCCCATGCTCGGGCCGACAACGCCTTTTTCCTCCAATTGATCCATTATACGACCTGCGCGCGGATGACCGACTTTCAAACGGCGCTGAATATTAGACGTGGACCCCAGCCCTGACGAGACGACGATATCGGCCGCCTCCCAAAGCAGCGGATCGTCCGAAGATGACCCGCCCGCGCCGTCGGGCGAGGAAGCGCCGAGCGTGATGACGTTCGTGGAAAGGATCTCAGAATGGTATTCGGGCTCGCCCTGCTCTTTGAGATGGGTGACGACGGCGTTTATCTCGTCTTCGGAAACATAGCAGCCCTGGATGCGCTGAGGCTTGGGGTATTCGGGCTTGGAAAAAAGAAGATCGCCGAGCCCGATGAGGTTTTCCGCGCCGGGAGAGTCCAAGACGACACGCGAGTCGATGCTCGAAGCGACGTTGAACGCGATGCGATTCGTGATGTTCGCTTTGATGAGGCCCGTGACGACGTTGGCCGAAGGTCGCTGGGTCGCGACGATAAGATGGATTCCCGCCGCGCGCGCCAACTGAGCGATACGGCTGATGGAAAACTCAACCTCTTTTCCTACGTTCATCATCAGATCGGCAAGCTCATCGATGATGATGACGATGTAGGGAAGCTCGTCGTCGAAATTCCAGGGTTCGAAATCCTCGCCCGCTTTCTCGGCGGCCTCGGCCTCGGCCTTCGCCTGCTGCACCTTCGCGTTGAACTGTCCGATGTTTCGTGCGCCGACCTTCGAGAACACCTTGAGGCGCCGCTCCATCTCGGCCACGCCCCAGGAAAGCGCACTCGCAGCCTCGCGCGCTTCGGTGACGACGGGCACGTAGAGGTGGGGGATGCCGTTGTAAGGGGTGAACTCGACGCGCTTCGGGTCGATCATGATGAAGCGAACCTCGGCGGGCGTGGCGCGCATGAGGATCGACATGATCATCGCGTTGATCGACACCGACTTACCCGAGCCGGTCGTGCCTCCGATAAGCAGATGCGGCATTTTCGCGAGATCGGTGACGATGCTATGGCCTTCGACGTCCTTGCCGATGGCGATTTGCAAAGGTCCCTCCCCTGCTTCCGAGAGCACATCAGAGAGCAGGACGGTCTGACGAGTCTTGTTGGGCACCTCGATGCCGACGTAGTTCGTACCCGGGATCGGCGCGAAAATACGAACGCCGGGCGCGGCGAGAGCCAAAGCGATGTCGTCGTTGAGCGCCATAACGCGGCTCACGCGAACGCCCGCCGGCAGATCGACCTTGAAAAGCGTGACCGTGGGGCCCGCCACCCAACCGACGACCTCGGCCATGATGGTGAAGTCCTCAAGCGTCTCCTGCAATCGAGCCGCCGTTTCGGTGAGCTCGTCGTCGGTAACGCTGCTCTTTCCCAAAGATGAGCTCTTGGCGAGAAGCGACATCGAGGGCAACGTGAATCCGTCCTGAGGATGGGGCAAAGCCGTCGGTGATGCGTTCGATGACTTCGGACGCATCACAGGAGCGTCTTCGCGTGGTTTGTTCTTCTTCCCGAGCTTGCGTGTCATCGAGACGGGCTCGGAGCTACGCGACTCTTCCTCATCGAAGGCGAGCGGGAGCATCTGGGTCACCGCCGCGGCCTGCGCGACCGGACGATCGGCGCGGTGGCGTTTGTTCTCACGACGAGCCTGCCTTGCCTCCATCCGCTCGGTTCGACCGGATCCGGATGCCAAGCCGGATCGATCGAGGGCCTCCGTCTTACCCGCCGCGGGCGCTTGCGCATGGGCGGCGGGAAGCACGCTCGTCTCGGCGGCGGAAAAACCGTTCTCGACCGATCGGGTTCGAGTTCTTCTCGCGCGCGCGAAAGGGGGCGCCGCGACTACCTCGTCGCCGTCTTTCGCGCGTGCAGCCTCTGCGGCTTCCCGATGCGCAGACCGTGCGTTGCGAATCTTCTCGATGAGCGAGGACAGGGAAAAGCCGATGATGATGGCTCCTATGAGCATGACACCTGCAAGGATGACGCATGAGATGACCTGGCCGAACAAGCTCAGTCCCACCCACGCGATGGCCGCGCCGACATATCCGCCGTGGGAGGCGAGCGCAAGGGGTGAGAAAAGCAGGCTGAGATCAGATCCGCCCACCCCGTCGATAGGCGTGAACAAGGAGATGAACCCCAGCAAAGCGACGAATATGACGGCAAGGCCGATGGCGACGCGCAAAGGGACGCGCTCGCGCTCGAAACGCACGAGGAACGTGACGCCGATGGCCGCGAGGACGACGGGGAGTACGTAGCAGCCAATGCCGAAGACCGTCTTAACGCCCGTAGAGGCGTAATACGTGACGATGGCGTCTTCCCCCGAAGGAAGGACGGAGACGAGCAGCAGAACCACGGACGCGACGATGAACGCGACGCCTGCGATATCGCGGCGCATCCTCTCGTCGATGAAGCGAGATGAGGGGGTCGATGAATGACGAGAGCGCATCGACGCGGCGTTTCCGCCTGCAGGCTTACGTCCCGAAGCGCTTTTGCGCGTCTCCGTCGCCTTCTTCCTGGTTTGCTGTTTAACCTGCCGGGCCACGCCCCAACTCCTTCATCTTGCTAATCTGAATTTTGCGAACAACCCGGAACCGCGTCGACTCGCGATCCCGGGTTCGTGAAGCGGAATGCTCGCTATACCTCGATGATGTTGACGATGACCATCGGGCGTTGCTTCGTGCGTTCCCAAAGAAGCGAGAGGAGCGAATCGCGCGCGACCTTCCTCACGTCCTTCGGGCCGCCGTCTTTCCCCAAAGAGCGGCGCATGGCGTTCAGCACGACCGAGCGCGCCTCGTCGGAAAGATAATAGTCGTCCCCGCCCGTGATGCCGTGCATCTCGACCTGGGGTTCTCCGAGTATCTCCTTGCGGTCGAACGAAACGGCGGCGGCGACGCTGGCAAAACCTTGATTACCGAGGGTGTTGCGCTCGTCGAGGACGTCTTGCGAGGTGTCGCCGACCGACAAGCCGTCCACGTAGACGATGCCGCTCTGAACAGGCTCGCCGATCTCCACGCCTCGAGCGGTGAGCGAGAGCGTGTCGCCGTTTTCGACGACGTAAACGTTCTCCTCGGGAACGCCGGTGGCGATGGCGAGCCGAGCGTGGGCGCGCAGATGCGTCGCCTCGCCATGCACGGGCATGAAAGCACGCGGCTTGACGATGCTCAGAACGATCTTGAGCTCCTCGGCGCTCGCGTGGCCTGAGACATGGACGCGCGCTCGCGATTTGTCGTACACGTCGGCGCCGATTTTGGCCAGGCTGTTGATGACGCGGGTGACCGCCTTCTCATTTCCCGGAACGGGCGTCGCCGAAATGATGACGGTATCTCCCCGCTCGATGTCGATGGTGCGGTGCTCGCCGTTGGCGATGCGCGCAAGGGCGGACAAGGGCTCGCCCTGGGATCCCGTGCACATGATGACGACCTTCTCGGATGGAGTCCCCTTCAGATCGTAGGCATCGATGAGATCGTTGTCGGAGATGTTAAGGTATCCGAGCTTACGCGCGATATCGGTGTTCTGCACCATGGAACGGCCCGTGACGACCACCTTTCGGCCGTTCGCGATGGCCGCGTCGCAAATTTGCTGCATGCGGTGGATATGACTCGCGAAGGAGGCGATGATGACCCGGCCTTTCGCCTGGGAGATGATCTGCGCAAGCGTCTTGCCCACTTCAGCCTCGGAGGGCGTGAACGTTGGGTTCATCGCGTTGGTGGAGTCGCTCATCATAAGGTCGACTCCGATTTCGCCGAAGCGCGCGAGCGCGCCGAAGTCGGTATGGACGCCGTCGATGGGCGTTTGGTCGAGTTTGAAGTCGCCGGTGTGAAGCACGTTGCCCGCAGGGCTTTGCAGGAACAGGCCGACGGCGCCGGGAATGGAGTGGTTCACGGCGAAGAAGTCGACGGTCATGCAGCCGAGCTTGATTTGATCTCCGGGTTTGATCTCGATAAGCTTCGCGTTTTTGATGCGATGCTCCGCGAACTTGCCCTCGATGAGCCCGAGCGTGAGCTTGGTCGCGTAGATGGGCACCGTGCGATCCAAGTCCTTGAGCAGGTAAGGAAGCGATCCGGTGTGATCCTCGTGGCCGTGGGTGATGACGATGCCCCGCAGTTTATCGGCGTTTTCAAGCACATAGGTGTAATCGGGCAAGATGAGGTCGATTCCAGGATGATCATCGTCGGGGAACATCAAGCCAGCGTCGTCGAGGATCATGTCGCCATCGCATTCGAACGCGGTCATGTTCTTGCCGATGGCGTCAAGTCCTCCAAGGGGAATGATGCGCAGCTCAGAACGAGGGTCTTTGCGCGAGGACGAGAAAGAGCGACGCGCGTCGGCACGTCTCGTTTCCTTCTTGCCCTGCGCGGACCCATCGCGCGTCAGCTGAGGGCGCTTGCGCTCGACGTTCACATGCTTGTAAGAGCTCGTCTTCTTCTTCGACCGCTCCTGCCCCTTGTCGGAGGAGGGGCGCTTCTGCCCCGCGCCCGATCGAGCCGCCTGGGGGCTGCGGGATTTGCCCTCGGCTGATTCCTTCTTGTCTTTCGCCATATGTTTTCCTATCTACTAAAACGCCGGCTCGCGTCATACGAGCCGGCGACACGTACACAATATGAAGGGTTTCGAGCCCTACAGCACACCCACCTCGCGCATTATGCCCGCGAGCTTATCCGACTGCTCTTTCGTGGCGTCGACGAGAGGCAGCCTCACGCCGCCGACGGGAAAGCCGCTGAGCTTAAGAGCTTCCTTGACGAGAATCGGGTTCGAAGTCTCGAACAGGCCGTTCATCAAAGGCAGAAGCGCTTCGTGAGCAGCAAGCGCACGAATGAAATCGCCCTCTGCACAGAGTTCGACGATCTCCTTCATACGTTCGGGCGCCACGTTGGCGATAGTGCTGATGACGCCTACACCGCCCGCTTTCATGATCTCATAGGTCGCGGCATCATCACCCGAATACACGTCAAAACCAGAGGGAGCTTCGTCGATGATGCGTTTGATCTGCTCCATATTACCCGAAGCTTCTTTGACGGCGACGATGTTCTCGTGGTCGCAAGCCAGGCGAAGCGTGGTCTCGGCGGTCATGTTGATGACGCAGCGTCCGGGAATGTTGTACAGGATAACGGGCAGCTCAACTGCACCCGCGATGGTCGAGAAATGACGGTAGAGACCCTCTTGCGGAGGTTTGTTGTAGTACGGGACGACGCACATGAATCCATCGACGCCGGTTTTCTCTGCGTCCCGGGCGAAGCTGACGGTATCGGCAGTGCAGTTATCGCCGACGTTGGCGATAACGGGAATCCTGCCCGCGACGGCTTCAACCACCGCGCGGAAAAGCTCCATCTTCTGAGGATAGAAAACCGTGGGGCTCTCCCCCGTGGTTCCGTTGATGATCAGAGAATCGCTTCCGCCTGCAACAAGACGGTCGGCGAGCTTCTGCGCGCGGTCGAGATCCAGCTCGAGAGCCTCATCGAAGGGGGTGACCATCGCGGGAATCATGCGACCAAAGCGAGGTGTGTTATGCGACATAGTAATCTCCTCACGAAAACGGAATGTTCTCACTGTGCGAAAGCGAATCGTGCGCTGCGCTGATCTTATGCGGAAGTATTATGGCACGACCCGTAACGGCCCGAAGCGCTATCCGAGGAAGTTCTCCAAACCGACAATCAAGCCCTCGCGCTCGCCTACGCTTCTGATGCCGAGAAGAACGCCGGGCATATAGGAAGCGCGATCCCAGGAGTCGTGGCGAATCGAAAGCGTTTGACCCATCGAGCCGAACACGACCTCCTGGCTGGCGACATACCCCATGGATCTGATGGAATGAACGGGGACGCCGTCGATGAGCGCGCCGCGCGCGCCCTGCGCTCCCTCGATTTCCGTTTCCGCTCCAGGAGCGGTGCTTGCGCGACCGCCGCGCGCCTCCGAGATAATTTGAGCCGTTCGAACCGCCGTTCCCGACGGAGCGTCTTTTTTGTTGCAATGATGGAATTCGAGAACCTCGGCCTCGGGGAAATACGGTGCCGCAGCTTTAGCGAACTCCATCATGAGCACCGCACCCGTCGTGAAGTTCGGCGCGTAGAACAAGCACGTGCCCTCAGGTGCGAGAGACGCGAGCTCCCCAAGCCTTTCGTTAGACAAGCCCGTAGTTCCGACGACGCAATCAACGTTATGCGGCAGGGCTACTGCCAGATTATCCGCAACGACGTCGGGCTGCGTGAAGTCGACGAGCACATCGAAATCGCAGTGCTCGATCGCGTCGGACACGGAGGTGAAAACCGGAAAGCCCGTCCCCTCCTTTCCGAAAGGATCGATGCCGCAAGCTATTTCCATATCGGAAGCGGCGCCGACCGCCTCCACGACCGACGAGCCCATGCGCCCCGCGCAGCCCGAAACAGCGACTTTTATCATCGAATCACCTCGTAACACTCACTTTACTCAATATGAAGGATTGAAATGGAAGCAGCGTCGGGCGGCTCTTGCGACAAGCTGCTCGACCGCTCGAACGCTTACGTGCAAGATAAACCACCTCGACGCTGCTATAGGGCTCGTTTCGACTTGCCGCCCGTGAGCGGAAGCCGCGACGGGTTAGTTGGACTCGTGACGACGACGGGGCGTGCGGCTCCCCTGGCCGGGACGCGGACGATCGCTGCGCGGTGCGCGCTCACGTCGGTCATGCCCGCGACCCTCGTGGCCCGCACCTTCGCCGCGCGGAGCACCGCAGCCGGCCGGAGCATCCGGCTTATCGAGGCGATCGAGCGAAATCTTGCCCGTCTTCGCATCGACTTCGAGAACCTCGACCTTCACCGTGTCGCCGAGGTTCAAGACGTCTTCGACCTTCGCCACACGGCCGTTGGCCACGCGGGAGATGTGAAGCAGACCGTCTTTGCCGGGCGTAAGCTTCACGAACGCACCGAAGTCCTTGATGCCGACGACCTCTCCTTCGTAGACCTCTCCGACCTCGGGCTCCTTGACGATGCCGAGGATCATGGCCTTGGCGGCCTCCATGGAGCTGCCGTCGGTCGCGCCGACATGGATGGTGCCGTCCTCCTGAATGTCGATGGACGCGCCCGTCTCCTCCTGGATGCCGCGAACGACCTTGCCGCCGCTGCCGATGACGTCGCGGATCTTGTCGACCGGAATGTGGATGGTCTCGATGCGAGGCGCCGTCTCGCGCATTTCGTTACGCGGAGCGGGAATCTCGGCGAGCATGGCGTCGAGAATGAAGGCACGACCCTCGCGAGCTTGCTTGAGCGCGCGAGCGAGGATATCGACTGAAAGGCCCTTGGCTTTGTTGTCCATTTGAAGCGCCGTGATACCGTTCTCGGTACCGCAGACCTTGAAGTCCATGTCGCCGAGGAAGTCCTCGATGCCCTGGATGTCGGTCAAGATGACGACGTCGTCGCCCTCCTTGATAAGGCCCATGGCCACGCCCGAGACAGGCGCCTTGATGGGGACGCCCGCATCCATGAGCGCCAGAGTGGAGCCGCAGGTGGACGCCATGGAGGAGGATCCGTTCGACTCGAGGACCTCGGACACGACGCGAATCGCGTAGGGGAACTCATCCTCGGTGGGGAGCACGGGCAAAAGCGCGCGCTCAGCGAGGGCGCCGTGACCGATCTCACGACGCTTCGGTGCGCCCATGCGGCCCGTCTCGCCGGTGCAGTAAGGCGGGAAGTTGTACTGGTGCATATAGCGCTTGCCCTCGGCGGGATCGATAGTGTCGAGACGCTGCCACTCGTTGAGCATGCCGAGCGTGCACACGCTCATGACCTGCGTCTGACCACGCTGGAACAAGCCGCAGCCGTGAACGCGCGGCAGGTAGCCGGGAACGATGTGCAGAGGACGGATCTCCTCCGGAGCACGTCCGTCGGCACGCTCGCCGGTCTCGATGATCATCTTGCGCATAGCGCGCTTCTCAAGAGCTTTGAGTGCGGCTGCGATGTCGCTGCCCCAAGCGGCGCGCTCCTCGTCGCTGAACTCGTTTTCCTTGACCTGAGCCTTGAGCTCTTCAACCTTGCCCATGCGGGAGAGCTTGTCGGCGTCCTTAAGGGCGGCGGCCATCTGCTCGAAATACGGGTCGACGCGCTCGGCGATGCAGGGATCGGCCGCATGGATGGTGTAGTCCATGGGGGTCGGGGCGACCTTGTCGAGGAACGACTGCTGCATCTTGCAGAACTCGGCGATCGCCTCTTGGCCGAAGCTCATCGCGTCGAGCATGTCCTCCTCGGAGATCTCATGCGCCCCTGCCTCGACCATGGAGATGTAATCGGCGGTGCCGGCGATGGTCAGCTCAAGATCGCTCTTCTCCTGCTCCGCGTAGGTGGGGTTGACGACGAAGACGCGCTCGCCCGTCTCCTCGTCGAGGATGCGACCGATGCGAACGCAAGCAGCCGGGCCGTCGAAAGGCGCGCCGCCTACGAGCAGAGCAGCGGAAGCGCCCGCAACGCAGATGGTGTCGGGCGGGTTCTCGCCATCGCAGACGAACGTGGTGGCGACCACGTGAACCTCGTTTTTATAACCGTCCGGGAAACCCGGGCGAATGGGCCGGTCGATCATGCGCGCCGTGAGCGTGCCCTTGTCGGAAGGCTTCGCCTCGCGCTTGAGATAGCCGCCGGGAATACGTCCCACCGAGTACATCTTCTCCATGAAGTCGACCGTCAGCGGGAAGAAGTCATAATCCTTCTCCTGCTTCGACACCACGGCAGTTACCAAAACAGTGGTATCGCCGCAGGTCACGAGCACGGAGCCCGTCGCCTGCTTGGCAAGCTCGCCCGTCTCGATGCGGTAACGCTTGCCGTAAAGCTCAAAGGATTCGACGATTTTCGTCATGTCGTTCTTTCTTTCTCTTCACCTCGCCGCCTCATTGCTGGCGAGCTTCTTCGAGGAGGCTACTTATTGTTCGCCTCGCCTCGCGAGCAGGAGCGCCCGATGCGCACCCGACCGCTTCAACAAACGCAAGGCCCGCATGAGCTGCGGGCCTTGGAGCTGATGCTAGATGTTGTCTCGAATGCCCAGCTTCTTGATGAGGGCGCGGTACTCCTCGATGTCGCGAGCCTTGATGTACTTAAGGAGGCCACGACGCTTACCGATGAGCATCATCAGACCACGACGGGTGTGATTGTCCTTCTTGTGCACCTTGAGGTGCTCGGTGAGGTTGCGGATGCGCTCCGTGAGGATTGCAACCTGGACCTCGGCGCTGCCCGAGTCGTGCTCGTTCTTGCCGAACTCCGCGACGAGCTCTGCCGTGCGCTCTTTGCTGATGCTGTCCTTGTTTGCCATTTGTAACACCTTTCGCATCTCGCGGACGCCTCGCATCCGCGTGTCTCGTGAGAGACCGTTGTCCGTTGGCTCTGAGCGGGCAAGTATGGCCCATGCCGGCTAAGAGCAAATAAGCTGCTTTAAGGCAGCTTGCTCAGTATAGGGAAGCCGGCAAAGCGATTCAAGCGCAAAAGCGCACGTCAACACAGGTTATGCACAAGACGATCAGCTCGAAGGGACAAGCGGGCCCCGATCCCGCTCCGCCCCTTCGAGATCGAGGCCCGCCGTAAGGAAGAAGCGCAGCGCCTTCAAACGGGTTCCGATATGGACTGCAACGAGCGCGTCGACGACGTGCAGCACGTCGACGGAGACGCGCAGGGGGATCTCCATGTCTTCTATTTCGACGAAACGGGAGGTGAGCAGATCATGCGCGCACGAAAGCGTCGCCCAGGCGACGCCGGTAGTCTGCACGTGCCGTGCGCACGAGGGACAGAACACCCCTCCCTCGGAGGATGAGAACCTCCCCGCGCCGCTCTCGAAACCTACGAACGACCCGCATCCGACGCAACGGTTGAAGCTCGGTCTGAACCCGATGAACGCGATCGTCTTCAGCAAATGCCCTGCGACGACGGGGGCGATGTCGCCGGCGCGCACGCGCTCAAGAGAGGAAAGCGCTGCGCGGGTCATGGCGAATACCTTCTCGACCGCTAATTCTTCTTGCGCCGTCTTCTCGAGCAGCTCGCACATGCACGCTGCGGCGGAAGCACGTTCGAGGTCGTCGCGCAGCGAGGCGTGCGCGTCAACGAGGCGGACCTCCTTGACGACGTCAAGGCTCCTTCCCTGAGCGCAAAGCATATCGACCTCACCGTAAAGCTCGAGCCTGCTCGAAAAGACGTTCGAGGGCTTTCGGGCCCCCTTCGCCACAACGCGCTTACCGCTTCCGTCTTCGGCGAGCAGCGAGACGATGAGGTCGCTTTCCCCGAGCTTCGTCTTGCGAAGCACGAGCGCGCGCGTCGTATAGGTCGGCGAAGCCACGCGGCTACGCGCCCTGCTTCATCACGGGATTCGTCGACGCGATGCTGTTATCGTCGTTCCAGGTGATTGATCCGTTGATGGTCTCGTAATTCCCGTAACGCGTCTCGGACCCCAGCCCGAACATCCACGTATGCGTCTCGAACGGGCGAGCCACGATGGAGAAGGCGCACGTGTTGTTGCCGCTGTATGAAACGGAGGTCACCTCGCTGACCTGGTAAGACAGACCGTTGATCGTGACTGTGCCCGCGTCGGTGAAAAACGCCTTGGTGAGACTGACGAGTTCGGCTGACCTGTTGTGGGCGACGCTGATGGTCACGGTCTCGCCCGAGTTGAGCTTAGTGCCCGAAGCGGGATCAACCGACACCACCGTGCCCTCGGGAACGTCTTCGGTGTCGAAGCGAACCGATTTGACGACGTAACCTTCCTCTTCAAGCAGCGCGATCGCCTCGGCGCTGGCCTTGTTCACCACGTCCGGCACGGTGAAGGCCTGTGCAACCTGAACCTTCACATGCTCGCTTGCCTTCAGTCGCGTGCCGGGATCGGGGGAAACCGATAGAACCGTCCCCTCGGGATCGTTGGACTTGACCAGCTCGTACTCAACATTGACGAGGCCTTCGGCTTCAAATGCTTTTCTCGCCTCGAGCTCGGTTGAGCCGAGGATATCGGGGACGACGCGTGCAACTGAAACGTTGATGACGACCGCCGACCCCTCCTGGGCGCGACCGCCCGCTCCGGGATCGCTCGACAGCACGATGCCCTCGACGCCGTCGGACTTCTCCTCGACGACTTCGACGCTGAACCCCTTCTCCTCAAGCACGGACGTAGCGTCCGCCTGGGAAAGACCCTCGACGCCGGGGACTATCTTGCCGCCCCACAGCTCCATCTGATACGTTGCAGCAGCCGCAATCGCGCAGACGAGAAGCACCGCGATCGCGATACCGACGTACACGAGCTTTCGCTTGCCCGCAAATGGCGACTTGGTCTTTTGACTCGATTCGAGATCAGCTCCTTCAGCTGACGTCACGGTCGTCGTAGGTTCGCCCTTCGTTGAATCGGGTTCGCCGCTCCGCTCTCCGGAGGCGGCCGGCATGAGAGGAGTCGCCCCCTGCTTCTGCAGCTCGCGTTCACGCTTCGCCATTTCCTGCTCGAGTTTGCGCTGCGCCCTCTTCTGTCGACGCGTCTCCTTCTTGTCAGGCTGTGCGATATACGACTGAGACTGAGGGCGCACGTCGCCTCCAACAACCGGCAGCTCCATAGTGTCGCCGACGCGGCCCGTGTACGACGGGGGTACGTAGCTGGAATCGACGAGTCGCTCCAATCCGCTCAAGTCGGCGGTGACGGCAGCCGACGAGCCCGCCCGCGCCGTCGCAGGATCCTTCGCGCCGAACATAGCTCGAGCTTCAGCAGCGACGGACGTACCGTCCTCCTCGGGGTTTTGCGTGGAGGCGTTCGCGGAAGAAGCGTCGTCTCGCGACGATGCGTTACAGGCGCAGGCCCCATCCGATTCCGCGCGGGAAACGCCCTCGTCGACACGGCGCTCGTCTGCCGCAGCGCGAGCCGATACCGTTGCAAGAGGCAGGACTTCCGGAACCTCGATGATAGGCGGGACGGTGTCGGCCAGCGATCGCACCTCGACAAGGGCTTCCCGAATCATCTCGTCGGGGCTCTCGTGGCCCGTCATGCGCGAAGACCCAATCGCAGCCTCGAAAGCCTCCTCATCCGCGACGGAAGAGTCGACGTCAACCGAGGAAGCTTCCTCCCGGGTTTCGCCCTCTTCCTGCAGCGGGGCACTGCTCGCATCGGAGGCAGGACGCGTATCGTCGACAGAAGCGGCCCCGGCCTCCATCATCTCCTCGCGGGATGTCAGGGAGGAGCCGCATTCGTTGCAGAACTTGGCGCCATCCCGATTGTCGGTTGCGCATTTTGGGCAAATCATGAACGGCCACTCCTCAAATATCTCCATGCCGTGAACTTAAACAAGGGGCGAAATCAGAGCCCTTCGCCGTAACCGAAGCGTCGGATCTGACTTGCATCTCGGCGCCAGTTCTTCTTCACCTTCACGCGAAGATCCAAAAACACGCGGGTGCCGAGCAGATGCTCGAGATCGGCGCGAGCCTCGATTCCGATCTGCTTGAGAGCCGTGCCCTTCTTCCCGATGATGATGCCCTTCTGGCTATCGCGCTCCACGTAGATGACCGCGTAAATGCGCGCAAGGTTGCCTTTGACGAATTCAAGCTCCTCGAGCTGAACGCCGATGGCGTGGGGCACTTCGTCATGGAAGCCTCGGAGGATCTTCTCGCGAATGAACTCGGCGATCATCACCTCAAGAGGCTGGTCGGTTTCCATATCCGGCGGGAACCATGCGGGGCCTTCGGGAAGAAGGTAGACGACTTCCTCGATGAAGGCCTCGACGTTACGGCCCGTTTGCGACGACAGCGCGACCATAGCATCCCAATCAGCAAGCTTCTCCGCCGCCTCGCGCTGCGCGCTGATCTGCGACTCGTTTGCGCAATCGGTTTTCGAAAGCACGCAGATCTTCCTCGCATGGCTCCTCTTAACCTGCGCGGCGACCCACTCATCACCGCGACCGATGGGCTTGGAAGAGTCGATGAGCATGGCGACCACGTCAACATCTTCGAGCGCTTTGATGGCGGAGGTGTTCAGCTCCTCGCCCAACGCATCATGGGGCTTATGCAGCCCAGGCGTGTCGACGACGATCATCTGGAATTCATCACGGGTGAGAACAGCGCGGAAGCGATGCCTCGTCGTTTGCGCCGTATTGGAGGTGATGGCGATCTTCTTACCCATCACCGCGTTAAGGAGCGTGGACTTCCCCGCATTGGGCCGTCCGACCAACGTCACGAAACCCGATTTAAAGCCCTCCGGCAGCTGGCCTCCCGACCCTCCCATCGGGTTTTCCGCGAAGAATGCGTCAAGATCCATGAAATTCCTCTCGTTCTATGAAAAGCAGCATGACCCGAACGGATGCTGCGTCAATATGCATATTTACGAAATTATACGCGAATTCAACGAGGGGGATAACGACGGCGGACCTTCGTTACGAAAGACCCAAGAGAGACGTCAAAGCGGGCAGATAGACGATGCAGGCGACGATGACGGAGCCGAAAGCCGCGAGGTAAACCGCCCCCGCCGAGCAATCCTTTGCGCGCTTTGCCAGAATGTTCCACTCGGGGCTCACCAGATCGACGACGGACTCGACAGCGGTATTGAGGATTTCAAGACTCATTACCAAGACGATGCAGAGCATCACGGCAAGCCAGCCCGCTTGGGAGATTTGCAAGACGAGCCCCAAAACGACCGCGATCACCGCGAAGACGAGGTGGATCTTCAAGTTGCGCTGAGAGGCGAAGGCGTAGCGGATGCCTTCGCCGGCGCACGCGAAGGCTCGGCGCAAGGGGAACGCATGCGCCCCTGAATCCCTCTCGTCACCCGCCCGACGAACGAAATCGTCTGGCATATGACCGTCATCGACCACCCTTGTCACCCCTCCTCTGGTCGCAGGATCGGACCTCGATCATGCTCTACGGTTCACGAATGCCGCGCGTTGCCGGATGCCCTGCGTCCGCCCAGGCTGCAAGCAGCGCGCGCTCGCGCGCCTCCATGATCTCGGCCTCGTCATCCTCGACGTGATCGTATCCGCACAAATGCAACAGGCCATGCGTCACCAGAAGGCAGACCTCGCCTTCGAGCGACGTACCGTAATCCCGTGTCTGCCGCTCGGCGACATCAACGGCGATGACGATATCGCCGAGCTCGTATATCTCTTCCTCGAAGCCCGGAGGGGCGGCGAACCCGTCGTCGACGTTGTCGCATTCGAAGGACAGCACGTCGGTGGGCCCTTCTTTCCCGCGGTAGCGCGCGTTGAGCTCGGCCATCTCCTCGTCATCGACGAACGTGATGGAGACCTCCGAGTTATCGGGCTTGCCTTCCGAGCTTATGACGAACCGAGCAAGCTCCTCGATCGGGAGAGCCTTCATATCGTCTTCGCGATAGCCGTGCTCGATGAGAATATCCATTTCAGGCACCTTCGATATCTTAGTTGCGGTTGAATGTCGGGGATCCGGAGCGCTCGTAAGCCGAAACGATCGTCGCAACGAGCGAATGACGAACGACGTCTTTGCCCGTGAAAGAGCAAAATTCGATATCATCGAGGTCGGACAGGACGCGTTGCGCGTCCTTCAACCCCGAGACGCCGTGGGGAAGATCGATCTGAGACGCATCGCCGGTTATGACCATTTTCGAACCGAAGCCAAGACGCGTGAGGAACATCTTCATCTGCTCGGCCGTGGTGTTTTGAGCTTCGTCGAGAATGATGAAGCTATCGTTTAGCGTGCGCCCGCGCATGAAGGCGAGAGGGGCTATCTCGATGGTTCCGTTATCGAGAAGCTGGTTGGCGCGCTCCATGTCGGTCATGTCGTAGAGCGCGTCGTACAGCGGCCGGATGTATGGATCCACCTTTTCGGTTAACGTGCCGGGAAGAAAGCCCAAGCTCTCCCCCGCCTCGACTATCGGGCGCGTCAAGATGATGCGTCCGACTTCCTTTCGCTTAAGCGCCGCAATGGCCATCGCCATGGCAAGGTAAGTCTTGCCCGTTCCCGCAGGCCCGATGCCAAAAGTGACCGTGTTCGACCGGATGGCGTCCACATAGCGTTTCTGACCTGAGGTCTTAGGTCTAATCGCCCGTCCTCGGTACGTGAGCAAGACATCCTCGCGCAGCGCCGTCGGAGAATACTCGGCGGATCTCATGAGATCGAGAGCATGGCGAACATAGTCGACATCGGGAACGTCGCCGCCCTCGACAAGCTTGATGAGATCGGAGAACAACGCGGTGAGCGACTGAACCTCGATCGAATCGCCCTCGAGGCGAACGGTATCGCCTCTCACGGTGATACGCGCATGAAACGCATCCTGCAGGCAGCGGAGGATCTCATCGGCTTCGCCGACAAGCAACGCCATGCTCACGCTGGAGGGAACGGTGAGTGAGATTTGAGTTAATTCGGTCATGACGGCCATTCTAGCACGGGGGCGCATCAACGCCTAAAGCAAAACCCGAACGAGAGAGCCGACAGCGGCCCCCGAGGGAGGGGCGACTTCGTGATAGCTTTCAGTCATCGCATGACCCCGTTCCTCGACGAGCGCCCATTCAACCGTTCCCGCGCGTCGCAAACGATCGGCGAGGCGTAACTCGTCGGAAAGATCACGAAGCACGCGGGCGCGTTCGGCGCGCAACACGGGTTCGATTTGATCGCAGCGAGACGCCGCCGGGGTACCCTTACGCTGCGAGTAGGGAAAGACGTGGATTTTGGAGAACCCGCAGCGGCGGGCCATCTCACACGACTCCTCGAAATCTTCCCCGGTCTCCCCCGGAAAACCCACGATCACGTCGGTGGTGAGCGAAACCGAAGGAACCATCGCGCGCAGGTAGTCAACGAGCTCGGAGAAGTCCTCGGCGTCGTAAGGACGCGCCATCTCGCGGAGGACCTTCGACGACCCCGACTGCAACGGAACGTGAAGATGACGGCATACCCGTCCGTCCGCGCTGGCGAGCAGCTCGACGAAACCGTCGTCGATATCGGCAGGCTCTATCGAGGACACGCGGAAGCGCACGGGGGGTTCGCCTGCAACGTGAATGTCCTGAGTTGCGGAGAGCAGACGATCGAGCAGGCCTGCGAGCCGCACCCCGCCGCTATCGTAGGACCCGATGTTGATGCCCGAGAGCACGATCTCGCGCGCACCCGAGCGCGCGAGATCGACCGCACGCTCCACGACGCTTTGCACGGCGACGCTTGTCGCACGACCCCGCGCGACATGCACGATGCAATACGTGCAGGCGTTGTCGCACCCGTCCTGAACCTTCAAGCCGACGCGTGTGCGAGACGAGAAAAGCGAAGCGTCGACTCCTTCGTCGACCATGGTGCGCTCGACGCTCGAACCATGGTCGACGAGCGCATCGGGATGAACCCCCTCGATGCACAGAGGGCCGCTCTTCCGGGTTTCTGTGTCGGAGCCGACGGGTTTTGCGGCGCATCCGTTCTCGCTCGTCGACGCATCGGCCAGGCACGCGAGATACGACTCGACATCCCCCTTAGCCACAACGTCCACGCGTTCGTTCATAGACGCGAACGCCTCAGGGTCTATCGCCGCAGCGCAGCCTGTCACGACGACGCGAGCGTGATCGTTCGCGCGCAGCGCACGACGCACCGCTTTGCGGGTTTTCTTCTCAGCTTCCCCTGTGACGGTGCATGTGTTCACGACGATGACGTCGGATTCCTCCTCTGATGCGCGCGAAAACCCCTTGCCGAGAAGGACGGCCTCGAAGGCGTCGGATTCGACGCGGTTGACCTTGCACCCCAAGTTGACAACGCAAAACCTCATCGGATCGATCCCCCTGCGTTGCCCAAGCCACCGAGCTCGTAACGGACGAGCGCAGGGGCGACGACGCCCGCCGTCTCCGTTCGCAAGATAGCAGGCCCGAGCGACACGAGCCGCGCACGCGGGTTGCATGCGAGCAGCATCTCGACCTCATCCGGCTCAAGGCCGCCCTCGGGACCCACGACGACGGCGACGCGCGCGTCTTCGGCCGGCATGCCGCACGAAGACAAGCCGAAGCTGAGGGCCTCGCGAAGCGTTTCGGACTCGGGAGCCTCTTCCCAGCATACGACGACGGCAGTTGCGCCCCCGAGCATCTCGCACGCATCCCGAATGCCGACAGGCTCGCTCACCTCGGGAACGCTCATACGCCCCGATTGCATGGCGGCGCTTTTAGCGATGGACCTCCAGCGCTGAACCTTGGAGGTCGATTTTCTCGCATCGACCTTCATCACGCTCCGCGCGCACTTCAGGGGCACGAACGCGTCAACGCCGACCTCGGTCGCATGCCTTATGACCGTCTCCATCTTGTCACCCTTGGCTAACCCCTGGAAGAGCACCACCTGCGCGCCCGAAACAGGGGCTCCCTCATGCAGTGAGATGCGTACGAGCAATTCCGCGCCGTCGAAAGAGACGATCTCGCATTCGAAATAGTCGCGCGAGGCATCGACGACGGCCAGATGCTCGCCTTCGCGCAGCCTCAAAACACGCGCATGCTTCAAATCATCCGAGGAAAGGCGGAGGGGAAACGCCTCGCCACCCTCCGCCGCGAGAACCTGATCGTCGAGAAAAAATCTATGCAGGGACACGTTTCTCCTTAATCGAAGATATCGCGGAGTTTCTGGAGCGGAGAGCGCTTCTCGGACACCTCTTCACCCATTTCCTCGGCAAGATCCTCTAAGATCTCGCGCTCCTTCTTGGAAAGGCGCTTCGGGATCACAACGTCGATATGAACGTACATGTCGCCGCGGACATCGCTGCGAAGTCTCGGCATACCGTAATCCCTCACGCGAATGACCTGGCCGTTCTGGGTTCCCTCGGGAATGCGGACGGGAATCTCCTCGTCCTCGAAGATGCCTTCGATCTCGATTTCAGCCCCCAACGCAGCTTGCACCATGGGAATGGTGATGCGCACGTGAAGGTCGTCGCCGTCGCGCTCGTAGAACTCATGGGGCTGAATGCGAATCGTGACGATGAGGTCGCCCGCCGCAGCGCCCTGCATGCCCGCCTCCCCGAAGCCCGACACGCGCATCTGCTGTCCGTCGCGAATGCCGGCGGGAACTTCGACGGAGACCTTCTGACGATCGGGAACGCGTCCCTGGCCTTCGCATTCAGGGCATGCGTTCTCAATCTTGGTGCCCGTGCCATGGCACGAGGGGCACGTCGACGAAGACTTCATGTCGCCGAGGATGGTCCGCTGAACCGTGACCACGCGACCCTGCCCGTTGCATTCATCGCACGTGACTTCCTTGCCGTCGGGGCCCAAACCCGTTCCCTCGCAATCGGGACACGGCGCAAGACGATCGTAGACGATCTCCTTCTTCACGCCGCGAGCGACTTCCTCAAGCGTGAGACGCAGGCCGATTCCCATGTCGCGGCCCTCTTTGCGAACGGTGCGACCGCCGCCTGCCGATCCGCCGAAAAACGTCGAGAAAATGTCACCCATACCGCCGAAGCCGCCGCCGAACAGGTCTTCAAAGTCAACGTAACCGCCGCCGTAGGGGCTCTGACCACCGCCTGCACCGGGAATAGTGCCGAATCGATCATACTGGGCACGCTTGTTCGCGTCCGAGAGAACATCGTAGGCCTCGTTGAGCTCCTTGAACTGCTCCTCGGCATCGGGAGCCTTGTTCACGTCCGGATGAAGCTCGCGCGCTTTATGCCTGAACGCTTTTTTAATCTCCGCCTCAGATGCATCGTGCGATACGCCGAGCACCTCGTACAAATCCTTGGCCATTGACCTTTACTTACCTTTCTCATCCTGTGGAAACGGCGTGAAGCCGATTGTTACCTACCGAGATCCGAGCACTGAGTCCGTAAGGACGCTCAGGAATCGCGAAGCACGTGCTGAGCGGCTCGGACGGCTCGGATGACACGCGAGTAATCCATGCGCGTCGGCCCGACGACGGCGACGATGCCCTCCCCATCGCCCCTTCCGTACGCGCTCGCGATGACCGACACGCCGGAGAGGTCCTCGGAGGAATTCTCCTCGCCGATGCGCACGACCACGTCGACGCCCTCATCACGCGCGTCGAAGACATCATCGAGAACAGATTCGTCCTCGAGCGCCTTCATCAACGGCAAAAGAGATGAAGACGAGCTGAACTCGGGCTTCTTCATGAGCGAGCTGATGCCGAGCCTGCGAACACGCCCGATATCAGACTCCTGAAGACAAGCGAGGACCTCGTCGAGAACGTATTGCGCAAGCGGATCGCGAAGAGCTTCAAGCGCCTGCACGTCACAAGCCGCACGGAACTCTCGAGGCGATTTGCCCGCGAAAACCCGATTGAGCAGGTTTTGAACGGAAGCGAGCTCGTCGGGTAAAACCTCCTCGGCGAAGGAGATCTGCCGATTGAGGACCTGGCCGTCCTCGGCGACGATGACGATCAGCGCGCTGTAGTTCGAAAGGGAGATAAGCGAGAACTGGCGCACATGAGCCGAGAAGACGGAAGGGGCCACGACGATCGAGAGGCAATCGGTCAGGCGCATGAGAGCTGCGGAGGTTTGCTCCATAAGGGCATCGAGCTCACGGGCGCTCGAGCGAAGTTCGTTGACGATTTCGCTGTGAGGGTCCTCTTCATCGGCTATTCCCGAAGAGATCAGCTCGTCGACGAACGCACGATAACCTGCATCGGTGGGGATGCGCCCTGCGGAAGTATGGGGCTGTGTAATGAAGCCCGCCCCTTCGAGCGCTGAGAGGTCGTTTCGAACCGTCGCGGAGCTGACGCCGAGATGATAGCGTTCCGCGAGGGTCCGCGAACCCACCGGCATGGCGCGGGCCACGTATTCCTCGATTAAAGCGCACAGCACGCGCTGCCGCCTATCAGACAGCATGAAAGCCTCCGTTTCACGATCTCGCCTTGTCGAGCTTTGGATCCTTGGTGATTCCAACAGGATATATTAGCAGCCTCAAGCGAGGAGTGCTAAAAAAACGCAAGACGGACGTAAGGAAACGCAAACGGCTCATCTTAAGGAGCCAGGTCATAGAGTGCGCCGTAAAGCTCGTTGCCGCAAAGCCATCCGAGCTCCGTCGGACGATACGCGTCCGAGGGTATATCGTGAGAAGCGAGACCGCGCATCACGAGCTCCTCGAGAACCGCGCGCGTTTTCGGAAGAAGCCTCTCCGCGCGACTCAGCAAGTCGGCGTCAACTCCACGTGTCATGCGCATGGCGAGCATCAAATCCTCGGCCGCCATCTGGCGGGGATCGAGGTCATCGGTGACCCGACCATCTTGCACCCTCATCCTACGCTGGTCGTTTTGCGTCATGGTGGCGGCGGATAACCCGATGCCCAAGTACGGTTTGCCCGACCAGTATGCCGCGTTATGCCTGCTCTCGTATCCCGGACGCGCATAGTTTGCGACCTCGTAACGCACGAAACCCGCAGATGTGAGGGTCTCGCAGGCAAGCTTCATCATGTCCGCCTCAACATCCTCATCAGGCTCGGGGATCTCGCCCGAAGCCACCATATGAGCGAACAGCGTATGATCCTCGATGGTGAGGGGGTAAACGCTCACATGCTTCACGCCAAGCTCAACGGCTTCGCGGAGCGAGGATTCGAACTGCCCGAGAGATTGCCCGGGCAGACCGCACATCAAATCGATGCTGACGTTATCGAAACGCGAAAGGGCATCGTTCACGGCTCTTCGCGCGTCGTCAGCTGTATGAGCACGTCCAAGCGTCCGCAAAAGACCATCGTCAAAACTCTGGACGCCGATCGAAAGCCTGTTGGCCCCAAGCGCCCAGAGATCGCAGACGAGCCGCTCGTCGAGGCTTTCGGGGTTTGCCTCAACCGTGCACTCAACATCCTCGGTCAAATGCATCGTCAAGCCAAGCGCGTAAAGAACCTGGGAGAGGTGCTTGGTGCCGGCATGGGTCGGAGTCCCCCCGCCGAGGTAAACCGTCTCGATCGAGGCAAGCTCACCTTCCCTGCCCGCACGACGAATTTGCATAACCATATCCTCGACGTACGAGGAAATCGCCGGGTCATCGCGACGCACGGCGCGCGTTGCGAAGTCGCAATATGCGCACCGAGATGCGCAAAACGGGAAATGGAGGTACAGCGCGCGATACGGGTCGTGAGGCATGGATCAATCCTTCTCTTGCATAGTCGTTTCGGCAGCAACTTGCTTGGCATCCTCATGCGATGCAATTTGTCCAAGGAGCTCATCGAAGACCACGTCGAAATCTTCGAGCGTCGTGCAGTAATTGATTCTGCCGCGCGCGGCCGCGGCGCCGGGCAATCCCGCCATATACCACATGGCATGCTTGCGCATGCGAACGATGTTCCTCCCCTCGCGCTGCGTCAGCAAACGCGCATGGCGACGCGCCATCTCCACGCGCTCACGCGCGCTCGGTCGCCGGGGCACGGGCTCGCCCGCCAAAGCTGCTTTAACTTCCGCGAAGATCCACGGGTTGCCCTCCGCCCCACGGGCGATCATGACGGCGTCGCATCCCGTTTGACGACGCATGGTAACCGCATCCTCCCCCGAACGGATGTCACCGTTGCCCACGACGGGAATGGAAACCGCCTCTTTGACGCGCCCGATAACGCCCCAGTCAGCGCAACCGCGATAGAGCTGCTCGGCGTAACGCCCGTGAACCGCCACGGCCGCCGCACCCGCCGCCTCCATACGGCGAGCGAATTCAGAAGCGCTCTCGTCTCCCAGCGACCAACCCCGGCGAAATTTGACGGTGACCGGGCACGACACCGCTTCGTTGACCTCACGGACGATTGACGAAGCGAGATCGGGATCCCTCATCAGCGCAGAGCCGTCGCCTTTGCTCACGATCTTGCGAGCGGGACATCCCATGTTAATGTCAAGGTAAGCGAGCGAATCGCCCATCGCGTCCTCGATCCAAGCTGCCTGAGAGGCCATGATCGAAGGCTCATGACCGAAAAGCTGAACGCCGACGCGCTTTTCCCCATCCGCCAGAACAAGCAGATGCCTGGTTTTCTCGTTCGCGTATGAAAGGCCCTTAGCCGAAACCATCTCGGTAAAAGCCAGGTCAGCCCCCTGCTCAAGGCAAAGAGAGCGAAAAGCGATGTCGCTTACGCCTGCCATGGGGGCAAGCAGCGCCTCGTAGGTTCCAAAAAGCATGGAATAACTTTCACCTGCTCATCAAGTAACAGACGACAAAAAAACGTATGGCGAACGGCGGCGGCTATGCTACCGAGCTCGCCCCGAACAAGCCGAGAACGCCGACGAATCCGACGACGAGGATGATGCAAGCGGCGACGACGACAACGAGCGCGCACCCCGCGCCTTTCGACCCCCGCGCGCGCTCAAGCTCCTCGGCGTTCTTTTTCTCGTCGAAGGGGTCGTTCAGCCAGTCGTATTCCTCTTGCTTTCGCGCCATCAAGCCCCCTTTGTCCAACCTCGATATCGTACGGAATCCGCCCGTTGGATACGATACATCATAACGCCTGGAAAACAGCTCCGAGAACATTGCGCTAAACCGACAAAGCGTCGCAAACTCATAGCTCGCGACGCCGCCGATCCAGACATCAGGCTACTCGTCAACCTTCAAGATAGCCATGAACGCCTCCTGCGGAACTTCGACGTTCCCGATGGCCTTCATCCTCTTCTTGCCCGCCTTCTGCTTCTCGAGCAGCTTGCGCTTGCGGGAGATGTCACCGCCGTAGCACTTCGCCAAAACGTCCTTGCGCTTCGCCTTGACGGTCTGACGAGCCAGCACGCGTCCGCCGATGGCCGCCTGAATGGGAACCTCGAACATCTGGCGGGGGATGATCTCTTTGAGCTTATCGCAGAGCACGCGTCCACGATCGTACGCCTTGTCCTTGTGGACGATGAACGAAAGAGCGTCGATGGGCTTGCCTGAGAGAAGGATGTCGAGCTTGACGAGGTCGCTCGGCTTATAGCCGAGAAAATCGTAGTCCAAGCTCGCATAACCTTTCGTGTTGGACTTGAGCTTGTCGAAGAAATCCATGATCAACTCGGAGAGGGGGATCTCCCACAGCATCTCGACGGTGGTTTGAGAGAGGTAGTTCATCGTGACGAACGTGCCGCGGCGCGACACCGTGAGGTCCATGACCGCACCGACGTAATCGGGCGGAATGAGAATCTTCGCCTGCAGGTAAGGCTCTTCGATACGATCGATCTCTCCGGGATCGGGCATTTCCTGGGGAGAGTGAAGCGAAATCATCTCTCCGCCCTTGCGATACACGTGGTACTCGACCGAGGGAGCGGTAGCCAAAAGGTCCAATCCGAATTCACGCTCGAGCCGCTCCTTGATGACCTCCATATGCAAGAGCCCAAGGAAACCCACGCGGAAGCCGAAACCGAGCGCATGGGACTTTTCAGGCTCCCAGATGAGAGCGGGGTCGTTCAAGGACAGCTTCTCGAGCGCCTCCTTAAGCGGCTCGTACTGATCGCCCTCGATAGGGAACAAACCCGTGAACACCATGGGCTTCGCCTCACGGTAGCCGGGCAAAGGCTCCTCGACGCCGCCTTCGGCAAGCGTGATGGTATCGCCGACCTTAACCTGGCTCACATCTTTTAAGCCGGTGACAAGGTATCCGACCTCGCCAACGGATAGATGCGGCGTCGCTATCTCTGCGGGCCTGCGTGCGCCCACCTCCTCGACGAGGGTCTCGGTGCCGGTTGCCATCATGCGAATGCGATCGCCTTTTCGCATCATGCCGTCAACGACGCGCACCAAGGCGACGACGCCGCGATAGGCGTCGAAGTAGCTATCGAAGATGAGCGCGCGCAGCGGAGCATCGGCGTCACCTGTAGGCGCGGGAATGTTGTACACAACCGCTTCAAGCAGATCATGTACGCCGGCCCCGGTTTTGCCGGAAGCGAGAATCGCGTCGTCGGCGGGAATGGCCAAGCCGTCCTCTATTTCAGCCTTCACACGCTCGGGATCAGCGGCGGGAAGATCGATCTTGTTGATCAAGGGAATGATCTCAAGGTCCGCGTTCATCGCCATCATGGCGTTGGCGACGGTTTGCGCCTCAACGCCCTGAGTGGCATCGACCACGAGCACAGCCCCGTCGCAAGCCGCAAGAGACCGACTGACTTCGTAGGTGAAGTCGACGTGACCGGGTGTGTCGATCAAGTTGAACTGATACGTCTGACCGTCATCGGATGTGTAGTCGACGCGAACCGCTTGGCTTTTGATGGTAATTCCGCGCTCGCGCTCGATATCCATGGAATCGAGAAGCTGCTCGGTCATGTCGCGCTTGGCAACCGTGCCCGTAAGCTCGAGGATGCGATCCGAAAGCGTCGACTTTCCGTGGTCGATGTGCGCGATGATGGAAAAATTTCTGATATAAGCCGGATCTTGAATCATGATCTCTTTCTTGCCGTTCCTCGGTATTTGTGCGTTCGATGTGCAAAGCGCATTTTCTCATGCAATAACACGAAAATGTCGTGTGTTTGCTGCAATGCTTTGGTATTCTATCGCATTGTGTATCCGGCGAACCGAGAGCGCGGTGATTACACCGCCAAATCTGCAGACGTGGCTGCGAGAAAAGGATTCGACACGCCGGTGACCGAATGGTCGACGAAACAGAGAAATCCCGCCTGTTTCCTGCACGTATCGCCATCAAGGCGCATACGCGTGCGCTCATCGATCTTTCGTCACCTGAATTGAATGTTTTCTCCTCTGCTGCAATTGCACGATCTTCGGTTTTGCCGCTCAGTCTAGCCAAGATGATTTACGGAGGATAGAACATGGCTAACATTAAGTCGCAGAAGAAGCGCATCATCACCAACGAGAAGTCCCGTATGCGCAATCGCGCGGTCAAGTCCGAGATCAAGACCGCAATCCGTCACGTCAAAGATGCGGTTACCGCCGGCGACGGTGCTGCCGCTTACGCAGCAGCTCTCGCTGCCTGCCGTCTGCTCGACAAAGCGGTTAGCAAGGGCGTCATCCACAAGAACCAGGCCGCTAACCGCAAGAGCGGCATCATGGCTCTCGCCAACACCATCGTGACCGATGCTGATCGCGCCGCTTACGTCAAGCCCGCCGTGAAGCCGCAGGAGAAGACCGGCTCCAAGAAGGCTGCTGCCAAGGCTGCTCGCAAGGAGGCCATGGCCGCTGCTTCCGCCGAGAAGGCCAAGCGTCGCGAGGCTCACATGAAGGCCGTCGCCGCCGCCGAGGCCCGCAAGGCCAAGGAGGCCGCCGAGGCCGCTGCCGCCGAGGCCGCCGAGGCTGCTGAGGACGCAGAGTAGGTTTCACGCTCCCGCATATCTCAATTTGCGAAAAAGCCCCGAAAGGGGCTTTTTCTTTGCATGGACAAGCGAGGCTACAGGACAAATAGTGTGTCCCATTTCGGGCGTTGACGCATGTCAGCGCCCGTTTTTCATGAAAAGCAGGCACAAGAACATGAAGAAGCGCTGACGGGAAAGCACGACGCGGGATCGTGACGACGAGTAGATCAGCTGCAGCAATCAGCCCTTGCGAAGCGTATCTACAACCCAATCTCGAAAGGCCTCATCGGCATCGGCGCCGCTTTTCATGCGAAACTCCGCATCGCGCGCAGAAGAGAGGGCACCTCTCAGCTCCTCGGGCGAGAACATGCGCGCCCAGATCTTATAGTTCTTCATCTTCCAATCGGGAAACTTCAACTCTTTCGCCGCGGCTGCGGAATTGCCACGGCGAGCCATGGTTTGAACGCAAATGAGTTCACGGATGCGAATAATGCATTTCGGAAGCAGGAAGAACGGCGACGTCTTCTTCATCTCCCCTAACAGCGCAAGGCTTTTCGGAAGGTCGCGCGCCGCAAACGCATCGACGAAGCTCCACCATTTAACCTCGGAGGTGTGCGCGACCATCGAAGCCACCTCGGCCTCGCTGACCGCAGCAGATCCTCGGTGAGCGAGCGCGATTTTACGCACCTCGCTATCGAGGCGAACCATGTCCTCGCCGACGAATTCGATGAGTTTACGTGCAGCCGCATCGGTGAACGTCACGCCGCAGCCAACGGCGAGGGATCGTACCGTCGCGGGAAGCTCTTTAGCGGCAGGAGGAGCGCAATCGATGATCGCCTCGGAATCAATCGTCGCGATCGCCTTGTACAAACGGGTGTTCTTCGCGAGTTTTTCCGCTTCGAGAAGAAGCACCGTGGTTTCGCAGGGGCTTTTCAAATATGAGATTATCGCCTCGGAATCGGTCTTCTTCAGCTTATCAGCGTTCCTCACGTGCACGAGGCGCTTTTCGCTTGCGAAGGGAACGGTGTTGCATGCGGTGACGACATCTTCACCTAAAACGACTTCGCCATCGAGGTCGTCGGAGTTGAAGGCAAGGTCGCCGAGCTTCTCCAGACGCTCGCGAAGTTTCACGAGCGTCCTGGATCGCTTAAGCGAATCCTCCCCGACCAAAAGATAAGCGGCGAGCAATTCTTTTTTCTGTTTACCGGTTGCCATGAGACCTATTGTACCCGAGGTGCAATGCGCAGAGCGTCCGAGGTGAAAGATACGCACACATCGCCCAGCAAATCGGTTCGTAAAACCTGAGCGTTGCAGGATTCGAGAGCAGATAAGGCGTCTTCGTGCGGATGTCCGTACCGATTGCCCGCCCCGCAGCTGATGAGCGCGACCTCCGGGGAGAGCTTCCGAGCGAGATCGACGTTGAGCGCGTTTTTCGAGCCATGATGGCCGACCTTCAGCACGTCGATATCGCCCACCGCTCCCAAGGAAACGAGTTCTTCAATCTGCTCTATCTCAGCGTCACCGCAGAACAACGCGCGCCAATCCGTCGCGCCGTCATCGTTTGAATCTAATTCCGCCAGAAGACACACGCTGTCGGCGTTGCCCCCTTCATCGGAAAACGCAACGGGCCAGATTACCTCGAGATCGAAATTGCCAACCTTGACAACGTCGCCAACCGACAGACCGGACAAACGATCCTCCCCGACAACCGCCTTCGCATCTTCTAACAGCTGCGAACAGGATGAGCACGAGCAGCCTAGTGCATCTTCAGCGACCAGAACGCGATCGACGGCAACCACGCCACGCAACGTTCGCAGCGACCCGCAGTGATCGTCATCGCCGTGCGTGATGACGACGGCGTCGAGCCTCGTAACCCCGTGTTTCCCCAAGGCGCTGCGCAAGAGGCCGTCTTGCGTTCCCGTGTCTATGAGAAGAGCGGACCCCTCGCTTCGCACGAGAAACGCATCACCCTGCCCGACATCGAGCATGATGATCTCGTCGCCGTGAAAGCGAGGCAAGACGACGACCGCGAAGACGAAAAGCGCAAGCGATGATACGGTTATCACCGCTAAAACACGAGGCTTCAAACGCGGCCACGCTACAAACAGGGCGAAGGTCAAGAATACGGTCAAGGCAAGGGAGAACACCACGGGCATCGCAACGGGCACGCACGCGAAGGGCGCTTTCGCGAGCAAACTCACCGCTTCCGTCAAAGGGACAGCGCACCATGCTGCAACGGGAAGAAGGGCGGGAGCAATGCCGGGCACGACGCATGAGACGAGTACGGTGATGAGACCAACCACGCAGGCGAGCGTGAACAAGGGCGCGACGACAATGTTCGCGACAGGAGATATCAGCGGCAGTTGAGAAAACAGCGCAGAGGAAAACGGCAGCGTGGTCACCGACGAGGCGATCGTCATAGCCAGCGGCTCCGCGACAAGGTGACGAAGCCTATTCGGAAGGAACGAGAGCCACGACGAAACAAGACCTGTGAACAAGACGATGCCAAGCGTCGCCGCTGCCGACAAGAACAGCGAAACCGAAACCGATGACGCCGGGTCCACGGCAATGAAAGCGATTATGCATAGCGACAGCGCGTTGAGCGACGACGATCTCCTTCGCGCCCCCTGAGCCGCAAGTCCCAAGAGCACCATGATCGCCGCCCGGATGGCGGATATCGGCATACCCGAGAAAACCAAGTATGAAAGAACGAATATGGCGACGGCGACGCCTCTCGCAACCGCGTTTAAGCGAAGGCGCCTTAAAGCGAAGCCGACAAAGGACGACACAATGGCAAGATGCGACCCCGACACCGCGACAAGATGCGCCAACCCTGTTATCTTGTAGTCCTCATACGCTCCCTCGGCATCGACCGTCGTTCGATAACCGCACACGAGGGCTTGCAGTATGCCTGCTGAGCCTCCGGCATATTCCGCAAACAAATCTATCGCGCGCGCTCTCGTTCTTTCAATCGGGGAGAGTTCGACAACGTTTCCAACGTCAGCACTCGCCACATCAAGCTGACCGACAAGACCTTTCTCCCATAGAAGCGCGGCGTTTCGCTCGCTCGGCCGATCGATGCTTCCCGTATAGGGGAAGCGCGCACCGCACAAAAGCATGACGTCGTCATCGAACCTGACCTCAACAGGGTAGGAAGCGCCATCCACTCCGATGGCACGCGCCGAGGCGCTCGAACCGTATAAACCGGGATTCGAATCCTCCGTCAGCTCTATCGTCCAATCCACACGCATACTGGCAAGCGAGTCGATTGAGCTTTGCGCGCGCCAAGCTCCACCCGAAGCGCACGATACGCCCAGAAGGGCGCCGACGAGCAGCAGAAGCACCAACGGCGCACGTCCTGCGCGCACAAGACCGCCTGCAAGGAGAAGAGCTGCGACCAGCGTCGAAATCGCGCCAGGGGCGAGATAAGAGGGATCGGCTTCGCGAAGCGACAGGTAAGCGATCGCGCAGGCGCCCCAAAGCGCGACCGCAACCACGAATATCGGAGGGATGCTCGGGCGAGGTGTTTTGGGGCCATCATGCTCAAGATCGGTATCGACACCGGCGTCGATCTGCGTCGATTCAAGCAAACGAGCAATCAGTCGCTCCATGCATGTCATCATACGCAGATCCTGTCCGCGATGGCTGCGAACTTCTTATCCCCGATACCCGAAACACGCTTCAAATCCTCCGTGGTCGCGAACGGCCCGTTCGCCTGCCTATCCTCTACGATCCTGCGAGCCGTCGCCTCCCCGACGCCATCGAGCGTCATAAGCTCATCGGCATCGGCTGTGTTGATGTTCACCTTCCCGCCTGACGCGAGTGCTCCGGACGCCGCAGAGTTTTCCTCGCCACCCGCATCGAGCGCGGGCACGACGATCTGCTCGCCGTCGGCAACAACGCGGGCGAGGTTGATCGCAGACTCGTTCGCGCCTTCGGCGAACCCTCCCGCAAGCTGTATCGCATCGGACACGCGCGAGTCGACGGGCATTTCGTAGACACCAGGTGCAACAACACAACCCGCAACATGTACAAACACGCCTGAAGGCTCGATGAGAGCCTCCTCGGACGTCTCCTCCTTGACGGTCTCATCCTGCGCATGCGTCACCGAGAAGGTCTGAGAGTTCGCGACCGTCACCATCGAATAACCGATGCAAACCGCCACGGCAACGACGATAACCGCGATGCCGACAAGCACAGGAAGACGAACCTCCCCAAAATGCAGGCGCGAACGTAAACTATAGGCGGATTTTTGAAAGCTCATGTGACCCCCTTGTTTTCGGGGTCATCCTACCAAGCAGCTCTAGCAAATCCATGACGCGAATTCGGTTCCAAGCTTACGCAAGGCAAACGCCACCTCACCACAACTTGGTTCGATTCCTTACTGCAGTCTGCTTCAATCTAAGCGCCACCCGCCCGTAGCCATCCTACGAAAAGGCGTTCTCGAAACATCGAGAACGCCGCGAGCGAGAATCTACGGTATAAAGCGAAGCCGATCATGCCGATATAGCAAACCGCGCAACGAGAACCAACCTGCGGAGCGGCTACTGCGCCCCATCGCGAACCGAACGGTGTATTCTCTTCTTGTAAGCAGGGCATGCGTAGTCGTGAACTTCAGCGGCCTCCACCAACTCCGTGACCCACCGATCGATCGGGAACGCCGCTTCAGCCTCCTCGACAACGGCAAGGTCGGCATGGGTTTCGGGACTACGCGGCATGAAGAGCGTGCAGCAATCGGGCGCATCTTGGGAGGAAATATCGAAGGTGCCCAGCTGCTGCGCCTGATCGATGATCTCGAGCTTATCCGATCCGATGAGCGGCCTGAACACGGGCATGTCAACAGCAGAGTCGGTCGCGCGAATGTTCTCAAGCGTTTGAGAGGCGACCTGCCCCAGGCTCTCCCCCGTCACCAGCGCTCCCGCATGCTCTTTGCTCGCCAGCGCTTCGGCGACCTTGAACATCAGTCGGCGGTAGAGGATGATGCGAAGCGAAGGAGGCGCGGAAACGGAGATTTCGCGCTGGTAGTCGCCGAAGGGCACCACGTACACGCGCGCGATGCAACCCGTTTTCTCGAGAACGTGCGCGATATCGTCGACGAGAAACTCGCTCGCATCGGAGGTTTGCGGGCGACCCGAGAAATGAACGCCGATGCAGATGGCCCCGCGTCGCGCCATGCGCCACAGCGCTACGGGAGAGTCGATGCCTGAAGATAAAAGCGACACGACCGTGCCCGAACTTCCAACGGGCAGACCGCCGATGCCTCTCACGCTGCGCGCGTAAACGTAGGCGGCGTTTTGCACGACCTCCACGCCGACCGTGACATCAGGGTCTTTCATCTTCACGCGCTTGTCAGGAAACGCCTCGCAGAGCACGGCCCCGATCTCGCGGTTCATCGTCATGGAATCGACATCGAAATCAGTGTGGTTACGTCGGGCGCTCACCTTGAAGCTCGAGAAATCATGCGCTTCGGATAAGGCGATCTTCGCCGCCTCGCTCATCACGGTCATATCGCGCTCGCACTTGTAGCCGCACGAGACGCGCGCGACACCCGGAACGCCGACGATGGCGTCCGCGCAGCTCATAGCGGTATCATAGCTCGTTCCCTCGGTGAGAAACACGAGCAAGCGTCCCGCGATGCGGTGAATCGTCACGACGGGATACGAGTCGAGCATCTTCTCGAGGTTCTTCAGCAAGCGCATCTCGAAGGTGGAGCGATTCCGCCCCTTCAAGCCGATTTCGTGATAGTGGACGAGAATGATTCTCTGAAACTCAGGCATGAGCATAAATCCGTTCCTCCAGCCGATGGTATCCAAACGCAAAAAAGCCCTCGTCAGCACGAGACGCTTGCCGACGACCAACCGTAGGCCTGCTTCCCGAGCGACGAGGGCGCAAACGATACTCAGTAGAAAACTAGTGATTCTTCACATCGATCGACGTGGGGTCGAAAGAAACCTCGCCGCGGGCGATCTCGCCGAACGCGAGGGAAAGGGGCTTCTTGTCGGAAGCGCGGGCGATCTCAACAGCAGTCTGCAGCTGAATGGCGCGATCGCGCTGTCCGCGCATCATGTCGTTGATATCGTGTGCGCGCTTCGACGCAAGGGTGCACAGCAGGAAACGGTCGTTGTCCGTCTTGCTGAGCAGCACGTCGATCTCGGGCTCAATAATACTCATATCCACAACCTCATTGATTCTCGGCTCGTTCGTTTACGTAGTCGACAAGCTCGGCCGTCGCTTGATCGACATCGTCGTTCACAAATCGTACATCATACTCCATTTTGCGCGAAAGCTCCAGTTCGGCAGCAGCAAGTCTCGCCTGGATGACCTCTTCCGTTTCCGTGCCCCGCGCGCGAAGGCGGCGCTCGAGCTCTTCCTTAGATGGCGGCTCTATGAAAACGAGATGAGCTTCCGGAAAACGTTCCCTCACCTGAAATGCGCCCTGCATGTCGATCTCGAGAATGACTTGCTCGCCATTTGCCAGATGCTCTTCAACCGAAGCGCGCGGCGTGCCATAGCAATTGTCGGCATAACGCGCCCATTCGAGAAAACCATCAGCCCCTACGAGCTCGGAGAACTCATCCTCGGACTTGAAATAATACTGAACGCCGTCGACTTCGCCATCGCGTGGCTTTCGCGTCGTCGCAGAGATGGAAACCCAAGCATCGGGGACGGCCTTCAGAAGACGCGCGACCAGCGTGCCTTTACCCGCACCCGATGGACCGGAGATGACGAACAGATTACCGTTGCGCATGGCCTACGCGAGACGCTCGAGCAATGCGGCGCGCTGACGATCGCCCAAACCGCGCAGACGACGGCTCTCGGCGATCTGGAGCTCTTTCATGACTTTCTCAGCCTTCGCCTTGCCGTAACCGGGCATCGTCTCGATAAGCGTGGAAACTTTCATGCGGCCGACGATCGGATCCTCTTTCATATCGAGAACCTGCTCGATGGTGAGCTTACCCGACTTGAGATCATCACGAACCTCCGCACGCTTGATGCGAGCGGCCTTCGCCTTCTCGAGCGCTTCGGCGCGTGCTTCGGGGCTCAGCTGAGGGATGGCCATATGAAAACTCCTTCTTTCTTAATACGATTCATCGCAGTCGGCCGCGTTGGAGCGGCGGATGCGCGGAAAACAACCGGGCGCTCGAACGTCACGTGCCACCGCAACTCCGAACGAGGCTGTATCCCGCCATCGAAGCAGGAACGAACCTCGCCCAAAGGTCGCGCGCTACCGCGATTCGAGCGCCCATATTATGAATTACCTTAGCGTTGAACTGGGAAAATCAACATTACCCCCACAAATCCTCTACGAATCGAGCTGCTCTGCGATGGCTTCGAAAGCGGCAAGGGGATCATCTGCTTGCGTGATGGGCCGCCCGATGACAATGTGGGAGGCGCCGGCCGCAAACGCCTGCTCGGGCGTGGCCACGCGGGACTGATCGCCGAGTGCGGCGCCTGCGGGGCGCACGCCCGGCGTGACGATGTACGCGTCGGGGCCGAGGACCTCGCGCAGCATCGACGCCTCCTGCGGGGAGGCGACGACCCCCGCGATGCCCGCTTCGCGCGCCTGCCCGGCTAAAGCACGAACCTGCTCGGTCAAAGGACGGGTCACGCCGGTTGCGGCGAGCGTCTCGTCGTCCATGGAGGTGAGAACCGTGATGCCGAGCGTTGCCGGCGTCTCAGCTCCGATGGAGCGCGCCCCGTCTTGCGCACCTCTTTGAGCTGCCTGCATCATCGCGACGCCGCCGACCGTGTGCATGGTGATCATGTCGGCACCGCTCGCGGCGGCAGAGCGTGCCGCGCCCTCGACCTGATGAGGGATGTCATGGAACTTCAAATCGAGGAAGACTTTGAATCCGCGGCGTTTGAACAAAGCCACGATCGCAGGTCCCTCGGCATAGTACAAGGTCATCCCGATCTTGACCCAAGAGGCTTTTCCCGCCAGCTTGTCGGCGAGCGCGATGGCCTCGTCCGCCGAGCAGTCGAGCGCGACGATGACGCGTTCGGAAGCGGGGATCTCGTCAAATTTCGTTAGCATTCCAAAGCTCCAATCAACTCGCTGACGTGCTTGACGCCTTGCTCTTCACAGTAGGAAACAATGCCGTCGATGACATCGATCGTCGCGTGGGGGTTGACGAAGTTCGCTGTGCCGACCGCGACGGCGGTGGCTCCGGCGAGCATGAACTCAACCGCGTCCGTGCCGTCGGAAACGCCGCCCATGCCGAGAAGGGGGATATCGACCGCCTGGTGGCACTGCCACACCATGCGCAACGCGACGGGCTTGATCGCAGGCCCCGAGAAACCGCCGACCACGCGCGCGAGTTGAGGCTTGCGGCGCCGCGCGTCGATGGCCATGCCGAGAAGCGTGTTGATGAGCGAAAGCGCATCAGCTCCCGCCGCCTCGGCAGCGCGGGCGATCTCGGTGATGTCGGTGACGTTCGGCGTCAGCTTCACGATGAGCGGGCGCTTCGTGGCCTCACGGCACATTCCGACGACCTTCTCGACAGAGGGCGCGTGACACCCCATCGTCATGCCGCCCGCATCGACGTTAGGACACGAGATGTTGACCTCGTAAGCATCGACCGGAGACTCTTCAAGCGCTTCGATGACGCGTACGTACTCATCGAAGCTGTGCCCCGACACGTTCACGATGATCGTCGCGCCGATTCCGGCTAGCCAGGGAACCTCGTCAGCCTTCAGGTGCTCGACGCCGGGGTTTTGCAACCCGATGGAGTTGAGCATGCCCGAAGGAGTTTCGGCTATACGCGGGCTCGCGTTGCCCTCCCACCCGTTGAGGGAAACGCCCTTGGTCGTCACCGCTCCAAGAGATGCGACGTCGACGAAATCATGATACTCGCGACCCGCCGCAAACGTACCTGAAGCGACGGTGACGGGGTTTTTCATCTTCAGACCGCCCAAATCGACGCTCAGGTCGACGGCGGTCTCGCGCGGAGTCCGACTCAGCTCGCCCATTACCACACCACCTCTTCCGCGTTGAACACCGGGCCGTCTACGCACGAACGGCGCTTACCCGACGTGGTTTCGACAACGCACGAAAGGCAGGCTCCAACCCCGCACGCCATGCGCTTTTCCATGGAAAGCTCGCAGGGAACCCCGTGGCTCCTCGCGATGCCGGATACGATCTTCATGAGCGGCTCAGGCCCGCAGACCGCTACGTAATCATAGGGGCGACCTTGCGCGTTCGCAGCCTCAAGCGCCTCCTCGACGAGAGAAGTGCAGAAGCCCGCGCGTCCGAACGTCCCGTCGTCGGTCGCGCAGCGAACGCGATCGCCTGCATCGGATCCGTCTTTCTCGAAAACGTCAAGATAGCGCTCACGACAGACGAGCGCTCCGTGCGTCTGGGCTCCGAGCACGACGTCGACGTCGACGCCGCCTGCAACCAACGCCTCGCACTGCATGAAAAGCGGGGCGGCTCCGACGCCGCCGCCCACCAAAAGCGCGCGCGATCCCCGCGCCTGCATCGACCAACCATGCCCGACGGGCCCGATCATCTCGACGGAAAGCCCGGGTTCGAGCGTCGTCATATGATCGGTTCCGAAGCCGACGACCTGGTAGAGGATCTCGACCGTGCCGTTGTCCACATCGCGGGAGAAGACGGAAAACGGACGTCGGAGAATATGATCCTCCATTCGAGGAACCTTCATGTGAACGAACTGGCCGGGCTCGATGCTCGCCGCGATCTCAGGCGATTCGAGCGTCATCACGTGCAATCTCGGGCCTACGCAAACGTTTCCGAGTATGAGCGCGTTCTCGTTGACAAGCGGCACGATTGCCCTCCCCTCTCGCGCGCCTGCTTGCGCAAGCGCGTCATTCGTTAATGAAAACACCGCATCAGCTGCGCGAACGCACGGCCCTGTCATGCGGGGCCGTGCGCATAAAACATCGATGAGGCCGTTTTAAGCAACGGGGGCGGGCGCCTCCCATTGCGGCAGATCCTGCAATGCGATGACGTCGAGGCCGGTGTTGGACACGACCTCCATGCCGGCCACCATGGCCTGGGCGCCGGCCAACGTCGTCACGTATACGAGACCATGGCGAACGGCGGCCGCACGCAGCTCGTACCCATCGCCTCGCGTCGCGGTGCCGAACGGCGTGTTGATCATGAACGAGATCTCACCTGCGGCGATACGATCAAGGATCGAGTGCGACCCCTCGTGGATCTTCTCGATCTCCTCGCAGTCGACGCCGACGGCGCGCAGGGCGCGCGCGGTTCCGCTCGTGGCGACGATGTTGAACCCAAGACGCGCGATATCACGCGCGATGGGCACCATCGCGCGCTTGTCGCGATCGTTCACCGACAAAAACGCCGTGCCCGAGGACGGAAGCTCGTAGCTGACGGCGAGCTGCGTCTTGATGTAGGCAGCCGGGAAGTTGCGCGCGATGCCCATGACCTCGCCCGTCGACTTCATCTCGGGACCGAGAACCACGTCGGTGCCGGGGAAGCGGCCGAAGGGCATGACGGCTTCCTTCACGCTGAAGTAATCAAGACGGCGGTCGTCGGCGGGCAGGCCGAGATCGGCGATCTTCTCCCCCGCCATGATGCGCGCCGCGATCTTCGCGAGCGGCACGCCCGAGGACTTCGAGACAAACGGAACCGTGCGGCTCGCGCGCGGGTTCGCCTCGATGACGTAGATAACCGTGTCCTTGATGGCGAATTGGATGTTGATCAGGCCGATTACGCCCAGACGAAGCGCCAACGAGCGCGCGATGGAGCGCAGGCGGGCCTGAACCGCCTCGGACAGGGCGAAGGGCGGCGTGCAACACGCCGAGTCGCCGGAATGAATGCCCGCCATCTCGATATGCTCGAGGATGCCGCCGACGTACACGCTCTCCCCATCGCACAGCGCGTCGAGGTCGACCTCGACGGCGCCCTCGAGGAAACGATCGAGGTACACCGGGTGGTCGGGGGAAATCTTGGCCGCCTCGCCCATGTACTTCTCAAGCTGAGCCCCGTCGTAGACGATCGCCATGCCGCGTCCGCCGAGCACGTAGGAAGGACGGACGAGCAGCGGAAAGCCGATATGATCGGCCACTTGGCACGCCTCCTCGAAGGTCGAGGCCATGCCCGCAGCCGGGTAGGTGATTCCCATCTCGTCGAGAATGGCCGAAAAGCGATCGCGGTCCTCCGCGAGGTCGATGGCCTCAGGCGACGTGCCCAAAATCTTGACGCCCGCCTCTTCGAGCGCGCGCGCCAGCTTAAGCGGCGTCTGCCCGCCGAGCGTCACCACGACGCCGTCCGGATCCTCCACGTCGACGATGTCCATCACGTCTTCGAACGTGAGCGGTTCGAAATACAACTTATCAGACGTATCGTAGTCGGTCGAGACGGTCTCTGGGTTGCAGTTGACCATGATGGTCTCGTAGCCCGCCTCGGCGAGCGCGTAGCTGGCATGCACGCAGCAATAGTCGAACTCGATGCCCTGACCGATGCGGTTCGGGCCTGCGCCCAAGATCATGACGCGCTTGCGCGTCTTCGGGGCGACCTCGCTCTCAACCGCATCATAGGTCTTGTAGTGATAAGCCGTCGAGCTGACGAACTCCGCGGCGCAGGTGTCGACCGTCTTGAAGGCGGGACGTACGCCGAGCAACTTGCGGCACGTGCGCACCGTCAGCTCGTCGGAACCCGTGAGATAGGCGATCTGGGCGTCCGAAACGCCGTAGCGTTTGGCCACGAGGAACGCATCGCGGTCGAGCTCGTCAAGCCTCATGCCGCGAAGAGCGCCCTGAACCGCCACCATGTCGGCGATGCGCGCAATGAAGAACGGATCAATGCGCGTGACCTCGGAGACGCGATCGACGCCCCACCCACGACGCAGCGCCTCGGCGGAGAAGAAGATGCGATCGGCGGTCGGGCGTCGCACCAGATCCTCGAGGGAGCCGTACGAGTCGATGCTGATCGCGTGACCATCATCGCCCAGGCCCGCACGCCCGTTCTCAAGAGAGCGCATGGCCTTGCCCAACGCCTCCTCGAACGTGCGTCCAATGGCCATGATCTCGCCGACAGCCTTCATGCGCGTCGACAGCGTGTCGTCGGCGCCCTGGAACTTCTCGAACGCGAAACGCGGCACCTTGACGACGCAGTAGTCGATAGAGGGCTCGAAGCACGCGGGCGTCGCCTTCGTGATGTCGTTGGTTATCTCGTCGAGCGTATAGCCGACGGCCAGACGCGCCGCCGCCTTGGCGATGGGGAAGCCCGTCGCCTTAGACGCCAGAGCAGACGAACGCGAAACGCGCGGGTTCATCTCGATGATGACCATGCGGCCGTTTTCCGGGTTGACGGCGAACTGCACGTTCGATCCGCCGGTCTCGACGCCGATCTTCTCGAGGATGGCGAGCGACGCGACGCGCATGCGCTGGTACTCCACATCGGAAAGCGTCTGAGCAGGAGCGACGGTGATGGAGTCGCCGGTATGCACGCCCATGGGGTCGAAGTTCTCGATCGAGCAGATGATGATGCCGTTGCCCGCACGGTCGCGCATGACCTCCATCTCGAACTCTTTCCATCCTTCGATGGATTCCTCGACCAGAACCTCGCCCGCAGGCGAAAGCTCGATGCCCTGCGAGACGATGAGTCGAAGCTCGTCGATGTCGTGAGCAATGCCGCCGCCTGCGCCGCCGAGCGTGAAGGAGGGGCGCAGCACCACGGGAAAGCCAAGTTCGGCGACGATCTCCTCAGCATCGGCCACCGAGTAAGCGTAACCGGAGCGAGCGGTCTCGATGCCGAGCTCTTCCATGCACTCGTTGAAGAGCTTGCGGTCCTCGCCGCGCTCGATCGCCTCGAGATCGCACCCGATCATCTCAACGCCGTACTTATCGAGCACGCCCGACTTGGCGAGATCGACGGCGGTGTTGAGGCCGGTCTGACCACCGAGCGTCGGCAGAAGCGCGTCGGGCCTTTCGCGCTCGATGACCTTCTCGACGAACTCAGGCGTGATGGGCTCGACGTAGGTGCGATCGGCGAGCTCGGGGTCGGTCATGATGGTCGCGGGGTTGGAGTTCACCAAGATGACGCGGTAACCATCGGATTTGAGGACCTTGCAGGCTTGGGCTCCGGAATAATCGAACTCGCATGCCTGGCCGATGACGATGGGCCCCGACCCGATGACGAGAATGGATTTGATGTCTTCGCGTTTAGGCATTACGCATTCCCCTCTCCGGCGCAAGCTTGATCCTTCGAGGCGAAGGTCCAGCCTGCGAGTCTGTCCTGTGCGATATCGATGTCGAGATAGTCCTCGCGCCCATCCATCAAGCGCGTGAACGCGGTGAAGAGGTAGTGGGCGTCGGTTGGCCCGGGTGACGCCTCGGGATGATACTGCACCGAGAACGCGGGAGCGTCGAGAAATGCGATGCCCTCCGCCGTTCCGTCGTTGAGGTTCACATGCGTGAGCTGGATGCGCCCGAAGCGCTCGTTGCGCACGACCGGGGCAACGCCTGCGCGCGCCCAAAAACGAAGATCCGCCTCATGCTCGGTGAAGCCGCCCGACAACTCGGGAACGAGAGCGCCCAAGCTGGGGAACACCAACCCGAAACCGTGGTTTTGCGCGGTGATCTCGACGCGACCCGTGCGCAGGTTCATAACGGGCTGGTTGCCGCCGCGATGACCGAACTTCAGCTTTTCGATCTCGGCTCCGCACGCCTTCGATATCATCTGATGCCCCAGACAGATGCCGAATACCGGCACCGCTCCGAGCAGCTTCTCGACCTGAGCGTACGTTCCCTCGACCGCCTCGGGATCCCCCGGCCCGTTCGAGAGGAACACGCCGTCGGGATTGAGCGCGAGGACGTCTTCCGCCGGCGTATCCCAGGGGACGACGGTGAGATCGCACCCGACGCGCACGAGGTTATGCAGAATAGACTTTTTCGCTCCGCAATCGTAAGCTACCACGCGATAGCGCTTCTGATCGGGGGCGGACACGGCGAAGGCGTGGCTTGCAGGCATCTCATCGAAGGGATGAGGCGCGTCGCAGGAAACGGTGGAGGCGAGGTTCACGCCGACGATCGACTCACTTGCACGCACCTTGGCGAGAAGGCTCTCGACGGAGGCGTCCTCGGTCGAGATGACCGCGCGCTGCGCACCCGCATCGCGGACATGGCGAACGAGCGCACGGGTGTCGACGCCCTCGATGGCGACAACGCCGTTTTCGATAAGAAAATCAGGCAGGCTCATCGTGGATCGCCAGTTGGAAGGCGTGGTGCACATATCACGCACCACCAGCCCGCGCAAAGCGGGCTCATCGGACTGGCAATCGTCGAGGTTGACGCCGTAGTTTCCTATCTGCGGATACGTCATGGTTATGATCTGGCCCGCGTACGAGGGGTCGGTGACGACCTCAAGATACCCCTCGAGCGAGGTGTTGAAGCAGATCTCGCCGAACGCCTCGCCTCGCGCCGCGCATGAGGTCCCCTCGAAAACAGCACCGTCTTCGAGGACGAGAAGAGCGGGCGTGCCCGCACGCTTCGACGTGCCGTTCAGCAAACGTTGACTTACTTCGCTCACATTTACTTCCTTCCCCAATCGGACAGCATAAAAAACGTCTTTGCCATGGCAAAGACGCAGAAGTTGAAATATGCTGCATACCTTGCCGGTCTCTCGGTACCGTCTTAAAGGTACCGAACACTATAAACGCCCTGCGTCTTGTCGGCGTCGGCGCAAGCCGCATCGGCTCCATACGCCGGCAAACGTGCAGGGTGGGCGCTGCGCCTCGCGAACAGCTTCGTCGCGAGGCGCAGCGGTCTACTCGACGATAGCGCCGTCTTCGACCGTGGCGTAACCCGCCACGTAAACATCGGTCGCACGACCCAAAAGCTCGGCGCCCGCGAAGCCGGTGTTGCGGCTCTTCGACGCGAAACGCTCCGCATCGACCGTCCATGCCGCGTCGGGGTCGACGACCGTCAGGTCGGCGACGCAGCCTGCCTCGACGGCAACGCGCTCGACGCGCAAGATCTCACGAGGACGCACGCTCATCAGCTCGACCGCGCGCTCCCATGTGATCTTGCCGGGGGCGACGAGGTGGGTGATGACGAGGGCAAGCGAGGTCTCAAGACCCACCATGCCGAACGGAGCGCGCTCGAACTCGCGGTCCTTCTCCCAAGGCGCATGGGGCGCATGATCGGTCACGATGGCGTCGACCGTGCCGTCGACGACGCCCTCGATAAGAGCAGCGGCGTCCTCGGCGGTGCGCAGCGGCGGGTTGACCTTGAGCGCCGTGTCGTAATCGTCGCCGATGGCATCCTCGGTGAGGAACATATGATGCGGCGTGACCTCGCAGGTGACGGGCAGGCCCTCTGCCTTAGCGGCGCGAACCAGCTCGAGCCCGCGCGCGGTCGACAGATGCTGAACATGAAGCGGGCAGCCGGTCAAGCGGCACAGAGCGATATCGCGCGCAATTTGAATCTCCTCGCCCGCAGCAGGCCAACCGAGCATGCCGAGGCGCGTGGAGGCGACGCCCTCGTTCACCTGACCGCCGCCGACCAGGTCTTCGTCCTGGCAGTGGCTCATGATGACGCGATCGAACTGGGAGGCGTACTCCATCACGCGGCGCATCATGCCCGCGCCCTGGATTCCGCGCCCGTCATCGGTGAAGGCGACGGCGCCATGCGCGATCATATCACCCATCTCGGAAAGAGTCTCGCCCTTAAGTCCCTGCGTGCAGGAGCCCGCGACGTGCACACGGCATTTCCCAACCGCAGCCGAGCGCGAGACGACGTACTCGACGCCGAGCGCGTTGTCGAGCACGGGTTTGGTGTTGGGCATGCAGCACACCGCCGTGAACCCGCCGAGCGCCGCCGCGCGCGTTCCGCTGGCGATGTCCTCTTTCTGCTCAAACCCAGGTTCGCGCAGGTGCACGTGGATGTCGACGAGGCCGGGAACGACGATCTTGCCGCCCAGGTCACGTTCGACCCCCTTCTTCATCGTGAGGCCATGCCCGACCTCGACGATCCTGCCGTCGCGGATGAGGATCTCGCAGACCTCGTTCAAACCGACCTGCGGGTCGATTACGTGCGCGTTCTTAAGCAGTAATGCCATCGTCGCTCCCTCCAAGCAACAGGTACAGGGCGGCCATACGCGTCAAGACGCCCGCGTAGACCTCATCGAGAATAACCGACCGCTCAGGATGATCGGCCATATAGCTGTCAAGCTCGACGCCGCGGTTGATGGGGCCTGGATGGCACACGATGGCGTCGGGTTTCATAAGAGCGTCTCGCGCTTCGGTAAGGCCGTAGAGCAGGTTGTACTCGCGCAGACTCGGATACGGAGCCCCCTCGAGACGCTCACGCTGGATGCGCAGCATGTACACTACGTCGAGTTCGGGGAGAGCCTCGTCAATGCTGCTCGTGACGTGGTCGGCTCCGAGGACGTCGGGACGCGCGGGGAGAAGCGTCGGCGGCGCGATGACCGTAACCTCGCACCCCATGATCTTCAGCGCGGGGATGAGCGATCCGCATACGCGGGAATGGCCGATATCGCCGACGATGCCCACGTGCAGCTTGTCGAGATCGCCTTTGGTCTGCCAGATGGAATAAAGGTCGAGCAGCGCCTGGGTGGGGTGCTGATGCTTGCCGTCACCGGCGTCGATCACGTGAACTCCAGACACATCGGCGATCTTGCGCGGCACGCCCGCATGCTTGTCGCGGACGACGATCATGTCGATCTTATACGCGCACAGCGTCTCGACCGTGTCGACGAGGCTCTCGCCTTTCACCGTCGAGGTCGAGCTTCCACCGAAGTTGAGGCTGTTCGCGGAGAGACGTTTCTCGGCTATCTCGAAGGAGGAACGGGTACGCGTCGAGGGCTCGTTGAACATGTTCACAATGGTGAAGCCCTTAAGCGTCGGAACTTGCTTGATCCTGCGCTCGTTGATCCCGCGAAACCTGACCGCCGTCTCGAGAACGGTCATGATGTCGTCTGCAGAATACTCCGTGATATCGATCAGATGCCTGTGGTTGAACCCCACGACTTACTCACCTCCCAAAGGAGCCGAACCAGCACGCGAACCCGGCTCGATGGCAAGGATCTCGACGGCAGAGACGCCGTCGACCTCTTCGAGGAAGAGGCGGACGTTCTCATCGGAGGAAGAGGGCACGTTCTTGCCAACGTAATCGGCGCGGATGGGAAGCTCGCGATGGCCGCGGTCGATGAGCACCGCAAGCTGAACCGCGGCGGGTCGTCCGATGTCCATGAGCGCGTCGAGCGCAGCGCGAATCGTACGCCCTGTGTAGAGAACGTCGTCGACGAGCACGACGGTCTTACCGTCGATGTCGAACGGGATATCCGTAGAGTGGACCTCGGGAGAAAGGTACGTCATGAAATCGTCGCGATAGAAGCTGATGTCGAGTTTCCCCAGGGGAACCTTCACCCCCTCGATGCTCTCGATCTTCAAAGCAAGCTTTTTGGCGAGCAGATCACCGCGGGTCACGATGCCCACGAGCGCGATGCCCGAAGCGCCTTTGTTGGTCTCGAGAATCTGATGCGCGATGCGCGTCAGCGATCGCTCGATCTCGCCCGCGTCCATGCACATGGACTTGACCTGGCTTGCGTCGTTCATACACACCCCTTCCCAATCGAGTGCGCACAGACGAAACCGATTCGTCAAACGTCGAGCGCTCGCGACGTTTGCTCATCACCCGGCCGCAGGACATGAAAAAAGCCTCCGCGACTGACAAAGGCTCTGACCGCTTCGCGCCTTGTTCACCTGGCGCTTGCTTGTACCTTGTCGGTCTCTCTGTACCGCATTTAAAGGACAGGAAACAGTATAAAACGGCGCGAGGATCTTCGTAACCCCCCGAATTATGTTTTTCCCGCAGCGGAATCCCACCGTCTTCGGGACATCCGGCGCGGAGCAGGGCGAACGCGCAACGAACGCAGCCCGAGAAGGCAAGGCGCGCAACCGCGTGGATGACAGGCGATTCGAAAGACTGAACCATTGCGGAGGCGAAGCGCCTCACGACCCGAACGCGGCGATCTCCTCGAGAAAAGCCGTACCGTAACGCTCGAGCTTCGTTGCGCCCACGCCCGAGACCGCGAGCATCTCCTCGTCGTTCATGGGCCTTCGGGCGCACATATCGCGCAGCGTGGCGTCGGAGAACACTACGTAAGGAGGACGCCCGATTTCATCGGCGATGCGCTTGCGCAAGGAGCGCAGACGATCGAAAAGGGCTTCGTCGCCGAACGAGGCCGAACCGAACGAGGCGGTCCTTCCCTTCTTCTCGGCCCGCTTCGCGCGCAGGCCGCGCTTCATCGTGAGGGCGAAGTCGTCCCGCGCGGCCTCCCGTGCCCGAGAGCCGAGCCCGACCATCGGATACGTCCCCTCGGTGATCTCCAGATAGGAACTTGCCGCGAGAAGCTCGATGACCTCTTTCACCATTCCCGCAGGTTCGTCGAGCGAACCGAACGTCGCCGCATCCTGCAATCCGAACCGCGCGACCGTATCGCTTTCAACCCCGCGCAGCACATCGGTCACGACCGTTTTGCCGAAACGCCCCCGCAATCCGTGAACGCACCTCATAACCGCCCGCGCGCACGACGTCACGTCGACGACGTCGAACTCGCCCTTGCAATTCGAGCAGTTCCCGCAATACGCCCCCGACCGCGCCCCGTCTTCGTCTCCGAAGTAGGCGAGAATGTAAGCGCGCAAGCACGCGGTGGTATAGCAATAGCCGATCATGCTCTCGAGCATGCGCCTTCGAGCTGCCCTCACAACGCGCGCCTCCTCCGCGCTGAGCTGGTCGTTTTCCGACTCACGCTCGATGAAGTACCGGCAGGTGGCGATATCGCCGTCGCTCCAGAACAGCATGCAACGAGACGGCTCGCCATCGCGCCCCGCACGTCCCGCCTCCTGATAATAGGCCTCCATAGATCCCGGAAGGTTGTGATGAACGACATAGCGGACGTTGGACTTGTCTATTCCCATGCCGAACGCGTTGGTCGCCACCATGACCGTCGCGTCGTCGTTGATGAACGCGTCTTGGTTGCGCACGCGCTCCGCGTCGTCAAGCCCGGCATGATAGCGCGTCGCCTGCACACCCGCGTCAAGCAGGGCCTCATGGACCTTCTCGACGTCCTTGCGCGTCGAGCAGTAGACGATCCCCGCCTCACCGTCATGCGAGAGCGCATGCGCGATGATACGCGCGATCTTGCGTTTCGGCTCGAGACGTTCGACGGAAAAGCTCAGGTTCGGCCGGTCGAACCCGGTGGTCACCACCACGGGGTCGTGCAAGCCGAGCAGCGCCGTCACCTCCTCGCTCACGCGCTGCGTCGCCGTAGCGGTGAGAGCTATCAAAGGCGGGCGCTTCGGAAGGGACGCGACGAACGGACCGACGCCCAGATACGACGGCCTGAAGTCCTGCCCCCATTGAGATACGCAATGGGCCTCGTCGACGGCGATCAGCGACAAGGGCGCACGCGCCGCGAAATCGCGAAAGCGCGGGTCGCCGAGACGTTCGGGCGCGACGTACATCACGTCATAGGCGCCGTCGAGCGCGCGCTTCATCACCACGCCCTGAGCGCTCGGGCTCAACGTCGAGTTCAGAAACGAACCGCGCACGCCCGCTTCGAGAAGCGAGCGGACCTGATCGCCCATAAGCGACACCAAAGGCGACACGGCGAGGGCAAGCCCGGGCAAGACGATGCCGGGGATCTGATAACACATCGACTTGCCCGCGCCGGTCGGCATGACGCCGAGCGCATCGCGACCCGACAGAACCGCTTCGACGAGGACGCGCTGGCCGGGCCTGAAGTCATCGTAACCGAAATGACGCTTGAGTGCGCCGCGCGCTTGGTCCATGAGGGCGCCGCCCGATGAAGCACGCGGCATCGGCGCGACCCGCTCGCGCGATGGCGCGCTCGCAGGCCCGATCCCGCCGATATGACCCGCATCGGCGCGCGCCTCCGCGCACGCTCCACCGCGCTGAACAACCATCGCCTCTCCCCTTCGCCGTTAATTTCGAACATGACCCATTATAGATAAGCCCATCGCCGGCGAAGACGATGCGACGAGGCCTCTCGCATCGTTCACGCAAAGCGGCAAACGTTCGTTTATATATGCTATTTGACATGTAGCATTTCTGTTCGTTCCAGAAAAGTTAGCCTTGGTGACCACGTTCCCGGACGGCTCCGGTACCCTCTGTCGAAAACGAAGGAGGAACCCGATGGGAAAGAGCAAGGACTCCAAGACGGCTCCGAAGGCGAAGAAAAGCGCCAAGGATAGAAACGCTAAGGCACCGATGACGCACTGTCCCGGCTGCAAGAAGAGCTGCCCGCTCGTAAAACCGAAATGCGGCAAAGGCAAAAAGCTCGCCGCAAAGCTCGGAGTTCGCTGACGCGCCGCGCCGACGCAACGCGAAAAGCCCTGCGGAGGCGATCTCAGCGCACCTGCGACACCAAGCTGTCGGTTTCCCGGGCGATGCGCATCTCCTCGTCAGTCGTCACCACGCATATCTTGATGGGGCTGTCGTCGATGGAGATGATGCGGTTCACGCCGATGGCCCCCTCGACCTGGTTTCGATCCCGATCGAGAATCATGCCCATGTGGGCGAGACCGCTGAATATCCGCTCGCGCAGATCAGCCGAGTTCTCGCCGATGCCCGCCGTCATCACCACGGCGTCGGTACGCGTCATGGCGGCGTAATACGATCCGATGGCCTTTTGAACGCGATAGACGTACATGTCGATGGCGAGCTCCGCGCGCTCGTCGCCCGCCTTCGCCGCCGTGAGCGCATCGCGCATATCCCCGCTGCTCCCCGTGATTCCGAGGATGCCGCTTTTGCGGTTCAAGATCGCATCCATCTCATCGAACGTGATCCCCTCGCGCCGCATGATGTACGTGAGGATGGCGGGATCGATGCTGCCCGAGCGCGTGCCCATCATAAGCCCCTCAAGCGGCGTGAACCCCATCGTGGTATCGATCGACTTGCCGTGGTTCACCGCGGTGATGGATCCACCGTTGCCGAGATGACAGGTGATGAGGCCCAGATCACGTAAAGGACGCCCGAGCAGATTGGCCGCCTGCTGCGCCGCGTATCGATGCGAGGTCCCATGCGCCCCGTAGCGACGAATGGAGTACTCATCGTAATAGCGCATTGGAAGCGGGTACATGTAGGCCTTCGGCGGCATCGTCTGATGGAAGGCGGTGTCGAAAACGGCCACCTGCGGGGTGTCGGGGAGCATCTCGCGCAGAAGATCGATGCATGCATCGGCGGCGGGGTTGTGAAGCGGCGCGAGCTCTTCGCACTTCGACAGGTTCAAGCGGGCCTCGTCGTCGATAAGGGTCGCGCGCGTGAAGTATTCGCCGCCCGCCACGATGCGGTTGCCGACAGCATCGATTTGACCCAACCCGCTGATCGGCGACTCGGGGTCATCCACCATGACATCGAGCAGCTTGGCAAGGCATTGCCGCACCTCAAAGCCCGCGACGCTGTAGGCGACCTTGTCGAAATCGGGCGCGAAGGAAACCGTCATCACCGCGCCGTCGGAGCCCACGCGCTCGGCCAAGCACTTCATTCGCGCGATCTTGCCTTCGGTTTCGATGAGCTGAGCCTTGAGCGAGGAGCTTCCCGCGTTCACCACCAGCACGAGCATGTTATCCGCCTTCCTGTAAGCGACGAGCGCAGACGATACCTGCGTCACCCACGATACCGGATTGCGCGCGGGCGCCGCTCGGAGGCAGCACCTCGTGAAGCGGCGGGAGATTGCGGAACTGCCGTCGATATTTCCCGGCGAGCGCCACCGATTCGCCGCCCTCCATTATCATGAATCGCGAGAAACGACGCCCATGGTTCGTTCGGCGCATGCCCGCCATGGAGAAAGGTGCGCTATGGCTTCACCGAAAAACCCGGGAGACACCCTCGTCGAGGCGATCCAAGACGCCATCGACAAGCAAGACTTCTCCGCACTTCAAACCAACGTCGAGCGATCTTTGTCGGAAGTGGCGGACGCCATCGGCGACATCACGCACCAAGTTCAAAGCCAAGCGCAGCGAACGCAGCAGAGACTGGCTGCGCAAGCGCGCGAAAAGGAACTTGCCGAGCAAAAGAGATCGACCATGAAAAGTCGCTACGGAAGCGCAGCCGGTCAAACCGCAGCGGGCGTGGCGATGATCGTCGTCGGAACGGGCGCGCTCGGCTTTTTCGGCCTGAGCCTTTTGGGCACGGCGGTCATCTTCGAGGCGCCGATCGCCTTAGGCCTGCTTGCGATGATGTGCGTCGCCGCAGGCGCGATCATAGCGCTCGGCATCGGCCGCGTCACGTTCGCCAACAGGTTCAAGACATATCGCGACATCATTTCGACCCACACCTTCTGCTACCTCGAGGAAATCGCGCGACGGACGCACGCCGGCACCGCCGCCGTGCGCAAAAACGCGAAGCGCATGATCAAGCGCGGTCTGTTCAAGCAGGCGGCGCTTGATGACGGCGAGGAGTTCATCATCATGTCATCGCAGGCTTACGGCGAATACCGCGCGGCGCGCGAACAGGAAAGCGAGCGCGAGCGCGACCTTCGCGCGGCGCAAGCGCGCGCGAAGGAGCGCGAGGCAAAACTCGAGCCCCCGACGCGCGATGTCCTTTCCCGGGGAGAGCAGTTCATCGCCCAGATCCGGAAAAGCAACGAGGAGATCGACGACGCGGTAATCTCGGAGAAGCTCGATCGCATAGAGCACGTAGTCGGAAGCATTCTCGAGCGCGTCGCCGAGCACCCCGAAACCGCCCCGCAGCTCGATCGCATGATGGACTACTACCTTCCCACCACCGTCAAGCTTCTCGAAGCGTACCGAACGCTTGACGAGGCGGCCGTCGAAACCACGAGCGTCGCGAATTCGAAGCGCGAGATCGCCTCAACGCTCGACATGCTGCACGAGGCCTTCGAGAAGCTCCTCGACACGCTGTTCCGCGATGTCGCCTGGGATGTCTCAACCGACATCTCGGTGTTGAGAACCATGCTCGCGCAAGACGGTCTGACGAAAGGCGCGTTCGAGGGCGATTCGTCACCTGAAGCGCGATAGGCACCGACCCAACGCAAGAAGAGACCATAGGAGGAACCATGTCAGAAAACACCCCGACGTTCGCAAGCGATCCGACAAGCGTCCCGGCGCCCGAGCTGACGCTTACGCCGAATCTCGCAGAACCGACCGCAGGGGCGCAGACGCTCTCCCAGCCCATGACGAACCTCTCCACCGCGATGGATAACGGGGCCGGCGCAAGCGCTCTCGACGACAGCATGCTCACCGAGGAGGAGAAGGAATCGGTCGAGGCTTTTTCGCGACAAATCGATCTCTCGGACTCGACGATGATACTCAGCTACGGCTCGGGCGCCCAGAAGAAGATGGCCGATTTCTCGGAAGCGGCTCTCGCCAACGTCCGCACGCAGGATCTCGGGGAAGTCGGGGATCTTATCGCCGGCGTGGTAACCGAGCTGCGCGAATTCGATGCAACCGAGGAAAAAGGACTGTTCGGCTTCTTTAAAAAGGGAGCGAACAAAATCGAGAGCCTGCGAAACCGCTACGACAAAGCCGAAGCGAACGTCGACAGGATCGTCAAGACGCTTCAAGATCATCAGATGAAGCTCATGAAGGACGCGGCAACGCTCGACAAGATGTACGAGCTCAACCTCACCTACTTCAAAGAGCTCACCATGTACCTGCTCGCGGGCAAACGCCGCCTCGAGGAAGTCCGCACGAGCGATCTCGCCCAGCTCGTCGAACGCGCGCGTCAGACCGGGCGCGCCGAGGATGCGCAGGCAGCGCAGGACATGGAGGCGAAATGCACGCGTTTCGAGAAAAAGCTCGCTGATCTCGACCTCACGCGCACCATCGCCATGCAGACGGCACCTCAAATCAGACTCGTTCAGGGCAACGAGATGACGATGATCGAGAAGATCCAAACCATTATCATGCACACCATCCCTCTCTGGAAAAGCCAGATGGTTCTAGCGCTCGGCATCGCGAACGCCTCCGAAGCGCTCCGCGCGCAGACCGCCGTCACCGACATGACCAACGAGCTCCTGCGCAAAAACGCCGACATGCTCCAAGCCACCACGGTCGGGGTCGCCCGCGAATCCGAACGCGGCATCGTCGATATCGAAACTCTCAAGCACACCAACGAATCCCTCATCAAGACCTTCGACGAAGTCATGCAGATCCAAGAGGACGGTCGCCGTAAGCGCGCCGAGGCGGAAGCAGAAATGCGACGCATGGAGGGCGAGCTCAAGCAGAAGATGCTCGAGACGACCCAACGCTAGCCAGCGACCAGCTGAAGAAAGCCCTCCCCGCGACACCGGAGCGGGTCGCGGGGAACAAGTCAAGACGCGCGCGTGCACACGATGCCGCGCGCGTCGTCTTTTCCGATCGATCGACAGGTGCAGCGTGCCGGTCCCGCGCGCGTCCGAGAGGCAACCGATCGCTAGCCGGCAGCGTTTTCCGCCGAAGAAGCCGACGATGAAGACGAAGACGACGCGGATGAACTCGACGAAGCCGATGACGAAGCTGACGAAGAGGCCGAAGGAGCCGCAGACGTTGACGTCGCCGAATCGCTCGATGAGGGGGCGGCCGATTCCACCGTCCCCGCTGCGGTGTTCGAGGAGGATGACGAAGCGCCCTCCTGCCCGCTCGACGCCCCGCGCGAGAGGGCCCCGCCGACCTTCGCACCGTCCGAACCGCTCGCCTGCGAGGATGCACGCTCGATGCTTGCAGGCGACCAAACGGACTCGGGCTTCGTGCCGATGCCCTCCCCCGAGGTCAACACGTACACGAGCAGCGCCGACGCGAGCACCGCGGCAACCGAAGACACGATCGCGACCAAAACGACGCGTCTGCGACGCTGCACGCGTAGGCGCTCGACGGCACGGGCGCGGTACAGATCGGGGTTCGAATACGCGCGCGCATCGGCCTCGCCGAACGACGCGAACGCCACATCATCGCAACGCGCCCCTGCGCAACTCTCTCCGCTCCCATCATCCGAGTCGGCGCTACGCGCGTCGTCGTCGCTACGGGAGGATGGTGAACTCGCCGCGTTCGCGACGGCGGGGATGACCTTGATCTTCTCCGCCGAAGCGGAGATGAACTTCTTGTAGACCTGCGAGGACACGGCGGACACCACCGAACCGACCGCGGCGCCGATGACCGAACCCGCGATGCCGATCTGCGAGGCGAAGAGCATCGACGTAACCGCCGCAAGCGCGCCGGCGGCCACCTGCGCAAACGACAAATCCTCGAACAGCAGCTTCACCTTGTCCCCGAAGCTTCGGCGCTCACCCTCCTCGCGCATGCACAGCCTCCTCGCTCGACGCATCGTTTTCTTTCGGCTCACATTGTGAACGTCCCCGCCTCAAATCCAAGCACGTGCATCAATTCGTCAAGGATTGCGCACCGCGCATACACGCCGTGTGCACGCAACGCACACGTTAGCGCCCGTTAAGAGCTGTTCAGCAACCTGCCCTGTTTTAACATATTGTTAAATAAGAATATTTCGCTATAGTTATATACACATAGGAGGATATAACGGGAAAGGGGATCCCATGAACCACGTAACCGGAAGAGCGCGCGTCTTCACGCGACGATCGGCCTTGAAGCTCGCCACTGCGGCGTTTTGCACGCTCTCGCTCGCACTTTTCGCAACAGGGTGCGCAACACAGGAAACAAACTCGACAAGCTCATCGAGCGCTGCGCAGGAAACCGCGAGAACGCTCGAAGGGCATACGCTCAACGTATACTGCGGCGCCGGGATGACCGACCCCTTCCAGAAGATCGCCGATGCGTTCGAGGAGAGCACCGGCTGCGCGATGAACGTCACGTTCGCCAACGCCGCTCAAATTCAAACGCAGATCTCCACCACGGAGGAAGGCGACTTCTTCATCGCAGGCTCGGCCGAAGAGCTCAAGCCCGTCGAGAGCTACGTCGCCTCGCAAACCGCGCTTGTGAAGCACATTCCCGTGCTCGCCGTGCCCGCGGACAACCCTCGCAACATCACGGGCATCGCCGATCTGGCTTCGGCCGAACGCGTCCTCGTCGGGGACCCCGAGTCCACCCCCATCGGCAAAATCGCCAAGAAAGCGCTGACGAACGCGGGAATCTGGGATGGCCTCATGAGCGCAGGGGTGCTTACCACCACGACGACCGCACCGCAGATCGCGACCGCGCTCGCCAGCGGCGAAGGTGATGCCGGGATCGTGTGGAAGGAGAACGTCAAAGCCGACGGCGTGAAGATCGTGGAGACGAGCGACCTCGACGCCATGGTGAAGGTCGTTCCGGCAGCTCAGCTCACCTGCTCCGCCGATGCGGACGCAGCGACGGCGTTCAACGAGTTCCTCCAAACCGACGAGGCCATGAAGATCTGGGCCGAGTTCGGCTACGAGCAGGCGTAAGTTCCAACCTGCTCCTCCTTGGTCGAGGCCGCCGCCAGCCCCGAAGCCGGCGGCGGCCTCTTTTACGAGAGGACTCGACATGAAGCAAGAAGCAAGCATCGCGATGCCGCGCAGCGAAGCCCGAGCGGTCGGCGCGCGCAAGCATCGCGGGCGAAAACGGGATTTCTTCTCGATTGCCTGCATGGTGGTGGCGGCCTTCGTGCTGATCTTCATCGGAAGCGCGATACTCTCGATAGTCGCAGGAGGACTCGCCCATTTCAACGAGGCGATCACCTCCGAGGAGGTTCTCTTCTCGCTGCGCATGAGCGTGGTGACATCATGCATTTCAACCGCGCTCTGCCTCGCCCTCGCCCTGCCCACCGCCTACGCCCTCACACGCACCAACATGCCGTGCAAGCGCGTGGCCGAAGTGCTCATGGAGCTCACGCTCTCGCTTCCCTACATCCTGCTCGGGTTCGCGCTCCTCCTCATCTTCTCCTCTCCTTTCGGTAAAGCGCTCAAAGACATCGGCCTGGCGGTGGTCTTCCAGCCTGCGGGCATCGTGCTCGCGCAGCTCATCGTGAACCTGCCGTTTGCCATCCGCATGATCAAAACGGCGTTTCTCGACGTCAACCCACGCATGGAGTTCGTAGCAAAAACGCTTGGAGCAACGCCCGGCGCGGTGTTTCGCACCATCGTCCTGCCCCTTTGCCGCAACGCGATCATCAGCACGCTCGTCCTCACCTGGGCACGCGGGATGGGCGAGTTCGGCGCGACGCTCATGCTGGTAGGCGTTACGCGCATGAAGACGGAAACGCTGCCGGGCAGCATTTACTTGAGCATTTCGACGGGTAACAACGAAACCGCCATGGCGACCGCCATGATCATGCTCATCCTCTCCGCAGCGACGCTCGTGGTGGCGAATTTGCTCAACAAGCCGATCGGAGCCACACGCGTCGCCGCAGGAAACGGCAAGGCGAAACGGAGGGGCCATGGCAGGTAGCATACGCATCGAACACCTCCTCGTGACGCGTGGGTCTTTCACGCTCAGGGTCGATGAACTCACCGTCAGTCCACGTGAGATCTTCGCCATCCTCGGCGAGACGGGAGCCGGCAAAACGGTCCTGCTCGAAGCGATCGCGGGCGCCTATCCTGTTGACGAGGGCGCGATCGAGCTGGACGGCAAGAACATCGAAACGCTGCCCGTTCAACAGCGGCATCTCGGCATCGTCTACCAAGATTACGCGCTGTTCCCCCACATGAGCGTCGCGGAGAACATCGGCTACGGCCTGAAGATGAACGACGTGCCCGCAGACGAAGCCACGAGACGCATCGAGAGACAGCTCTCCCTGTTCGGCATCGAGCGAATCGCCGACCGATTCCCCGGCATCATAAGCGGAGGCGAATCGCAACGATGCGCGCTCGCCCGCGCGCTCGTGATGGAGCCCGAAATATTGCTGCTCGACGAGCCGTTCAGCGCCGTCGACCCCGCAACCAAAGAAAGGCTCTACCAAACGATACGGGATATCCATCGCGCCTTCGACTGCACCATCGTCTTCGTCAGCCACGACTTCAACGAGGCTGTGACGCTCGCCGACCGCGTCGGAATCGTCCTCGGCGGAAAGCTGCGCGCGATCGCCCGCTCCGACGAGCTGTTCACGAAAAAATTCGATGAGGACGTCATGCGCTTTCTCGGACGCGGGTAACCCCGATCGACAGACCGCGCATCCTACGCTTGAGAAAAACGCCGCCGGTGTTGGTGCAGCCCCGGCGCCGGCGCGAGAACGCGCATCCGACGCACACGATGGCGTATCGCGGTATACTCTCCTCGCGCTGCGGGCTCGCCTCTTATCGGCAGCCGCTCGCTCAAACCACGTCCGGCTCGTTTGAAGGAGAGAACTTGAAGCTGCTCGTCGCATCCGACCTCCATGGATCCGCCACCTACGTCAAAAAGCTGTTCGAGCGCATCGAGGAGGAGAAGCCGGATCGCGTCGTGCTCCTCGGCGATCTGCTTTACCACGGACCGCGCAACGACCTTCCCGACGGCTACTCCCCACGCGAGGTCGCCGCAACGCTCAACGCCGCCGCCGAGCTCATCACCGCCGTGCGCGGCAACTGCGATGCGGAGGTCGATCAAATGGTTCTCGACTTCCCCTGCATGGCCGACTACGCCCTCATGGTTGTCGAAGGAACCCCGCTTTTGTTCACGCACGGCCACGTCCTGAACCCCGCGTCCCTGAAAGAGGGCCGCATCGGCGATGTTCCCGTCGCCAAGGGCACGTTCCTTTTCTCGGGTCACACGCATGTCAAGGGCATCGACGAGCGCGACGGCATCGTGTTCGTCAACCCGGGAAGCGTGTCGATGCCCAAAGACGAATGCCGCAGCTTCTGCGTCGTCGACGAGGAGACCGTCACGCTCAACGAACTCGAGAGCGGACGCGTCATCTGCGCGCACTCACGCTAACCGCCGCTGAGAAAACACGGAAACCCGTGCTCGATTACAAATCGGTAATCGACGCGTCATAGCGCAGCAAGACCATGCGCCCACACTGATATCAAGTTGCACCACGAAGAAAGGCAGTGAGCCATGGACATCTTGGAAGTACGCCACCTCACGAAGATCTACGGGGAGGGCGATAACGCGACGCGTGCGCTCGACGACGTGTCGTTCACGGTCGCAGAGGTAGAGTTCCTCGCCATCGTCGGCTCGTCGGGGTCGGGGAAGTCGACGCTGCTTCACCTCATCGGCGGAGTCGACCGGCCTACATCGGGCACCGTGCTCCTCAACGGAGAGGACATCTACACGCGCACCGACGAGCAGCTCGCGATATTCAGACGGCGCGAAGTGGGGCTGATCTACCAGTTCTACAACCTCATCCCGGTGCTGAACGTCATCGAGAACATCACGCTTCCCGTCGCGCTCGACGGACGCAACGTGAACGAGGAGCGTCTTGGCAAGCTGATCTTGTCGCTGGGGCTCGAAGGTCGCGAACATCATCTTCCCAACCAGCTCTCAGGCGGACAGCAGCAGCGCGTCGCCATCGGACGCGCGCTCATGAACGCTCCCGCCCTCGTGCTCGCCGACGAGCCGACGGGAAACCTCGACTCCCGCAACAGCCGTGAGATCATGGCACTGCTGCAGGCATCGAACAGGGAGATGGGGCAAACCCTTATCGTCATCACGCACGACGAGGACATCGCGCTCGCCGCCGATCGCATCATCTCCATCGAAGACGGGCGCATCGCACGCGACGAGAGGATCCGCCGATGAGCGCCATGACGTCTTTCACGCTGCGCTCGCTCGTCAAAAACCGCGTCCGCACCATCGTGACCATCGCGGGCGTTGCGCTGGCGGCGGCGCTGCTCACCGCCGTGGCGGCATCGGTCACCAGCTTGAATGAGTTCCTCCTCAACGACGAGAAGGCGTCCAACGGCACGTGGACGGCGCGCAGCTGGATCGAAGACAACGCCGCCGTCGACGCCGCGCGCGCCGACGATGCAATCGAGGACGTGCTGGTCACGCGCGATGTCGGAGCGTACGCGTTCGACGATTTCTCACGCCAAAGCTTCGGTCGCCTGCTTTCCGTCGTCAGCCTCGAGGGGGACGTCGGAAAGCTCACCGGCTTCAAGGCGAGCGAGGGACGCCTGCCCGAAACCGCCGATGAGATCATCCTGCCTAAGGCCTTCGAAGGCGAGAAGATGTTCGGCGCGGAAACGGTGAACATCGGATCGAGCGTGGAGATTCCCCTCGGACAGCGGACGGCGCATCTCATCCCGGATGCGGACCCCGCAGGTGACCCCTATGCACGACCCGAGAGAACCGACGTGCCCGACTACCAGGTCTACAGCGGCGGCATCGACCAGAAGACGGTTCAGGACGGCGACGTCCTCAACTCCTGCGACGCGTACCGCTCGAAAGACGAGGAGGGCGCCGTGTTCGAGGAAACCCTCGAGAACACCGCCCGGCGGACCTACACCGTGGTCGGATTTTACGAGGGAAGGAACCTCCTGACCTGGACGCCGAACGGCTACCTCGCCTTCACAGGCACCGACGACGCAGCGGCCGGCCCCGCACGCCTCTACGTGCTGACCAGCGCCTTCGGCAGCATGGCGGATCTGGAGAATCACCTGAAGGGCGCCCTCGGCGATACCTTCCTCGACTACCACACGACGCTCTTGCGCTATGCGGGCGTCACCGACGATCGAGCGGTCTGGTCGACGCTCTACCGCTTCGCCGCCATACTCGCATCGGTCATCATGATCGCCTGCGTTTCTCTCATATACAACGCCTTCGCCATCTCGATAGCCGAGAGAACCAAGCAGTTCGGCCTGCTCTCCTCCATCGGAGCGTCGAGGCGGCAAATCCGCCGAGCCGTCGTCTTTGAAGCGGTGATCATAGCCGCGATAGGAGCGCCCGTCGGCGTCGCGGTCGGCCTCGGTGGCACCGCAGCTGTTCTCGGCGCGCTCGCGCCGTCCATCGAGAAGATCGCAGGAGCGGGCAACGACGTCGCCTTCACGCTGTTCGTCAACCCCGTATCGATTATCGTCGTGGTCGCCCTCACCCTGGTGACCGTCCTTTTGAGCGTATGGATTCCCGCGCGGCGAGCGGGTTCGGTCAGCGCCATCGAGGCCATCAAGAGCACGCGCGATACACGTGACGCCAAACCAACGCGAGCCGACAAGCGCGAGGGACGCGAACCTTGGGAGGCGCACGGTCTCGGACCCCACCGCGCTTTCGGCGTGCCCGGGCAGATCGCGCGGCTCAACCGGAAACGCGGCCGGGGGAAAGGACGGGCCGCCAGCGTATCACTCGGCCTCGCCGTGGTGCTGCTCATCACCGCGGGAAGCGCAACCGGCTACCTATCGCTGGGAACACGCTACGTCGGGACGAACGATTACGATATAAGTACGCAGTTCATGAGCGACGAAGGGCTGAGCGAAAGCGCATGCGACACCGTCTACGAGCGTATGGCGGGCGTCGAGGGCGTCGAGGGCGTCGGGTGGAGCATGCGCGCCGATCTGCTGACGCGCATACCCGACACGATGGCGGGAGCCGGCGTGACCTCGGCGGACGCCGATATGCGAGGCATGCCCATCAGCCTCGAAGGCGACGCGTGGCAAACTTATCTCTCCTTCGTGTTCATCGACGATGATGCCTTCACCGACTGGGCGCGCAGCATCGGCGTCGACCCCGCCCCGTTCTTCACAGGAGATGTCGCCGGCATCGGCGTGAGGAACACGCTCGGCAACGACGGAACCACCTACCGTCACGACGAGACGTTCGCGACCACCGGCACGATGGCCGCGCTCACTCACGCCACCTACAGGGGCGGCGACTACGAGGGAGTCATCACCGACGGGCAAACCGTCCGCGCGGTCTTCTCGACGGAGAACAGCGAAGGGGTCGAGGTCGACGTAGACGCCGTCGCCGACCAGATGAGATCCGTCCGCATCGAGACGCTCGCCGACGATGGGCCCCGCCAGGCGCCCTCCGCGAGCTACCAGCCGACCGTGGTGCTCCCGTTGAGCACGCTCGACGAGCTTGGGCTTGTCGGCGAGCTCAAGGAATGCGTCGCGCTGTACAGGGCGGACGATCACGCCTCCGCAGCCGAGCGGATGAACGAGATCGGCATGGATGCGGTTCGCGAGTTCACCACGGACTCGGGCAGCGTGTACTTCGACGTGTACGACCTTGCGGAGAGCGAGGAAGCCACGAGAACGCTCATCACGATCATCGAGATCTTCTCGGTGCTGTTCACGGGCATCCTCATGCTCATCGCGCTTGCCAACGTGTTCAACACCGTCACCAACGGCCTCATCTTGCGCAAGCGGGAGTTCGCCGTGATGAAGTCGATCGGCATGGGCGAGCGCGACTTCCGCAAGATGATCGTCTGCGAGTGCATCGGGTTCGGCGTTCGAGGCCTCGTCCCCGGCATCGTTATCGCCGCAGGCGTATCGTATTTGCTCTACCGTTCGCTCGGCGGCACCATCGAAGGACTCGCCTTCACGTTGCCGTGGGGCCACATCGCCTTCGCGGTCGCGATGGTGGTGGTCGCGATGGCGGCGAGCGTGATATACGGGCTGCATCGCTGTCGCACCGACAGCATCGTCGAAGCGCTGAAGGCCGAATAGCGACGGACGGTGCGGCCGGACAGCGAGAGAACTCGGTCCACCCCGCGAGCCGAGAGCCCTCGTCCATGTTGCAGCGGGCGCTCACGTCCATTGACGGGGCGTCCGTTCCCCTGTTTTTCGACCATCTACACGAAACCTTCGCTAGAATGTTACAGATTTCGCATTTGACGGCTCCATGCACGATCTATGGGGCCGTCAACTTGCCTAGAGGGACATACCGCACAGGGGGAAAGAAGGATATGACGGAGCAAAGTCAACCAAGCACCGCACCGAGCGCGAGCTCGACGGCGAACAAACGCGAGCATTTCGCCTCGCGTCTCGGATTCATTCTCATCAGCGCAGGCTGCGCGATCGGCCTGGGCAACGTATGGCGATTCCCCTACATCACCGGCGAATACGGCGGCGCGGCCTTCGTTCTCCTTTACTTGGTGTTCCTCGTCATTCTCGGCCTGCCCGTCATGGTCATGGAGTTCGCGGTGGGACGCGCGAGTCAGAAAAGCTCCGCCCAGGCGTTCGACGTGCTGCAGCCGTCGCGAAAATGGCATTGGTTCAGTTGGTGGGGATACATCGGGTGCATGATCCTCATGATGTTCTACACGACGGTCTGCGGCTGGATGCTCTCCTACATCCCGAAAATGGCTTCGGGCATCTTCACCAACGCCGATGCCTCGGTGACGGGTGCCGTGTTCAACAACATGCTCGCGAATCCCGTGGAGCTCATCGGCTGGATGCTCGTCGCCGTGCTCATCGGCTTCGCTGTCTGCAGCCTCGGACTGCAAAAAGGCGTCGAGCGCATCACGAAGTTCATGATGGCGACGCTCTTTCTCGTTATGATCGCGCTCTGCATTCGCGCGGTCACGCTGCCCGGCGCCGGCGAGGGTATCGCGTTTTACCTCGTCCCCGACTTCTCACGCTTGTTCGCAGGCAGCACGCCCGCCGAGCAGATGGCGACATTCGGCAACGCCGTTTACGCTGCCATGGGGCAGGCGTTCTTCTCTCTTTCGCTCGGTATCGCGGCCATGGAGATCTTCGGCAGCTACATCGGAAAGGAGCGCTCGTTGACGGGCGAGGCCATCTCCGTGACGGCGCTGAACACCGTTGTCGCCATACTCGCGGGACTCATCATCTTCCCCGCCTGCTTCGCCTACGGCGTCAGCCCCGATCAGGGCCCCTCGCTCGTGTTCGTCACGCTTCCGGTCGTCTTCGGGGAGATGCCGCTCGGCAACGTTTGGGGCGCGCTGTTCTTCGTCTTCATGTCGTTCGCGGCGCTCTCGACGGTGATCGCGGTGTTCGAGAACCTCATAAGCTTCTCCATGGACAAATGGGGCATGTCACGCAAACGCGCGGTCGCCCTCAACGGCGTGCTCGTGCTCGTGCTGTCGCTGCCTTGCGCACTCGGTTTCAACATCCTCTCGGGCGTCGCCATACCCGGCATCGGCGACATCCAATCCATCGAGGACTTCATCGTGTCCAACAACATGCTTCCTCTCGGCAGCCTCATCTTCCTGCTCTTCTGCGTGACGAAACGCGGGTGGGGCTGGGAGAACTTCCTCGCCGAAGCCGACGCGGGCCAAGGCGTGAAATTCCCCGCATGGTCGAAACCGTGGCTCAAATACGGGGTTCCGGTGCTCATCATCGTCATCTTCATCATGGGGTACGCCCCGAAAGTCGCGCTCTGGCTCGGCATGGCGTAACGCAACCCGTAAAACTTGCAGCCGAGCGACGTTCGCGGCTTTTGCAACTTACCGCCCTGAACGCTTCGACGTCTGTGAAAGCACCGGGATCGCCCTTAGCGCCTCCTCAGATGAAAACCGAGTCTGGATCGCACTAACGAAATGAGGCGACCCCGCTTCTCTCGACGAGACGATGGGGTCGCCTCATTTCGTGGAGATTAGCTGCAGAAAGCGCGGTTTATCCCTTGTTCAGCCGCCTCACCCACGCCAATTAGGGATAATATACGCTTGCTTTTCGCGAAATTCTTCTCTGTTTCTTCGTGCTCTGCGATCAACCTCGACTTCTCGATCGCCGCTTGCCTACAGATTTCAGAAAGCGGCTCGGGTTAAGCGAAGCACACCGCAAGGGGCGGGTGCGGCGGCGCTCGCGCCGCTTTCAAGCATAAGCGCGAAAAACCAACATGACGTTTGAATTCGACCGACGCCTTGCGCCAGGTCGGTTTGCGGGCGAACACGCCCGGGTAGTCATGCGCGCACGATAAAGAAACGGAGCATCATGACTCAATTCAGCGATCTCGGTCTGTCCAGCGACGCCCTCAAGGCGGTCGTCAAGCTCGGGTACGAGGATCCGACCCCCGTTCAGGAGCAGGCCATCCCCGTCGTGCTCGAAGGACGCGATCTCATCGCCGCGGCAAGCACCGGCACGGGCAAAACGGCCGCGTTCCTCCTTCCCCTGCTGAGCAAGCTCGAGCGCGCGGGACGCGGCAAGAGAAACCCCCGCGTCCTCGTCGTCACGCCGACGCGCGAGCTCGCGCAGCAGATCGCCTTCACGTGCATTAAAATCGCCCGCGCGACCGGGCATTACGCGACCACGGTATACGGCGGAACCCCCTACGGTCCGCAGATCAAAGAGCTTCGCGGCGGCACCGACATTCTCATCGCAACGCCCGGGCGTCTGAACGACCTCATGAAACGCGACGTGGTCAAGCTCTCCTCCATCGAGGCGCTCGTCCTCGACGAAGCCGACCGCATGCTCGACATGGGATTCCTTCCCGATGTCACGACCATCGTCGAAGCGCTTCCCGAGCAGCGTCAGACGCTCTTGTTCTCGGCGACTATCGACCAGTCGATCGAGAAGAACCTCGGCTCGCTCCTGAAGGATCCTGAGATCGTGCAGATCGCGCACAAGGGCGAGACGGCGGAGACGGTCGAGCAGTTTATCATGCCCATCGCGCACCGCGACAAATTCGATCTCCTCAAGGCGGTTCTCGAGGAGAAGGGTCATGAACGCGTGATCATCTTCGCCCGCACTAAGAACCGTACCGAAGAATGCGCAGATGCGCTCGTCGAGGCCGGCTACAGCGCCGAATCGATCCATTCCGATAAAACCCAGGGTCGCCGCCGTCGCGCGCTCGAGAACTTCCGCCGCGGACGCACCGACATCCTCGTAGCCACCGACGTCCTCGCGCGCGGCATCGACGTCACCGGGGTCGATCATGTCATCAACTACGACCTTCCCGACATGGCCGAGGACTACGTGCACCGCATCGGACGCACGGGGCGCGCAGGCGAGCAAGGCTACGCCATCTCCTTCGTCAGCCCGAACTCGCGTAAGCTCCTGAAAGAGATCGAGGAGCTGATCGGTCGTGAGATCCCGGTTATGACGCTTGAAACCTACGAGATCAACCCCGACCTTCTGAAGAAGGGCGCCAAAAAACGGCGCGAGAGCGAGAAGAAGCGCGACAAGCACAGCGACGACCGTGCCGCGCGTTACAAGCAGCGTCGCGAAGACGAGCACAAGGAGCGAAAGCACCGCAAGGGCGAGAAGAAGCATCGTGACGACAAGCACGGAGGACCCGGGCGCGAAACGCCGAAGGGCGGCGAAGATCGCAAGCACCAGGGCAAGCGTCGTGACGCGAACATGCGCTTCGATGACCGAAAGAGCGGCAAGCGCGGCTTCGAGCGCCACGACGGCGGCGAGCGTCGAGAGCGCGATGGAAAAAGATCCGGCAAAGGCTCCGCTAAAACCTCGTATCGCTCCAAGCACGGCGCGGATCATCGCGGTCGCAAGGCATCCGGCAACGATGCCTACGCAGCCAAAGGCCGCAAAAACGCCAAAAGCTCCAAGCCTCGCAGCGCGAAGGTGAACGACGTCCGCGCCTTCGGCGAACGCAAGATGCGCGAAAAATAAACAGTCCTCCTTTTAACGCTTCCCGATGAAAACCATACGTCATCGGGAAGCTGCGTTTTTCCCGTAGATGCTCGCTTCAACGCTACCGAACGAAGTATCATCGAAGTCAAGAAGGGAGCATCGTATGAGATCGTCTCACGCTAACGACATTGCCGAAAACGCTATCGGAACGGCGGTCAACGTCGGCAAAACCGCCGTCGCACTGGCGGGAATAGGAAGATCGGCCGCAGAGCGCATCGGAGAGGACGCGCTGCCCCAGCTGGCGAGCGCCGGCCGCGCAGCGCTCGACTCCAAGGCAGGAGGGGCGGCGCAAATCGTCGCAGGCGGCGCCATCGCCGCCGTCGGCGTACCCCTGCTCATCCTCCCCGGACCCGGAATCGCCGTTATAGCAGGCGGCGCCGCGCTTGCGGCTCGCGGAGCCAAGAAGACGTTCGGAAAGAGAAGAGACGCCTAAGCGTTGCCGAAATTACCGCTCGGTGTCCCCCTCGTGGAACACCGAGCGCACATCTCAGGCGCTATCATGGGTCCCGAGCAAAATCACACTTCGGGAGAGCCCATGAAATTCCTGCATCTCGCCGATCTACACATCGGCAAAAACCTCAACGGTTATTCGCTGATCGACGACCAGCGCCATGCGCTGCGCTTCGTCATCGATCAGGCCATCAAGCTGAACGTCGACGCCCTCGTTCTCGCCGGCGACTTGTACGACAAGACAACGCCATCCGCAGAGGCCACCGCCCTTCTCGATTGGTTCTTCACCGGGTGCGCGGAAAACAACCTGAGAGTACTGGCAACTCCGGGCAACCACGACTCCGCCGAGCGCGTCGGATACGCAAAGCATCTGCTCGCGCGCGAGAAGATTCACCTTGCGGGCGTCTACAACGGAGCCATCGAGAAAGTCGACCTCGAAGACGACTTCGGCCCCATCACCTTCTGGCTCGTCCCCTTCCTGAAACCGGCGCACGTTCGCCCTTACCATCCCGAAGCCGATATCGCCCAGGATTACACCGCCGCATTGGAAGCGGCCCTCTCCGACATCGACCTCGACCCGCGCGCCCGCAACGTGTGCATCGCGCATCAATTCGTCACCGCAGGAGGCAAAGCCCCCGAGCGCTGCGATTCCGAAATCAACGTCGGGGGGCTCGACAACGTCGACTCCCATGTGTTCGATCAATTCGACTACGTGGCACTCGGGCACATACACCGTCCCCAGCAAGTCGGAAGGCAAACCGTTCGTTACGCGGGTTCTCCGCTCAAATACTCGCTGTCCGAGGCCAATCATGTGAAGTCCGCCGTGCTCGTCGAATTGCTTGAGAAAGCATCGGATGCGAGCCCGGGGACATGTGCGACCATTGAACTTCTCCCCATAGAGCCTTTGCACGATCTTCGATCGATACGCGGCCCCCTCGACGCGATCACATCGCCCGAGGTAGTCGCCGAGGGTGATCCCGACGACTACCTCGGCATCACCCTCACCGATGAAGAACCTGCGCTCGATGCGCTCGCGCGCATCAGATCCACTTACTCGCGCGTTCTCTCGGTCGACTTCGACAACAGCCGTACACGTGTCGCGAGCGCTCAGTCCTCGCTATCGCACGAAATCGAAAGCTTCGATCCGTTTGAGCTGTTCGGCCGCTTTTACAAGGAGCAAAACGGAGCCGAGCTCACCGATAAGCAACGCGACCTCGTGAGATCGATGCTGCAAACCGCTCACGTCATGGAAGGAGGGGCACGATGAGGCCCGTCAACCTCACCATAAGCGCATTCGGCCCGTACCCGGGACTTGTCGACATCCCCCTCGGCAAGTTCGGGACATCGGGACTCTACCTTATCTGCGGCGACACCGGAGCCGGTAAAACCACGATCTTTGACGCGATAACGTTCGCTTTATACGGGGAGGCTTCAGGCGATACGCGAGAGGCGCGCACGCTTCGCAGCGACTTCGCCACCGCCGACACCGAAACATTCGTCGATCTAACGTTCGATTACCACAGCAAAACGTATCGGATCAGGAGAACCCCCGCCTATGAGCGCCCCAAGCTTCGCGGCGAGGGAACGACCATGCATCAACCCACCGTCGAGCTCGAGAGACCGGGACTGCCCCCTCTCACCAAGCAACGTGAGGTCGACGAAGCCGTCGTGGAGATCCTCGGCATCAACCGATCTCAGTTTGCGCAGATCGTCATGATCGCCCAAGGGGAATTCAGAAAGGTCCTTTCCGCGCAAACGAAAGAGCGGGCTAAGATCTTTCGCCACCTTTTCAACACCGCGCCATACGAGAAGTTCGCGAAAGATCTCGAAGCCAGGCAGCGTGAACTCACGCGCGAGCACGACGAGCTCGCGCGTGAGGTAAAAGCGCTCGCCGAGCAAGCGCTTTTCGCCGCCGACGATGACCGCGGACTTGAAAGGGACCGACTCTGCCAAGCCGATGCGGTCATCGCGTCATGGCTCTCAAGCAACCTTGAGCAAGCTTGCTCCGACGATGCGGGAAAACGCATCGTTCTTGACCATGCCATCGATAAACTGCAGAAAACCCGTGACGCCCTCAGCGTGAAATCCGATCAAGCGCAACGCCTCGACAAAGCACGGACAGAGCGTGCATCAGCCCAAGAGAAGCTAACGCGCCAGACCCGGATCCTCACGGACTCCCGCGCTCTTCTTAAGGAGTGCGAAGAAGAGCGATCCCTCAGAGAGGAGCTTTCAACCGCCATCGCCACAGAGACGGCGACGCTGTCGACCTACTCACGCCTCTCGAAAACGGACGCCGAGCTCAAAGCGGCTCTCACCGCCCGCAAGAGATCTTCCGACCAACTGAGTAAGATCGACGAGCTCCTCGGAAAAACCTCCGTCGACGATCCCGAGAACACCATCGTCGAGCAGAACAAGCTCCTCGTGCAATACGATGAAGCGCGCAAAACGCTCGAAACGTCAATCTCAGCCGCGCTCGAGCTGAATCAAGCCATCGAGGAGACGAGGAGAGCGCTCACCCGGGGAGAGAAAGCCTATGCAAGCGCGAAGAAAGCGCTGGAGGAGAGCGTTCTAGCTCACCTCGACGTGCAGAGGCGCTATCTTGACGGGCAGGCGGGCATACTCGCGCATACGCTGCAGGAGGGTCTTCCCTGCCCCGTATGCGGATCAACCCATCACCCCTCGCCAGCACATCAACACGAATCCATACCGACGAAGCAGGACATCGACATCGCCGCATCGCGGGCAGACGAAGCGCGGGCGAAGGCGGAGCCTCTCGCTCATCAGACGAGCGCTCTTCGGGCGCAGCTCGAGGAGCGCATCGCTGCGCAGGAGCGGTCGACGCGAACCGACGGCACCGTCGATGACATGAAGGGAAAGCTGGCCTCGCTTGTTCATGCCCAATCGATCGCATGCGACAACCTCGAGATGGCCCGGCGCGCCCTCAAGCTGAAAGAGCAGCGTACGGAAACAGAGAAGGCGATGACGGAGCGCGAAGACGCCGCCGCACGCCTCCAGGCTATTCGCGATGAGATGACGCGCAATTTACGATACCCGGACGAAGAGACGGCGAAGAAAGAATTGAGTCGGAAGCGCGACGAGCTCGATGCGCTTGAGCGCAAAAGGACTCGGGCAGAACGCGCATGCGCAGATGCGGAAACGGAAATAGCCCGCCTCGAAGCCTCTATCGCTGCATTCGACTCCCAAATCGCTTCGACCGCAGGTTGCAACTTGAACGAGATTCGCGAGGAACTCGCTCGCACTGACGAACATCTGCGCAACCTCAGACAACAGCGCGACTGCATCGTCTCGCGGGAAAGCAGGAACGCTGCGATCCTCGCACGGCTCGAAGCCATCGAAGATCGCAGCATAACCGTCAATGCGCAACATCGCGACATCGCCGCCATCGCTGAGACGGCGGCGGGAAAAATCAAAGGTAAGAGCAGGATATCGTTTGAGACGTATGTGCAGAGCATGTACTTCGAACAAGTGATCAAGGCCGCGAACGCCCGACTATCGGTTATGACGGGAGGAAGATACGAACTCCTGCGATGCCAAACCGCATCGTCGCTCGGCGCCCAAACCGGCCTCGACCTCGACGTAGTCGATCATTACACCGGGAAATCGAGAAGCGCCTCATCCCTCTCAGGCGGAGAGTCTTTCGAGGCTTCGCTTTCGCTGGCACTCGGCTTATCCGACGTCATCCAGCAACACGCAGGCGGCATTCAACTTGATACCATGTTCATCGACGAAGGGTTCGGCTCGCTCGATGGAGAAAGCCTCAATCGCGCGATATCCATGCTCAACACGCTCACCGGCACGGAAAAGCTCATCGGAATTATCTCGCACGTCGACGAGCTGAAAGACGCCATCGATCGGAAGATCGTGGTGAAATCGGGGCGCGAGGGGTCGAGCCTCGCAATCGAGCTCTGAGAAGGCCGCGATTTAATGATGCGCATGAGCAGTCCGAACCGAGTGGACCTGCGAAGCGGCGAAACGCACGATGCCGCGAAAGCGCCCACAGCCCGCACGTGAAGGGTTTCGACCTCGGAAAGCTGCGATATCAAGTTAATGGCTACCGCAGCTTTCCTAAAACGCTTACGAATCACCTTGCGGCTTTCATTGTTACGTGATCATTAAAACGGCTCTCCCATGCTAGGCGGCTGATTATAATACCCTTCAGTTAGCTTAACCGAGCAGCAATTTCGGCAAGCACGGGAACATGCAGACAATCCCATCGAGGAGGTTCCATTGAGTTACGTTCAGAAAATCATCGAGCAGGTTAAGGCGAAAGACGCCGATCAGCCGGAATTCATCCAGGCGGTGACCGAGGTCCTCGAGTCGCTCGAACCTGTTTTCGAAGCCCATCCCGAATACGAGAAGGCAGGGCTTCTCGAGCGCATCATCGAACCCGAGCGTGTGATCATGTTCCGCGTTCCCTGGGTCGACGACGAGGGCAACGTTCAGGTGAATCGCGGGTACCGCGTGGAGTTTAACAGCGCCATCGGGCCTTACAAAGGCGGCTTGCGTTTTAACCCCACGGTGACGCTCGGCATGTTGAAATTCCTCGGTTTCGAGCAGATCTTCAAAAACAGCCTGACCACGCTTCCGATGGGTGGCGGCAAGGGTGGCTCCGACTTCGACCCGAAGGGTAAGTCAAACCGTGAGGTGATGGCTTTCTGCCAGTCCTTCATGACCGAGCTTTCCCGCCACATCGGTCCCGACACCGATGTCCCCGCAGGCGATCTCGGCGTCGGAGGTCGCGAGATCGGCTACATGTTCGGTCAGTACAAGCGCCTGCGCAACGAATGGACCGGCGTCCTCACGGGTAAGGGCCTCAAGTTCGGCGGTTCGCTCGCACGTACGGAGGCGACGGGGTACGGCCTCGTCTACTTTGTCGATGAGTATTTGAAATGCCACGGCGAATCCTTTGAAGGCAAAAAGGTCGTCGTTCACGGCTCCGGCAACGTGGCCATTTACGCGATTCAGAAGGTTTCCCAACTCGGCGGCACCGTGGTCGCCTGTTCCGACACCAAAGGCTGGGTCGAAGACCAAAACGGTATCGATTACCGTATCCTCGAGGATATCTACAACGCTAAGCGCTCGGGCAACGATAAGGGCGTGACCCTTGAGATGTACCTCGAGCAGCGTCCGAATGCCGTCTGGCACGCCGAGGACGGTCGAGGCGTGTGGCAGGTTCCGTGCGACATCGCGCTTCCCTGCGCTCGCGAGAACACATTGCTCCTCGAAGACGCGAAGGCCCTGGTCGCTAACGGCTGCAAGGTCGTCGGCGAAGGCGCGAACATGCCGACCACGCTTGAAGCCACCTCTTATTTCATTGAGAACGGCGTGGCGTTCATGCCCGGCAAAGCGGCGAACGCCGGCGGCGTCTCCGTATCAGGCCTTGAGATGACCCAGAATTCAGAGCGTCTTTCCTGGTCGTTCGAAGAGGTCGACAACAAGCTCAAGGACATCATGGTGTCCATCTACCACGCGGCCGACGATGCTGCCAAGCGTTACGGCCACGAGGGCAACTACGTTATGGGAGCGAACATCGCGGGCTTCGAGAAGATCGCCGATGCCATGCTGGCGCAAGGCATCGTCTAACATCCGACCTCCCCGCGCTTAGTTACCTATCACCTTGATTTCACACCCCGCACTCAACGCAGTGCGGGGTGTGGTTTTTCATAGGCTCTCCGCCCTGCTTCGCCGAGAACGCCGAAACCGCGGTATGCTGGAGTAATGAGAAACAATCCACGAAAACCCCCGACGTCATCTTCTCCGCATTCTCGAAAGCGTCGAGAAGAAGTACTTCAGCCACGCTCGACGAAACATGCCAGCACGTCTTTCTCATCCCAACTTCATGCCAAGCGAGCTTCCGTCAGGCCTTTGAACGCAAGACGACGCAGTATCGGCAACATTATTCGAGATCAGCCAGCTGCCCTCGTCGTTGCCGTCGCCATCCTCTCCCTCCTTCTCGTCGCGGTCTCGATACGCGCATGCGGCGGACTTCGCGACGAGACGTCCGCTGAACTCTCCGGGGAAACACACACCTACCAGTGGGAGAACCTCAGCGAGGTCGACGGCCGCTTCAACTATATGGAAAACGGCCTCAACATCGCATGCACGGGCATCGATGTATCGGAGCACCAAGGCTATATCGACTGGAATCGCGTAGCTCAAGACGGTATCGAGTTCGCCATGGTGAGATTGGGCAATAGAGGCGCAACATCAGGGTTTTTGAGCGAAGACGATTACGTCTTCGCAAACCTCGATGGCGCAGCAAATGCCGGGATCGAAGTTGGAGCGTATTTCTTCTCCCAGGCCATCAACGAGGACGAGGCGATCGAGGAGGCCGAGTTTGCACTCAACATACTCGACGGCAGAAAGCTCTCGCTTCCCGTCGTCTTCGACCACGAACCCGTTTCGGGCGTCGAGGGCAGAGCCGACGGCCTTTCAAACGATCAACTGACTGCCATTGCGCAAGCGTTCTGCGATCGAATCCGCAAGGCGGGCTACGATGTCATGATATACGGGAACGCCGGCGACTTATCACGATACGACCTATCTTCCATCCAACCCGTGAGCGTCTGGTACGCAGAGTACGGAGTCGACAAACCCGGCAAGAACACCGGATTCAGCATGTGGCAGTATTCGAACACAGGAAAAATCAGCGGGATAGACGTCGACGTCGACATGAACGTGCTTTTCAACCCGCATATGTAGAAGCAAACTCCACCGCACTCCACTGCAAACAACCCGAACGCAACCGACGAAACCAGATTATCAGTTGTCGAACACCTTCGACGAGGCCGTGCCGTTCGACGTGAGAATCACAAGCCCTACATCGCCTTTTTCGGGAGACCTCACGACGAACGTTGAGCTGGAAAAGAAACCCTGCGTGCTGATACCCTCGTCGCTCGTCGTCACCAGCACGACATCGGTTCCATCATACGTTGCAAGATACCCCGTTCGAGGTGTTACACCGATAACGATATCCGCATCGTTTTCCTCGAAGTACTTCATATAATGACCCAACCAGGCCTTACTCGTGTAAACATCCGCGCCATATACTCCGATGCGCTTCCCCCCTACCTCGTAAATCTCGGGAAAGCCGTCTTCAAGCACACGATAGAGATCCAACGTAAGCGTACCCGCGCCCTTGTCAGCGTATATCTGGCGAATATCCGAGACGAAGACGCCAAGCGATGACGCAGGAACCATGTCGGCATACAACGCGAGCACGTCGAGGCCGATGGAAATCGCAGCACCGGAAGCTTCCGAGGAGCCCACGTCCTCAGACTCCGAGCTTTCGCCCGCAGCAGCATCAGCTACCGGTGAAGGAGCGGCGCGAAATGACTCGAACGACCCCATGACGCTTTCAGCCGAATCGCCAACTGCACCTTCGTCGGTCGAGGAAGACGCAGTTGACCCCAAGGTATCAGCGCCCGCAGCATCGTCGCCAGCTTCGGATGCATTTGAAGAAGAGGGGTCATCTCGCAAACCCTGACCCTCATCAACCGTTGCCGAATCTTCACCGCTATTTTCAGAGTCTTCGGAATCCCCGAGTGATCTCTCATCAACTACGCCCGCATAGCCGATGACCGTGTACCCGTCCATGCGCCCCACACGATCATCCACGAACGAAGCCGCGACGCTCCAGGATCGACCCGTCGTGAAGTAGCCGATAAGAACTACCGCCGCAAACACCACCAAGAATGCGAAGACGAAAAGAGCGATTTTTTCGCGAATACGTTTATCCATGCGCACGATTATAACCCAGGGGCAAATCGAGACGCGCGCAATGCGTCGATGGCTAAAACGTCTCCACGTCGCATTATCGGCCCGATGTCAGCGCGTCGCCGAAAAGGGCAAGGCCCGACGAACAGCCGAGGGGCGGAAAGCCGCAACTCACCAAGCCCCGGCAGCCCCTCGCAATTAAAAGCCCTTGATCGCATATCACCGCACGCAAGGCTATGATGCAACGGAAGTCGATTCCTCTCGCTGCGTGATAAGAGCGATCATGCATACGACGGCAACGGCGCCGAGCGCATCGTAAACGCTGATGGGCGTACCCAACCAGACGGCGGATATCACGATGGCGGAAACAGGCTCGACGCTGCCGAGCAGACCCGCTCGCATCGGCCCGGCATCTCTTATACCCTGCACGAAAAGCAGATACGCGAGTATAGTGCCGACAAGCACGATAAGGGCGAAGATCACCCAACCCTCGGCGGGCAAGGACACCGCATATGTCCACGGGCGAAACATCGCGGTTGTCACCACGCATCCAAGAAGCATGGACAGACCCGTAACCAGAAACGACCCGTACTTCGCAAGGGGTTTAACCCCCATGAGGTTGTAAAAGGCGAGCGAGACCGCGGAGATCAAACCCCAGATCAAGCCGATAAGCGGAATGTCGAGGGTAGTTATATCACCCTGAGTCGAAATGAGCACGGCACCCACAAGGGCAAGCACCAACCCGGCAAGCTCCCGGCCATAGGGCTTTCGACGACTCTTTAAGCAAAGGTAGAGCATGACGAGAACAAGACCAAGCTGCTCGAGCAGTAAGGCAGTTCCTGCCCCCGCGAAGTGGATAGCCTTCAAATAGCTGATCTGAGTGAGCGTAATACCGAGAAGAGCGAACCCGGCGATGAGCAAGAGCATGTTGATGTCTTTGAACACCTCGAGCATTCTTCGCTTCATCGTCACGGCTGACAAAGTGAGGAAAAACAGCGCAGAACAACCCATGCGAGCGCACGTGATCCACTCAACGGGAACGGCGAAATAGCCCATGAGAATCTCGGCGCAGTTCGCCGAAAAGCCCCAGAAAATACCTCCGAACAAAGCACAGAGCACACCGCGCTTCATATGCGGATACGATGCCGCCACGCTATCCCTCCGAAACGATTTTCCACGCGCAAAAGACGATCCCCGAGACAAATAGCGTTACTCGAGGATCGACACGTGCGATAGTTGAAATTGCACTGAACAGATTACTCGATGGGAGGGTTTTTCGCCACCTCGAGCATATGCTTCACGAACCTGCCGGTATGACTCCCCTCGACGCAAGCGACCTCTTCAGGCGTTCCCTTGGCGATAATACGACCCCCGCCGAAACCGCCCTCAGGACCGAGGTCGACAATATGATCGGCGCACTTGATAACGTCGAGGTTATGCTCGATGACGAGCACGGTGTTGCCGGAATCCACGAGTCGCTGCAAGACGACGAGCAACTGCCTGACGTCTTCGAAATGCAGTCCCGTGGTAGGTTCGTCGAGGATGTAGAACGTCTTGCCGCTCGATCGTTTTTGCAACTCGCTCGCCAACTTCACCCGTTGAGCCTCACCGCCCGAAAGCGTGGTGGCGGGTTGGCCAAGCCTGATGTAACCTAGTCCGACGTCGTAGAGAGTCTGTAATTTGCGCTTGATTCCGGGAATGTTCTCAAAAAACGCAAGCGCGTCTTCGACCGTAAGATCAAGCACATCAGAGATGTTCTTTCCGCGGTACGTAACCTGCAACGTCTCCCGGTTGTATCGCTTGCCACCGCAGACCTCGCAAGGAACATACACATCGGGCAGAAAGTGCATTTCGATCTTAATCTGACCGTCGCCCTTACACGCCTCGCATCGTCCGCCGCTCACGTTGAACGAAAAACGCCCGGGAGCGTATCCGCGAGCTTTCGACTCGTTAGTAGAAGCGAACAGCGAGCGAATGTCGTCCCAAAGGCCGATATAGGTCGCGGGATTCGATCGAGGAGTGCGACCGATAGGGCTCTGGTCGATGTTGATCACCTTATCGAGCAACTCAACACCCGTGATTTTTCGGTACTTTCCCGTCCTACGATGCGCATGGTTAAGCCGGTTGGCGAGAGCCGGGGCAAGCGTATCGGTGATCAAGGAGCTCTTGCCCGACCCTGAAACACCGGTGACGACGGTGAGCGTTCCGATGGGTATCTCGACGGTGACGTTCTGCAGGTTGTTCTCGCGGGCTCCCGTCAGCTTCAGCGAACCGCGACCCGGCTTGCGACGCTGCGTGGGAACCTCGATGCGTCTGCGACCCGACAGGTAATCAGCCGTAAGGGACCCCTCCGTATGCGCAACCTCCTCAGGCGTGCCCGCCGCAACCACCATGCCGCCATGCTCCCCCGCACCGGGACCCATATCGACCACGAAGTCAGCCGCCCTGATGGTATCCTCATCATGTTCGACGACAACAACCGTATTGCCCAGATCTCGAAGTCTTTCCAATGTGGCGATAAGACGCTCGTTATCACGTTGATGAAGTCCGATGGAAGGCTCGTCGAGAATATAAAGCACGCCCATGAGTCCCGCGCCGATCTGAGTCGCCAGCCTAATACGCTGGGCCTCACCGCCCGAAAGGGTGGCAGTCGCACGTTCGAGCGTCAGGTAGTCGAGGCCGACGTCGACGAGAAACTTCAATCGGGCCTTGATCTCCTTCACAATAGGAGCGGCGATAACCTCGTCTTGCCCCGTGAAGGACAACCCCTCGAAAAACTCGAACGATTCGCGCGCCGACATCTCGGTTACCTCATGAATGGACCTACCTCCCACCGTGACAGCGAGGATCTCCGGCTTCAAACGCCTACCACCACATGTCTCGCAGGGCACCGTCGCGAAGTATGCGCCGAGCTTATCCTTTTGGGCGTCACTTTGCGCTTCGGCGTAACGACGCTTCACAGCCTCGACGATCCCCTCCCACTCGATGTACCAGTACGTTTCACGCCCATCCACGGTTCGATAATCCACGCGTATCTTTTCGTCGCCGAGTCCGTTCAGCAAAGCGCGGCGACAACGCGGAGTCAAATCCTCCCACGGAGTGGTTTCGTCGGCCCCCATGTGAATGGCGACGGCGCGAAGAACTTGAGGGTAGTAATTCCCCGTCTTAAACGGAGCGACGGCTCCGTCCGCAATGCTTAGAGAAGGGTCGGGAACGAGAAGAGAAGGGTCCACCTCATCGCGGCTTCCAATACCCAGGCAATCAGGACATGCGCCATAAGGTGCGTTAAAGGAGAAGTCACGAGGCTGAAGCTCGTCCATCGAATGACCATGCTCGGGGCACGCCAAGGCAAGCGAGTAAAGATGCTCCCCTTCGCCAAGACCGCCCGTCGCGCCAGAGGAGGCGCCCGAAGCCTCGCCTTGAGGCTTTCCGTCCGCACCGAGCACCTGAACGAGAACCTTGCCGTCGGCAAGCTTGGTTGCCAGCTCGACAGCCTCCGCGACACGACTCACGGAGGAAGGCTTAAGCGTCACGCGATCGACGACCACGTCGATGAAGTGCTTGATCTTCTTGTTGAGCGTAAGCGGCTCCCCGTCAAGCCTTACGATTTCACCGTCAATGCGGACTCTGGTGAAACCCTCCTTCTGCACGTCGGCGAACAGTTTCGTGAACTCGCCTTTTCGACCCATGACCACCGGCGCCATTATAACGGCTTTGGGGATTTCCCCCTCGTCGGCAAGCGATAGGATGTCGTCAGTTACCTGGTCCGTCGTCTGACGCTTGATCTCACGGCCGCACTCGGGACAATGCGGTACGCCGACGCGTGCGTAAAGCAAGCGCAGGTAATCGTATATCTCCGTTGTCGTACCGACCGTTGATCGCGGATTGCGCGACGTGGTTTTCTGATCAATCGACACCGCCGGCGATAAGCCATCGATGGAGTCAAGATCGGGCTTGTTCATCTGCCCTAAGAACATGCGCGCGTAACTCGAAAGGCTCTCAACATAGCGTCGCTGACCCTCGGCGTACATGGTATCGAACGCCAAGCTCGATTTACCCGAGCCGGATAAACCCGTGATAACAACCAGCTCATCGCGCGGTATCGTCAGGTCGACGTTTTTCAGATTATGCTCGCGCGCTCCCTTTATGACGATTTCTTTTTGTCCCATTTGATTCGCTTTCGCTTCAGATTAATCGATGACGCCGACAGACCGCGCGCCCTTCGTATCACAAACCATATTCTAGTACAGCAACGTCGAACATCCATATGTTAAGGGGAACTTTTGTTCGCTATTCAAGGATTCAGCACAGACGCGCCGTTCTGCACTTTCCCGAACAACAGACCGCGCTATACCAACTCGAAAACCATGGATGACGAGGTCCGCCCACACGACCAAAGCCCCCCGATTGCGCCACGCCGCGCTCAATGCACGGGCACGTCGCCTAACGTCAACCGCGCGGATGAGCGCGCCCGTGCTCGCGCTTGAGGACATCGGGCGAGACATGCGTGTAGATCTGCGTAGTGGAAAGACTCGCATGTCCGAGCATCTCCTGGACGCTTCGCAAATCGGCTCCCCCGTTAAGAAGATCCGTCGCGAACGAATGACGCATCGCATGAGGAGACAGGGAAGGATCAAGACCCGCCTCACGGACGGCACGCTTGAAAATCTTGCGAATTCCATCTGAGCTCAACGGCTTTCCCCGACGTCCGATGAAGAAAAATGGGCTTTCAACGCCATCGAGCAGCACGGGACGCGCACTCCGCTCGTAATCTCGCATCAACCCGAGAGCGATTTCATGAACGGGAACGACCCTTTCCTTCGAGCCTTTTCCGAAAACCCTCACAAGCTGTTGAGCATAGTCCACGCCTTCGAGAAGCAATCCAGCCGCTTCGGAAACACGAAGGCCGCTCGCGTAAAGAAGCTCGAGAAGGGCGGCGTCGCGCAACTCCTCGGGAGATCGAGCGCACGCAGACTTTCGATCCCCGCAATCCTCATGAACAGCGAGCAAGAGATCCATGTCCGAAGGGCGTATCACCTTCGGCAACGTTCTCATACTGCGAGGCCCCTGCAGCAAAGCTGCAGGATTGTCGGCGATAACGCCCTGCGAGCAAAGCCATCCGAAGAAACCGCGCAAGGAAGACAGCCTCCTGCCGATCGTCGAACGCGCGTACCGCGCTTCATGAAGCTCGGCGAGGTAAGCACGCAATCCACGATGATCGATCTCCTCGGGCTGCAGCTCCGCGCGTTCGCACCACCTCAGATAGTCAAGCACATCCGCCCTATACGCACGAACCGTGTGCGAAGACAAACCTCGCTCCAAAGCGAGATGACGGCAGTAACGCTCGAGCTCTTCACAACCCTCGAGATCGACGTCCGACGAATCGACCTCGCGCGCCCGCGAAACCGCATCATGTCCCCCTTTGCTCACGTGCGACTTCACTACCCTGGCAATCCTGCGCAAGGACAGCCTTCTTCGACTATCAGACCGACACCGACGAGCTGCGCGCGATACACCGCAAGAGCAGCCCGAGATCTATCCGCATACGCCTGGTAACGCTCTTTTTTGTTTCGAATGCGAATCTCAAGGGGCGGCAGGATGCCGAAGTTGACATGCATCGGCTGATAATCAACCGTATTGGGGTCGGTCGCATACGCGAGCAGCGAACCAAACACCATTTCGCGCGGGACTGACGGCAGGTAAGCACCACGTAAATCAGCCGCAACGGAGAAGGCGACGTGAAGCCCCGAGCGGATCGCCTCGCAATACCCTTCCGTGCCCGCCAGTTGACCCGCAACATATACGGGCGTGCCGAGCTCTTCGGAAGCCGCAGTCCTCAAACGAAGATGATCGTCAAGAAGACGGGGCGCGTCGACGAACGTGTTTCGATGCATGACGCCGTAACGCGCGAACTCAGCGTTCTCGAGCCCGGGTATCATGCGAAACACACGACGTTGCTCGGGGAACGTAAGGTTGGTTTGAAAACCCACCAGGTTGTAGCACGAGCCATGCACATCCTCAGCCCGCAGCTGCAACGCCGCCCAAGGCCTTCTCCCTGTTCGCGGGTCGGTCAGACCAACGGGCTTGAGCGTCCCGAACCGAGGGGCGTCATGACCTGCACGCGCGATCTCCTCAATCGGCTGGCATGCCTGGAAAAGATCCTTCGACTCAAAAGACTTCGCTATCACGCGCTCAGCGCCCAAAAGCGCCTCGATGAAATCGTCGTAGGTTTCCCTGTCGAAAGGCGCGTTCAGGTAATCCCCGGGGTTCTCATCTGCTTTTTCATAGCGACTCTGCCTGAACAGCTTTTCGTAGTCAAGCGAATCCGCCATGACAACCGGCGCGGCGGCATCGTAGAAGGCGAGGGCATCGGAACCCGTAAGCTCCGCCAACGAAGCCGAGAGAGCATCGGAAGTGAGAGGGCCCGTCACGAGAACAAGAGCGTCGCAGTTCGACGCCTCATCCGCCACGCTCACAGCCTCGTAGCGCTGAAGGTCAATGCGAGGATGCCCTTCGACAAGCGCCGTCACATCGGCGGAGAACTCAGCCCTGTCGACCGCAAGCGCACCGCCCGCCGCGACTTCATGACGCAACGCCGCAGCATACACATGAGATCCAAGCGCATCAAGCTCTGCCTTGATGAGCCCTGCAGCGCTGTCGGGCTTCGTGCTCTTCAGAGAATTGGAACAGACGAGCTCGCTTAAATAACCCGTATGGTGAACAGGGGTGCCCCGATGAGGGCGCATCTCTACGAGGCGAACAGCGAAACCTAAATCCGCCAACGTAAGGGCGGCCTCACTGCCCGCGAGACCGCCACCGATAATCGTAATATTTTTCATCATGCGAACAGCATATCAAACGCGCGCGCCCCCTCGCTCGCAAACAGAGACTCCCCTCAAAATAACGGACCGCCTGCAGATGCTGCGCTATGCGAGACTCGTCTCGAGCCAGGTAAGAAGGGGGGCCTGCTCTTCCAGCTGCTCAACCGTGACCCCGACGCCCTTCTTCGCGCATGTCTTCTGCAGCGTATCGAGCATTTGCGACGTCATGCCGAGCTTGAAGTCGGCGATATCGAAGGCGGCGCGGACGCTCTCGACGTCGGCTCCAATGCTATCGGCGCAAATCCGGATTGCCTCATCGGAATTCTCGTTCATGAAAGACGACGTCTTCGCTTCGGCCTCGAAGAACGCCTTGATGGATTCCTCCTTCTCCGCAAAGACCTCCTTGGTGGTGATCAAACAAGCCAAACTGTACGAATCGATGTCGGCGTTCGTGCCGACGCGGTAAGAACCCGCAACCTGCGACACGGCCGTGTCAGGATACGGCTGGCTCGCCGCCATCATGTCGATGTCCGTTCCGGTTGCCAGCGTGGTGGGAAGCGTGTTCGCCTTCACATCGACGAGGGTCACAACGCCATCGCCTTCGGTGCCGAAGTCGTTGAAGGATACCCCCATCGCTTTCAACCAGCTTTTCAACTCAGACTCCGTGGTCGCCCCCTTCTGCACGCCGATCTTAACCGTTCCTCCTAAAACTAGCGCAGCGGATTCGAAAGAAGCCTTGACCTCGTCCTTGTTGTCCTTCGCCTTATCGTAAGCGACGATCTGAGCATCTCCGGTCATACCGGGTCCCGCAACGATCACCTGACCGCCGGTATAACAGTTCGAGCAGGCGAGCACCACGATGTCGTCCCCGTATTGCTTGATGGCGTCGGCAACGGGGCCTTGGCCGGTCGTCGCTATGTCAACCGACCCCGCAAGAAGAGCCTCCACCGACTGCTGTCCGGAACCTGTAACGGCATGAAGCGTCACCTCGGGACCAGCCTCGGCGAAATACCCCTGCTTATCGCCAAAGATGATGTCCTCATATCCCGCCTTGTTCAGGTAGGCGATCGAAAGAGGCGCGTACTCCTTCACTCCCTGACTCTCCTGCGTCGCCGAGCCCGTCCCCTCATCAGAAGCACATCCCCCCAAAGCGAAGAGACCGAGCGCGAGCGCGGCAACGCACGCGATGGCAACAGCCCTTGCGTTCCTCACGACAACCACCTTTCTCTAACCTTTTTTCATGTCCGTGCCGAGCAGCTTTCGACACGAGCCCGCAAACCCTTAGAACGAGCAAGCGGTATCGGGCATGCATGACCTGATCTCGTCACATAAAGCGCGAAACTCAGGAACATCGACATCCCGGGGAACGTCATCGCCAACGGACCACTCCCGACAAATACGACCGGGCGACGATGAGAACAGCACGATGAGGGGAGACACGAGGACCGCTTCGGAAATGCTGTGGGTGACGAACGCAATGGTTCTGCCCTCCTTTTTCCAAAGTCTGCGCATGCTCTCGTCAAGAGCCGAGCGCGTAAGCTCGTCGAGTGCGGAAAACGGCTCGTCCATGAGCATCACTTCAGAACCCATGGCGAGCAAGCGAGCGATGGCGACGCGCTGCTTCATCCCGCCCGAAAGCGTGCTCGGGCTAGCTTCGGCGACATCGGAAAGCCCGACCTGGGACAACGCGAGACGCGCGCGTTCGGCCGTCTCTGCCGAGTCGATGACGTTCCCTAATCTTCGCGTCGAGCTTTTCACCGCGAAGGAGACGTTCTGCTCGACCGTCAGCCAAGGCAACAGGCTGTATTCCTGGAAAACGACTCCGCGACGAGGATCAGGACCGCAAACGGCCTCGCCTTCGAACAGAACCTCCCCTACCGTCGGTTGAGCAAACCCCGCGATCATCGACAGCGTCACGGTCTTGCCGCATCCCGAAGGGCCGATGAGGCTCACGAACTCTCCCCGCTCGATCTCAAGCGACACGCGGTCAAGCGCAACGCGCGCCCGACTCTTGGCACGATCAGCGTAAAACGCCTTCGACACATCGCGAAGCTCGATGTACGCCATCTTAAGCCCCCTCGATTCCCAAACGATGCCTCATCCAACGCTCCAAGCTCGCCAAGACGACGCGATCGACGAACAAACCGACAAGGCAGATGACCGTGATGCAGGCGAACGCGCCCACGTAGTCGAGCAGATCGCGGGTAAGCTCGATGGAGTAGCCGATGCCGAGGCCGGTGCCCACTACCATCTCAGCAGCTATAAGCACTCGCCACGCCGAGGACATGCCGAGACGAAGCGCGTTGATAATGCTCGGAGCGGCCTGCGGAACCAGCACCTTGAAGAACACCGCAGCCCCCGACGCGCCCATCATGCGCGCAGCATCGACGATGACGGCGGGAACCATGCGTATACCGCTCGACACTCCTATGGTGATAACCATGGAGGACACCGCGAAGATGATGAAGATCGCCGAAGCGTCACCCAAACCGAAGATGAGAATCGCCATCGGAAGCCACGCAAGACCGGGGATCATCTGGTAAACGGAAACAGGCACCATGCCGATTTGGTATATGCGCCCGAAATACCCCAACACCATGCCCAGCCCGATACCGATCGTAGACGCCAAGCCGAATGCGATGAGAAGACGCTTTATACTGGCGAGAACGTGCTCGAAGACGGAATGCCCGTACAGCGAACGCCCCTCGAACAGGTATTCTCCAAGGCGCTCGAAGGTTTCGAGAGGGTAAGGAAACCCAAGCGTAGCCCCTCCCGCGTTCATGAGAAGCGCGAAGAACTGCCAGATAAGCAGACCCACCGTAACGCCGAGGGCAATGTTGCCGATCATGCTCCCGTAAGACATCCATCGCGATCCCGGAACCTCGACGACCGCGTCACGACCCTCGTTGTCGCGAACGCACGCCGCAAGTGCGCGCTCGCTCGCACCACGAGCGCGCACTTGCGGTTTCGACCCATGGCGACAATTCTCCTCTCCGTAAAGCAGTTATTAGATTATATCTTATATCGGACTAAAGCAATTACATTAACCAAAGCGAAATTCAGCCGAAGGTGCAGATGCGCACATTGAGCGTGTGACAAAACCTCGTGTTCGCCCGCCGAAAAAGCCGTAAGTGACAACAGGGAACCGCGCCCGATGATGAGCGAACAGCGTCTCAACAGATCTGACCGTTTCGAATAATATCGTTTTCAAAGTGCATTCTAAAACGACTGCCACAATCGGAAAAAACGAGCAACGGGCGTGCGAGAACGGCTCGTTTTCACCTCGTCCGCAGAGGGGAAGGCGATCCCGACATCGCAGGTCCGTATCGTCCGTCGGGATATTGAGCGATCAGACCCCTGCTTTGCGCTTTCGCAAGCCAAACCATCACCTTGGTGAGCACATCCTCCTCGCCAAACGCCAAACGAGCAACACCCACCAGCTCCTCGACACCGAGCGGCTCGGCGCGCAGCGACTCAAGTAAGGCGCCGTTCACATCGGCATCTCCCTTACACACCTCATCACCCTCGCGATTCTCGGTCCGAGGATAGCGAAGGCAACCGAAAAGATCGAAAAGCTGATCACCGAACGTCTCCTCGTCAACCACCGGAGTCGCACCTTGGTAGATAAGACGGTTGGCTCCTCGGGAATAGACCGATGTGATGGATCCGGGAACTACCAAAACATCACGATTTGCCGCCAGAGCCTCGTCAGCCGTCGAAAAAGTACCCGAAGGAAGCCCTGCTTCGACGATAAGCGTCGCCCTCGCAAGTCCCGCAATGAGACGATTTCGCTCCCTGAACATATACGGACGAGGGTCGCATTCCCACGGCTGCTCCGACACCACCGCCCCACCAGCATCGACCACACGCTGAAACAGACCCTTGTGCTCGCAGGGATAGACCCTGTCGCAACCCCCACCGAGAAACACAACCGTCTTCCCACCGACTTCGAGCGCAGCCTCATGCGCCGCCGCATCGCACCCGCGCGCCCCGCCTGAAATGATGACAATCCCTCGCTCTGCGGCTATTGACGCGAATCTTCGCGCGCATCCCCTCCCATACGGCGTCGCCTTCCTCGCCCCGATGACGGCAAGACCCTCTCGCAACACGAGAGGATCTCCGACAACGAAAAGCTTGCGGGGCGGACGAGCTATGAGCGCAAGCGCTTGCGGGTACAGGGAGTCATCGGCGGTCAGCTCGTATCGCTCGCCTTTCAGAAGAACATCAGCACTCATCTCAATCCACTCCTCCCGTCCTCAAGCGATACCCGAGGGCTTCGGCAACATGATCCGCGGACACCGACACGCTTTCTTCGATATCGGCGATGGTTCGAGCAACGCGCAGGGAACCGACGACCGCCCTTCCGCTCAACGCGCTTGCGCGCGCCACGGCCTCGAGAAAGGACCGAGCCTCGTCGGTGAGGCCGCATTCGTCCGCAATGGACGGGTGCGTCGAAATGTATGTTTCGTTTCCCGCAATCGATCGGCACGAACCTTCACCGTCGCAACGTGATCGACGCCACAGCCCGAAAGCACGCCCCCGAAGCACTCCATCGCGCAATTGCGAAGAACTCACTCCACGAGTTGAGGAGATGACGTTCGACGGATCGACGCGCCGCACGTCGATTTGAATTGAAATCCTATCAACCAACGGACCGCCGATTCGGGCCTGATATTGACGAACCTGGGAAAACGTGCACGTGCACTCCCGCTCCGGATCCCCGAGATACCCGCAAGGACAGGGATTCGTTGCAGAAACGAGCAGGAACCTCGAAGGAAACGAAACCGACCCGTCTGCGCGCGTAAGGACGACACGACCCGATTCAAGCGGTTGTCGAAGGCTTTGAAGAACAGAAGACTTGAACTCTGCCAACTCATCGAGAAATAGAACGCCGTTATGCGCCAAGGAAATCTCACCCGGCCTCAAGGGATTGCCTCCGCCGACAAGTCCCGCTATCGTCGCCGAATGATGAGGATGCCTGAAAGGGCGCACGCCGCAAAGGATATCGTCGATGTCCTCGCCCGCCACCGAGTGAATGACGGCGGTTTCGAGCATTTCCGATTCATCGAGCGGCGGAAGGATCGAAGGCATGCGAGATGCGAGCATGGTCTTTCCCGAGCCGGGCGGCCCCGACATGAGCAAACCGTGATCACCCGTCGCCGCGATCTGAAAAGCTCTTTTCGCGACATCATGCCCCGCCACGTCGACGAAGTCCAAACCCTCGCCGCATACGGCTTCCACCCGTCTCGCATTCGACCTCATATCAACGAGAGGCTCCGTTGCGTGAAGCCTTCCCAAATGCGATAGCGCCTTCTGCTCGAGATCGGCAAGGGGCACGAGCGCGCTGTCCTGCGCGCAAACAAGCCCGCAACCATGAGACCGGGCGCACACTCCGTATGCCAACATACCCGCAACGGGCCTGACTCCCCCGTCGAGGGAAAGCTCGCCCACGAACAGCCGGCGCTGAAGCACGGCGGCGTCGATCTGACCTGTAGACACAAGGATGCCGACGGCGATGGGAAGATCGAAGCCCGAACCCGTTTTCCTCAAGCTGCTCGGCGCCAGATTGACGACGATACGATCCTGCGGCATGGAAAAACCCGAGGCACGCACGGATGCCCTCACTCGCTCACGCGCTTCCTGAACAGCTGCGTCGGGCATGCCGACGATAGACATACCCGGCAGCCCGCTTGACACGGTCACCTCGACGAACACCGGAACAGCTTCGACGCCGCGAATCGTCGCGCTGAGAACCGCGCACTGTCCCCTCATGTCAAGCCGCCGAGAACGCGTTGATATGATGCCTGATGAGCGCCCGGTCAGAGGACACGACGACGATCGACACCACATCGAAGCGCACAGGGACGTCAACGATGTCGCAATGCTTCAGATAGCTGAGCGCGATGCGTTCGTAGCGATCCCGCTTATCGGGCGTGACGGCTTCAGCGGGGAAACCCTTCTCGCAATCGGATCGAGTCTTCACCTCGACGAAGACGAGACTCTCCTCATCACGCGCGATAATATCGGCCTCCCCCGCCTCACACGTCCAGTTTCGCTCGAGAATGTCATAGCCGTGTTGATACAGGAAACGAGCTGCCGCATCCTCTCCACGACGACCGAGGTCGCGACTCCTCCTTCCCCGCCCCCTCCCCGTCGTGCTCTCAGAAGCCTTCTCCGTCTTAGCAAGATTGTCGCCACAGGCGACGTCTTCCGGTTTCCGAACCTCATCCATAGCTGCCTCCTATCATCGATGAAGACAGCCTACAGTTACCATCCGACAAGAACATGACGGCGTCGTCGCACCAAGATCACGCCTTCATGACAAGAGAAGAGACGATCTCACGCATCAGCCGGTCAGAAATAGAGCCAAGATCTAAACGCAAATCAAGCATCGCTAAAGCAAAGATTACCGTCATCCTCTCACAGGGCAATCAAGCAAGCAGATGCCGCCTCGTTACCACGACGATAAGGAGGGCAACCCACCCCCCGATGTTTAAAACAAGGTCGGCTGAGTAAACGACGTGCAAAACGAAGCTCGGTGAACGGGGCTCAAACCGAGCCTCTCGATCGCCTCGATGTGCTCGGGGCTCGCGTAGCCTTTGTTCGCGGCAAACCCATACCCGGGGTACAGCCCGTCAAGGTTCACCATCAAAGCATCGCGCTCCACCTTTGCGATTATGGAAGCGGCGGCAATGGAGGCGCAGCGTCCATCCCCCTTGACGACGTTCACCTCGCGATCGTCAATGTGAAGAGGGTTGCCGTCGAGCAGCACTAAATCGACCGCGACGCCCTGCTGCTCTATGTCGGAAATCGCCTGCCTGAACGCGCTTTTCAGCGACGAAGTCATACCGTGGGCATCGATATCCGCAGGCTCGATATAGCGCACTGTCCAGGCACGAGCAAGTTGTTTTACCTGTTCAGCAATGAGAACGCGATCCTCGGGCTTTACTTGCTTGGAGTCGTTCAATCCCTCGATCACGCTATCGCCGTCTAAGACGACGGCGCCGACGGCAAGCGGACCCGCCAACGGACCACGCCCCACCTCGTCAAGGCCGATCACTGCATTCGCATTGCGTTCAGCGGCAATCTCCGCCTCAAACGAGTACAGCCGGCTCAAACGTTCACGCTCAGCGGACTCCGCCTCCAAACGACGGCGCGCCACTTCAACGGCGCTGCGAACCCCTTTGCGAGCGTCGGCGACAAGCGAGCGCTCCAGAACCTCGAAAGCCTTGGCATCGGCCTTGCGCAACTGCTCCCTTATCTCGGCAACCGTCAAATCAAGCACGCCGCTCCCCTTTCTTCTCCCGTCTCGCAGTCAGGTTTTCGACGGATAATTGTATCGCAATCGCAAAGGAGCCGAGGCTCGTCGCATGCGCAAGCGCGCACGAGGCCTCGTAAGTCAGGAAGGACGAAACCGTGATAGACGCTCAACGCTCCGCCTTGATCATCATCGACATGCAAGGTGGATTCATTGAGGAAAACTCCTCTCTGCACATTGCAGGGGCGAAGTCCTCGATACCTGCATGCGCGCTCACGCTCGATGAGGCGAGGAAGAGCGGGATGCACGTCGTTCACGTCGTTCGTCGGTATGCGACCGACGGAAGCGACGTCGAACCCGTGAGAAGGAGCATTTGGATTGAGGGCGGCAAGCCGTTATCAGATGCCTGGCCCGAAAGTCTTCGCGAACCCGAAGCGCTCTCCCCGATCCCCGGGGAGCTGACGATCGCGAAGCCCCGGTTCTCCGCCTTTTTCGGAACGTCGCTCGATCAGAAGCTGAAAGACCGGGGCGTCGACACCGTCGTGCTCATCGGCACGACCACGCCGAACTGCATCCGAAGCACCTGCTACGACGCGCTTTCCCTCAATTACAACGTCGTCGTCATCGAGGACGCCACCTCCTCGCGTAGCAAGCAGGTGCAGGAAGCCAATATTGAGGATATGCGCTTCATCGGCGCGACGATACTCGACAGCGAGACCTTTGCGAAAAACGGGCTCGCATCGGTTGAGGACTTGACTGCGCAGAGATGAAGCGACCCCGAACATCCTCAGCCGACCGTTTACCGCGGCATTTCAAGCGCATAAACGCAGTGAAACACATTGCGCGCGTGTCTTCGCCCTTATCCCCCGCATGCAAGAAGGCCCCCTCTCGGGGGCCTTCAGCACATGACGCGAGAGAATTCCTAGCGGAAGCTCTTCTCCTTGATCTTGGTGGCCTTGCCAACCTTGTCGCGGAGGTAGTACAGCTTAGCGCGGCGAACATCACCGCGGCGCGTGACCTCGATTTTCTCGATCTTCGGAGAGTGAACCGGGAAGGTACGCTCGACGCCGATGGAGAAGCTGATCTTGCGGACGGTGAAAGTCTCACGGCTCGAAGCGCCCTGACGACGGATGACATCGCCCTGGAAAACCTGAATACGCTCACGGTTACCCTCGGTGATGCGGTAGTGAACCTTCACGTTGTCGCCAACGTTGAACTCGGGAAGATCCTGCTTGATCTGCTGCTGTTCGATAGCGCGAATGATGTCCATTGTTTCGTTTCCTTCTTTTCGTAGTGCAACCATACCTGCCGCTCAAACGCTCTTTCGATCCCAGCGTACGCGCAATGCGCGGGCATCGCATGCAATGCCCCGATCAGCCGATCACTTAAAGACCTGTATGGCACCCTTACAGAGGTCGGATGGAAACGCTGCGGACCCGAAGGGGGATACCGTTTACTCCGACGTGAAAAGGAGCGCTTAAGAAGCCGACCTAAAATTATACCAGATATAACCTGAATTGAAATAGGAAATTTGACGAGACTTCAACCTACGCCTCACGCCTTACGCACCCGAATCGGTTGAGGCACGGTCGACGACGAAGCCATGTCAAACGGTTAAGCAAGTCGCAAGGAGGCCGCTATATAAGGGAAAGCAGAGCGTAAACGACAACGCCCGTGACGGCGCTCCACAAAAGCGACTTCGTCTTCGCCGCGACAACTACCACGCAAAACGCGGCAATCAAGGGAATCCCCGCAGGCCACAACCCTGCATCGAACATCCCCGGCACAAACAGATCGTTAGCGACCAGAGCGGCGAACGCAGCAGGCGGAATGAACCCAAGCGCACGCTTGAGCATCGGAGGAAGCTCGCGACCCTTCAACAAGAACAACGGAAGAACGCGACACGCCAACATGGTGACGCCGCACGCAGCCAAAACGATCCAGAACTCAGACCATGTCATCGCATCACCTTCGCGTCTCTCACGATTTTAGCATCACGCCAACGCGCGTACGCCATAGCCGCCGCCACGCCGATGAGCGCGCCGATCAAGATAGCGGGACCGGTGAGCCCCGCTATCTTGCAAACGCATACTCCCAGCATCGACGCGACAAATGCGACGACATTAGCCGACGTCATGCGCTGACTGACGAGAAGGCAGATGAAAATAGACGTCATCGCGAACGCCGCGATGTTGAGCGGAATGCCGATCGCGCCTCCCACCAAGACACCGACCATGTTCGAAAAGGTCCATGACGTCTGGGAGAATATGTTCACCCACAGCGCCCGATCAACCGACCAGTCGCCCTCTCTGAATCGCGCGGTGGAGACACCGTAGCTCTCGTCGGTCACCGTGGCTGCGAAGAAAAAGGCCAGCCGCTTCGACACGCCCTTGCACTCAGGCGCGAACGACGCAGAGTAGAGCATCTGACGAGTGTTCACCAGCGAAACGCTCGCGACGATGGACGCAAGCGGCGATGCCGCAAGGTACATGTTCGGAATCATGAACTGACCTGCACCGGAATAGAACAAGACCGAAAACAGGAAAACCTGCAACATATCAAGACCAATGGACTGGCACAAAATACCGCAGGGGATGCCGATGGCGATGTAGCCCAAAACGATGGGCAAGGCGGCGCTGAAAGCTTGAGAGATGTGCTGTTTGTTAAACATAGGTTTGCCATTATAGCCATTTTCTGCGACGATTCCAAAACATCGACGCGAAGAAAACCCCCTGCGGCCAAATCCGAGGCGAAGCAACGATGGCGAGCGCAGCATGCCCGGGAGCGAACGCCGTCTGCGTGCGCGATCGCGCAGCAGTCGGATGCGCGATCGCGCACGAGGGCAACATCGCAGTAAACAACAACGGCGAACGACGCGCCGAAACACACCCGGCCCCAATCAACGCATGATGCTAAAGCATGCCCCTCCCCTGCAAGCAAGCCGCATCGTGCGCAGGAACGAACAGCCTCTTGAACGTGCTCACCGCAAAGCGATCGGTCATGCCGGCAAGATAGTCGACCACGGCACGCACGTCGTCGCCGTCCGAGATAACGCGATATTCCTCGGGAACCTCGGCAACATGATCAACGTAATAGAAAAACAGCGACTCGACGAGACGACGGGCCTTCTCCGTCTGCTCGAGCACGGCTTCAGAGTAATACACCTTGCCGAAGAGGAAAGACCTCAGCTCCATCATGGCGTCCCATACGCCAGGGCTCATCCGCACCTCATCAAGTTCGGCGGAAGTGCGCACGGTATCGACGACGAGCGTCTGAATGCGCGAGGAATGGTCGGGCCCGAGAACGTCGTGGGTGCTCGCGGGAAGGTCCTCCTCACGCAGAACGCCCGCGCGAATGGCATCGTCGATGTCATGGTTCACATACGCAATGCGGTCGGCGAGGGCCACGATGCGCCCCTCGAACGTTTCCGCATCCATGGAGCCTGTGTGGCAGACGATGCCGTCGCGCACTTCGGACGTCAAGTTCAAACCGCGCCCGCCGTTCTCGATAATCTCGACCACGCGAAGCGATTGCTCGTTGTGGCGATAAAGGTCGAAGATCTCCTCGGAGGCAAGGTCAACGCCCCTCAGGCGGGCGAGGCATGACCTGATGGCGTCTTCGCCGGCATGGCCGAAGGGTGTATGCCCGAGGTCATGGCCCAAGGCGATGGCCTCCGTGAGATCCTCGTTGAGCCCAAGGGCCCTAGCGATGGTGCGCGCGATCTGAGAGACTTCAAGCGTATGCGTCAGTCGCGTGCGAAAGTGATCTCCTTCGACTGCGAGAAATACCTGCGTTTTATGGGAGAGTCTGCGAAACGCTTTCGTGTGCAGGATCTTATCCCGATCGCGCTGATAATCGCAGCGAAGGAGATCCTGCTCACCCGAGCGTTCGCGTCCTTCGCTCTCATCGGAAAACGAAGCTTCATCAGAAAGCACCCGATGCTCGATGACCTCGCGATCCTCGCGATGCACCACTTTCACGGCAAACACCTTCCCTTCGAACTCGTTGCGCCGCGCCCGAGCCGCATTGGCCCTCGAACGTCAGTCCCTCCCAAACGCCCCTTCAAGCTCGCTCGGCTTGAAAACGCCCTGCTCCGTAACGATAGCCGTTATCAGATCAGCCGGCGTCACATCGAACGCAGGGTTGAACACCTCAACCCCCTCGATGGGGGCCGGAAGGACCTCCGATGCCGCGCGCTGTTCGATGGGAATGCGCGTTCCGTCGGAACAACTCACGTCCACGGTGGAAGAGGAGGCCGCGACGTAAAACGGGATCCCATGATGACGGGCGAGCACGGCCACGCCGTATGTTCCGATCTTATTGGCGGTGTCGCCGTTTGCCGCAATGCGATCAGCGCCGACCACCACCGCATCGACAAGCCCCGCGCGCATGACGCTCGCCGCCATGCTATCGCATAGAAGCGTGCACGGCACGCCCGCTCGCGCGAGCTCCCATACCGTCAAGCGCGCACCTTGCCCCACGGGACGCGTCTCGTCGGCGTAAACATGCTCGATCTTTCCCTGCTCCGCAGCAGCGTAGACCACGCCGAGCGCGGTTCCGTAAAACGCCGTCGCGAGACTGCCCGCGTTGCAATGCGTGAGGACGCGGCTCTTCGGCCCGAGCAATGCGGCGCCATGAGAACCAATCGCGCGGTTCGCTGCCTCGTCGGCCTCCTCGAGACGCTTGACGAACGCATACAGCGACGCCGGCACCGATGCACGCCCCTCGGCGGCGAGTACCCGACGAGCCTCATCGAGCACGCGGTCGACCGCCCAGGACAGGTTGACCGCCGTCGGGCGTGCGTGCGATATGGCCGCGGCGGCCTCCTCGAGCTGAACCGCGAAGTCATCATCGGAACCCGGGCGTTCTTTCTCGACCTCGCTCGCAGCCAACACCACGGCGGCCGCGCCGGCAACGCCGATGGCGGGCGCGCCGCGAACCCGCAGGGCCTTAATAGCCTCGACGACCGCGCGCCAATCAGACAGGTGAAGATAGACCTCGTCGTAGGGTAACCTGGTTTGATCGAGGAGATCGAGATGATAGCTAACGTCATCCGGCGCGACGCCTCGCTCGCTTAAGAGCGAAACAGTGCGCGGCAGACGATCGAGATCGAGCGACATGGTCATGGAAGGCTCCTTTGTTCCCATTCGAGCGCATTCGCTATTCTACCCCAACGAAGCATGCCGAAAACAAGCGACTCGGACACAGGATGCATCGCATCGCCGTCCCGCGCCGCTCATGCCCTGCGAAGCGCAAGCCGCGAAAACGGCAGGGCCCGTGCCGAAGATTCCCGACGCGGGCCTGAATGCGCCGACGATGCGAACCGGTTCAAGCGAAAATCGACATCGCCTTACACCCGGCTATCGCGATCAGCTCCTTGAACGACGCAATGCGAAGACGATGGCCGCACACGCACCTGCGGCGACCAGCATCGCCGGAACGACGTACGCGATAGCCGCATCACCGGTCTGCGCCAACCCCGATGTCACCGAAGGCCGCCCTGCGGCAATCGATTCAGACGACTCCGGCGCGGCGGAATCCGAGGATGCATCGACCTTTGCGAACGAAGCGCTGATCGTATGATCCGCGCTCACCGACTCGAAGGTGTAGGCGCCGTCGATAAGCGTTGCGGGCGCGCCGTCGACGAGCACGTTTTCGACCTCATATCCTGCATCAGGCGAAACGCGATACGTCACGTCGGCTCCCTCAGCCACCTTGAGCGCTCCCGGATTCGTGATGGAGCCGCCGCTGCCCGCGCTCGCCGTGATGATGTGCGTTACGGCGACGGGAGCGGATGAGGTTGTCAGCATCTCGACGGGCGTAACTGTCTCGCCGAATTTCTCATTGGTCACTCGCGCGTACCAGCCATACGTCGTTTCGGGTGTCAGGCCCGACCACACGATGCGGGCCTCGCCTTGAACGCCATCCACCGAGCCGATGAGCTCATCAGTGCGCACGTCGACGACGATCGATTCGGTCGAAACGGTCTTTTCGGAGGTGTCGAAGGACACGTCAAGCTCCGCTATGTCCTGGTTCACCATCCGCGCACCATCGCCGTAATCCGCCTGCTTGTCGGCATCATAGTAGTTGAAGTCATCGCGGTAGGGCGAGTAGGAGTTCACGTAGACCTTATCGTTTTCGAGATCGAAATAGAGGAACTTGATGTACTCGGATCCGCCTTCAGGATCGGACTGGTAGTCAGTGCAGATCTGATACACCGTGCGTTCTCTCACACCGTCTCCATCGTCGTCGAACGCGTCGGTCTGCAAGCTTGCACCGTGGTAGTGTCCGTTGAGAACAGCGAAAACGTTGGGGTTCTTGGCAACAACCTCGTCTTGGAGAAGTTTTCCAGTGTAGTCGAGCAAGCTGTCAGCCGCCTTCACGTTGGTGTAACGGTGCAACGCGATGATGGCCTTCCGATCGGGGTACTGCGCGAGCACCTCGTTCATCCAGTTGATTTCATCGGTGTAGATGTCCCAGCTCATGTAAAGCACGATGAAGTCTTGCCCGTTCTCGGTCAAAAGATCGTAATGGCCGAGATTGTTCTTGTAGGAGCCGCCGTAGTAGGACTTATCGGCGAAACGGTCCTCCCCGAAGTACTTCCAGTAGTTGCCGTAGCCTTCCATGCCCGCGAACACATCGTGGTTGCCGCCGAGAACACCGTAAGGCATGCCCGCCTCATCGAAGATTCCCATCGCCTGATCGGCGTTGATCCACTCACCGGTCATATCGACGTCATCAACGATATCGCCCGTATGCAATACGTAGCGAATTCCCCACTCATCGGCGTTGTCGACGATCCAGCGGTTCATGTTGTCGTAATGATACGGGAAGCTCTCGGCATAATACTGGGTGTCGGTCTCCCATGCGAACGCGAAATCGTAGGACTCGGGACGCGTGGTTCCATCCCAAGACGATTGTGCGTTTTCCATCGAAAGCACGGCGGCGGACCCGTCTTCAGCCGGCAGGGAAACGGAAGGAGCAACGCCGTCGGTCACGCGGCCGATGTACAGATACGCCGATCCATCCTTCACGCGATCAGCCGCAGGGAAAGAAGCGTCGATGGATCCGTCGTCGACCGCCTTCGCCACATACGACCAAGAACTCGATGCGAAGTCGTAGACGAACAGCGTCAACGGATGAGCATCATCGCCCGCACTCGCGTCTCCGCTCCAACGCACGGACAGCTCATCGCTTGCAGCTACATCGCCCGCTTCAAGACGGTAGACCTGATAGGGATACGTTCCGTCCGTCGAGCTGGCCGAAGACCCATCGCCGCAAAGGGTCACGCCCCCGTTGTCCTGGGTAAGCCGGCGCCCCTCGTAGAAAGAAACGTCGGCGGCATCGTCCTCAACGCTCACGGAAAGCTCCGCGCTCGTCGTGCCGGCACCGAATCCCTCCACGCCCGTAACGGACGGATCGACGTCCTCGGTAACGAAAGACGACTGAACCGACGTAATGTTACCTGCCGCATCGGATGCGACCACCTTCACGACGTGTTCGCCGGCGGCCAAATCGCGCGGCGTGACAAGCGCGGGGAGCTCGAGCGGATCTCCGTCAAGCGTCACGGCAAGATCTACGACGCCGTTTACGTCGGAGGCGAGCTCGTCAGCCGAAAGCGTGAACGGCGCGTAGAGCGTCTCCCCCGTCGCGAACCCGAAGGAAACCGCGGGAGCGGTGTTGTCGACGACCACTGAAGCCGTCACGTTAGCCGCACCCGACCCGGCAGTCACCGTGTGAACGCCTTCGGAGAGCGTGCGCGTGTCCAACGTCACGCCAACGGCGGTAGCATCGGCAGCAGGGACGCTGAAGCGCGCGGTGATCGACGGTTCCATGCCCGCGCTGTCACCGACCGTGTGAACCGCATCGAGAGAGGTGTGCGTGTTGGTCTTCTCGTTATCGGGTTCGATAGAGACGGGTAGATAGCTTTTGCCGTTAGCAAGCTTCAACTGCAAGCCCGAAACTTTGAAGTCTTCGTGATTCTCATCGAGGACGGCATCGTAGATCTCCTCAAACGGCGTGCCCGAACCGCCGGCCCAGATGGTAAGAGCGACGTTGTACGTCTGCGAGCCCTCGTCATAGACGAAGTACTTCCCGTCAACATGAACGGCGCGCGAAGCGGGAGATTCCGCCCACGAACCCATGATGGTCAATATATCGCGAGGATCACCTTGATACGGCGCGGTAATCGCATCTTTGAAGTAGCTGTCCATGCCCGAAGTCTTCACCATGAACCATGCGCCGTCCTCGAGCATCGGCGCAACGCTTTGCTCGGTCCCGTCGACAGCGATCACCGTCGACGCGTTATCGGCGCCATCGTTTGCCGTAATCGTGACATCTCCGCCGATCACATCGCCATCGGAAAGATTGAGACGCACGCCGCCTGCCGTATCGTTGATCCGCTTAACGGCAACCGTGCTCTCCGCGCTCTCCGTCATGCCGTAAAGAGAGTACGCGCGCACCTTAAAGGTCACCTTGTCGTGACCGAACAGGACATCCGAGGGAATCTGCATCAGATAATGCCCCAAACGCCATTGCTTCTTTTCCTTGATCGTCGTCCATTCGCTCTCGTCATCGAGCTTGTAGAGGATCTCGGTGCCCACGATGTAAGGTCGCTCGGCAAGTTCCGCATTACCCCCGGGGTAGTTCTCGGGGTTCTCCGGATCAACGTTGTTCTTGAACGCGTTAAGACGATCCGAGCTCACCGCGTTCAACAACAGATCGGTATCCCACATCACTTGAAGAGCGTCGCCTTCGTTGACGGAATCGGGCACGGTCATACCCTCTGTATCGTTGACGGTCAGGCGAGGCTTGTCATCGCCATCGTCATCGCATGCGGGGTAACCGGGATAGCCTGCAAACCGAGCGGTCTGCTGCGTGCACTTCTGCCAATCCTCAACCGACCCCGGCGTCGCATCGGAGACTTTGACGGGAATCGACTCGTTGGCCGATCCGTCACCGCGCGGATAGGTGTATTGAAGCGCCGTGCCTTTGCTCGTCAGCTGGTCGCCGGTGATGTTGAATCCCGCGAGCGTGAACGCGTCGCTCTCCGACGTCCCGAAACGTATCCAGCGGTGATCGCTCGCATGAAGACCTGCGTAATCGACCTGCACGATATCTTTTCCGAGCTCAAGATCCGTGCCGTAGAAGTCGTTGAACTGATCGACGGTGGTCCCGTTGCTGCTCAACCAGTACACCATCGTCTGCCCAGGTTCCAAAACCGCCGTGAAATCAGACAACGACCAGGTCTTGCCCGATTCCGCAGCTGTTTGCGAAGGATAGTTGTAGTAGTAGAGAACCTTGAAATAGGAAAGGTTGATCGCCGTATCGGAGTCGTTGTAAACCTCGAAGTAGGAATACTGGCCCCCATCGGTGGACTCCGGGTTCGCGGCAACCTCGGTCACGTAAAACGGTGCCTGCTTGCTCGCATCGGGAAGAACCGCCGTCACCTTCGTCTTCTTCTCGGAAGAGCGAACCTCGCTCCCCTCGCCGCCGAACGCGCTGACATACCACTCGACCTCATCAGCGAAGATATCGCCCGAGTCAACCGTTGCCTTGAAGGTTTTCCCGTCACCTTGCGGCACCATGGCCACGCTGCGATAGTCGCCGTATTCCCCGTCGATCTTTTGACGATAGTGAAGCGTCGCGAACATGCTCGCCGACGTGCCCTCGTAGGGAATCTCGGCCGCTGCTTCGAAACCGCTGTCCCCGCACGCCGATACCGATTCGATCTTCGCCTGCTTCTCTGCGAAATGCACGCGTTCGGTAGGAACCTGGGCGGGATCGACCGATCCCGGCGTTGCCGCGGCCGTGCCCGACCGCTCGCACACGCGTCCGGATCCCGGATAGACGTACTGGATGGCTTGCTTATCGGGATTACCGGTAGCGATATCATCACCATCGACGTTCGACCAAGCGGAGACCATGACAGCGTCGGCGTTCTTGCCGAAAAAGTAGCCGCGAACAGCCGTGGAGTGGATGCCCGAATACGGGATCCTCACGATGTCTTCGTTCTCCACCAGGCTGGTTCCGTAGAAGGCGTTGAAGTCGGCAAGCGAGCGACCTTTTTTCGACGTGTCGTCGCTCATCCACAAGACGAGCGTTTTACCGGGTTCGATGAACACGTCGGCGTCGCCCGAGCCGTATTCGTAACTTCCGTAGGCATCGCCCGCCCCGAAGGTCTTACCCGTGCCCATGTCGCCTTCGTAACAGTAATAGAACACGTAATCTTTGAAATTGATCGGCGTATCGGAATTGTTGTACAGCTCCACATAGGTATAACGCTGACCCGAGGGCTGATCGGTTTCGATCTCGGTGATAAGCAGCGGGGACACCTCGTCCGTCTCCGCCGCGGCGCTCACCTCTCCCTCGCCAAGCGTCGCGGCTCCACCCGCCGCGTCAGCCTCGGTCGCGAGCGCAACCGTCATCGGCGAGAGCATCAAGCTCGCCGAGAGGACTGCGCCCACGAGCGCCTGAACGCACCGTCTCATGCATTTCCCACTTTCTCTTCGCTCCTTCTTCCTTCGAACACCTCCGCACGCAAAATAGTCATGGGGAGGACATTCGAACTTATTCTAAAAGGTGAATTTCAAGGAAATATCAGACGGAGGAAAACCCGGCGTCAACAACACGCAAGGTTATGTTCAAATCATGCTTGGGCGCCGCAAGCGCCGAGACGAGCGTCGAATCGAGTGGACAAGTACGCAGAAAACGCCGAGACAAACGGCACCGCCAAAATGATCCCTATCGAACCCGACAAGCCGCGCATGATCTCGATGCCGATGGCGTATCCGCTCATGAACTCCAGATAGGGCATGCTGTAAGCGTAGATGATCACGATCGTGTTAATGGCGCCGCCCGCGAACGCCAAGATGAGCGTGTGCGTCATCGTCCCCATCATATCGCGACCGACGGTCATGCCGGAATCGAACAGTTGCCTGAACCCCAAGGAGGGGTTGCGAGCATGAAGCTCGGCAACCGTGGAGGCGACCGACATGGACACGTCCATGACCGCACCGAGCGAGGAGATGAGAACACCCGCGAACAAAAGACCCGCGACATCGATTTTCGAGTTCTGCCCGATATACGCCAACGTCTCCACGCCATCAACGTTCAACCCCGATATGTGCGCCAACGAGCCGAACGCCCACGCCACAGCACCCGCGACGAGCACCCCGACGATAGTGCCGAACACAGCGCTCACGGTTTTCACCGACCAGCCGCCGATAAGGTAGATGCCCACGATGGTGACGAGAACCACCGTGGCTGCCGCCGTGAGAAAGGGAGATACGCCAACATAGATCAAAGGAAGGAAAAAGAAGAACAGGCAGGCGAATGTGAAAAGCAAACCTGCCGCCGATAAAACCCCGGCTCGTCCGCCCACCAAGCACAAAAGAGCCAAAAACACCGCGACGAGGATCCAAAGCTCAAAGCCTCTATCGTAGTTGTAAACCGTCGCCGTCAGCGATCCAGCGCTCCCTTCGTTCACCAATACGATGACCCGCTGGCCATCTTCGCATAAAGCGCCCGAATTATTTGAATAGGGGCTGGTCGCCTCAACTTGAGATCCTGCGTACTCACCTGATGTGATCGTCAAGAGGACGCGCTGATTACCCTGCATCTCACCCTCTTCGGACTGCTCGATGTTGCTCTCGAGCACATCGTCAACGCACGCTTTCGCGAACTGGGTGCCACCCGTCGGACGAAGCGGCACTTTATCGATGCCGGCGTTCAAATACACGAGGCACCCGCAGAACACGACGATGAGCACAAGCCCGAGCACCGCCTTCGTGCGTTTGCGCGGAACGCGCGACCTCTCGGGCGCGCGATCGCTTCGATCGGTCTCAACGCGCATCCCGACCGCCGTACGCGCCCCGCTACGCGGACCCGGCTTCTCCCAACGCTTGTCCGTACCACCATCGACTCGCCCGCCCACCCGCGCCTCCGTCTTCCCGCCGTTAATTAATCCTGCGGAAGGAAACGGTATCGCGCGCCGCGGGGTTCAGACGTATGACGGTAAATTCTCCAAAGACTTTTTCCCTCGCCCTTACAGTGGAGCCCTCGGCCTTACCAAGACGAATCAAAAGCCTTACGAGAAATTAAGACAAGATCGCAAAGCGCGTGACGCCGGCATGCACGGCGTCGGCAGGCGCGCTGATGCTCCAACCAAGAAAAAGGCCCCGCGCAGAGCACGGAGCCTTCGAGAATTAATCTATCGACCGAAGCCCGAAGCGAGAGTTTATCTCGCCTCAAGCGCCGCCTGCGCCGCCGCAAGGCGCGCCACCGGCACACGGTAGGGAGAGCAGCTCACGTAATCAAGCCCGATCTCGTTAAACGTGTGAATGGAATCGGGGTCGCCGCCATGCTCGCCGCAAACGCCGCAAACCAGGTCGGGGTTGCCCTTATGGCCAAGCTCAACGCCGGTCTTCACCAGCTTGGCAACGCCGGCATCGATGGTCGCGAACGGGTTGTGGGGAAGCAAGTGCTCCGTGAGGTACTGAGGCACGAACTCCGCCTCAACGTCATCGCGGCTGAAGCCGAACGTCGTCTGAGTGAGATCGTTGGTGCCGAAGGAGAAGAAGTCGGCCTTCGTGGCGATCTCGTCAGCGGTAACCGCCGCACGCGGCAGCTCGATCATAGTACCGACGGGGATGTCGAGTTCGACGCCTTCGGTCTGAGCGACTTCGGCGATGGTTTTCTCGGCGACATCGCGGAGCTTGTCGAGCTCGGCGACGACCGACACGAGCGGGATCATGATCTCGGGCTTCGGATCGAGCCCCTCTTTCTTCAGGCGAGCAGTCGCGGTCGCGATGGCGCGAATCTGCATGACGGGAAGAATCGGATACACGATGCCAAGGCGGCAGCCGCGCAGGCCGAGCATCGGATTCTGCTCGGCGAACGAGTCGATCTTATCCATGAGGTCGCGCTTCTGGCTGATGGCGCGCGGGTCGGCCCCGGTCGCCTCCATGCGGGCGATTTCAACATCGAGGGCGCGCGGGCTCTCGAGGAACTCATGCAGAGGCGGATCGAGCAAGCGCACGATAACAGGCAGCCCGTCCATAGCCTTGAACATGCCGTAGAAATCACCCGACTGCGCCTCGAACAAATCAGCCACAGCCTTTTCGCGGATGAGCTCGTCATCGTTCAAAATGAACGATTGGATGATCTGCTTGCGATCGCCGAGGAACATATGCTCGGTACGGCACAGTCCGATGCCCTGGGCGCCGAACGAGCGCGAGAGCTCAGCGTCCTCGGGGTTGTCGGCGTTAGCGCGAACGCCGAGCGTGCGGAACTCGTCCGCCCACTCGAGGATGGTGTCAAGATCGCCCGTGAGCTCAGGCATGACAAGGTCGACCGCACCGAGAACGACGATACCGGAAGTGCCGTCGATGGAAACCATATCCCCCTCGCGGATGACGAGATCGGTTCCCGCGATGACGGCCTCCTTGCGATCGGCATCGATCTTGAGAGCTTCGACACCGCACACGCACGGCGCGCCCATGCCTCGGGCGATAACGGCGGCGTGAGAGGTCTTGCCGCCATGGGAGGTGAGAATGCCCTCCGCGGCGATCATGCCCGCAAGGTCATCGGGGTTGGTCTCCCAGCGAACGAGCACGCACTTGCGTCCCGCTTCGGCGGCGGCCACAGCGTCAACCGCCGAGAAGACTGCCTCGCCCACCGCGGCGCCGGGGCTGGCGTTCAGGCCGCGCGCAACCACGTCGTAGGCGGCGTCTTTGTCGAACTGGGGATGAAGCAGTTGATCGAGCTGATCGGGCTCGACGCGACGAACGGCCTCCTCTTTGGTGATGAGGCCCTCCTTCTCCATCTCGATGGCAATGTGAAGCGCTGCGGCAGCGGTACGCTTGCCGACGCGCGTCTGAAGCATCCAGAGCTTGCCCTGTTCGATGGTGAACTCGATATCGCACATATCGCGGAAGTGGTTCTCGAGAACGACGAAGATCTCCTCGAGCTGAGCGCCCGCCTCCTCAAGGCCCGCTACGTGCTTCAAATCGGCGATGGGGCTGGTGTTGCGAATGCCGGCGACGACGTCCTCGCCCTGGGCGTTGACGAGATAATCGCCGTAGAACTCCTTCTCGCCGTTAGCGGGATTGCGCGTGAAAGCGACGCCGGTGGCCGAGGTGTTTCCCTTGTTGCCGAACACCATGGACTGAACGTTGACGGCGGTTCCCAAATCGTCGGCGATCTTGTTCTTCTTGCGGTAGAGCACCGCACGAGGATTGTTCCAAGAACCGAACACGGCCTCGATGGCGAGCCTGAGCTGAACCATCGGATCCTGGGGGAACTGCGCGACGCCGTCGACTGAAAGCGAGGGATACTCGGCAACCGAGACGTTGTCGGCGAAAATACCCTTGAACTCATCGACGAGCTCCATGAGATCCTCGGCCGTCAGATCGGTGTCCGACGCGACGCCTCGGTCGTTCTTCATAGCGGTGATGGCGTTCTCGAAGAGATCCCCGTCGAGGCCCATGACGACGTTGGAGAACATCTGGATGAAGCGGCGATACGAGTCCCATGCGAAGCGGGGATTCTCGGTCTGCTTGATGAGGCCGTTGATGGACTGATCGTTCAAGCCAAGGTTCAAAACCGTGTCCATCATGCCGGGCATCGACATGGGAGCGCCCGAGCGAACGGACACGAGCAGCGGATCCTCGGCATCGCCGATCTTCTTGCCCATACGGTTCTCAAGATCAACTCGATAGTCGTGAATGGTGTCGAGCGCGCCCTCGGGCCACACGTTGCCTGCGTTGGCATATTCCATGCAAGTCTGGCAGGTAATCGTGAATCCCGGAGGAACCGGGAGCCCGATGTTTGCCATCTCGGCGAGGTTAGCGCCCTTTCCGCCGAGGATCGCCTTCATGTCGGTATTGCCCTCGGTTACGTTGTTCCCCTGTGCGTCCTTGCCGAAAGCGTAGACGCGCTTCACTGTATCGGTCACCTTTTTCTCCTTAATGCTGTGCACTAAAAGCCGTGCGGTTACCTATCGCGCGCAGCCGACGGGGATCGCCGGACGCGCTGAGCGCTCGAGGCGATGAAAGCCCCGAACATTACTCAATAATATCAGTGGTCGAGGGATGAGACCTCTCGTAGTACCTCAAAATCTCTTGAGCGGTTTCCTCAACGGCGCGTTTTTCGGTGTGAACGATGATGCATCCGAGTTTGCGCATAAGGGCACGCGCCTTCTCGAGATCCTCGTACACGTATTCGGGGTCGGCGTAACGGGAAGCGATCATCTGAGCGCGACCAAGCCTGCGCTGGCGGATGTCGATCAACACGTCAGCGGTCGTCATCAGGCCGAACAACCGTGTGCGGTCGACATCGTAAATCTCTTTCGGAGGCTCGGTCGAAGGATCGAGCGGAATGTTGGCGACTTTGTATCCCTGCTGCGACAAATAGATGGAAAGCGGCGTCTTCGACGAACGGGAGACGCCGATGAGCACGATATCGGCCTGCGTGAGCTCTTGGGGGTTTCGACCGTCATCATGCGCGATGGTGAACTCGATCGCCTCGATGCGACGAAAATAGTTATAGTCGGGAACACGCAGGTATCCGGGCACATACGAAGGCGACAACCCGCTCATCTTCGCGATGGCGTCCACGGCATTGGTCATCAGATCGACCGCGACGATGTTGTCGTGGTTCTCCACATAGGCGGAGACCTGATTCCGCACGTCGGTGTTGACCAGCGTATAGAACACGAGCATATGATCGTCGCCGAAAGCTTCTTTGTGATGCAGCGAATGTTCGTCGAGGAACTTGCGCACTTCCTGAAACGATTTGACCTTCGGCAGCGTCTCGATACGGGGGTTGGTCACACCGAACTGAGCGGCAGCGGCACGGGCCATGGCCTGAGCCGTCGCACCGACAGAGTCGGAGATGATGTGGATAGTCGGGATCTTCTGATGATGGGAGGTAACGTTCGAATCGGTCACGTCGATCCTTTCTCTCACGCTGGATACCGTAAAGCGCCCCTCTACGAAAAGACCCCGAGAGCCGCAGTCGCCTGCGTGCTTTCGGGGTCCGTCAAATCATATGAGCGTCGTTTATTTCTTCGCCATCTTGCCGAAGTCGGCGATGTTAGCGAACACGCCGACGAAGCGGTTGAGCAGCTTCATGCGGTTCTCGCGCACGGCAGGATCCTCGTCCATGACCATGATGCGCTCGAAGAACAGGTCGATGGGCTTTCTCATGGAAGCGAGCTCCGCGAGCGCTGCAGCGTAGTCGTTGCCCTCGAGGGCGCGGGCCACGCGCGACTCAGCCCGAACGATAGCGCAACTCAACGCATGCTCCACCTCGTTGAGCATGCCTTCGTCGAAGTCGGACCCCGCATCGGCATCGCGCAGATTGTTGGCACGCGCGAAAGCGGTCGCAAGGTCATCGAAAGTCTCGCGCTGCCCCCGGCGAGCCTGCTCGAGAGCACGCACACGGCGCACGAACTCGAGGGGCTCGGCGACATCGCATGCGAGAACCGCGTCGATGGCGTCGGCGTTGTTGCCCTCGTCGCGCATCATGACCTTGGCGCGCGTGATGAAGAAGTCGATCACCTCGTCGCGGACGGAATCGACGTCAAAGGACAAACCGCCCTCGACGAGCGTCGCAAGCGAAGCGTCGATCGCGGATGCAAGGGACACGGGAAGCGGATCGACCTCGGCAAGGAGCATGCTCATGATGCCGATGGCGCTGCGTCGCAGCGCGAACGGATCGGACGACCCCGTCGGTCCTTGGCCGACGGCGAAAAGCCCGCAGATGGTATCGAGCTTGTCGGCAGTCGCCACGACCTTGCCGACCAGCGACGCAGGCGGCTCATCACCCGAGAAACGCGGACGATAATGATCGCCGATCGCGTGCGCGACCTGCTCGTTCTCGCCCGAGGCGAGCGCATAGTAATAACCCATGGTGCCCTGAACGCTGGTGAACTCCACCACCGCGCCGGTGACCAGGTCGGCCTTGCAGAGCTCGGCGGCGCGAACCGCGTCCGCAGCATCTTGCTCGCACAACCCGGCATCGTCTGCCAAATGGGCAGCCAAAGAGACAATACGGTTCGTCTTCGCGCGCATCGTGCCGAGAGACTCCTGGAAGACGACCTCGTCGAGCCGCTCAACGTAATCCCCTAAGGGGTGCTTGAGATCCTCGTCGTAGAAGAACTTGGCGTCATAGAGACGCGCCGCGACGACGCGCTCGTTGCCATCGACGATATTCGCCTCGAAGGCGGGGTCACCGTTCGAGGTGATGAGGAACTTGTTCGCCAGGGTGCCGTCGGCGTTGAACAGCGGGAAATAGCGCTGATGCACGAGCATGGCGTCAACGGTGATCTCCTTGGGAACCGCCAGGAACAGCTCGTCGAAAGAACCCACCATGACGGTGGGGTACTCGGCGAGGTTCACGACCTCCTCCATGATCTTGGCGGGAAGCTCGGCAACCAGGCCGACCTTCTGCTCCGCCTCGCGAACCTGAGCCCGAATGCGCTCCTCGCGCTCCACCTCGCTCGGCACGACGTAGGCGCCGCGCAGCACGTCGACGTAGGATCGCGCATCGGCGACCTTGTGAGGACCGGGCGAGAGGAAACGATGCCCGCGCGTGGTATCGCCCGCGACGAGACCCGCGAACTCAACGGGGACGACCTCATCGCCGAACAGAGCGAGCAGCCACCGGACGGGACGGCTGAACTGCTCGGAGCGCGACCCCCAACGCTGCGCCTTAGGCCACTGGATGGTCGTGATCACGCCACCGAGAATTCCCGGCAACAGCTCGGCGACGTCACGCTCGGGAGTCTGCTTCACGGCGTAGACGTATTCCACTCCGTTCTCGTCGCGACGCTCGAGCGCGGACGCGTCGACGCCCTTGCCGCGCGCGAAGCCAAGCGCGGCCTTCGTCGGGTTTCCATCCGCATCGAAGGCGATCTTGGCCGCAGGGCCGCGGAACACCTCCTCGATCTTCTCGGTGCGCTCGGGAACACCCTCGACGACGACGGCAAGACGACGGGGAGTCGAATAAACCTCGATGCCGTCCACCGGAATCCCCTCGGCGTCGAACGCAGAGCGCACGATGCCCTCCAGTTTGAGCGTCGCAGCATGAAGATCAAACGCGGGAAGCTCCTCAGTGCCGATTTCGAAGGCAAGAGTTCTCATTGCCATGATGTCTATGCCTCCTTCTTCTCATCGGCGACCGGCGCCTCACCCACCACATGCTCCAGATAGCTCGCGCAGCACGCCTTCGCGATAGTGCGCACGCGCAAAATGTAGCCCATGCGCTCCGTCGCGGAGATGACGCCGCGCGCATCAAGCAGGTTGAACGCATGACTGCACTTCAAAACGTAGTCGTAAGCAGGAAGCGGCAACCCGGCCTCGAGCACTCGGTTGCACTCGGCCTCGTAGCGATCGAATTCACCGAACAGCATGTCCGTGTCGGCTACCTCGAAGTTGTAAGCGGAGAACTCACGCTCGTTCTCCAAGAACACGTCGCCGTACGTGAACACCGTGCCGTCGTCGCCGCGGCTCCAAACAATGTCGTAAACGGAATCGACGCCCTGAATGTACATCGTCAGGCGCTCGAGACCATAGGTGATCTCGGCAGGAACCGGCTTGCATTCAAAACCGCCGACCTGCTGGAAATACGTGAACTGCGTGCATTCCATGCCGTCGATCCAGACCTCCCAGCCAAGACCCCAGGCACCCAGCGTCGGGCTTTCCCAGTCGTCCTCGACGAAGCGCACATCGTGCTCCTCGACGTTGATGCCGATGGCGCGCAGAGAGTTGAGGTAAAGCTCCTGAACGTTGTCGGGCGAAGGCTTCAAGATAACCTGGAACTGATAATAATGCTGCAGGCGGTTGGGGTTCTCGCCGTAACGGCCGTCAGTGGGGCGGCGTGAGGGCTGCACGTACGCCGTGCGCCAGATTCCGGGACCCAAGGAGCGCAGCGTGGTTGCAGTATGGAACGTACCTGCACCCACCTCGTTGTCATAGGGCTGCAGCACCACGCAGCCCTGGTCGGCCCAGTAGCGCTGCAGGTTCATGATGACGTCTTGGAACGTCGGCGGGTACGCGGTCGCCTCGTGCGCGACCTCGCCCTGTGCTTCCTCGAAAGACATGGGACTCCTCTTCCCTCCTTATCAGTTGAGCAAACCGATTCTGCTCAACGGCCAATACGTGAAAACAGCACGACCCGTGACCGACGACTCATCGATCGAGCCGAAATAGCGCGAGTCCTGGGAATTCGTTCTGTTGTCGCCCATCACCCACAGCTCACCTTCGGGAACCGTGTAGGGGTAGGTGATCTCCGTGCCATAGGCGGCGGTGAGCGGATACGAGGGCTTTCCCTCGGTGTAAGACTCCTCCAACGCCACGCCATCGACGACGACCCGGCCGTCGACCAGATCGACGGTCTCGCCTCCTGTTGCGATGACGCGTTTTATGAGAATACGACTGGGGATCTCAGGGTCGGAGAACGTAACGATGTCCCCCCGCTGGGGGTCGCTGCCGTAATAGGTGACCTTCTCGGAGAAAACCATGTCCCCCACCTCGATGGTGTTCTCCATCGAACCGGAAGGGATGCCGTAAGCTTGAAACACGAACGTTCGAATACCCCACGACAGCACCAACACAGCGGCGACGATGGCGAGAAACGAGATGATTGAGCGCAGGCAGCCTGATTCCCTGCGCTCTGCGTGCTCACCGGAGAACATATGCTCGGATCATCCCTTCCAACCCCACCCGACGTTGATGAAACGCGGGCACGCTCGACACCATGAACGCCTATGATACCGCTTGACGCTTTGCGCCCCCGACGCCGCTACAAAGAATCGAGAAATTTCCGATCAGCGGGCGTCAACGAACCCGCGTGGTCGAAAGATTCGATGAGATCGGGGCGCAGCTGCGCCGTCCGAGCAAGGCTCTGCTCGCGTCGCCATCGGGCGACGGCCCCATGATCGCCGGAGAGGAGCACGCCCGGCACCTCCATGCCGCGATACACGGCAGGTCTTGTGTACTGGGGATATTCCAGAAGACCGCTCGTGAACGACTCGTCGACGGCACCTTCGGCGGCGCCCAGAACGCCGGGAAGCTTGCGCACCACCGCGTCAATGACGATCATCGACGCGAGTTCGCCGGAGGTGAGGACGTAATCGCCCAGCGAGATAACCTCATCGGCAAGCGAGTAAACGCGCTCGTCGATGCCCTCGTAATGACCGCAGATGAACAGAAGGTGATCGCATGAGGCGAGCTCGGTCGCATACGCATCATCGAACGTGCGGCCTTGCGGCGCCAGAAAAACAATCTTGGCTTTCTCGCGCGTCGAGGCAAGATCCTCGCGCGCGAACAGATCGTCGACGGCCTCGAAAATCGGCTCGCACTTCATAACGAGACCGGCACCACCGCCGTAAGGATCGTCGTCGGTCGTGCGATGACGATCGTGCGTCCAGTCACGCAGATCATGCGCGACGAACTTCATGATCCCCTTGCGCTGCGCGATGCTCATCATCGAGGAGCCCATGACCGAGTCATACATATGGGGGAACGTCGAGAGCGTCTCGATAAACATGCGTCGATCCTTACAAGTCGAACAGGCCTGCAGGGCAGGTAAGATAGATGCAGCGCTCGTCCTCATCGACCTCGGCGACGAATTCGTCGACTAAAGGAACGTAGGCCTCCGAGCCGTCAACGCGACGCAGGACGAGCAGAGATTGAGCAGGACGATCTTCGACGGAGACGACCTCGCCCTCGAAGCCTGCCTGCTCGTCGATCGCCCTCCAACCTTCCCACGACACGAGAAACTGCTCGAGCGCGAGCATCTCCTCTTCAACATCGGTTTTCGGAACGAGGCAATGACATCCGACGAGCATCTCGGCCGTGCGCGCATCCTCGACTTCGTTGAAAAACACCAGACCTTCGTTGTCTTTGCGAAGATCAACTGATGCGACGGTGACGTTGCGAGGCGCATCGAGGACAGGAGGCACTAAGGCGACGGCCATGCCCTCGTCCAGCAAAAGGGAAAGGCCCGACGCGCTACGTGCGACGAGCCCCCCGTTGAGATTTTTGGTATGAGCCAAAACGGCGACATCAATCCAATCGCTCATTTACTCGGCAAGCTCCACTTCCACCTGCTTGCCCTCTCGCGACGCAGCAGCGCGCGCGAGTGTGCGAATGGCCTTGATGACACGACCTTGTCGGCCGATGACCTTGCCGACGTCCCCTTCGCTCACATGGATCTCAACCAAGACGACACCGTCTTCGGTTTCCTCCGCCGCGATGTCGAGTTCTTCCTCGACCTCGACGAGGGGACGGACGACCGCGTCAACCAGACCTGCGAGATCCTCCGTCAAAGCAGACATGGTTACGCGTCCTCGCGGGCAATCTTCAGCAGACGAGCGACCGTATCGGTGGGCTGAGCGCCGTTGGCGATCCACTTGTCGACCTTCTCGAGATCGAACTTGATCATAGCGGGATCGGTGCAGGGGTTGTAACGTCCGACCTCGTCGATGAAGCGGCCATCGCGGGGAGCGCTGGCGTTAGCGACGACGATGCGGTAGTACGGGCGCTTCTTTGCGCCATGGCGAGCGAGGCGGATCTTGACAGCCATGAAGTGTGACTCCTTCTAAATTCAAACATTTCATATATGCAGCACTGCTCACGCAGTGCAGCGAAAACAGCAATTGCTTATATTACGGATAAACGAGCGAATTTGCAAGCGATTGCACCACGTTACCCATTCAGAGCATCGAAATACCGCATTCGACGGCGGGAATGCACCCCAAACGTCACAAAAGCGCGCATCCCGATGCTGAATCGGCCTAGCGCTCCATCATCTCCTGGATCTTGCGCAAATCCGACATCGACATACCACCCATGCCGGGCAATGCGCGCTTGCGACGCCCTTTGCCCTTCTTGCCCTTCTTCGACAGCTGCTGCTGATCCATCGTGCCCATCATCTTCTTGACCATCTTCTTGGTCTCGTTGAACTTCTTGATGAGCTGGTTCACCTCAGTCACCGAAACGCCCGCACCGGCGGCGATACGCGCTCGACGCGAGCCGTTGAGGATCTCTGGTTTGGCGCGCTCCTCCTTGGTCATGGAGTTGATGATGACCTCCATGTCGTCAAGCGCCCCCTCGTCCACCTGACCGCTGCCGAGGGCCTTGTCTCCGCCGGGAAGCGCGCTGATGAGCTTGGAGATGCCCCCCATCTTGTGAACCTGCCGGTTCATGGTGATGAAGTCATCGAGCGTGAGCTGTCCGCGCGCCATGCGCTCGGCCTCGACCGCCTCCTGCTCCTCCTGCTGGACCTTGACGGCGCTCTCGATGAGCGAGATGACGTCGCCCATGCCGAGGATGCGCTTGGCCATGCGATCGGGATGGAACTGCTCGAGAGAATCGGGCTTCTCCCCCGACGAGATGAACTTGATGGGCTTACCCGTCACCTCGCGAACCGATAGCGCGCCGCCGCCGCGCGCATCGCCGTCCATCTTCGACATGATGACGCCGTCGAAGTCGACGCGCTCGGCGAACGCCTCCACCACGTTGACGACGTCCTGGCCGGTCATCGCGTCGACCACCATGAGGATCTGATCGGGCTTGACGGCCGCCTTGATAGCTTCCGCTTCAGCCATCATGTCCTCGTCGACGTGCAATCGACCCGCCGTGTCGATGATGACCACATCGCGCAGGGAGTCGATGGCGTCCTGCACGCCTTCCTGAGCGATGCGAACCGGGTCTTGGCCGTCGCCGCGATACACCCGCACGCCGATCTCGCCCGCGAGGGTTGCGAGCTGGTCGGCCGCTGCGGGGCGGTACACGTCGCAGGCGACGAGCAACGGGGAGTGATTCTCCTGCTTGAGACGGTACGCGAGCTTCGCCGCCGCAGTCGTCTTGCCCGAGCCCTGAAGACCCACGAGCATGATGACGTTGGGGATGCGGCTCGACAAGACCAAACGCGAGTCCGTGCGACCGAGCAGCTCGGTGAGTTCGTCGAGCACGATCTTCACGACGTTTTGCGCGGGCGTGAGCGAATCGAGCACCTCGGCGGTGAGGCAGCGCTCCTTCGTACGGGAGACGAAAGCCTTGACCACTTTGAAGTTGACGTCCGCCTCGAGCAAGGCAAGGCGAATCTCGCGCATAGCGGCGTTGATATCGTCCTCGGTCAGGCGCCCCTTGGACCTCAGACCCGAGAAAATGCCCTGAAGGCGCTCGGAAAGATTCTCTAGCATAATTAGTTGCTCCTCAACGAGGTAGTTCGCGTTATTCCATCTTACGAATTATATCGTAGGCGACAAGCGAAGCATCGGGGCGGCGAAGTCGGCGCAATTATCCCACGAAAGACCGCGATAGCGACGAAAGCCCCGAAGGCGACCCGGCGGACCCCCGAAGACGACGCGACGGGATCCTCCGCCGTCGGTACGGTCGCGAAGGCCTGAGCGAGGTCAGCGCTTTCCGGCAAAATCAACTTCGTCGAGGAAATCGACTTTTCCCGAATGGGTATGGTAGACGGCCCCGTGGATCTCGAGACCGTCCTCACGCGCAAGACTTGCCAGCTCGGGGTTTTCGGCAAGCGCCCTCATGCTCGCATGCACGTTGAGAACGGTGGCAAGGTAAGGATCGCGCTCATCCCCGATGGCCTCCGCGATACGATCGGTGATGGCGGACACGCAACCCGTCACACCCCCCTCCATCGCCGCACCGACGGCTCCGCAATGCGTGTGGCCCAAAACCAGCAGAAGCTTGACATGAAGATGCTCGCATGCGTACACGGCGCTCGCGAGCTCGCTTGGACCCACCACGTTTCCCGCCACGCGAATGGTGAACAAATCCCCGAGGCTCGCCATGAACATATGCTCGGGAACCACGCGTGAATCCGAGCATGTCAAGACGATGGCGAACGGACTCTGCCCGTATTCGAACAACTCGGTTATTCTCTCAAGCGACGTATCGAGTTCGTGCTGTCGAAGCGTGAGGAAATCATGGTTGCCATAAGCCAAGCGTTCGAGGGCTTCCTGAGAAGAGAGCATTTCCGCCTCCAAATTCGTCTGAAAAAAGAAAGGCCCGGCTGTGCCGGGCCAGAGCAATAATCAAGATCACGCGTTCTCCGGAGCAGCATGGTAGAAGATGATCATATCCTCGTACACGCCCTCTCCGTTGAAGTATCCTCCGGGGATAACGCCGACACGATGAAAGCCGAGGCTCTCGTACAGATGAATCGCGCCCGCGTTGCTCGCGACCACCGCATTGAATTGAAGCCCGCGAAACCCGCACTCCTCCAGGTGATCAAGGGAGTCCTGCACGAGCGCTCGCCCCAGCCCCTTCCCTCGAACCGATGGATCGACCGCGTAACTGGCGTTGGCCGTATGGGCGCAGCGACCGACGTTGTTCGGGTGAAGAATATAGAGTCCCACCACGCGACCGTCGTCGTCGGCGACCGCCGTGCGCGTTTGCGCCGAGAAGAAATCGGCAGCTTGATCCTCATCGAGCTCATCGGTCTGGGGGAACGCATCCCCCGCCCTGACGACCTCGTTCCAAATCTCGACCATCCGGTCAAGATCACCCTTTTCGAATGCGCGGATTTCCACGCTATCGCCACCTCTCCCAGAAATGCTTTTTCTTTCGCGGAGGCTCCTCATCGCAAGATTCCTCCGGCGCATCGGAATCGTCGTTCTCCCCAGCCGCCAAAGCAAGCTCGGCGAGTTCGTCGTCGGTGAACGAGACCGTATCGTCCGCAGCAGCGCCCGCCGGGTCTTCGTGAGCACGCGCATCGTCAACGCCTGCAGCAACATCGAAAGCGAGCGCGTCCGAAACGCCGCTTTCGTTCAAGCTGTCGCCATCGACGCCGTCTTCGTCGCGGACATCACCCTTCGCCTCATCGACGAGGGAAACCCCCGACGCCGCGTCCCGGGCACGTACGTCATCGGCAGATTCGCCCTCCCCCGCCCGCCGTGCGGGCGTGCCCTCGATCACGTCGCGTCGACGCTCGCCCGCGCCCATCGCGGCCTCTTTGGCGTTTTCGCCGGTAATGCGAGCCTCATCCTCGTCGAAGCGCTCGTCGAAATCGCCGATGAGAGCGCTCGCGAAATCGCGCGCGTCGAAATCGCGCAGGTCGTCGATCCCCTCGCCGACGCCGATCTTGATGATGGGCAACTTGAGCTCGTGGGATACCGCTAGCGCGATGCCGCCTTTGGCGGTGCCGTCGAGTTTGGTGACGATGAGCGCGTCGAGTTCAAGCGCGCGGTTGAACTCACGCGCTTGCTGCAGGCCGTTTTGACCGGTGGTCGCGTCGATGACGAGCACGGTGTAAACGGGAATGCTCGATCGCTTGCGAACCACCGTCACGACCTTCTCGAGCTCTCGCATGAGGTCAGCCGAGGTGTGCAGACGTCCCGCCGTGTCAATGAGCACCAAGTCAGATCCTGCCGCCTCGGCACGCTCGATGGTGTCGTAGCACACGCTGGCAGGATCGCTTCCACGCTCGCGCGTGACCATCTCGACGCCGGCACGGCGCGCCCACACCTCGAGCTGCTCGATGGCGGCGGCGCGGAACGTGTCGGCGGAACCGAGGATGACGTTGCGCCCCAGGTCGGTCTGCTCTTTGGCGATTTTGCCGACCGTAGTGGTCTTCCCCGTGCCGTTGATGCCGACGAACAAGACGAGCGCGGGCGCTTCGCCGAGAATCTCCCCGCCGCCTTCGGTGAACGTGGCGGATATCTGCTCGTTCAGCAGGTCGAGCACGGCGTAAGCGTCAGGCAGGGCCATGCGCGTCGCACGATCCCGGAGGTTCTCGACGATATCGAACGCGGCGGCTCCGCCGATATCGCTCAAAATAAGCGTCTCCTCGAGACCCTCCCAAAAATCCTCGTCAAGATTCGGCCCGCGATCGAGCAGAACGTTCATCGACTCTTTGAATTTATCGCGCGAGCGGGTCAAGCCCGCGCTGATCTTATCGAAGAACCCCATTTTCTCTCCGTCATCTCCGTCGTGTTCTCATACCGTCGGCGAATCCCGCCGCGTTCGAAAGATTGTACCGCAACGAATTCGCAAGCACTTACTCGGCGTAGCGCAGAGCGCCTTCGAGCTTTTGGCTGATCACCTTGGTGACGCCGTCCGCCTGCATCGAGACGCCGAACAGGACATCCGCCATCTCCATCGTGCGACGCTGATGCGTGATCATGATCAGCTGCGTTTCGTCGCGCAGCTTGTCGATATAGGAGACGAGACGACGCAGGTTGGTGTCATCAAGCGCCGCCTCGACCTCGTCGAGGATGTAAAACGGCGTCGAGCGCGTGCGATACACGGCGAACAGAAGAGCGAGCGCCGTGAGCGACTTCTCGCCACCCGACATGAGCATCATCTTCGTGATGCGCTTGCCTGCGGGCTGCGCGTTCACCTCAACCCCGGTGTTCTCCAGATCGTCAGGGTCGACCAGCGACAAACTCGCCGAACCGCCGGGGAACAACGTCGAGAATATCTCCTGGAAATAGCCGTTCACCTGCTCGAAGGTTCGAACGAAATCCTCTTTCATGCGCGCATCGATCACGCGGTTGATCTTCGCGAGCGATTTACGCGCCGAATCGAGGTCGGCAAGCTGCCCCGCCAGGTAGTCGTAACGCCCCTTAAGCTCGTCGAATTCCTCGGCGGCGTCTGGATTAATCGTGCCCAAGTTGGCGATACGGCGGTTGAGCCGAAACACCGCGTCCTCGAGCCCGGAGCGATCCTCGAGCTCGGGAAGGGCGAGCGCGGACTCGAGCGGAGTGCCGCACTCGTCGACGATGACGTTAACCGCCGTTTCGACCTGCAGCTCGAGCCTTCCCTTCTCGACGCGAGCGGAGCCGAGCTTCTCGTTGAGAGCGTCGAACTCCTCGTGAACGCCACGAGCCGCGTTGCGGGCTGCGGTGACGAGCTCATGAAGCCCGGCGGAAGAATCCTGAGCAGCTGCGGCCCGATCCTCGAGATCACGCGTCCATCGACGCGACGAATCCGACAGCTCATCGAACAACGCGAGAAGCGGGGCGAGACGAGCCGCCGACGCTTTCTTCGCAGCCAGCAGATCGGTCGATTCCTTGCTACTGCGATCGAGTTGCTCCAGATCGCGTTTGCGCGCATCGCGAACACGAGCGGTGTAGGTATCGCGCTCGGCGAGCTTAGCCGCCTCGAGCTTCGCTTCGGCAAGCTCGTCGCTGAGACGATGGTTGTCCCGGCGAAGCGGGGCGAGCGAAGCGAGAATCTCCTCCTGCTTCGCCTTCGCCCGTTCGAGCTCGCCTTGCAGCTCGCGCGCCTGCTTCTCGAAGGATTCGACGCTAGGCCGCGCATCGGCGACGACGGCCTCCGCATCCGCCTTGCGGCGCCTCACGTCCTCGAGCTCGCGGCGAACGGACGCGAGTTTCTCCTCAGCGCGATCGGCCTGCGAGCGAGCCGCCTCGGCGTTGCCCCGCAGCGTGGCGAGCTTTTGACTGAGGTCGAGGCTCGCCGCCTGCGACTCCCGCAGATCATCCTCCGCGCGAGACGCCGCTGATTGAGCCGATGCGCTGACCTCGCTCGCCGACGCAAGCTCGCGGCGCAACTCCTCGATACGACGCACGCGCGCGAGAACCCCCTCTGATTCCTCGACGACGGCGGAACCGAGCGTCACCTTCCCCGAAGGCCACACGCAAGACCCTTCGACCGTGGCGAACCTCAAACCAAGCTCGTCGCGCCCATGAAGGGAAAGGGCCTCGTCAAGGGACGAGCACACCACGATATCGCCGAGAATGGCGTCGACGGCGCGCACGTACTCGTCGGGGTACTCGAGCTTGTCGATGAGCGCATAGCTCGTCGAAGTGCGCACGTAGGCGCGCGCACGCGCGGAGGCACCCGATAAGCCCCCGTCGTCACCGCGCAGTATCAACGACACCTCGCCCTCTTCTGAGGACTCGGACAAAGAGCGCGCCACCGCAGACGCGCTGAGCGCGTCATCGACGATCAGCATCGCCACATCGGAGCCGAGGAGCGTCTCCACAAGAGACTCAAAGCCCTGCTCCGCACGCACGACATGCGATAAAGGCTCGAGTGCGAGAGAAAGCTCGGCTCGATGGTCGAACAGCCATGCGCGCGCGGGGCCCGCAGCCGACGCGCTCGCCCGCTCAAGCTCCTCGAGAGTTCGAATTTGCGCGGAAAGAGCCCTCTCGGCATCGCGCGCCTCGTCGAGCGCGACGCGCGCCGCCTCACGAGCCTGAAAGCATGAACCGACGCGCTTGCGCGCCTCGGATTCCCTACCTTCTATTTCCGCGAGCGCAACCGCCGCACGAGCGGCTTCGGCCGAAAGTCCCTCGGCATCCCCCACGGCGCGCGTTAGCTGCAGCTCAAGCTCCGCCGCATGGCCTTCGACCACCTTCATGTGGGCCAACCCGTTGGCAAGCGCCTCCTGCATCTCCGCGTGCTTGCGACGCGCGACGTCGATGCGGGCTTCGAGGCTGCGGCTGTCACGGCCGAGAGCGGAAGCCTCGCGCTCGAGACTGCCCCGCTTATCGTTAACTTCGCGCTGAGCGCGCGTCAGCGCCTCGACACGCTCATCGGCGGCCGCACGCGCAGCTCTCACCTCCTCAAGCGAGGTCTCAGCATGAAGGAGATCCGACTCCGCCTGGGCCCTCTTCGCCTTCGCCGACTCGAGGGCCAACTCGATCTCGCCCGCACGCGTCGCAGCAGAGCGACGTCGCTCGCGGATGACCAGAGCAGCCGAATCGAGGCGCTCCGCAGCCGCTGACGCCTGACGATGCCGGCGGCTCAGCTCACCCGCATCGAGGCTCTCGCGGCGAATGCGCTCCTGCAACTGCTCGACAGCCGCCTCGGCCTCATCGATCGCCGTGCGCTTGGCATCGAGCTCGGCGACGAGCGCGGCCTCGAGCTCCTGCGAAGCAGCCCATTTCATCTGCAGTTTTCTGAGATCGTCAACGGAGAGTCTCAACTTCGCATCGGCGAGCTCGACGGAAAGCTCGCGAAACGTGCGCGCCTTCCTCGCCTTGCGCTCGAGCGGTCCGAGCTGGCGCGACACCTCGGCCACGACGTCTCGCGCCCGTTCGAGGTGCTGATCCATGGAAGCGAGCTTCCGCTCGCTTTTCGCCTTCCGCTGCTTATGCTTGAGAACGCCAGCCGCCTCCTCGATGAGAGCGCGGCGGTCCTCGGGCTTCGATTGCAGGATGGAGTCGAGAGAACCCTGGGAGATAATCGAATGCGTGCCCGTGCCCAGTCCGGAGTCGTGCAAGATGTCGAGCACGTCCATGCGCCGCGCCACCGTGCCGTTGATGAGGTATTCGCTCTCGCCCGTACGATACATGCGGCGCGTGATGGCGACCTCGTCGTAGTCGACGGGCAACGTGCCATCGGAATTATCGAGGACAAGATCCACCTCGGCGATACCCGTCGCCTTACGAGCCGACGACCCCGCGAATATGACGTCTTCCATCGCCTGACCGCGCAAATGCTTCGCATTACGCTCGCCGAGAACCCACAGAACGGCGTCGGAGATGTTGGATTTGCCCGAGCCGTTCGGCCCGACGATTGCGGTGATGCCGGGCTCGAGAGTCAAAGCGCTGCGATCCGCGAACGACTTGAAACCCTTCAGCACCAAAGACTTGAGATACATGGGCGGACGATCCTAATCTTGCTTCTTACGAGCGGCCTCGCGGCGGTCGCGCTTCTCCCTCGCCTTGGCTTCCTTCGCCTGACGCGCAGCGGCGTCCCGCTCGGCTTTGGCGGCGGCTTTGTCGGCACGCGCCTGCTTCGCGGCAGCCTCCTTCTCCGCCTTCTGCTCGGGCGTCTGACCCAGTCCGAAGAACTCGCTCAAACGGGCGAGCGTGGTCTTCGCGGCCTGGCTCTCGGCCTCCTTCTTCGTGCGCCCGGTTCCGCGCGCAAGCCCCTGCTCGCCGGCGTACACCTGCGCGACGAACGTGCGGTCATGAGGCGGGCCCTGCGTTTCAATGAGCTTGTACGTCGGCGTGATACCGTCTTCCTGAAGACGCTCCTGCAAGGCGCTTTTCGGGTTCTCGGGTTCTTTTGCCAAGTCGAGCGACATGCGAGGGATGAGCGTGCGCGTGACGAACTCGGTCGCCACCTCGATCCCCCCGTCGAGGTACAGCGCGGCGACGACCGCCTCGTAGACGTTTTCGAGAGCAGAGTGAAGCCCGCGCTTTCCCGTGCCCGTCTCCGACGATCCGAAGACGATGACGTCGGCGAAACCGAGCTTCTCGGCAACCGAGGACAAGCTCGCACCCGAGACGAGCGCCACCTTGATACGCGTCAAGCCGCCTTCGTCGATCTCGTGAAAGCGGTGAAACGCCGTCGAGGCGACGATGGCTCCGAGAATGGAGTCGCCGAGGAACTCGAGGCGCTCGTACGAGTATTTGACCGCCTTGCCTTCAGTGGCGGAAGGATGCGTGATAGCGGAGAGGATGAGCTGCTCTCGCTTGAAACGGTATCCGATGATCTCCTCCGCGCGGGCGAGCTTTCGGCTCTGCTCCTCGGACAGAACGCCATCCGCCTTCGTCATCGAGCATCACCCCCCTGCGCTGCCGCCTCAACCGCATCCCGCGCGCTTCCCGCGCCCAGGGCGACCGTATCCGCTATGACCTCCGACACGTGCGACCGAACCGTACGGGCGCCGGCGAGGATTCCGTTTTTGACGGCGAGCGCATTCGACGAGCCGTGCCCGACGATGCATGCGCCCTTGACGCCGAGCAGAGGCGTGCCCCCGTACGTATCGGGGCTGACCTTGGCCTTCAACGCCGAAAGGTCGCTCTTCAAGAGAACCGCGCCGATCTTGGTCTTAAGCGACGAGAGGAACGCGTCCTTCAGGTACTTGAAGAGGGTCTTCGAGGTTCCCTCGATGGTCTTCAGGCAAACGTTTCCCGAAAAACCATCGCACACCACGACGTCGAAAGACCCCGCCAGAAGGTCACCGCCCTCGCAATTGCCCGCGAACTCGGGAACCTCTCGCGAAAGAGCCTCGTAGGCATCGAGCGCAGCGGCGTTGCCCTTGGTCTCCTCCGCGCCGATGTTGAGCAGACCGACTTTGGGCGAGGCGACGTTCATGATCTTGCTCATGTAGATGACGCCCATCTGGGCGAACTGAACGAGGTACTCCGGCTTGCAGTCGGCGTTCGCGCCTACATCGACCAGCAACGTGGGCTTTTCGTAAGCGGGGATGACCTGGCCGAGCGCAGGGCGCTTGACACCCTTCACACGCCCCATAACCAACGTCGCCGCCGCAAGGCAGGCGCCTGTCGACCCTGCGGAGAAAAAGCCCTCGGCCCTCCCCTCTTTCACCAGACGGCACCCCACCACGATGGAGGAATCCTTCTTCGAGCGCACCGCCTGAGCAGGATGCTCGCCCATCTCGATCACCTCGCTCGTGACCTGCGCAGCGCAACGGTCGTGAGCGCTCGCGAAGGGAGCGACCACCTCCTGCGGCCCGCACAAGATGATTTGAAGATCGGGGTCAGCCGAAAGAGCCATAGCGGCGCCTTCGAGCACCACATCCGGCGCATTGTCTCCGCCCATAGCGTCGACGGTGAGCGTTACTGGTTCAGCCACATGTACTCCTTATGCACGATTCAAGCACGTGAGCCCATGGGTCTGACCGCCGCAGCACGCCGCGAACAAACGCATGGACGCATTTTGTTTCGAATAGATTAAACGATTGAGACGTTCGACGAGGCCACGCGGATCAAGCACCCGACAAAACCCAAAGATCACGTCCACTTCGCCAAAACGGGCGTATACCCAAAAAGCCCCCTGACATGCCGAGCATCCGCTGAGCATGCGAGGAGGCTTGAGGAAAGCCGAATGGCTAAGATGCCGCTGCTTTACTCGGTCTCGATGACCTCGCGGTTCTTGTAGAAACCGCAGTTGCCGCAAACGCGATGCGGAAGCTTCACTTCACCGCACTGCGGGCAAACGGAACGAGAGGGAGCTGCAATCTTGTCGTGGATGCTACGACGAGCATGAGTGCGGGCGCGGCCCATTTTACGCTTAGGTACTGCCATGACTTTCTCCTTCTATAGCGCGAGCGACGAGCGTCACTCGTAACTCGTTTCATTAAACGCACAAAACGGTATACTACCAAATGAACCAAATATTGACAAGGGTTGCAAACCGTGTTTTTCACGAATGCACCATGTGTCAAATTCGGCGAGCCTTTATCGCGGTCGCACGCGCCGCAGCAGGTAGCAGCGATGAATGCGCGCGTTGCGCTCGAAATCATGCGGGATCGTATCTTGCGTGATTTCGGTCAACTCGACCCCGAGACGGGTAAGCTCGTCGTAGTCGGGCTTAAACGAGCGCAGGTTGCAGGAAAACACCGCCTCGCCCCCGCGCGCGAGCAAGCGGGAGACGCCCACCAACAACTCGACGTGGTCGCGCTGGACATCCCAGGTACGACGCCCCATCGCCTTGGAATTGGAAAACGTCGGCGGGTCGACGAATATCAAATCGAACTGCCTGCCCTGACGACGAGCATCGACGATCCACGGCATGACGTCCGCGCGCACGAACTCATGCTCAGCGCGGCGCTCTCGTCCCGAAGTCCGCCCGTCACGCGAGCCGCGCCTCCCATCGACAGGCGCGCCTTCGCACCGAAACCCGTTGAGACGCATGTTGCGCTGCGCCCAATCAAGGTAGGTTTGGGACAAGTCGACCGTCGTGGTGGACTCCGCCCCGCCGGCGGCCGCGTGAACGGTCGCAGCGCCCGTATAGGCGAACAAGTTGAGGAAACGCTTACCGCGCGCCATCTCCCCGACGATTCGACGCGTGATGCGATGGTCGAGGAACAACCCCGTGTCCAGGTAGCCCGCCAGGTCGATTTCGAACAGCAGGCCCTCTTCGGTCGTATGCGTGACGAACGAGCGCTTACCCGCATCCCGATACTGCGACCCACCGCGCGAGCGGGAGCGGACCTTCGAGTAAACGAACCCGGGACGGACGCCGAGCACCGCCGGCGTCAGCACAAGCAAATCCTCGAAACGGCGCCGCGCCGTGAGCGTATCGACCGAGGAGGGAGCCTGGTATTCGGCGATGTGCACGAATGTCGCGCCCTCGTCGACGCCCGCGCCCTCGTAAACGTCAATGGCGGCGTTATACTCGGGAAGGTCGGCGTCGTAGACGCGGTAGCACGAAACACCCTCCGCCTGAGCCCATTTCCTACGCTCGCGGGCCACCTTGCGCAACCGAGCCGCGAACTGCTCGGACTTAGCCTCGTTCACCTCAACCGGGATATCGGGACCCCCTTCGGGATTGGGAAGACGCAGCTCAACTTGACAGGACGAAGCCTCCTGGAAAACCTGCATGCGCGTCTCGATCCGTCCCGAGCCTACGCGCTCGTCGAATGAAGGTTTGTCGTTGAAGCGCGACGACACGCCACGGTCATCCACAAGCCCGAACACGGAACCTGGCAGGGCGTGCCTGACGGCCGACATGAAACGGGAGGCGCGGAACATCGCATACGCCTCATCTTCCGAGCTATCGGCAGCCGAAACGTGACAGACCAGAACAGCCGCGCCGTGACGTCGCTTCGCCGTGCGCGCGACGATCGCCAGATCCTCGCCGAAATCCTGATCTGTTGAGCATTCGATCCTCACGAACGCCGACAAACGAGCGTTGCGAAGATGTCTGCGGGCACGCGCGACCGAACCGCGAGAAGGAGCCAGACCCGCGATGCGAACGCGATCGGGATTCGGCAGGCTGGCGGAATCGCTTACCTTGCACTCGCGCATAAGCTGCGAGAGACCCGCCTCGAAGCGCTCGTCCGCATCGGCGAGAGCATCCTCCCACGCCTTTTCGTCATGCATCGCCCAGCCGTTGAAACCCCACCGCTCGCGCAAGAGCCCCGGGGCCTGATCGGCGGCGATGCCCGCAGCCTCGCAAAGCGTGAAATCCACCAGGCACGCGGGATCGACCAAGCACCACCCCGCGCGCAGCTTCTCGGGGGCGCCGACGGTTTCGAGAAGCGCGGCCGCATGAGCGCAGGACAAGACGGCGTCGCCTTCGTCTTTCGCGTCGAAGTACGATCGGCGATGCAGCGACTCCCCCGAAACGTCGAAGGTGATGGTCGCGCGGTTCTCGCGAACGCGCACTTCGATGAGCGCATCAGGGTTGTCGGCATCGATATCCGGACGCGCACCCGTGCGGGAACGCAAAGCATCGCAAATCGCGTCTTTCACCTTCAAGGCGGTGAACTGAGTGTTGCGCAGCTCGGGGTTGATGCCGTGAGCGCGCACCGCCAGCTTCGCCCCAGGAGCGACGACCTCCTCCCACGGCAAGTCGTACGCGCCCGCGTACATAAGATCGGCATCGCCTGCGTTCACGCGACCGACGACCGCCGTCACGCGAGAGGCGACCCTCGACCATAGGCACACGCGCTCGGCATCGATGGGGCACCCGAAAAACGCCACGCCGCCGTGCAAGGGGCGCACGTGTCGAACGCGAAGACGTTTCAGCTCAGCGGCGAGAGCCTGCTCGACCCCCACCAGGCAGCTTGCGAAAAATTCTATGTTCGTTGCATCCATGCGCGTTCCCCATAACAAATCCGAGCGAGCACCTGCCCGCAAGTGATCGAGACTTCCGCTCGACCCCGTGCATTCAAAAGCCCCGCGAAGCCGTCGACGCAACCGAATGCCCGCAAGGAGCAAGTCGAATGCTTCGCGGCCAACGCGGGACCGTTCACCGACGAAACGCCGTCACGTCGCAAATCGTTAATCCTCCAGATAGTCCTTCAGCTTGGACGAACGGGAGGGATGACGCAGCTTGGCAAGCGTCTTGCTCTCGATCTGGCGAATGCGCTCGCGCGTGACGCCGAACTCGCGCCCGACCTCCTCGAGCGTGCGCGGATGCCCGTCCTCGAGGCCGAAACGCAAGCTGATGACCTTGCGCTCGCGCTCGGCAAGCCCTTCGAGCACCTTACCGAGCTGCTCCTGGAGCATGCTGAACGAAGCGGCATCGGGAGGCACCACGGCGGCGTCGTCCTCGATGAAGTCACCGAGCTGGGAGTCTTCCTCCTCGCCAATCGGGGTTTCGAGAGACACCGGCTCCTGCGAGATCTTCTGTATCTCGCGGACGCGCTCGGCGGGAAGGCCCATCTCCTTGCCGATTTCCTCCGGGGTGGGCTCGCGACCAAGCTCCTGCAGAAGCTGACGCTGGATACGAACGAGCTTGTTGATGGTCTCCACCATATGCACCGGAATGCGGATGGTGCGCGCCTGATCGGCGATAGCGCGCGTGATCGCCTGACGGATCCACCAGGTGGCGTACGTGGAGAACTTGAAGCCCTTGGTGTAGTCGAATTTCTCCACCGCGCGAATAAGGCCGAGATTGCCCTCCTGGATGAGGTCGAGGAACAACATGCCGCGGCCGACGTAGCGCTTCGCAATGGAGACGACCAGGCGAAGGTTGGCCTCGATGAGCTGTTGCTTGGCATCGAACCCCACCTGCTCGACACGGGTGAGGCGGCGCTTCTCGCGACGCTCGAGCTCGACGCCCTCCTCCTCGGCACGCTCAAGCTCCTCGGTAGCGGCCACGCCCGCCTCGATCTTCATGGCGAGATCGATCTCCTCCGCGGCGGTGAGCAGCGGAACTTTGCCGATCTCCTTCAGGTACATGCGGACGGGGTCTCCGGTGAGCATGGTGACGTTCGCATCGGCGTTGCGTTTGCGCGCACGCGGCTTCGCACGCGTGCTGACCTTCGGCAGCGCGACGTCGACGGTGGCCTTGAGCTCCTCCTCGGGAATGCCCTCAAGCAGATCCTCGTCGCTGTCGATGCCCGCTTCTATCTTATCCTCGGAAAGCGTGTCGGAATTCGATTCGATCGTCTCCACGGCGGAAGGCTCGATGTCTTGAGCTTCGTCATCGTCGGCCAACTCGTCGACAATGCTGTTCTCGATTTCTTCAGATGCTTGCGTAGATTTCTTGGATGAGGCCTTTGCCACGCGATCTTCCTTTCTACGAAGGACGCCCTATGGCATAGCTTCGCCATTATGGGCGCAAAGATTCAGTGAATTAGGATACACCTTGCGGCCGTCATGCACAAGACATGACTTTTCGGATCCGCAAATCAAGCTCAACGTGAACTACGGGGCGTTATCGGCGATGACGGCAGGCTGAAGCCGGCGGGAAAACGCGCGTCGAGCGAAACGCCCCGCCAAGCGAGAAAAGATCATGCTGCAAGCGCTTGCCGCCGAAAACCGCACAGCCACGCACCCGACACCGCAAGCGGTAAGCCGCACCCCCCTGAAGCGCAGGAGCCTTCGGCGACTAAATAATACTAATTTCGAAATATAATTGTATATATATATTCTTATTTTACTATAATTATGTATCATTCATCTCTTATGCCGAAACAACGAAGGAGGCGAAACCCATGGCCGCCGCGTCCTCCCAGAAGGGAGCATCCGACTCCGGCGACGACTTCGCCGTGCACCGCTACTATCAACGCGAGCTCGATAGCTACGATCTGACGCCGAGGGAGCGCAATGTCGTGCTCATGACGCTCGAGGGCTACGCGCAGCGCGAGATATCGGAGAAAATCGGCGTATGCGAGCGCACCGTGAAAAGCGCCTGCAAATCCGCGTACGCCAAGCTCGGCGTCGCAAATCGCAAGGAGCTCATGGACCGGTTCGCGCTTCTATGAGCGCTCCTAGGACGGCGGGGCGACGGGAGCGTTGCCATCGGCGCCACCGACGATGCAGCATCAGGGCAATCCGGTCGGTTTGACGGCATCGCGATCAGCGCGAACGGCACGCCCTCCGTATCACAGCAAGTCGTTCGGATCGATGTCGACCGCCACGTTCACCTCGCGGTCGGGTTTTCTCGTACGGAACAAACGGGCGAGAACAAGCGACATATCGTCCTCCGGCGGACATTTCACCACGATGTGCCAACGGTATGTTCCGCGTAGTTTCGCCATCACGCAAGGACCTGCGGGCAGCACGCTCCAACGATCCCCCGCCACATCGCGCACCGTCTTCTCAAGGCGAGCGTGCAGCTCCCCGGCGACGCGTCTCACCTCCGCCTCGCTTCTCCCCCACACCAGCACGTTCGCCATCCGCGCATAAGGAGGGTAGCCCAACACGCGGCGCTTCGGCAGCTCGTGGCGAAGGAAAAGGGCGCGATTGTACGAGGCCGCCGCGCGAATGGCGACCGAATCGGCCTCGTAGGTCTGCACGAGAACGCGCCCTGCCAAGCTCGCGCGGCCCGCCCGGCCTGCCACCTGCTCGATGAGGGAGAACGTACGCTCCCCCGCACGGTAATCGGGAAGATGCAGCTGAGTGTCGGCGTTGATGACGCCCACCAGCGTTACGTCGTCGAAGTCGAGTCCCTTCGCGATCATCTGCGTGCCGAGCAAAACAGCGGCATCCGCCCGGGCGAACTCCTCGAGCAGGCGCTGATGCGCCCCCTTCGCCTTCGTGGTATCGGCGTCCATGCGAACGACGGGCACGCCAGGCCCGACTCCCGGCATCGAGTCGAGCAGCGCGCGAAGCTCCGCCTCGACACGCTGCGTGCCCGCTCCGAACTTCTTCAAATACGGGCTTGCGCACTCGGGGCACACCGGCGGCGCGGCGACCACGTAACCGCAATGATGGCAGACGAGCTTGTTGCCCAGCTCGTGAAACGTCAGCGAGGTCGAACACGACGGGCACTCGGGCACGAAACCGCAGTCGCGGCATAGCAAAAACTTCGCGAAACCGCGCTGGTTCAGAAGCAGAACAGCCTTGCGGCCTTGCGAGAGCTCCTCGCCGAGGGCGCGCGTGAGCCTGCCCGAGAACATCGCGCGGGAGCCGTTGTGGAACTCCGCGGCCATGTCCACGATCTCGACATCGGGAAGCGGCTTGCCGTTCGCGCGCTCGGGGAGCGACACCTGATGCCACAGCGGGTTTTTCGCGCACGCGTGCAAAGACTCGATGGACGGCGTCGCCGAGCCGAGCACGAGCACGCCCCCCGATCTGGCGACCATCCACGAGGCTACATCGCGCGCGACGTAGCGTGGAGCGCTGTCCTGCTTGTAGGAGCCCTCATGCTCCTCGTCGATGACGATCAGTCCGACGTTTTTCATAGGCGTGAACAGAGCGCTGCGCGCACCGACCACCACGCGCGCTTCGCCGCTTTTCACGAAATCCCACTGATCATAGCGCTCCCCCTGGCTCATACGCGAGTGCATGACCGCCACCGCATCGCCGAAGCGACCGCGAAATCGCGCGACCGTCTGCGGCGTGAGGGAGATCTCGGGAACGAGCACAATGGCGTTGCGTCCGCGAGCAAGCACGCCCTCGATCGCCTGCAGGTACACCTCGGTTTTACCGGAGCCGGTGACGCCGTCGACCAGCACGACCTCCCCCTGCGCGCGCTCGACGCACGCGTTCACGACAGAAAGCGCTTCGGATTGACCTGCGGTAAGACGGGGCTTCGGCGCGAGAGCCGCACCTACGCCCTTCTCGCTCGGCAGCGCCGCGCCTCGCATCCGCCTTCTCCTCTCGACACGCACGACCCCCTTCGACTCAAGGGTCTTCACCGTGGAGGAAACCGCGCCGAACTCGAGGGAGAGCTCCGCCATGCGCAGATCGCCCCGACGCAGAGCCTCGACGACCGCAGCCTGCTTGACCGCGTTCTTGCGCGGGGCGAAATCTTCGGCGGCGGGTCCCAGCGTCACCCAGCGATCGTCAACCTCCCCCACCGCAGGCTCCTCGAGGCGCCATGAACCGTCTCGCGAGCGAACCATGCGCGCAACGCCGCCCGGCGGGGTGAACAAGCGCACGCAGGACGAGAGCGGCGCGAGATAGCGACGCGCGAGGAAACTCGCGCACGCAGCGCCCTCCTCATCGAAATAGGGCTTCGAGAGCACGCGCTCGATCGGCTTGATCTTAATGTTGGAGGCATGCTCTCGCGCAAAGCCCGTTTCGGGGCTCGCCGCCTCGTACTGGGCGCCGAAGCCGAAATGAGTCTGAAGCGGCATCTGAGCACCGTCGCCGGGCTGCGCCCCCTGGTAACCGGAGGCCGCCGTCGGAACGCCCGCGACCTCGGTGGACGCGACGAACGAATCGAGCGCCCCGCGCGATCCGATGGAGCGGGCGACCTTTCCCCTCGCCGTCGCCGAGACGTCGTCGAGCAGATTCTCGAGCGTGAAATCCGCCCCAACGTCCGAACGCGCTTCGTCCTCGCCGATCGCGACGATGAAGCCGACGGCCTTGCGATTGCCGAAGGAGACGAGCACGGCGCACCCCACCTCGGCATCGACCATATGATCGGGAACGACGTAGGTGTAAGGCGTGTCGAGCGATTGAGTGGGGATATCGAGTATCACAGATGCGGTAATCATGTGCACGAGTATACCGCAGCGCAAGCCGAGGAAAGCGCGCATGCCGATTCCGCCGGGCAAAAGCGCATCGACTCGAAACGCACGTCCTCTCCATGAATCGTGAGCGCGTCATCCGCTATAATCTCGCCAGAAGAAAACCCCCGTGATTACTAAGGAGCGGTCCTATGGATCCCAACAAGCGTCCCGACGACATGCAGCGCATCACCACGCCCGAGCTGGCGCAGGCGTTCATCGAGGAGCAGGTGGCGGCATGCCGCGAGCAAATCGGCGACAAGAAAGCGCTGCTGGCTCTTTCGGGCGGCGTGGACAGCTCCGTTGTCGCCGCATTGCTGATCAAGGCCATCGGGCGTCAGCTCATCTGCGTGCACGTGAACCACGGCCTCATGCGCAAGGGCGAATCCGAGCAGGTCGTCGACGTGTTCCAGAACCAGCTCGACGCCAACCTCGTCTACGTGAACGCAACCGATCGCTTCCTCGATCTGCTCGCCGGCGTCGAGGAGCCCGAGGCCAAGCGCAAGATCATCGGCGCCGAGTTCATCCGCGTGTTCGAAGAGGAGGCGCGCAAGGTTGGCGACGAGGTCAGCTTCCTCGCCCAAGGCACCATCTACCCCGACATCCTCGAGTCCGACGGCGTGAAAGCGCACCACAACGTGGGCGGCCTGCCCGAGGATCTGCAGTTCGAGCTGTGCGAGCCTGTGAAACTGCTCTTCAAAGACGAGGTGCGCGTGATCGGCCGTGAGCTCGGGCTTCCCGAGAGCATGGTCGAGCGACAGCCCTTCCCCGGCCCCGGCCTCGGCGTGCGTTGCCTGGGCGCCATTACGCGCGATCGCCTGGAGGCGCTGCGCGAAGCTGACGCCATCCTGCGCGAGGAGTTCGCCGCTGCGGGTCTCGAGGGCAAAGTATGGCAGTACTTCGTCAGCGTGCCCGACTTCCGCGTAACGGGCGTGAAAGACGATAAACGTTTGTACGAGTGGCCCGCGTTCATACGCGCGGTCAACACCGTGGACGCCATGACCGCAGAGGTGCCCGAGCTCGACTGGGCGCTGCTGAAGAAGATCGGCGGCCGCATCGCATCCGAGGTCGACGGCATATGCCGCGTTCTGTACGACCTCACCCCCAAACCTTGCGGAACCATCGAATTCGAATAGCAGCGAACCTCGCGCAAGCGCATGTCGGCGCGTCCCGGTTTTTGAAGTGAGCCCCGATAGTTGGACTGGAAACAAAAGTTTCCAGTCCAACTTCTT